>JAVVYP010000001.1:0-150966 GCA_036651015.1 Alistipes sp.
GAACAATCCCAACCCCTTCAGGGCACAGCTCAGCGAAATTGATCCACCGTAAGACCAACCATAGATGCCGATGCGAGCCGAATCGACATAGGGCAGCGTGGCCAGATGGCGCGCCGTGGAGATTTGATCCTCGGTTTCGAGCGCCAAGAGCCGGCCGTAGGTTCGTTTTTTGAACGCCTCGCCGCGAAATCCTGTGCCGCGTCCATCGGCGCAGACCACGATATAACCCTTGTCGGCGAGGGCGTCCTCCCAATCCATCGACCAACGATCCTGAACGCTCTGCGAACCCGGGCCGGAGTACTGGGTCAGCAACACGGGATAACGCCGCGTGGGATCGAAGTTACGCGGCAAAACGCGGTAAGCGTTGAGTGTGTCGCCGCGCTCGGTGGTGAAGCGGAAAAACTCCTTGGTGGGGCGGTGGCTGGCGAGTAGCTCTTCGCGCAGCTCCTCACTCGTGGCAAGGGTGCGGATTTTCTGTCCGTCGGCGTTGCAAATCTCGGTGCGATTGGGGGTTGTGGCGTTGGAAAAGGTTGAGATATAGTACTTCATACCCCGACTTGGGGCGATCGTATAGAAGCCCTCGCCGGTGGTCAGCCGTTGTTTGCCGCGACCGTCGAGTGCCACGGAGTAGAGCGAGCGACGCAGGGGTGAACCCTCGGTCGAGAGGTACCACACGCGTTTGTCGGTGGCTCCAACCACCTCGGTCACCTCCCATTTGCCTTTGGTGACCTGCGCCAGCAGTCCGCGGCGGATGCTATATAGATAGAGGTGCATAAAGCCCGTGAGGGACTCTTGCCGCACCAAGAAACGATCTTTGTCCACGAAGGTCACCGTGTGATCGTCCACCCGTTCGACATACTGCTGCGAACGCTCATCATAGATCGTGCGTTGTGCACCGTTAGGCTCGCAGAGGATCATCTCGAAGGTGTTTTGTCGGCGATTCAGGCGGAAAAACCACAGCCGACCATCGGGCGTCCAGCCGATCCGCGGAATGTATTGATCGCTCTCTTTGCCGGTGTCGATGCGCTCCTTTTGACCGGTTTGCCGATCGTAAACCCACAGTTGCACCACCGAGTTATGCTCGCCGGCTTTGGGGTATTTGTAGGCGTAGGCGCTGTTGTAGAGCTTGCCATCGTAGCGCATCAGCGCCATCAGCGGCACAGCCGATTCGTCGAAACGCAGGTAGGCGATCCGTCGGCTGTCGGGCGAGAAGGCATAGGCGCGCGTGAAGGCAAACTCCTCTTCGTAGACCCAGTCCGTTGTGCCGTTGATGACCGCATTCCAAGCGCCGTCGTCGGTAATGCGGCGTGTGGTTTGCAGAGCGGTGTCCCACAGATAGAGATCGTTGCGGTCGGAGTAGGCAATCGCCTCACCATCGGGCGAGAACGAGGCGTCGCGCGGTGCTTCGGCATCGCGCAAAATCGGTTGCAACTTGCCGTCACGAACCAAATGGTAGGTGGTCGTATAGGAGCGGCGGTAGATGGGCGTGGCACCCGACAAAAGCAGAATTTGCCGTTCATCGGGCGAAAAAGCATAGTCGGTAACCAGCAGATTGGCTGCCGGTGAGGGCAACATATTCTCACCGCGCCCCTCGGTGGCATAGCTGTGGCGGAAGATGTTGCTGCTCTCGAGCGTGGTATAGTGTTCGCCGTCGGCCATCGACCGAATGCCCGGCACCGTCTGATTCAGCGCTCGCAGCCGAGCAATTTCGGCGTATTCACCTTGTGCGTAGGTTGTTGCCGTCGTTCCAAGCAGCGCGGCCGCCAGAAGTGATAATAGGGTTGTTCTCAATGATTAATGCTTTGATTTTAATGCGTCGCGCTCAAGAAGCGGTTCTAAATGTCTTTCACTTCGAAATCGTAGCCCAAGCGCTTGCCGGTGACGAATTTCGAGTTGTCCATTTTGGTGTTAAACTGATCGACCGTCACCCGTTTGTTGCCCTCGTAAGGCGGCATCAGCAGGTCAAAATCCATCGCGTAACTGATCGCCGATTCGAGAATTGTCACCAGTGCATCGTGGCATATCTCGCTCTTTCCCAACTCCATAGCGCGCATTGCAGTTTGCTGCTTGCCCTCCACAAAATAGCGACGTTCGCGGTTGATGAAGATCCGTCCGATCAGGTAGCCTTCGTCGGCATTGCGGTTGAACTTGAACGAGTCGGAGAGGAAGTTGTAGATGTTGATCATTCCGCAATAGGAGTTCTCCTTATCGGCCTGCACGTAGGGATTTTGCCAAATGGGGTGGTTGGTGTCGAAATCGAAGACGTCGGTGTGCATCTGAAAAATCAACATATCGTCGGCCACCTGCAATTGGGCTTCGAATTTGCCACGGTCGCGGTATTCGAGACGCACGCGCCGATCGAGTTTGCCGTCAAGGTCGTCGTCCATTTCGGAGGCCATCTCAAAGAGCGTGTCTTTCAACTCGTTGAATGCCGAAAAGGTGTTGTCGAAGACCTTCTGCTTGAGCGTGGATTTACGTATTACAGTTTCGAGGATTCGACCTCTCAAAGTGTTGTTATCCATAGTATTGCGATTTTTATTTAATGCGAAGTTTTTGGCCTTTTTCCAAGATCTCGTTGGCCTTGAGGTGGTTCATTTTTTCGACCGCGCGCGTGCGCAAAGCGTAGGATTGACCCACGGCATAGGTCGTCTCGCCTTCGCGGCAAATGTGGTGTTGCGCATTGCCTTCCCAGCGTTTTTTCTTGCGTTCGATGTAGATTGTTTCGTCGGTCATCGGCTGTGAAGTCTTGTCTTTCAAGTCGTTGAACTTACGCAGGTTGCGCGGTGACAGGCGAAATTGGCGACCGATGTTTTCGAACGTGTCGCCCTCTTTGGCCAGCACATAATGGACGCCGTTGGTGGCGTAGACGTTGTAACCGTTGTGGGCGTTGATCGTCACACGGTAGTTGTCGGGGTCAATGGCTGTGCCGTCGGGGCGCTGCTCGACACTGCTCTGCGAGGAGAACCAGTCGTCGGGATTGCTTTTGCCGCTCGTGCGTGCGGCATAAAGCTGCTCGCCGTCGGGTTGGTCGAGCAGGTAGAGCTGCGACTCCTCGATGATGCGCACGAGCCGCTGGGCATAGTCGGGAGCGGTGGCGTAGCCGGCAGCCTTCAGACCACGTGCCCAACTTTTGTAGTCGGCGGCCGAGTAGGCAAACAATGAGTCGTAACGCACTTGCGAGTCGAGGAACTCCGCGTGGTCGTGGTAGGAGTCTTCGACCGAGGGGTAGCTGCGGAAACATTCGCCCTTAGCATCGTCGTCGTGGTAGACCTTGTCCCCGGTCCAGTTACGTTTGCACTTGATGCCGAAATGGTTGCACGATTGCAGCGAGAGACGGCTATTGCCGCAGTCCGATTCGAGGATTCCCTGCGCCATCGTGATGCTGGCCGGAATTCCGTAACGTTCCATCTGTCTGACAGCTATCTCTTTGTATCGTTCGATATACTCCTCGCGCGTTTGCCGTGTCGGCCGTGTTTGTGAGCTGAGGGTGCCGAGCGTGCAGAACAGAATTGCGACAAGTGCTATTGCTTTTTTGGAAAGAATCATTATCTTTGTTTAATTCTATATGCAAAGATAGGTTTTTCCACCGGAAATTACAACTCTAAAAAATACCTAAAACTATGTTTACTGAAAACGCAAATCGAATTTTCAACCGCGCCATCGAAAACTACCATCGCCACGACGATGTAGACCACCCCATCGAGAACCCTTTTGAGTCGGGAACGCTCGACCACCTGCTCTACCACAAGAGCTGGATCGACACCGTGCAGTGGCATTTGGAGGATATTATCCGCAATCCGCAGATTGATCCGGTGGAGGCACTGCTCATCAAACGACGCATCGACCGCTCGAATCAGGAGCGCACCGATATGGTCGAATATGTCGATTCGTACCTGCTCGACAAATATAAAGAGGTCAAAGTAGCATCGGGTGCTCGGCTCAACACCGAGACTCCGGCGTGGGCGATTGACCGCCTGTCGATCTTAGCGCTGAAGATCTATCATATGGCTTGCGAGGCAGAACGGATGGATGTCGATGACGCCCATCGTGCCGCGTGCCGCAAGAAATTGGACGTGTTGCTGTCGCAGCAGGTCGATCTTTCGAAGGCCATTGAGGAGCTGATCGAGGACATCGAGGCTGGTCGCAAATATATGAAGACCTACAAACAGATGAAAATGTACAACGATCCGGCTTTGAATCCGGTGCTCTATGGCCAGAAAAAATAGGACACTGCCGCAACACCTGCTGGTCGTGCGAACCTCGGCGATGGGCGATGTGGCGATGTTACCCCACGCGCTGCGCGCACTGCAAGCTGCCTATCCCGATTTGTGGATCACCGTGGCGACACAACCGCTTTTCAAGCCGTTTTTTCGAAGGCTGAACGTCGATTTTTTCGAGGTTAACACCCGTGGCGAGCACCATTCACTGTGTGGTATGTGGCGCTTGGCGGCGCAGGCTCGACACTGGGGCGTGGATGCTGTGGCCGATGTGCACGGCGTGCTGCGTTCCAAAGCGTTTGATCTCTCGATGCGTCTGCACGGCATTCCGGTGGCCGCCATCGACAAGGGTCGCGGCGAGAAAAAACAATTTATTCGCGATGCCGACAGTCGCGTGCAGCCACTGCGCCATACGGTCGGGCGCTATTGTGATGTTTTTCGGCAATTGGGTTTCGTTTTCGACGATCCGACGGTTGCCCAGCGCACCCAGCTGACCAACCCGATGGGTGAGAAACACGGCATTTGGGTCGGCTTCGCCCCCTTTTCGGCGCAGCAAGGCAAGACCTATCCCGAGGATCAAAGCCGCGAAGTGGTGCGGCTGCTTGCCCAACGCTATGAGCGGCTATTTATCCACAGCGGCGGCGGCCACGAAGCCGAATTTGCGCAGGCAATGGAGCAACTTTATCCCAATGTTACGGCGCTGTTTGGTCGCGTGAAGTTGGCCGGCGAGATGGATTTGATCGCCAATTTGGATTGCGTGGTGTCGATGGATTCGCTGGTGATGCACTTGGCATCACTCACGGCGACGCCCGTGGTTTCGGTTTGGGGCGCAACGCATCCGGGCTTGGGTTTTTGGGGCTATGGTGGTGATCCGCGCGGTGTTTTGCAGGCCGATTTGCCGTGCCGTCCCTGCTCGGTCTTTGGCAACAAGGCGTGTCTTTATGGCGACTACCGTTGTCTACGGGCAATCACGCCGGCGATGATTGCAGCCCGCGTGGCCGAGATCATCGGCTGATACCCAACAAACAAACGAGGGAGACGAAATATTGCATTTCGTCTCCCTCGTTTCATCTGACGGCCTATCTATGCACCGCCTTCGTATCGCCTATTTATCAAATATATAGGTTTTTGCCAACGCCGTGAAATCGGCCACCTGCTGCTGCTCCCAAGCCTGATCACGACCCAACTCGCGCGCCATCAGTGCAGCGGTCTTCGGTGCTGCCTTCAGCGCCTCGCGCGCATCGACAAAGAGCAGACGCACACGGCGCGACAGAACATCTTCGAGCGTCTGCGCCATCTCCTCGCGCACAGCCCACACCACCTCGGCGGCGGTGTAATCGTATTTGCTCGAGAGTTTTTCGCCCAATTCCGGCTGGTTGCGGATCAGCTCCTGAATCGCTGGCTGGTCAGCGCCATAAACATACATATGGTCGGCAAGGTTCGGATTTTTGCGATAGCCGTGGATGCGCAGCTTGCGCGTAGCACATCCTCGAACGGGAAGTTCGGCAATTTCAGCCACCTTATTCACCGTATCCTCGGCCATCAACCGATAGGAGGTCCATTTACCACCCGTGATGGTCACCAGATTGTTGGCCGAAACGATGATCTTGTGGCTGCGCGAAATCTCCTTGGTGTTTTTGCCCTCTTTCTTGGGCGCCGCAAGGGGACGCTGACCGGCAAATACCGACAGCACATCTTTGTACGTTGGAGCCGGATTCATATAGAGCGCCGCAGTTCCGAGGATGAAATCAATCTCCTCCTGCAAGGGTTTGGGATCGGCTTCAGCCGTGGGACGCACAATGTCGGTGGTGCCGACAACGACCTTGTCGTGCCAAGGCACCGCGAAGAGCACGCGCCCATCGGAAGTCTTGGGAACCATAATGGCGTAATCGCTTTGCAGAAATTTCTTATCGAGCACCAAATGCACACCTTGGCTCGGAGTCACCATTTTGCGGTGATCGGGGCTATCCATATGCATAATATCATCGACAAAACAACCGGCAGCATTGACCACGCTCTGCGCTTTGATGGCGTATTCCGTGCCGCTGAGGTTGTCCACAAACTTCACGCCGGCCACCTTGCCGGCAGGGTTGTGGATGATCTGCGTCACACGAGCTTGGTTCAACACCGTACCACCCTGCTCGACGCAGGTCTGCGCCAAGTTGATCGCCATACGAGAGTCATCGAACTGTCCATCGTGATAGACAACGCCGCCCTTCAGCCCCTTCTCGACCGAGGTCGGAAGATATTGCATTACCTTTTTGGCACTGATGAAGCGACTACGTCCATAACCGAAACCAAACGACAGCAGGTCGTAAAAGGTCAGGCCGCAGAAGTAGAGAAAATTATCCCAATAGGTGTAGTTCGAGATCACAAACGACTGATCTTTGACCAGATGCGGAGCGTTGGCTTTCATCCGACCTCGCTCACGCAGCGCCTCCAAGACCAACATCACATCGCCGTGCTGGAGGTAGCGCACGCCTCCGTGCACCAATTTGGTACTGCGGCTGGAGGTGCATTTTGCAAAATCGCTTCCTTCGAGCAACAACACGCTATAACCGCGCGCTGCGGCATCTACGGCCACACCAAGTCCTGTTGCTCCACCACCGATGACCACAACATCCCATACTTTTTCTTTTTGGGTTGCTTTTTCAAGTTGTTGATTTCTTTTCATATATCTTTAATGCTTGTTTGATAATTTCGAAACCTAATGTCTTTAATACGAAACAAAATTACGGATGTTTTTTTACATATCAAAATATTATTTGTTATATTTGAAAGAAGTGCCGTCAAAACAGAAAAATCAGACAAAATTTCCAATAATCTCAAAGTTTTTTCATAACTTGTTCCTCTGAATTTTAAAATAAACGCCATGAGCAAGGTCGGAGAAGAGGCTGGATTGAACCTTTCAGCGAGACACAGAAAAATACTAAACCTTTTACAGCAAAACGGTTCGATCACCGTGACACAACTTGCCGAAATGTTCAAAGTTTCGGAGGTTACGATTCGCAAGGACCTCTCGGTGCTTGAACAGCAAAAAAAGCTCTACCGAACCCACGGAAGCGCCATCTTGATCAGCCCTTACATCAGCGATCGACACGTGAGCGAAAAGGAGAAAAAGAATGTGCCGGAGAAACGTATGATCGGAGCCAAGGCCGCGGAACTGATCGGGCAGGATGATTCGATCATCATTGCCTCGGGTACCACGATGACCTTTTTTGCGCACGAAATCGCCCCCACAGGTCACCTGACGGTCATTACGGCTTCGATTCCCGTGACCTCCATTTTGTCGCAAAATCGGAATATCGACGTCATCCAGCTGGGCGGCATTACGCGCGACAGCTCGGTTTCGGTGGTGGGCGCTTTTGCCGAAGAGATGCTTCACCACTTCAGTTGCAGCAAATTGTTTGTAGGCGTTGACGGCATTGACCCCGATTTCGGACTCACCACCACCAATATGATGGAGGCCACGCTCAATGGCGTGATGATCGAATCGGCACAAAAAGTGATCGTTCTGGCCGACAGTTCCAAATTCGGGCGACGCGGTTTCAGCAAAATATGCAATTTAGATGCGGTCGATATGGTCATCACCGACAACAACACCCAGTCGCGTTATCTGACACAACTGCGCGAACGGGGTATCGAAGTGATCGTCGTCAACAGCTAACCCGATCTGCCACCCTTCGCGAAAGGCTCGAGCAGCCCTTCGCCCCACAAAAAAAGTAAAGCCCAAGGAGTCCCTTGGGCTTTACACATTTTCGAGGCAGCTGCCCGATTACTCCACCACTTGGATAATGGGGCTATCGTTGAATCCGTTAGCCACATCGCTTGCCCAACGTATCGTGCCGCCGTTGGGTGCCGATATGGCCGAGCCGCCACCCGTACAGTTGGCCGCACAGACAAAGCGGAATTGCACCTCACCATCGGCAATGCTCCGCGAGAAAGTTACGGTAGCATCAATGGTCATATTGGCCGTCGGCATAATGTGCGTATACGAGATAGTCTCCCCCAGAAAATCGACAGTTTGCAGTTCACTTGCCGGTTTCCAACTTCCATCCTTATACTCCAATCGCCAGTACTTTTGTCCGGTACCAGAGATACGGCTGGAGCCTGTGAAGCGAACCTTGGTACCTGCCTTGAAATACTTGACCGGCACTTCGAAGAGCCAGAAATCACCGGGCCACGCTCCGGTAATGTAGGGTTGACCGGTACCACCAATCTTACGTGTACAATCTGCCGAGGGCTGTCCTTTATCGTCCCGATAGACGTGGGTATACGACAGACGCCCCACGCCCGAAGCCGCTTGCAAGCTATTGTTAACCTCAAACTGCTCTTTGGCTGCCGTGTAATCCGTGCCGGCGGCACCATTAAAGAACCACTTGACGGGTGAGGTCAACCCCTCCATATCGGGTTGCGCGCCGGAATTACCCTCTTGCGACACCCGCAAATCTTGTTTTGCTGTGGTGCCAAGCACCTCGCTCGTTGTCAGCATCAGATGTGTATTTCGGGCAGCCCCAGCGTTTTTGGTCACCGTCACCGTCACTGTATACTCTTTGTCTGCCTCACCCGAAGAGGGCGATGCTATACACCAAGGATCGTCCGAAACAGCAGTCCAAGCCCAGTTTGACTGCACCTTGAAGGTGAAGGCCGCCGGTGATGAGGCCGCAAAAGGCGGAAGTTCGTTCTCAGCAATATCCTCGCTGACGACCGTAATCTGCGGTGCGATGGTTTGCAGAATATTCAATTTCGCCGTGATGGCCGAATACTTGCCACTGCCTTTGACCGAAATTACATTCGTGCGTTCGAGTGTTGTTGCCGGATCGGGATAGGCCGCCAAGTCCAACGAGAATTTGCCATTACCGATCTCGGTGAATGTAGCCCAATCAACCTGCGGCATTGCGTAGAATGGCTCGACATTCGAGGCAATTTCGACCTCGTAATGGGCGGCAGCGCGGCCTGCGGTGATCTGCGTGGCATCACTCTTGTCGACATAAATGGTAATGTATGGCAGGTTGGCCAATTGTTTGACCGCCAGCGTCACTTCGGTCTGGTGACCGTTGGCATAACGGAATACGACGGTTGTCGCACGGGGTGTGGTGGCATCGTTATCGGTCGCACAGAAGCGGACGATACCGTCACCTTCACCCTCGGTGGGGTGAATTTGCAACCACGAGGCATCCGCAGCACTACATTCGACACTCCATTTGCTATTGGAGCGAACGTCGTAACGAATCAGCTCAACCGTCGGATCCTTCACGATGGCCGCCACGTTAAACCCGAGTTCTGTCGGATTGGAGACCAGCTTACTCGACACAACGTTGTTTTCCAAACGGAAATAAGGAGCACCCACCTCGTCATCGTCGCTGCACGCGGTGGTCGCCGCTACCGAGAGCAGGAGAGCCGTCGCCCCCACTGCTGTCCATAGATTGCGAAATATATATTTTGTATTCATAATCAATCAGATTTTTGAGATGGCTAATTTTCCTCGGCGGTTATGTTTTTCCGGAAGGTGTGTTCCCACGGCGTACCGGTATCTTGAGCCACGGCTTGACCACTCCACCAAACAGGGAAGATCATATCGTTGTTGCCCAGACTACCGCCCTGTGCCACAAAAGCGGCTTCATAATTGGCGCGGTTATTGGCAATAGCGATCAGCGGATAGGCGTAACGGGCGATAAATTTGCCCGACGTGCGATTCAGCTCTTGGGTGCCCTTGCCGGTCTTGCATTCGGGATAGCCCGTGCGACGCATTTCGTGGTACATCTGAAAACCAACCGTCCAAAATAGCGAAAGCCATTTCTGCTCTGCCAGACGCTGCTCGGTGTTGTCCCACTTCACCCGATCGTTGGCCAACAAGGCGACAATATCTTTCTGTGTGATTTCAACCGGCTTGAATACCACCTTACCGTTCAGCAACGCAGGGTAGGCAGCATCCCCACCATAAGCCCCCCACTTCTGACACGAGGCGGTAACTGCCGCTTCGTAATAGGCTTGTGCCGATCCCGAGATCCAACCCTTCATAGCAGCCTCGGCCTTGATGAAGAGCAGTTCGTCGTAGTCGAGCAGGTGGTTGACCTTCACATCACCCACCAACGTTTCATAGTGCAAATAAGGCTCTTTGTCGCTATGGGTACTGTTGTCGTTATACTTGACCGAGCACCCCGAAAGTGCACCATCCATCGGACGAATCGCCTGATCGGTGTAGCGTGGCTTGATCCAGATGCGCATCCGCGGATCCTCAAATCCCGATGCTTCGTCGTAAATCATACCAAGGAACTGACTTGAGATGTGGTGGTCACTCGAAAGACTCTTGTCGTCGGGGAATGTCGCCTTGTTGAAGTGGGTTTTGTAGTACTCGGCAGCTCCCGAGAACTTCACCGTGGCATTGTCGCTGCTCGACTCAAAGACAGGATAGGTCGCCGGGTCGGAGATAATTTTGTTGATCCGCTCGCCAACGCTGGGCGTGAAGGCTGTATTTCGGCCACTCACACGCATCAGCAGACGCAGGTGCAGGGTGTTGGTGAATTTTTTCCATTGCGACATATCGCCTCCATAGATACCATCTTTGGTCGGATCCTCGATCTTGGTCGCTACGTCGTAGAGACCGTTGGCACGCTCCAAATCCTCCATCATCGCCTGATAGACCTCCTGCTGAGAGTCGATGTGGGGTCGCAAGATACCCTGATTGCCCTTCAGGGCTTCGCGGTAGGCAATTGATCCAAACATATCGGTCAGGATGGCCATATTATAGACCTTGAGAGTCAAACCAATAGCTTGAAAATTGGGTTGATTCTGATCCACCGCCAACTCGTACATATGGTTGGCATTCGCCGCCCATTTAAAGCCCAAGTTCCAGATGGCTTCGAAGTTGCCGTTGTCGAGGTTGTAGCGGTGCTCCTGTCGCGGACTGGACTTGGCGACCGTTACCTGCGAAATCTCGTTGGCAATGTCGAGCATATAGGACGAGTAGCTGTTGGAAGAGTTGTAAATCAACGGTTCCAACAACGAGATCGGCGTGATCGAACCTTGTGTGAGTTTGTTGGGATTGCTGTTGTAATCCTCAAAATCCCCCGTGCAAGCTCCTGCTGTTGTCAGTAAAGCCGCTATGAAGATGTATTTTACGTATTTCATGGGATTCATTGTTTTAGAATTGAAGTTTGAGATTGAAACCATAGGTACGCGTCATCGGGAAGGTGCCGGTCTCTATACCCGGATAGATGTCGGTGCCGTTAACCATACCGGCAGCCTCGGGATCAAATTGCGGCCAATCGGTGATACAGAAGACATTGGTGGCGAAAATACCGATCGTGACACCCTGCAAAAATTTGGTTTTGACAACCAATTGCTTCGGCAGTTCGTAATCCAGACGCAGCTCCTTGAGTTTCAAAAAGTCGGTGCTGAAGGTATTCTCAAAGGTGTTATCGCGCACATACTTCCAACTTTGGTAGTAGGTATAGACATTTTCGGTGATCGTATTGTTTTTAACATAGGTAACCGATTGATCGGCATTGGGGATCGCATTGACACCCGACACCACCAAACCGTCTTCACGTCCGGGCAGTGTGTTCTTCAACTTACCTTGGTATGAGAGTGCGAAGTTGGTCACCGAGTAGGCGTTACCACCGACCTGTGCGGTGAAGGCGGCCGAAAACGAGAGCCCTTTGTAGCGCACCGAAGTACCGAAACCGGCTTTCCAATCGGGATTTGCCTGACCGATGAATTGATCGGCTTTGGCCGTCAGTGACGGATAACCCGTCTTATTGTTGATAATCGGCATTCCGGCGCAGGAGACCGTATTGCCGTCCTCATCCACATAGGTAGATCCCTCCGGCGCACGCACATAATCCTTACCGTAAATTTGGTGCATTGCTTGGCCAATAAACGACTGGACATAAACACGGCCGCCGATGGTCGTCGAAGTAGAGGTCTGCAAGGGCGTCAGCGGATCCCAGCCATCCTGCAATTCACAGAGTTTATTCTTGTTGATTGCCCAGTTGCCATAGAGTTCCCAAGCGAAATGTTTGCCCCTGACGGGAGTCGCACGAAACGACAACTCGACACCCTTGTTCACAATGCGTCCGGCATTGATTTTCAGTCCCGTGAAACCGATTTCGGGGCTTTGGTCGGCATTGATAATCTGGTTGGTGGTGGTGGTTTTGTAGAATGCCACATCGAAATTCAAGCGACTTTCGAAGAGTTTGACATCCAAACCGACCTCCCAGCTCTTGCTCATCTCGGGTTTGATCATCGCATTGGGTGAAGTGCCCGGCAGCGTAAATCCACCCGGATAGACCGAAGTCGAATAGTCGGGATAGAGCGAATAGACACCCGTATCGTTACCTACGCTGGCCCACGAAGCGCGCAGTTTGATCATATTGACGTAGGGAGTATTCAGCTTCAACACTTTATCCAACAACACACTCGCACTAACCGAGGGGTAGAAATACGACCAGTTCGAGTGGTGCAGCGTCGAAGACCAGTCGTTGCGCGCCGTCACATCGAGAAAGTAGGTGTCGTCCCAAGCCAAGTTGACAAAACCATACAAACTATGCAAGGCTCTATTGCTGCGATAGGGCGAAACATCGAGTGCCACAGCCGTATTGGCAAAGGAGAACATACCCTTGCCCTCGGTCAGCAGACGCGAAGCCTCCACGGTGGTCGAATAGTATTTGTTGCGCGTCGAGCTGGCACCCACGGCTGCCGTCAAAGTAAACCGTTCCCAAAATGTTTTGTTGTATTTGAGCAGGAAATCCGAGGTGTAGTCGTACTGGCGGATGGTTTTTTCACGATACATACCATCCACATTATTCATCGACATCTTGGGTTTCTGTTGCGAACGCCAATCGACATTCATATCCAAACCACCACGCAGGTTGAAGGTCAGTTCGGGCAGAATCTCAATGTTGATGTTGACATTGCCATAGAGGTGGTCGCGATCGAGTTTATTCAACTCCTCGTAGAGTGTGCGGTAGGGGTTTTGTCCGTCAAGGCTGTTGAAAATCAGACCCGAAGTGAGGTTGTAGGGATCATTGGTATTACCAGCCTCGAAGTTGGCACGGGTGTAACGTCCCTGCATATACTCATCTCGGTAGGCCGACATCGGGTTGGTGTTGTAGCCCCAAATCAGGCCATACATAGGTGAACCCTGACTGTAACCCGACATCGGCATATTCTCGCTATCCTTGCGAATATAGTTGATCTTGGTCGAAAATTGAATTCGCTTGCTGATCTTCTGAGAGACGGTGAGGGCAAAAGTCTGCTGGTTGTAGCCTGAGTTGGGTGTTATCCATTCGTTGCGCGTATCGGTGAAGGAGAAACGCGCATTGGTTCCCTTGCCCGTTGAACCGTCGATGGTCACCGTATTGTTCCACGTGATACCGGTTTCGAAGAGTCCCGTAAACCAATCGTCGGCATAGACCCACGGCAATTTGGTGAACTCTCCCGTGTCCCAGTTCTTGGACATATAGAGGTAACGTTTTTTGTTGGCATCGAAGTGCTCGCCATAGGTGTAGCGCGAGATTTGCTGACGCACAGCCACCCCGTCCTCGGTCATCGAGGCCGGCAAGCCCCAAGCCGAGGCCTCGCGGTTGGTCAGCGAAGTTGTGACGGCCGAAGGGCCATATTGATCTTGAAATTCGGGCCAAAAACCGGCATTTTCAAACGAGACCGTACCGTTGTAGGTCACACCCAAACCCTTTTGCGTGCGACCCGATTTGGTGGTGACCATAATCACACCATTCTGAGCCTGCGAACCATAGAGGGCGGCAGCAGCAGGACCCTTCAACACCGATACATTTTCAATATCGTCGGGATTAATATCGCCGATCGGATTACCAAAGTCCACTGGAGCATTGGAGTTGGCATAGTTGGCACCCGAACCCGAAGCCACCGTGTTGTTCGACATCGGGATACCATCGACCACAAACAACGCTTGATTGGCGCCGTAGTTGAGCGACGACTCACCACGCAGGGTCACGCGGATCGAACCGCCGGGACCGGTACCTGCCGATGACATACTCATACCGGCAACCTTGCCGTTGAGGTTGTTGACCCAGTTGTTGGAGATTGATTTGCTCAAGTCACCGCCGGCAACCTTCGAAACGGCATAACCCACCGATTTCTCGGAGCGCGTCAAGCCGAGGGCTGTAACCACAACCTCATCAATCGACTGTGTCGACTCCAACAACGTCACATTGATGCCCGTGCGTGTGCCGACAACCACTTCTTGGGTTTGATAACCAATAGATTGGAAGATCAAGACATTGTTGTCGTTGCTGATCTTCAGCGAATAGGTTCCATCAACATTGGTAATCATACCTGTTGTCGTCCCCTTGACTAAGACTGTCGCTCCAACCATGGGAGTTTTACCGTCGTTCGCATAGACCACACCTGTCACATTGCGGCTCTGAGCCCACACTCCGGAGACAGCCAGCAACATCACGACGGTTAGGAATAATCTCCGTGCGTAAATTTTCAAATTCATATAGGTAATTGTTTTTAGTTTTTACACTTGGAAGCTGTTCGAATTTGTTACCGAAGTTTCTTTGGCGCTATTTTCTCCTGTTTTTATGCTGTCAATCCGATTTTAGCAAGCTAAATGAGGATTTACAGGACGGAAACCGGGGCAAAAAGAGCCGAAAAGAACCGGATTAATAGATTTTAAAACAGCTTCTTAAAAAACGACTGCGGTCTATCGCGTGACGACCGCAGTCGTCTATAATGTGGAATTAAGGCAATATCTCGATCATCGGACCCACGGGACCCGCCCAGCGCATTGTGCCGCTATTGGGTTTTGCCAACGGACCCTTACCACTCGTCTGCCAGTTGGCCACACAGCGGAATCGGATTTCGATATTTCCATTGGAAATGGCGTTGGCATAAGTTGCAGTACCCTCGACCGTCACATTGGATTTTGCAACCGCGTGGGTGTATTCGATCGTCAAATCAGCACCTTGATCATCTTTGATCTTTGCCGAAAGCAGCGCATTTGTCGGTTTCCACTCCGCACCATCCTTGTACTCCATCACCCAGTAATATTGTCCGGTGGCCGACGTGCGAGAGAGTGCCTTGAAGTGCACCTTGCTGCCAGCTGTCAAGTTCTGCACAGGAACCAAGAAAGTCCAGTAGTCCCCCGGCCAGCCGCCTGTGATGTAGGGTTCGCCCGTTGCTCCCACAATACGGACACATCGACCATCAGGATCGGAGGGCGCGGTGTGGGTGTAGGAGATGTAACCGGGACCGGTAGCCGCCATCAAGGCGTTGTTCGTCGCAGCGGCATCACCATCGAAATAAGCTTTGTATTTGGGCATATCTTCCACCGAGAATGCCCATTGGATCGGTGACGCCAAATCCCACCGAACCGAACCGATAGCCGCTTGTTGCTGTGCGACGGCAATCGTCTCAACGACCGGCGTAGCTCCCGGCTCACCGCTGTTGATCGTCAGGGTAAAAGCACCTGCGCGCTGCATACCTGTATTGGTCTGCAAAGCTTTCACACTGACCTCCACCAACGCTCCGGCAGCACCACCGGCAGGAGTTACCTCATACCAACTATCGGTCGAGGGCACCGCCACGCTCCAAGCGTGTGTACCTTTGACTTTGAACTTCACGGTCGCTGCGGCAGCCTCCTTGTCGCAGGAGAGCGCAACCGCATTGTCGGTCAAACCCGAGATTGTGAGTCGCATCGAATTTCCAGCCTCTTGTGTGACGGTGATGGTCTCGACAATTTGATCCTCGACTTTGATCAACACGTGCCCTGTACGCACCTCAGCGGCACCCTTGGCAACCGTAATTTGTGTATTGTTGTAGGGCAATCCTGTGGCCGAAACTGTCGCCACACCCTCGGCCAGTGCAGCACCATTGGTGACCCCAGCACCCGTTGCGCCGCATTTCACAGCGGTCAGCGTCAACCAATCGCAGTCGGATTGGGCTGTCCACGCCTTATTCACGCGCACCGAATATTGGAGCACACCGCCTTCGCCAACCACCTGTTTGGATTTGTTGAAGAGTTCGGTATCGGAGAAATCGGAGAGAAGGAGCACCTCTTTGTCGAGCGGCGTCTCAACGGCCTGCGGTGCAGGAGCTTCGGCACCACTGTCTTTGGCTCGAACCACCGAAATGTTGTCCAGATAGAGACGGCATTTGAGTGCTCGCTCGCTTCCGAAGGTAATGCGAGTCTCGGCCGTCGCGTTGTAGACGATCACCGAATAGCGCGTCCAACTCCAGACGTTCTTCACCGAGGTTCCGATTTCGGTGGCTACCAAATCGCCCACCGTGGCCACGCCATTCACCGAAACATACATCTGATCGCTTCCATTATCCACCGTACCGCCCGCCGACGCGTAGAGTGCGGCATCGAATTGCACCAACAAGGTTGCCCCCTTGCCGGCGTCAATATTGGCGAGTGCCGGTGTGGTCACGCTACCCATAATGGCTGTTTTGCCCAACTTCACGAAGCCTTCATAACGGGCATAGGTTGCCGAAGAGTAGTCATAGCCCTTGGCTTCGACAGCCTCTTTCATACCAGCGGTTGATAGGGAGAGATCATTGCCGTTTTTACCGTCAATATTGACACTCGGCCAACCGTATTTGGTGTAAGGAGCAACCCACTTCGAGGCAATCCAGTTAAAATCATCTTTGTAGAAGGAGAACCCTTCGGCGTGGGTATCTCGGGGCAGGAATGCCGCTTGATAGAGGGTGATCACCTCTTCGGCCTTGTTCTCGCCCAAGTTGACATCGCCTGTGTTGATGGTGATTTTAGCGGTGTGTTTTGTGGCTGTGGTGTTGGGCGTCGGCGTCACGGTGATTGTTGCCAGCGCGCCGGCCACACCGCTTTGGGGCGAAACACGTGCCCAACTCTGGTCGTCAAGGACGAGCGTCCAGTCGTAAGTTGCTGTGATTTGGAAGGTGACAGGTTGCGAATCCGAAGCTGCAAAAGCAATGGTATTCTTCTCAACACCCGTCAATTGGATGCCGGCGGCCAGATAGGCATCTTGTGCAAGTTGCACGGTTTGTTCCGTGAAACACGGTTTGAGATTATTGCCGCTATTGGCGCGAATGGTGAGTTCACCGGTGCGCGCTTCACCTTGGTTGTAGTCGGCCAAGATCGAGATTTCGATCTTTTCGCCAGCTTTACCCGACTTGGGAGAGCAGACAAACCAACCTGCTGTTTTGGTGATTTCCCAAGGCGAATCAACACTCAATAAAAAATGCTGGGGGGGGGTCGGCGCCGAATATAAGAAGTGCATACCGCTCTCCGGAATCCCCTCTGTGGTCATCGTCGGGGGCACTACTTGAGCCACGGACTCGGTATCGTCGTCGCTACAAGCGCTCAACAACACAAGCGAGATGCAGACAAGCGGCCAGAGCCATCTATTTATGATCTGTTTCATGGTTTTAAGAATTTTGTGTTATTTGGTTAGGTCGGTTGTGAAAGCCTTCGGACGGGTCATCGTCTGGTTCGAAATGTTGCCAAAACGATCGGTAACCGTGATCTGAAGTGACGACGAGGGCGACGAGGCTGTGACCGAAAACAGATGCGTACACAACTCGGTCGGGAAGGTCAAGTCACTCTTCACACCACGCGGAATGTCGTAGGAGATCGTGTGCAACGGATCGCGTTTTACAACTCGCTTTACATCCAACTTGGTGTTGCCCTCCATCACCGTCACCGTCCAATCGGATTCGTAATCCCAGATGTTGATGAATACTTCGTTGTCAGCCACCCCATCGTAATCGGCACTGCGACCCTTCAGATTTCCCGAAGCGAAAGCCGCAAGGGCTGTGGCGTTGGTTGTCCAATAGGTCTTGACGCTATTCATATCGTAGGTCATAAATTGCTGTGTCTGCGGCAGACCGGTCGCCTTGTACTGCCACTTAAGATCGGTGCCATTGGCCTTGAAAATCTTGTAGCCGGCCGGTGAGCCATCGGTGCAGACGTTATTCTTAGCATATTGATAAGTCCACCACCACGTGCCACAGACCGCTGCAATGTTCTGCTCATAGACATTGGCATAGGTCGGAGATTGGATGTTGCGGTTCATATGCGTATGTCCCGTGAGAACATTGACACTATTGAAACCGGCGAAGCATTGGAGCAGATTATCCACATCGGCCTGACTCTCGAGAGAGACCCCAATCGACGCATTGCTGCGGTAGTAGTAGAGCGGACAGTGGAATCCAACCACAATCGGAGTGGCTTTGTCCACATAGGTCAACTCCTCTTTGAGCCACGCCAGTTGCTCAGCCGAAAAACGACGTTTATAGTCACGGCTACCGACTTTACCCGGTTTGCCGTCGGTATTGACATAGACGGTGTTGTCGAGCATAATGTAGTGTATTTTGCCGATATTCATCGCGTAATAGACCGGGCCCATATATTGACGATAGGGACTCTCGGCTTTGAAATCACCGGCCACGTAGGGGTCATTGTCGTGGTTGCCCATAAGCGACCACATCTGGAATTTAAAATCCTTGACACTCTTTTTGCACTCGGGCAGCGCCCATTTGTTATCATACCAATAGCCATCCCACGAAAAATCGCCCAAATTGAGGCAATAAACCCGTTCGGAAGAGGCGTTGTAGGTGTCGGTCAACTCCTTGACAAAACCACCTGCAAATTGGGTGTAATCCTTGGGCGAATTGCGATTGGCCAAGTGCATATCGGTAGCAACCAGCATCGTATGCACATCGTTGGCGCTCTTCGAAAGATGAAAATCAATTTGTTCCAGCGCTGTGGCAGCCAACGTGCAAGGTTTCCAGAACATCGGAGCACCTGCAACCGTCGGAACGTCGTAACCCGAAGGCAAAATCACAAAAGCAACCTGATTGCGTTTGGTCGATTTGAGCCAGTAGTGCCCCTTGGAGTCGGTCTTGGTGATCAGATCGCCGTCCGAGACCAACACATCGGCAACACCTTTGTTATCACACATAACCGCCCCTTTGAGGGTGGCATCTGCGTGATCGGGCACAGCCACTCGCACGGTCAACTTACTGGCGCCCAGCACCTGATACTCATCGCCTCGCGTGAGCACAAATTTGTAGACGCCCCCGTCGACCACCCCAGCAGGAATCGTCAAAACGACCTCCGAAGAGGAGCGGAATAGGGTCACACAAGAGAGCTTGTCGTCGGCACGCAAGCCGATCACATCCCCCTCCTTGAATCCCTGACCTATGATGGGGAGTTCCTGCCCCTCACTGACCGACAGCGAGGTCGGAATCACGACCTCGGTGACCAGTCGCCCATCGGGAATTATCACTTCGTCGCTATCGTTGCACGCAGTAATAAGCAGCGTGTTCAACAAGAGCAATGCTGTGAAGAAAGTAAAGATTCTTTTCATACAGTATTTGTTTTTAGTAGTTGTATTGACTGTTTAAGAAGGGAATTAATTATGATGAGCCGCAACGGCCATCTTCTCACGTCGCCAAGTCGTGGCACAAAACACAATGGCCAACAGGCTTGCAATGATGAACATCCAGAAGGTTGCCGACCACCCCATCGAGGCGTTATTGGCCACAGCCCCCATAATGATTTTGGCCAAAATAGCGTCACCCAACAGATAACCGAACAGGCCGACAAAACCGGCGGCAGTGCCGGCGGCATTTTTGGGCACCAGATTCAGGGCTTGAATGCCGATGAGCGCCACGGGACCATAGATGCAGAAACCGATTTCGCACAGGGCAAAGTAGACGATCGTGCGGCAAACAAAGGCAGGATCTCCGCCGAAAGTGCCGACATAAGCCTGCGCCACCACCGAGGCTTTCCAATAGAGCAGGATGCCCAGCACCACCAAGACCATATAAATAATGTTGGCCGGCGCGCAACGTCCCTTAAAAAATTTGGCCGAAATCCAGCCACAGATAATCGTCCCCGGCACTCCGGCATAGTTGTGGAGCGAGAAAGCCAAATTACTCTGGGTGGCGTCCATAATGTTCATCTCCTGCAAATAAATCGGAGCCCAGTCGCTGATTCCGTAGCGCACCAAATAGACAAAAGCATTGGCCAACGCAATGAGCCACAGAATTTTATTTTTGAAAATATAGTCTACAAATAGCCGTTTGAAGGGGATTTTGTCCTCTTCGCCCTTGGCCGCTTGCTGCATTGTGAAGTCGTGGCGGTATTCGTCGATTGGAGGCAACCCACACGCCTGAGGTCGATCTCGGAGCGCCCACCAACAAAAAACAGCCAACAGCATCGCGATGCAACTCGGAAAGATGAAAGCCGCACGCCACGTCTCGCCGAAACCCAACCAAGCGAAGAGTGCAAAACCTGCCGTGGCCAGCAGCCCCAGCGATCCGCTACCGATGGTGTGGGAGGTGTTCCAGACCGACATTTTGAAACTTCGCTCGTTCTGCGAAAACCAATGCGCCATAATACGCCCACACGGAGGCCAGCCCATACCCGACAGCCACCCCACCAACAACATCAGGCCAAAGATAATGGTCACATTGTGACCCATATTCACGGTGCTATACGGGATCAGACCCGTCACGATCATCAACGCGGATGAGAGTATAAGCCCGACAACCAAAAATTTACGAGCATCCGACCGATCGGAGATGCTCCCCATAATGAATTTGCTAAAAGCATAGGCTATTGAGATCGCCGATCCGGCGATACCGACACTGGCTTTGTCCAAAAATCCGGCGTCGATCATACCCGGAGCCGCCAACGAAAGGTTCTTGCGCACCAAGTAGTAGGCTGCATAGCCAAAAAAAGCCCCCAAAAACACTTTGAGGCGCATACGCTGATACTCCCGATCTATTTTTTCCGCAGGTTGCGTGGGTTGGTCTACGGGTGGGTTAAAAAAATTAAACATATAGCATTCGCCTGATTAGTAGTTGTTTCGTATCATTTTCAAAAAAATGAACGCGTCTCAATGGATTGCGATTCGCAATTGATATTATTTCAATACAAAACAAAAATAGCGTTTCTTATTGGATATTCCAAAATATTATCCGAAAATTTTCAAATACATCAGTTTGTTTCCGTCCAAACCACGCAATTAAACAACCTATTTTTCGCCTATTAATTTCGGTACAAAGAAAATCATTTATCCTCAAAACAAGCCTACATAACCGTTAAAAAGCGATTACAATTCAATGACAACCCACATAGATCTGCCCGGCAGTCCCTCAACAAAGCGCTGATGGTTTAAAAACGGAACCCATATATTTTGAAACGAAATACAAAACCGCCTTGGCTTGCCTATTTAAATTCCAAGGCCTCCCATAACGACACAGATCAGGAGGCGCGGAGTCGATCACAAAGGGTGCAGAAGCGTGTCGTTCGTAAATCAGAACAGGATCTCAACATAAAAAAACACCCCACATACGAGCAATTCGTATGCGGGGTGTTCAATTTGGGACAACGCGTCCCTAAAAAGGCTGTTCTAAGAACGAGATTTATTTGGTGGCAGGAGCAACTTCGGGTGCAGGAGCAACAGCAGCGGAATCAACCGGTGCAGGCTCTACGAAGGGAGTAACGTCTACCAACTCTATCTCAAACTCCAAAGCCTCGTTGGGACCAATGTCACGACCAGCGCCGCGAGCACCATAAGCCAATTCGGCAGGGATCCAAAGCGTAATCGTACCGCCTTTGCCCACCAACTGCAAACCCTCAGTCCAGCCGGGGATCACGCGGTTCAGGGGGAACTCAGCAGGTTCGTTCTTGTCGAAACCTTCGGGATTCTGCTTTTTGAGCATCTCCTGTTGCTCTTTCGAGCGGTTTGCAAAGATCGAGGTGTCGAAAACTTTACCCTCACGCGTGCGGCCAGTGTACTGTACCTTCACCACGTCGCGCGCATCTTTGGGCATAAGCGTAGCATCACCCTCTTTGGTGACTTTGTAAAGCAGACCCGATTCGGTCTTCTTCACGCCCGATTTTTTCTCAATCTTCTCCATCCATTTGGTCGAAGCAGCAGCATTCTCGGCCGGACGCTTTACCATAAAGTAGTACTGGAGGTATTGGCTCACGGCATCCTCGTCCATTTTGGCATTACCCTCGCGGATGTTCTTCATAGCCTCGGCGATCCACACCAATTGGATAGGCATTCCGCTCTCCTTGATGTTGAAGCCAATGTCGTTACCGAAAGCGTACGAAATCTCGGCGCGCTCCTCTTCGGTCTCAAACATCGTCGAATCAGCATCGGGGTACTCCATTTTCGTGGAGTCACCAGCTGCATAGCGAACACTATCGGCTGCGGCACGTTTGGCTGCAATAGCCTGAGCACGCTCGCCGCGTGTTGTCATAAAGTAGGCGCGCAACTTCTCGATCGAAGTGTCGTGGGGTTGCGTTGCTTTGTCCAAAGCACCCTCGATCACACCTTTATCAACAGCGGTGAAATCAAAAGGAATGTCCTTCATCTCTTGGCTTACGCCATAACCGATGTTAGCACCCAATGCGTACGACAGCGAGTCGAATTCGGAGAGGCTACCCATACGGATGCCGCCTTTGTCGCCACAAGCGGTCATCAATGCAGCGCTAATAAGCACTGCGGCAAAAAGAATTTTTTTCATTGTTTTAAAATATGTTTGTTGTCTTTTGTTTCAGTAAGTTCGCGCAAAGTTATAAAATAATTACAATATCGTTTACAAATCTGCACATATTTATTTTAGCGCCACCGATTCGTGTATTTATCCACCCCAATAAGCTCTATTTCATAGTATAGCGTGGCGTTGGGTTGAATGCCCAATTTGGCATCGCCATCAGCTCCGTAAACAGTTGCCGCCGGCATCCAAGCACCAATCCGCCCACCACTTCCGATCAGTTTGACCGACTCTTGCACACCCGGGCGCAAATCGCCGAGCATCTGCCGCAAGGTGTCGCCCCGTTCGAACGACGAATAGAGCTGCTCGCCATCGGCGGTGCGAATCAAATAACGCATTACCACCGTGTCGCGATCCGAGACCGGGATCTGTTCCTGATCACCCACCGCCTCAACCGTGTAAGTTACGCCCGATGAGGTGCGCGCATAGGAGCGGTTGGACTTCAAAATATCCTGCAAAAACTGCTCCTCCAAAGCGGTGGCTTTTTCGGGCAGCAGGCAGTTGACATAGCGCAAATAGAACGCCTTGGCCTCGGCCGTCGAGAGCTTCGGATTCTCGCGAAACACATCGCGTATTCCCTCGCAGAGCGCATTGACGTTGAGCGTCGAATCCATCTGCAACAAATTCTGAGCCACATTCATACCCAAGATATAGGCCACCGAATCGGTGTCGGTTCGCAGCTTTACGCTGCCCGACTTTTGCGAACAGCTGCCTGCCAAGAGCGCCATTGCCACAAACAGTAAAATCAGATTTTTTTTCATCGTCCTTAGGCCTTTTTCTTCGACAAGAACAAAATCAGCAGACTTCCCAAAACAGCCGCAGCCGTGGAGCCCATCAGAATTGCAATTTTACCGCGGTCGATCAGATCGGCATCGGCATAAGCCAGTGCGTCAACAAACAGCGACATCGTAAATCCGATACCGCCCAAGCAGGCCACAGCGAACAACATCCGCCAGTTTGCACCCTCGGGCATTACGGCAATGCCGGTCTTCACAGCGCCCCAGCTGGCAAGGAATATGCCCAGCGGCTTACCAATCAGCAATCCAAAGAAGATACCCATCCCCACCGATCCGATTTCGGGTGAGAAGTGGAAGATATTAAGGTATTCAGAGGAGGAGATTTCGACACCGGCATTGGCCAGCGCAAAGATCGGCATCACCAAAAAGGTCACATAGGGTGCCAGCCCATACTCCAGCCGGTAGCTCATTCCCGTTGAATCGCACGTCAGTCGGTTCATCCGATGCAGGTAGAAACGCTGCCGCTCGTTGGGAAATTCGTCGTCGGAAGAGGTGGCGGCAATCATCAGCTCCTTCAACTTCAACATCTTGTGGACAAAATACTCTTTGCTGTAACGCGGCTCCATGGGGATCAGCAACGCCATTGCCACACCCGAAATTGCCGAGTGCACGCCCGAGTAGTAGAACAACGTCCACACCACCACGGCCGGCACCAAGTAGAGAACCATGTGTTTTTCGCCCATCTGTTTCATCATATAAACCCCGGCCATAATGATCAGCGCCACCACCAAGCAGGCGATCTGCACGTGTCCGCCATAGAAAAACGCGATGATCAGGATTGCACCCAAATCGTCGGCAATGGCCAGTGCCGTCAGAAAGATTTTGAGCGATGAGGGTACACGATTGCCCAACATCGAGAGGATGCCGACGGCAAAAGCGATGTCGGTCGCCGTGGGTATTCCCCAGCCGTTGACCGCCGTCGTACCGTGGTTGAAGCAGAGAAAAATAATGGCCGGAGCCATCATACCGCCGGCCGCAGCCAGCACGGGCAGAATCGCCCGACGCATCGACGAAAGTTGTCCACAGACAATTTCGCGCTTGATTTCGAGACCGACGGCGAAGAAGAAGATGACCATCAAGCCGTCGTTGATCAGTTTTTCGACCGTCATACCCCGCGGAAACACCCAGTCGATCACCCCACTCGGGCTGTGAATCAGCAGCGAGAGGTCGGTATCAAGCAGATGTCGGTAGTAGAGCGAGGTCGCCGGCAGGTTGGCCAGCAACATCGCCAACACCACACAGACCAGCAATACCAGACCGCCAGCCCAAGGTGCTCTCATAAAATCACGGGCTTGAAGGCCCAATATATGGCGCCGACGTACCCAACGATAAATTTGAAAATCCTTCATTATGATTAATTTTTTGTGTTCGATTGAAGCAGTTGTCCGCACAATTTCCAGAGTACGCGGGCACCTGTGATGGCGTCGATGTGGTCGTCCGCCACGGGCGAGACCTCCACAACATCGAAACCGATGATGCGATGGTGGGTGGCCACCAGCGTATGGATGAGCCAAATCGCCTTGTTGAAGGTCAGCCCACCCGACACGGGTGTCCCCGTATGGGGGCAATTCTCGAAGGTCAGACCGTCGATGTCGAAGCTAATGTAAACCTCCGTGGGCAGCGATGCCGCGATGCGTTGACATTGTGCATCCCACGTCTGGCCGCTAAATTCAGCCGCTGCAAGCGACAGGTCATCAAAGGTGACAATGCGCTCCGACGAGGCCGCCAGTGCCGCCTCCGCTTCGCTGAAGTCGCGCACAGCCACTTGGGCGATACGCGTCACCTGAGGCACATCACGCAGGACATTGAAGAAGATCGAGGCGTGCGAAAATTCGAATCCCTCGTAGCTGTCGCGCAGGTCACAATGGGCGTCGATATGCAGTACACCAAACGACTCATAATGCCGTCCGAGTGCACGAATTAAACCATAGGGCGTCGAGTGATCTCCACCCACAAGGCCCACTTTTTTGCCCTTATCCAACCAATGGCTCGCCTGCGCCTCGATGTTGGCATTCAGCGCCACACACCCCTCGTTCACGCGGCGGATCTTGCGCACCACATAGTCATCTTCGAGCGTGCCGCCCCCCTCAAGGTGGTCGATCACCTTCACCGCATCGACACGCAGTCGCTGCGACTCCTCTTGCAATGAGTAATCTATGTCGGCTGTTGCTATGCCACGTCGCCACGCTTGCGGCGCCAGCGGATCACAGAAATCGAGTTGGGTCGAGGCTTCGATGATCGCATCGGGGGCATAGGCCGCGCCGGCTCCATAAGAGACCGTCACATCCCAAGGTGCCGAAATGAGCACCAATTCGGCACCTTCGGCCTCGAAAGGGAGTCCAAAATAGGTACCGTTGTCTATGCCGACATCGTCGGGCGTAAAAGTTTTCTCTTCCATAATAGTATATGAACTGCCAAAGGTACGAAATTTTTTATTTTTTATCTATCTTTGTATCCCGGAAAGGAGAGAACCCTTCCGAAAAAACCGACTATGAAGATTATTGCTGACCAAGCAATCCCTTTTTTACGCGGTGTACTCGAACCGTGGGCACAAGTGCGCTACCTCTCGGGGCGCGAAATCACAGCCGACGACGTGCGCGATGCCGATGCGTTGATCGTCCGCACCCGCACGCGTTGCAACGCGCAACTCTTGGAGGGCAGCACGGTGCGGCTGGTGGTCACCGCCACCATCGGTGCCGACCACATCGACACGGCGTGGTGCGCCGCCCACAACATCCACACGGCAACAGCCGCCGGCTGCAATGCACGTGGGGTGTTGCAGTGGGTTGCGGCTGTGCTGGTTCACCTGTCGCAAATCCAAGGCTGGCACCCCTCCGAACGCACGCTGGGCGTCGTCGGCGTGGGGCACGTCGGATCGTTGGTGAAAGCCTATACCGAAAGTTGGGGCTTTCGGGTTCTCTGCTGCGATCCGCCACGCGAAGCGCGCGAACACCTCGGATTTCTGCCGTTGGAGGAGCTTGTGCGGCAAGCCGATCTGCTGACTTTTCATACACCGCTCGACGCCACCACACACCATCTGGTCAACGCAACACTGCTCCGCCAAACAAAGGCCAATGCGCTGATCATCAACTCCTCGCGTGGCGAGGTTGTCGATGGCGAGGCGCTGGCCGCGAGCGACCACCCCTTTGTACTCGATGTTTGGGAGCACGAGCCGCAATTGGCGCCGCAACTGTTACACAACGCGCTGCTTGCCACGCCCCACATCGCCGGCTACTCGGAGCAGGGGAAAGCCACCGCGACCGCGATGTCGGTGGCCACCATTGCCCGTTTTTTCGCGCTTCCGCTGTCGAATTGGTACCCATGCGAAGCGGCTCTCACTGCGCCGCGCGCGATCTCTTGGCAAGAGCTTTGCACCACCATCACCGCCGCCTTCGACCTTGCCGCCGAGAGTCGCCGGCTCAAGGAGCACCCCACCGATTTCGAACAGATTCGCGACAACTACCGCTATCGCCGCGAATATTTTTAAAATCGGTAATTTTCACTACCTTTGGCTTCGCCTTAGATAGGAGGCGGTTCGGCAATGCTCAAATAAATTTGGCATTGCTCTCACCTTTCACTACCTTTGTAAATCTTTTCACTTGAAAACAGATGTACCGAAGAGTCATACAGCCCATTCTATTCTCGCTTAGCATCGAGCAGGCGCACCGCGCCGTGCTGCTGCTGCTGCGCATCATCGGGCTAATTCCCGGAGGTCGCTGGCTGCTGCGCAAATGCTACGCGGTGGAGCATCCGGCACTCGAGCGCGAGGTATTCGGGTTGAAATTCGCCAACCCCGTCGGGCTGGCCGCCGGCTTCGACCGCAACGGCGAGGCCTTCCGCGAACTGGCCGCGTTCGGATTCGGATTCATTGAGGTGGGCACCGTAACCCCTGTGGCACAATCGGGCAATCCGCGTCCGCGCGTCTTCCGCCTGCCCAAAGACCACGCCATCGTCAACCGCATTGGCCTTGCCAACCGGGGTTTGGAGAAGACAATCCAACACCTGCGCCGTCCTCACGCCGGCGTTGTCGTGGGTTGCAACATCGGCAAAAACACCGCCACACCACCCGATCAGGGGGCTGCCGACTACCTCAAATTGTTCCGCAACCTCTACCAATACGCCGATTATTTCACCGTCAATATCAGTTGCGACAACGCCTGCCACGAGGGCGCCTCGCACACCCAAGCCCATATTTTACAGATCCTTGAGCCGCTGTTCGACTTTCGACGCGGACAGAACCAATATCGGCCGATTATGCTCAAAATTTCGCCCGATATGTCGGACGAAGTGATTGATCAGATCACCGACACGCTGCTCTCGACACCCCTCGACGGCATCGTTGCCACCAACGGCAGCCACAATCGCAAAGGGCTGAAAACCAGCCTTACAACCCTCGACAAAATCGGTAGCGGCTGCGTCAGTGGCGCACCGCTCACCCAGCGCACCATCGAAATCGTGCGACGCATCCACACGCGTTCGGGTGGCACCTATCCAATCATCGGTGTCGGTGGGCTGATGAGTGCCGACGACGTGCGCGCAATGCTTGCCGCCGGAGCCGACTTGGTGCAGCTCTACACCGGCTACATCTACCACGGACCGCGCTTGGTGCGCGACATCTGCCGGGCTTTGATCGCCGATGCCGAACGCCCCACAGCGATCGACACACCGGCCAAATAAGACGCATTCCAAATTTTTCACAAAATGAAAGCAACCATTCTTACGATCGGAGATGAAATTCTGATCGGTCAAATTGTGGACACCAACTCCGTCTCCATCGCCCGACACCTCAACGCGGCAGGCATCGTTGTCCACGAAAAAACTTCGATCGGCGACGATCGCACACAGATCATCGAAGCCGTCGAACGCTCATTGAGCAGCTCCAACGTGGTCATCATCACCGGCGGACTGGGTCCCACCAAAGACGACATCACCAAAAAAACCCTCGCCGCGCTCTTCGACAGCGAGTTGATCACCAACCAAGCCGTGGCCGACCACGTGGAGCGAATGCTCACCGCGCGCGGCATCGAATTCAACGAGCTGAATCGCGCCCAGTCGCTGGTTCCGGCCTGCTGCACCGTGCTTTTCAACACCCACGGCACCGCCCCCGGGATGTGGTTCGAACGCGATGGACGGGTCGTTGTATCGCTGCCGGGCGTCCCCTTCGAAATGGAGCACCTGATGCAGGATGAGGTGATGCCTCGACTCAAGGCGCATTTTGCACTTCGCCAGATCGTTCACCGCACCCTGATCACCGCCGGGCTGGCCGAGTCGATGCTCGCCAAGGCCATCGAAGCGTGGGAAAATGCACTGCCGGCATACCTGAAATTAGCCTATTTGCCCAATCCGGGCAGTGTGCGTTTGCGGCTGTCGGCCTACGAAGTCGAGGGCGATGGCGCCGCGCAGGAGATTGAACAACAGTTCAATGCCTTGCGCACGATCATCCCCGACTACATCATCGGCTACGAAACGGCCACCGTGCAAGAGTTGGTTCACAAAACCCTCACCGAGCGACAGTTGACGCTCGCCACGGCCGAAAGCTGCACCGGTGGCACCATCGCCACACGCTTCACGGCAATGCCCGGAGCTTCGGCCTACTTTCTCGGCGGCGTGGTGGCTTACAGCAATGCGGTCAAAAGCGACTTGTTGGGGGTCAATAGTGCCGATATTGCGCGCTACGGCGCTGTCAGCAAAGAGGTTGCGCGTCAAATGGCCGAGGGTGCGCGCCGCGTCACGGGAGCCGACTACGCCCTTGCCACCACCGGCATCGCAGGCCCTACGGGCGGCACCGACGCCAAACCCGTCGGCACGGTTTGGATCGCCGTGGCCACGCCCCGGCGCACGGTGACCCTATGCCGTCCGTGCGGCACCGACCGCGGCCAGATCATCGACCGAGCCACCGCATTCGCCATCAGTCTATTACGCGACGAACTCAACGGGAAGTAATTCACCGCCGCACGGAGCAGAAAAGTGTATCATTCATAAATTTAAACGGTTTCTTTGCGATTCCCAAAAATATTGTTGTATATTTGCACTCCCTTATGGGGTTAAACTAAATTTGATCACAAAATGAAAGTTTGCGAAATCACAGGCAAGATGGCGATGGTGGGCAACAATGTCTCACACTCTCATCACAAGACCAAGCGCAAATTCAATCCGAATTTGAAGAACAAGCGCTTCTGGTCTGAGCTGGAAAATCGTTGGATCACCTTGAAGGTATCCACCGCCGGCATGAAAACAATTAACAAAAAGGGTCTCACAGTCGCCTTGCGCGAGGCTGCCGCAGCCAAGACCGTTTACTAAAATCGACGCATCAAATGGCAAAAAAAGGCAACAGAGTTCAGGTCATCCTCGAGTGCACCGAACAAAAAGAGAGTGGCGTTGCGGGAATGTCCCGTTACATTACCACCAAAAACAAAAAGAACACCCCCGATCGTCTGGAGCGTAAGAAGTACAATCCATTTCTGAAGAAGGTTACTGTTCACCGTGAAATTAAATAGTATTGAAGCTCTATGGCAAAGAAAGTAGTTGCAACACTGAAAACCGGCACGGGTAAGAGTTACACGAAGTGCATCAAGATGGTCAAGTCGGAGAAGACCGGAGCCTATGTATTCCAAGAGGGCATCGTCGCCAATGACCAAGTAAAAGATTTCTTCGAGGCGAAGAAATAGTATTTTAAGAGTAATCTTAAATACAAAGGGCATCCATTCGGGTGCCCTTTGTGTTGTTTGTCTCAGACCGATCGAGCAACTTGCTCTCGTATCAAAGCGCGCATATTGCGGATAAAATCATCGACGTTGTGCACGCGCTTGACGTACTGACAACCGGCCACCGAGCGCTCTTTTCTGCGCGCCTCATCGTTCATCAACCCCCGAATTGCATCCACAAACAGATCGACTTTCTCGAAGCCGTCACCCAGCACCGGCCCCACATAGCTACCGAACCGCGCCGTCAAATCGTCGGGGTTCTGACAGCTGACCAGCAGCGTTCCATAGGCCAAAGCCTCCAAAAAAGTGACAGGCAGCGCCTCGTGGATAGAGGTATTTACCAAAATTTTGGCATCCTTGATGTATTGGAATTTCGCGGCTCCTTCGAGGTGTCCGGTGAAATGCAGGTTGTCGATGCCGCTCCTGTACTGCGCCATCACGCTGTCGTTCTGATCTTTCTCGCGCGTCGCCTGCCCCAACATATAGAATTCATATTCGGGCATTCGTTTGGCAATTTCGCAGAACAACCATCCGCGTTTGACCGATTCGATGCGCCCGATAAAAATGATGGCATTCTTTTTACAATATGTATCGACCTCAAAGTCCGGATCCGTGTCGATCGGATTCGGCAGATAGGGAATCGGAGTTTGAGCCGGCAGACGATAGAGTATGCGAGCCTTGTCGGCCAAATAATGTCCTTGTGTAACGAAAGTTACGCGTCCTTGCTCATAGAGTCGGTGCACCATTTCGTAAATCTGCGTATTCCAATAGCAACGCTCGGGGAACATTTTGACGGTTTGAATCTCCTGCCAATCCGGCCACGGCCGCGGATCCTGCACCCACAACAAGAGGGGGGGGGTCGCACGCGGCTCATACTGGAGCAAATCGCTGGTCATTTCGATGGAGAGGTACAAATCGTAGCTCTTCTTTTGCAGCCAGCGCGCCACAAAACGCCACCCGGGCAGGGTGTACACCGCCACTCCGTCGACGGTTGTTTTGATCTCCTTGTGAGATTTGTCCCGTCTACCGAGCAGCACCTCTATTTGGATGTTGTCGCAAGGGATATATTTGGCGATATAATGGCGCGCCAAAAATCCGTATCCGCCGTAAGCCGTGCCGGCACCACCAAAAAATTCGTCGATGATCAACGCCACGCGAAGCGGTTTTGCCCCCGTCGGTTTGCTACACAAACAGTGGGGCGTTATGTGGCGGAGAGTTCGTCGCAGGCTGTGCACATATTTGGCCAAACGATAGGGCGTCTTGGCCAAATACGAAAAGTAAACTCCTCGCAGCGGATTCCGACACGAGCGCAACGACCACGGTTTCACATCCCCCGTATAGTGGATCACGATCGCCTCAGCACGCTGTTGCGGATGTTTTTCCGCATTGGCCGATGTGAAATTATAGCACTCAGCCAGCTCCTTGATGCGCCCCCGACAAACGATATTGATGACATCCTGATCTTGGAATCGAATCTGATCCTTCAGCGCGTGTGTTACCGCGCTCAGCTGGTCGTAAAGCTTCTCGCGCCGCATAGCCTCCAAATTGAGGAGCAGCACTCCGGCGTTAATGTACAACTCATTCTGACCGAAACCGATCTCGGGCTTGTAATGGATGTTGTGGATCCACAAATCCGAGACGCCGGCACAAAGATAATCCGTGAGATCTGTATCCCACAACTTCTCAACAGAGCCGTTGACCACAAGATCCGCATCGAGGTACAACGCCTTGTCAAGCTGTGGGAACAACTCCGCAATGGCGTAGCGGTAATAGGTTTCACGGGAGATGTGGTCGATGGTCAACGAAAACGACGCAAAAACCGATGTGTCGACCCGATAATAGTGCAGATTGCTGTGTTTGTAGCGCGATATGAGTCGATCTAACTTACGGCGATTGCGCTCAGAAAACGAGTCGATCAGCAAATAGATGTCAAAAGAGAGGTTGCGATTGTTCTCTAAAATAGAGGTAATTGCCACGCAGCAATGTTGCGCGTAATTATCATTAATCGCAAAAAATAGATTTATTAGCTTCATAGTCAGCGTCGTCCGCGATTAAAACTCGTGAACGGCACGCACCAAAAACTTGTTGTACTTGGGAATCTCGATCACGTAGGGCGGCTCGATGCCCATATGGGTTGTGAAGGCGTTTTTCTCGTCTTTTTCGGTCGAAGAGAAGTAGTAGACCATTCGATCCATACGTTTGCCGCCACTCTCTTTGAGTGCATCGTTGAAGCCGTTGCGTGCCTGTCGGTCGTTGTGGATGCGCGTGCCGCCGTTGTAGTTGTGGCCAATGGTCAGCAACTCATCAATGGCCGGCAAATACCATCCATCGCCCTTTTCGCGACACCAGTTGAAGGCCGGGAAATCCTCCCACGTAAGGTCGTTATCGGCAATATAACGAGCAATGGCCTCCATATTGGCCACGCCGTTCGTCCGGTTATCGGCACCCGTCACACGCAGATCGGGCTTGCGAAATTCACTCCAATGGAGGTAAATCTCGTCGAGCGAAAGGATCATACCGTGGGCGCGGTCATCGTTAAGTTGGCAGACAATACCCTTGATTCCGTCGCGCACATAAAGATCGCCAATCTCGTACTGCCGCAACACATATTCTGCCGCCGGTGTGGCTGGAACAGCAGGTGTAGCTGGAACCGCAGGAACCGCAGGAACAGCTGGAACAGCTGGAACAGCAGGAACAGCAGGAACAGCAGGAACAGCAGGAACAGCAGGCTTTGCTGGCGTAGCCGGCGTCAGTGGCGTGGCGAACAACTCCTTTTCGCCGTTGGCATATTGGATAAAGCTGATCTGATTGATGGGCAACACATAGGTTGGTCCCTCGGGATTGGAGAAGCGTTTGTAACGCACGGCATCCGTCGATATTTCGACCACCTTGGCTTCGATGCGCGTGGCATCGGTTTTGGTAATTAAATCCTGCGCAGCGACCGTCATCGCACCGCATAAGGCTGCTAAGAGCAGCAGAATGATTTTTTTCATCTTCATAGCGTGTGTATATATAACAAAGGTAACGCTTTTTTTCAAACTTTCTTGTTACCTTTGTCAAAGATTTTAACAGATTTACACTTACAATAGATTATGGCATTTTTCGATATTTTCAAAAAGAAACCCAACGCCGAGACCACGCCCATCCAAGAGAAGGCGCAGCAAGAGGAGTTGAACGCCGGATTGGAACGCACCAAGAGCGGTCTTTTCTCGAAATTGGCACGCGCCGTGGCCGGTCGCTCGACCATCGACGCCGCCGTGTTGGACGATTTGGAGGAGATCCTGATCACCTCCGATGTGGGCGTTGAGACCACCGTCAAGATCATCCATCGCATCGAGGAGCGCGTGGCGCACGACAAATATATGAACACCTCGGAGTTACAATCACTGCTGCGCGAAGAGATTACAGCATTGATGGAGGAGTCGCACGGTTCAACCGCCAACTTCGGACTCGACGCCACCCCCGGCCAGCCCTTTGTGGTGTTGGTGGTCGGCGTCAACGGTGCCGGCAAGACCACCACCATCGGCAAACTGGCGGCACAGCTCACCAAGGCCGGGCGCAAGGTCTGGATCGGCGCGGCCGACACTTTCCGTGCGGCGGCCATCGAACAACTCAAGGTGTGGGCCGATCGTGCCGGCGCAACGATGATCCGTCAGGAGATGGGTTCCGACCCCGCTTCGGTGGCCTTCGACACACTCACCTCGGCCAAGGCCAACGGTGCCGACGTGGTGTTGATCGACACGGCAGGGCGACTGCACAACAAGGTCAACTTGATGAATGAGCTGACCAAAATCCGCAACGTGATGTCGAAGGTCATCCCCGACGCCCCCCACGAGGTAATGCTCGTGCTCGACGGTTCGACGGGACAGAACGCCTTCGAACAGGCGCGCCAATTCACGCAAGCCACACAGGTCACTTCGCTGGCCATCACCAAACTCGACGGCACAGCCAAGGGTGGCGTGGTGATCGGCATCAGCGATCAGTTTCACGTTCCGGTACGCTACATCGGCATCGGCGAGGGGATCGACCAACTGCGCATCTTCGACCGCCGCGAATTTGTAAATGCTCTCTTTGGCGATGAAAAAAATTAACATTATCACACTCGGCTGTTCCAAGAATACGGTCGATTCCGAACATTTGATGGCTCGCCTCGCAGCGGCCGGTTACGAAGTGGTCTACGACAGCGACCGCACAGACGCTAAAACCGTGGTTATCAACACTTGCGGTTTTATCGGCGACGCCAAACAAGAGTCCATTGATATGATCCTGCGCGCGGCTGCGGCCAAGAGCGCCGGCAAAATCGAGCAGCTGTTTGTTATCGGCTGCCTCTCGGAGCGTTACGCCGATTCGTTGCGCGAGGAGCTGCCGGAGGTTGACGACTTCTTCGGCGCACGCAACTGGGACGGCATCATCCGCGCACTGGGCGCCTCGGACGACCGCGCACTGGCCACCGAGCGCCACCAGACAACGCCCAAGCACTATGCCTACCTCAAAATTTCGGAGGGATGCAACTGGAAATGCGGCTATTGCGCCATTCCACTCATTCGCGGCGAGCATATCTCGGTGCCGATGGAGGAGTTGGAACAGGAGGCTCGCAAACTGGTTGCAAAGGGGGTCAAGGAGCTGATGGTCATCGCCCAAGACACAACCTATTACGGCATCGACCTCTACGGCAAACGCTGTCTGGCCGAACTGCTGCGCCGCCTGTGCCGCATCGAAGGCCTCACGTGGATTCGCCTGCACTACGCCTATCCGGCGGCCTTTCCCGACGAGGTGATCGAGGTGATGGCCGCGGAGCCTAAAATTTGCAAGTACCTCGACATTCCCTTTCAGCACATCTCCGACGCGCAACTCCATTCGATGCAGCGCCGCCACACCCAAGCCGAGGCCTATGCGCTGATTGGCAAATTGCGGGCGGCGATTCCCGATTTGGCGCTGCGCACCACGCTGCTGGTGGGCTATCCGGGCGAAAGCGAAGCCGACTTTGCCGAGCTTGAGCAGTTCGTGCGCGAGGTGCGTTTCGAACGACTGGGGGTCTTTGCCTACTCCGAGGAGGAGGGGACTTATTCGGCCGAGAAACTGCACGACGATGTGCCTGAAAAAATCAAGCAGGAGCGCGTAGAGCGCATTATGGCGCTACAAAATAAGCTATCACTGGAGCACAACCAGCAGCGTGTCGGCCGCACCGAACGGGTGGTGATCGACTCGCGCCAAGGCGATTTTTACGTGGGTCGCACACAGTACGACTCGCCCGAAGTGGATCAGGAGATCCTGATCGCCGCGGCCGATCGGCGACTCTTGCGCGGACACTTCTACGAGGTGCGCATTACCTCCGCCGCCGACTACGATCTCTATGGCGAGGTGGTGGGCAGTGCACCCCGAAAATAAAATTTGCAATTTTGTGTTCTTTTTCGTACCTTTGAAAAGTAGAATCGGAACTCTGCCCGAAAACCAATGTCCGACAAAAGCGTAATAACCCATATCGAGGCTCGCACACAGCAGCTCATCGACGACCACAAACGGTTGACGGCAATTTGTGCGGCAATGACGGCCGAACGCGACGGGTTGAAAGCAGAGAACCGCGCACTGCAAGAGCGCCTTCGGGAACTCGCGGCCGAGGTGTCGCGAATGCAGCTGACCGAAGGGCTAACCGGACAGAGCCGCAACCGAGACAAAGCAAGAGCACGCGTCAACCGTTTAATGCGGGAGGTAGACAAATGTATCGCGCTGCTCGGCAGGGTCAACCAAAAACAAACAAAAAGCTAACAAGTAATACAAAAAACGATGGCACAACAGTCAATAACGCTCAAAATAGCTGGCAAAAGCTATTCGCTCAGCATCGAGAGCGAAAAAGAGGAGAGTTATCGGTTGGCCGAACGAGAGGTGAACAAATACCTCACATCGCTCAAACAAAACAACTTCAAGAACTGGACCGAACAGGATTACCTGTCGATGACCGCGCTGAAGTTTGCCATTTCGAATGTTGATCTGCGGCAGAGCCGCGAGGTGAGCAGCGACGAACAGAAACGCTTGGGTGCACTCGATGAACAGATCGACACCTATTTAAACTCCCTAAAAGGGTAAAACACCCCAAAAAGGGTAACGTTCTTTCATATATCAAGGAAAAATCTACCCGCATAGATTCCTTACAGCTTTGCGAAACTGAACACTTTTTACATTGGGGCAACTACCGTTGCTACAAAATCAGGCCTTAACCCCTCGGGGTGTACGTATCTCGTACCGTTGGAAGATTGCGATTATCGGAGTCCCCACACATGACAAATCCTGCAGATTCGTCAAACGACGCTAAGGAATCCTATGCGGTTTTTTTATGAAACCACTTTTAGAAACTAATAATAATAAAAACACGTAAAATTAATGAATAGCATCATTTTAGCTGCCTGCATCTCAGCAGTGGTTGCCGTCGGAATCTACGCAGTTGTCACCAACTTCGTGATCAAGACCGGCATCCGCAAGCGCCGCGACGCCGCCCTCAAGGAGGCCGAGGCCGAGGGTGAGATGATCAAGAAGGAGCGAATCCTTCAGGCCAAAGAGAAGTTTATACAACTCAAGAGCGAATACGACCGTCAAGCAAACGAGCGTTCGCAGAAGATCGCACAAAGCGAACAACACGCCAAGCAGATTGAGAACACGCTGGTCAACCAACAACGCGACTTGGAGAACAAACTCCACGAAAACGATCGGTTGAAAGAGCAAATGCAGGGTCAAATGCAACTCCTCGACCACAAAAAAGAGGAGATCGACCAGATGCAGCGCGAACAGAACCTGCGCTTGGAGCAGATTTCGGGTATGAGTTCCGATGATGCCAAGAACGTGCTGATCGAGAACATGAAATCCGAGGCCAAAACCGAGGCTGCCGCCTTCATCAACGAGACGGTCGAAGAGGCCAAGATGACCGCCACCAAAGAGGCTAAGCGCATCATTGTGGCGTCGATTCAGCGCGTCGCAACCGAGACGGCCATCGAAAATGCGGTCACGGTCTTCAACATCGAAAACGACGAGGTCAAGGGTCGCATCATCGGCCGCGAGGGGCGCAACATCCGCGCACTGGAGGCTGCAACAGGCATCGAGATCATCGTCGACGACACCCCCGAGGCGATTATTTTGAGCGGTTTCGACCCCGTACGTCGTGAAATCGCACGTCTGGCACTTCACCAATTGGTCACCGACGGACGCATCCACCCGGCTCGCATCGAGGAGGTGGTCACCAAAGTTCAAAAGCAGATCGAAGAGGAGATTGTCGATGTCGGCAAACGCACAACCATAGATATGGGTATCCACAACCTGCATCCCGAGTTGATCCGTATGATCGGCAAGATGAAATACCGCTCTTCCTACGGTCAAAACCTACTCCAACACGCTCGCGAAACGGCCAATTTGGCCGGCATTATGGCCTCCGAATTGGGTCTCAACCCCAAAGCGGCTCGCCGCGCCGGACTCTTGCACGACATCGGCAAGGTGCCCGACGACGAACCCGAATTGCCACACGCAATCATCGGTATGAAGTTGGCCGAGAAGTTCAAGGAGAAACCCGAAATCTGCAACGCCATCGGCGCTCACCACGACGAAATGGAGATGACCTCGCTCATCGCCCCGATCATCCAAGTCTGCGATGCCATTTCGGGCGCGCGTCCGGGTGCTCGCCGCGAGGTGGTCGAGAGCTACATCAAACGACTCAAGGAGATGGAGGACATCGCCTTAGCCTATCCCGGCGTATTGAAAACCTATGCCATTCAGGCCGGCCGTGAGCTGCGCGTGATCGTCGGTGCCGACAAACTCACCGACACCGAGTCGGAGGATTTGTCACGCGACATTGCCAAGAAGATTCAGGACGAAATGACCTATCCGGGGCAGGTGAAAATTACGGTAATCCGAGAAACGAGAGCTGTCGCTTACGCAAAATAACCGCCGCAAAACGGCTCAACGGTTCCAAAATAAAGTCTCTCCCAAAACGGAGGGACTTTGTTTTGCACAATATGAAAAACAGATGGACACAGATTTACAACACTATATCGAATCGCAAATCATTCCCCGTTATGCGACTTTCGACCGCGCACACGCCGTGGATCACGTGCGTACGGTCATCGCGCAAAGCCTTGCACTGGCCGCGCACTACCCCGTCAACAGTGAGATGGTCTACGTCATCGCGGCCTACCACGACACGGGGTTGAGCTGCGGACGCGAGCATCACCACCTGCACGCGGGGCGGATTCTGTCGGAAGACGCAGCCCTGCGACGCTGGTTTACCGAGGAGCAGATTGGGGTAATGCGCGAGGCTGTCGAAGACCACCGCGCCTCATCGGATCACGCGCCGCGCACAATTTACGGTTGCATTGTGGCCGAGGCCGATCGGCTGATCGAACCCGAAACCATCCTGCGCCGCACCGTGCAATTCGGACTGGCCAACTATCCCGAACTGGATCGCGATGCACAATACGCCCGTTACAGGGCACACTTGCAGGACAAATACGCCGAGGGCGGTTATCTGCGCCTCTGGATCCCCGAATCCGACAATGCCCAACGGCTCGAAACGCTGCGTGCCACACTCCACGATCCGGCCGCATTGCGCCGTCAATTCGATCGGATCTACGACCAAGAGTCGGCCGCCAAATAAACAGACAGCGCCCCGAACCGCAAAGTTCGGGGCGCTGCCACATTCAGAAGCTATTTAGACGAAGGGGATTTTGACCACCTCTGCCTGCACCGGCTTTTCGCGAATGACCACTGCGATCTGCGTGCCGACCTTGGCATAAGCGGACTCGACGTAGCCCAGTCCGATGCCAATCTTCAGGCAGGGCGACATCGTGCCCGAAGTTACGTGGCCGATCACCTCGCCCGAAGGGGCTGCCAATTTGTATTCGTGACGCGGTATGCCGCGTTCGATCATCTTGAATCCGACCAGTTTGTGCTCTGCGCCATTGGCCTTCAGCTGCTCCATACGCGCACGGTCGATGAACTCCTTGCCCTCGGCAAATTTAGTCACCCAACCCAAACCGGCTTCGATGGGCGACGTGGTGTCGTCAATATCGTTGCCATAGAGACAGAAACCCTTCTCCAAACGCAGCGTGTCACGCGCACCCAAACCGATGTTCTTCAGTCCGAATTCGGCGCCGGCTGCCCAAAGCGCTTTCCAAATACGCTCGCCGTCGGCATTGGCCGCGTAGATCTCACAGCCGCCCGATCCGGTATAGCCGGTGATCGAAAGAATCACCTCGCAACCTGCAACTTGCATCTTGCGGAAGGTGTAATACTCCATCTGCTCGACCGGCTCCGTGCACATTTTCTGCACGATTTTCATCGCCAGAGGCCCTTGCACCGCCAGCTGACAAAATTCGTCCGACGCGTTATAGAGCGCCTTGCCGTGGCCGGCTTCCATTCCCATCAGTTTGCCCTCGGCACAGATATGCGCCCAATCTTTGTCGATGTTGGCGGCATTGACGCAAAGCATATAGGTCTCAGCATCAAATCGGTAGACCAGAATATCGTCCACGATTCCACCGCGCCCGTTGGGCATACAGGTGTACTGCACCTTGCCGTCAAAGAGCTTCGAGACGTCGTTGGTGGTAATGTGCTGCAAGAGCGCAAGCGCTTTGGGACCTTTGACCCAAATTTCGCCCATATGGCTCACGTCGAAAACACCGGCCGCATTGCGCACGGTGAGATGTTCGTCGTTGATGCCCGAGAATTCGATGGGCATATTGTACCCCGCAAATTCGGCCATTTTGGCTCCTGCGGCAATGTGGTAAGCGGTGAATACGGTAGTTTTCATATCGGTTGATTAGATTTAGAAGCTTCTTATTCGCGGCGTTTGACCCCCAGACGCGGACAGCGGTGAAACTCACGGTCGCGGTCAAAAAGGTAACGATAGGTGGTATGCATCTTGTGGCGCGTCGCGCAGACGTAGCTTTCGATCATTCGGTTCATCACCGGATTGAAGTCCCCCACCCACGCAAACTCAATGGTTTTGTAGTGGTTACGCGGCGTACGCATATATTTTTCGAGGATAAAGCGCATCATCGCCGACTCGACGCCCTTGCCGTGGAACTCGGGGGTAATGCCGAAGATAATGCCAAAAATACGGTCACTGGCGCGGCGCACCTTGAGATCCCAAAGCATACGCAGCTTCTGCCACAGGCCAAATTTGCCGCGAAATTTGCCGATAATGCGGTTCAGGTCGGGCACCATAATAAAGAAACCGATAGGCTCGTCGTTGAAATAGGTGTAAAAGATGATTTCGGGGTCGATGATCGGCTTCATCGTCTCCATAATCTTCAGCGCCTCCTCCTGCGCCATCGGCTTCACGCCCGAGAAGAGCGACCACGCCTTGTTGTAGATAATGCGGAAATTTTCGGCCTCCTCCTCGATATGTTTCATATCAATTTGGCGGAAACGATAGCCCGGCGTCGAGAAGACGCGCGAGGCACGGTCGTAGACCATTGCATTGACATCGTCGTCGTAGATGCGCCAGAGGTAGGTATTTTGGTTGAAGTAATTTTTGAACCCGTAATTTTCGAACAACTCCTTATAATAGGGCGGATTGTAGGGATTTTCGTAGAGCGCCTGAAATTCGTAGCCCTCGACCAGCAGCCCCCACCAAGCATCACGATTACCGAAGTTGATCGGTCCATCCATCGCCTCCATTCCGCGGCTGGCCAGCCACATACGCGAAGCGTCGAAGAGCAGGTTGGCGACCGTTTGGTTGTCGATGCACTCAAAAAATCCACAGCCTCCGGTCAGCTGACCGTTGACGACGGCCTTCTCGATGGCCGCTTTTTCGTGGTTATAGAAGGCCGCGATACGTCCAACAGCAGCACCAGCTGCATCGCGCGCGATCCACCGGATCGCCTCACCGTCGGCAAACAACTCGTTCTTTGTCGGATCGAAGACGCTGCGGATGGCAGGATCAAGCGGGCAGACCCAATTGCGATTGCCCTTGTATATTTTGTGTTGGAAATCGAGCCACTCGCGCTCCAGTCCCGGCGTGGTAACTTCCTGAAGAATGTATTTATCCGAACTCATCGGCCAAAATTTTAATAGATAGTATGACAAAGATAACCATTTTTTCCTTATTTTTACAGATAAAACCGCGAGATTATGGACAAAGGTCTTGAGCAGTACCTTCCCGACGAACAGAAAGTGCAGTACAATTTTATGAAGTACCGGATCCACAAAATCCTGCTGGTTTGTTGCAGTTACGATGGCTATATACTTGAGGAAGACGGTCATATAGAGTCGCAAATCATCCAAGAGTACCTCGATCTCAATATGTCGAATCCGCCCTCTTTCACGCGCGTCAGCTCGACTCGCGAGGCGCTGGATGTGCTCGCAAAAGATGACTCGTTCGACTTCATTCTCACGATGTACAACGTCGGCGAGTTGGATGTTTTTTCGTTTGCGCGCATCGTCAAGGAGCGTCATCCGCAGTGTCCTGTGGCACTGCTGACCTCGTTTTCGAAGGACATCTACCGCCGCATCGAAGAGCAAGATCGCTCGGGACTGGACTACATTTTTTCGTGGCACGGCAACACGGAACTCATCATTGCCATCATCAAGCTCATTGAGGATCAGATGAATGCCGACGAGGACATCGTCGAGGGTGGTGTGCAGGCCATCCTTTTGGTCGAGGACTCGATCCGCTTCTATTCGACCTACCTGCCCGAGCTATACAAGCTGATCCTGCTGCAAAATGCCGAATTTTTGAAGGACGCCTTCAACGAGCAGCAGCAGATTCTGCGCAAACGCGCCCGTCCCAAAATTCTGCTGGCCACCAACTACGACGAGGCTGTCGCGCTCTACGATCGCTACCACAAAAACCTGCTGGGCGTGATCTCCGACGTGGGCTTTGTGTTGCATCGCAACGATCCGCCGGAGTGCGAAAAACGCGATGCCGGCATTGATCTCTGCCGGCGCATCAAAACCGACAACCCCTTGATGCCGGTGCTGTTGCAGTCGTCACAAACCGAATTTTCGACCGTTGCACGCGAATTGGGCGTCGGTTTTTTGGCCAAGAATTCGAAAACTTTGCTTTCGCAACTCCACGACTACATAGCCACCGAATTTGCCTTCGGGGACTTCGTCTTCAAGGATCCCGACACGGGGGCAATCATCGGACGTGCCAAAGATTTGGTGCAGATGCAGGCGATGATCGCCACCATCTCCGATCGGGCGTTCGAGTACCACACCTCCCAAAATCACCTCTCGAAGTGGCTCTATTCGCGCGGTCTATTTCCGCTCGCCGCCTCGATCCGCCAATACAACAAGAGCCATTTCACCTCGGTCGAGGAGCACCGCTGCGTATTGGTGAACCTCATCCGCGACTACCGCACGCTGCTGGGGCAGGGCGTTGTGGCACGCTTCGATCCGGCGACCTACTCCGACGCGGTGGCCTTTGCGCGCATCGGCGAGGGTTCGCTTGGCGGCAAGGCACGCGGACTGGCGTTCATGAATTCGATGCTCATCAAGCACCGCCAATACAACAAGCACGACAATGTGCGCATTCTGATTCCGCGTTCGGTGGTCATCGCCACCGACTATTTCGATCAATTCATCCAACTCAACGGGCTGAAATTCATCATTGCCCAAGAGTTTTCGGATGAAGAGATTCTCTCGGAATTTATCGGTTCGACCACCCCCGACACCTTGCAGCAGGAGCTGAAAGCCTACCTGCGAAGTGTGCATACACCGCTGGCAATTCGCTCCTCATCGAAGTTGGAAGATTCGCACTATCAACCGTTTGCAGGGATCTACTCGACCTATATGATCCCCTATGTTGACAACGAAGATCAGCTGCTACGGCTGCTGCTCAAGGCGATCAAAAGCGTCTACGCCTCGGTCTATTTCGCCGCCTCGCGCGCCTACATCTCTTCGTCGCAGAATCTGATCGCCGAGGAGAAGATGGCCGTCATCATTCAGGAGGTCTGCGGCACGGAGCAGGAGGGGTTGTTTTTTCCGACCTTCTCGGGCGTGGCACGCTCGATCAACTACTACCCCCTTGGCGACGAGACACCCGAAGACGGCATCTGCAACGTCGCTATGGGATTGGGCAAGTTGGTGGTTGACGGCGGCCGCACACTACGTTTTTCGCCCCGTTATCCCCAAAAAGTATTGCAAACCTCGACCCCCGAATTGGCGCTGCGCGACACACAGAACGAGGTTGTGGCCTTGAGTCTGCGCCCCGAAGAGTTCCGCACGTCGATCGACGATGCCGTCAATCTCCACCGACTCAACCTCTCGCAGATTGCCGATTTCCGCAACACGCGCTTCATCAGCTCGGTCTGGGATCGCGACAACGAACGCATCTCCGACAGTCCGTTTGACGAAGGCCGTCGTGTCATTACATTCAACAACATCTTGAAATACAACACATTTCCGCTGTCAGAAATCATTCTCGACATTCTACAAATGGGCACCGAGGAGATGCGCTGTCCGGTCGAAGTGGAATTTGCGGTCAATATGGATGTTGCCACCGGACAACCTCAGATTTTCAACCTGCTGCAAATTCGTCCGATCATCGACAACCAAGACAATCGCTCGATCGACTGGTGCCACGAAGAGACCTCCGAGGCGTTGATCTACGGCGAAAGCGCGCTCGGCATCGGTAAAATGGCCGATATTGCAGACATCATCTACGTCCGACAGGAGACATTCAATTCGCTCTCGACCGAGCAAATCGCCGAGGAGTTGCTCGCCTTCAACGGCCGTATGCACGAACAGAATCGTCCTTACATACTCGTCGGCCCCGGCCGCTGGGGCTCCTCGGATCCGTTTTTAGGCATTCCCGTCAAATGGACGCACATCTCCGAGGCAAAGGTGATCGTCGAATGCGGCATCCCCAATTTCGAGATCGAACCCTCGCAGGGCACCCACTTTTTCCAAAACGTCACCTCGCTGGGCGTGGGTTATTTGACCATCAGCCCCTTCCGCGGCGATGGTCTCTTCCGCGTCGAAGCGCTCGATGCAATGCCGGCGCTCTACGAGGGACGGTACTTGCGGCAGGTGCGTTTCGCGCGTCCGCTGTGGGTCTGCATCGACGGCAGATCGAACAAAGGGATGGTCAAAGAGGGTGAAGAGAGCGCCGAATCGTAACGATTCAGCATAATATTTTAAACAATAGTTACAATCTATCATAAATAATGCTATATTTGTAAATAGAAAACCAACCAACTAAAATTTCAAGCATATGAACGTTAACAAACTTATGGCGGAACTCGAACGCAAACACCCCGGCGAAAGTGAATTTTTGCAGGCTGTGCACGAAGTTCTTATGACGGTAGAAGAGACCTACAACCAACACCCCGAATTCGAGGCGAACCACATTGCCGAGCGCATCGTGGAGCCCGATCGCAGCTTCACATTCAAAGTAGTTTGGATGGACGACAAAGGCGAGGTTCAGGTCAACACCGGTTATCGTTTTCAGTTCAACAACGCCATCGGCCCCTACAAAGGCGGTTTGCGTTTTCACCCCTCGGTCAACCCTTCGATCCTCAAATTTCTGGGCTTCGAACAGATCTTCAAAAATGCCCTCACCACACTGCCTATGGGCGGCGCAAAGGGTGGTTCGGACTTCAACCCCAAAGGCAAATCCGATCGTGAAGTAATGCGTTTCTGCCAAGCCTTTATGACGGAACTGTGGCGCTATATCGGTCCTCAGACCGACGTTCCGGCAGGTGATATCGGTGTCGGCGGCCGCGAAATCGGCTATATGTACGGTATGTATCGCAAATTGGCTCAAGAGAATACAGGCGTGCTGACCGGCAAAGGTCGCACCTATGGCGGTTCGCTGATCCGTCCCGAGGCAACTGGTTTCGGTGCCGTGTATTTCCTGCGTCAAATGCTCGAAACAGCCGGCAAAGATATTAAAGGTCAGGTGATTGCCATTTCAGGCTTCGGCAACGTGGCTTGGGGTGCTGCATCGAAGGCCACCGAATTGGGTGCCAAAGTGGTGACGATCTCGGGTCCCGACGGTTACATCTACGATCCGGCCGGTCTCAACAAGGAGAAAATTGCCTATATGCTCGAACTGCGCGCCTCGAACAACGACGTGGTGGAGCCTTATGCTGCCAAATTCCCGGGTTCGAAGTTCATCGCCGGCCACAAACCGTGGGAGGTCAAGGTGGACATCGCAATGCCGTGTGCTACCCAAAACGAGCTGAACGGTGACGATGCCAAGATGCTGCTGGCCAACGGTGTGAAACTCGTGGCCGAGGTCTCGAATATGGGCTGTCGTCCCGAGGCAATCGAAGCCTTCATCGCTGCCAAAATCCCCTATGGACCCGGCAAAGCGGTCAACGCAGGTGGTGTGGCAACATCGGGTTTGGAGATGAGCCAAAACTCACAAAAGTACAACTGGACGGCCGAAGAGGTCGATGCCAAATTGCACCAAATTATGTCGTCGATCCACGGCGCTTGCTTGGAGTACGGCACCGAGAAGGGCGGCTACATCAACTATATGAAGGGCGCCAACATCGCCGGCTTTATGAAAGTAGCCAAGTCGATGGTTGAGCAGGGCGTCTTGTAATAGCTACCTCACACAAACCGAGAGGGGACGAACTGCAAAAGTTCGTCCCCTCTTTTTTGTTGAACGCGCGTTCGATAAATTCGTCGAACACACATTATATATAGGTATAGCCGATTCATCAAAAATCAGCAAGGCGGCCTCTCCTATCGTCTACGTACGGCGCGAATCACCTCACCGCCGATAGCCAGCAACGAGGTCAGCCCGACAACAGCCGCCCAGTCGCTCAGCGCGAGTGGTTCGGTGCGGAACACCGCGCCGCCGATCTCCACGATAATCACCTGTCCCACGGCAATAGCCAGCAGAATCAGGAAAAATTCGCGACAACCGTGCAGGTTGGTAAAGACCGAATGCGCCGTTTCGAATCCTTTGGCGTTGAACATATTCCAGAATTGGAAGAAGACAAAAGTCGAGAAAAAGAGCGTCAGATGACGCACCGTCAACGACCCGTCAGGCTCCGCCCACCAGAACAACATCCCCAACAACGCCACCACCATCGCAATGCCGCACGTGAAGATCGTGCGCGCCATGGCCGGTGTAATGATAAATTCGTTGCGCGGACGCGGTTTGTCGCGCATCACGTCGGGATTGGGCGGCAGCGAGGCCATAGCCATCGCGGCAAAGGTGTCCATAATGATGTTGACCCACAGGATCTGCACCACCGTGAGGGGCATATCCGTACCGAAGACCGCGCCGGCAAAGCAGACGATGATCGCCACGAAGTTGATCGTCAGCTGGAACAACACAAAGCGTTGGATATTGCGGTAGAGCGAGCGCCCCCACATCACCGCCGTGGCAATCGAGGCGAACGAATCATCGAGCAGGGTGATGTCGCTGGCATCTTTGGCCACCGAGGTTCCGGTGCCCATCGACAACCCCACGTTGGCGAAGTTGAGTGCCGGCGCATCGTTCGTGCCGTCGCCCGTCACCGCCACCACCTCGCCGCGCTGCTGAAGCAGCTGCACCAAGCGTTGTTTATCGAGCGGCCGCGCACGTGACATAATTTTCAGATCGGCAATTCGCGCCAACAACTCCTCGTCGGTGGAGTCGGCAAACTCGGTGCCGGTCATATGGTTGCGATCGCCGTCCGTGGCATCGCTCCACAATCCGATTTGACGGGCGATTTCGCGCGCCGTAGCAGGGGTGTCCCCCGTGACAATTTTGATCCCAATGCCGGCGTTCAGACAACGAGCCACCGCCGCCGGAACATCTTCACGCACCGGATCGGAGATCGCCGCCACAGCCGCAAAGTGCAACTCAGACGAAGAGACCGCTTGCAAACAGTCATCGCTGTCGGTATGCGCCCACGCCACAGCCAGCGTACGCATTGCGCGGCTTTGGAACGCCAAGAGTTGTTCAGCCACCTGCGCATCTTTGCCGTCGGCCGCACACATTGCACGCACAATCTCCGGAGCGCCCTTCACACACAACAAGCGGCCTCCCGAGACGCCGCTTTCGATGATCGTCGCCATATATTTGCGTTCGGTCGAGAAGGTCAGTCGATCGACAATCGTCGCCTCGGCACGCAGCGCCTCGTACGCCTGACCTTGGTCACGCAGCCATAGTAGCAACGCGCCTTCGGTCGGATTGCCGATCGCTGCACCCTCCGCATCGAGAAACGCGGTGGTGTTGGCCGCAATCACCTCCGCAAAATCACGCGCCGGCAGTGCATCGTAACGCACCACCTCCTGCACGTGCATTCGGTTTTGGGTCAGCGTACCGGTTTTGTCGGTACAGATCACCGTCACCGCACCCATCGTTTCACAGGCGTGCATCCGACGCACTAAGTTATTGGTTTTGAGCATTCGCCGCATCGACATCGCCAACGACAGCGTGATACTCATCGGAAGTCCCTCGGGCACCGCCATCACGATGATCGCCACCGAAATCATGAAGACGTGGAGCACCTGCTGCGAAATGGCCAGCCAACCCTCCTCCAACAGACCGCCGATGAAGATCGACTTGCCGAGCATAATGCAGAAGATCATCACCGACAAGACAATGCCGGCACGACCGATCAAACGCGAAAGACGCACCAACTGCCGATCCAACGGCGTCGGTTCGTCACAGAGTACGGTAGATTGCTCGGTCACACGACCCGCCTCCGAGGCGTTGCCCACCGCCGTAGCCACCAACCGCCCGTAGCCGTCGACCACGGTGGTACCGCGCATTACCACATTCGAAGCGTAGGTCGCCTCGGCGTCGAAACTCTCCTCGTTGGTGGTCTTGTCCACTTCGGGTTCACCGGTCAGCGTCGATTCGTTGATCGTCAGCGAAACCGCTTCAACCAACTCACCATCAACGGGAACCGTCTCGCCGCTCTCAATGTAGACCACATCGCCCACGACAACGTCACGGCGCGGAATTTCGCACATTGCGCCGTCGCGCAGCACCTTGACTGCAACGTCGTCATTGACTTGGTTCAAACGCCGAAAACGACGTTGCGCATCCCATTCGAACCAAAAACCCACACACGTGGCGAGGATAATGGCACAAACGATGCCGATGGCCTCCGTGAAATCTTTGTGCACGAAACCGATGGCCAGCGACAACACCGCCGCAAGAAGCAGGATGCGGATGATCGGATCGCGAAATTTCTCAGCCAGCAGACGCCACGCTGAATCATCCTTGGGGGGAGTAATAATGTTGTCACCGTGCCGCTCACGGCTTTCAAAGACTTGCTGCGCAGATAAACCTCGAGGATCGTAGGAGATCATAAGAAATTATTAAAATTTATTAAGTGAGAACTGACGCGTCGAGGCGTCGAGTCGTATAGCAATGAAAACCAATATGGTAAAGGCGATCAGTGAGGAGCCGCCATAGCTCATAAACGGAAGAGGAATGCCCATCACCGGCATCAGGCCGATGGTCATCCCGACATTAACCAGCACGTGGAACAACAAAATCGCCGCCACGCAGTAGCAATAGATGCGGCCAAAAGGCTCTTGCTGCCGCTCGCCCATACGCATCAGGCGCAAGATGAGCAGGCACAGGAGCGTCAGCACCACCATCGTCCCCACAAAACCCCACTCTTCACCCACCGTGCAGAAGATGAAATCGGTATGTTGTTCGGGAACGAATCCGTATTTGATCTGCGTCCCTTGGAGGAACCCCTTACCCCAGAAGCCACCCGAGCCAATGGCAATTTTCGATTGATTGACATTGAAATCCGAACCTAAAGGCTCGCTGATGATGCCCAGAAAGCTCCAAATACGCTTCTGCTGGTGCGGTTTAAGAATGGAGTTGAAGATGTAGTCGGTTGTCGGCAGGAAGACCAGCGTGCCGACAAACAAAGCGATGGTAATGAAAATGTTGTTCAATTGGGTGCGGTAGGCGTAGATGGCCACAAAAACCAGCCCGATCAGCGTCATACACAACAGGCAACGGTAGAGATCCATCGCCCCGGGAGCCACTATTGCCATTACGAGGTAGAGCACAATACTCGACAGCAGCAACGTGGTCAAGAAGATCACACGCGATCGCCACTGCCCGTTCATCATCGCCTCCGAGAAGGTGCAGACCACCAACGCCAGCAGCAGCAAGGTCATTGGCGCCAACAAAAACGACACGATGAAGAGCATCGCAATGAGCAGTACCGGCACACACAACCATTTGTTCAACCCCTCGCGGTAGAGGACAAAAAGGAACGAGCCAAGGACCACACCCGACCCGGTATCATTTTGCAAAATAATGATAAACAGCGGAATGCCGATCACAATGCCCACGCGTACCAAATCCCTGACCCGATTGATCGAGAACGAATATTCACTCATCACGCGTGCCAAGGCCAAGGCCGTAGCGATCTTGACAAACTCCACGGGTTGCACCCGAAACGATCCGAATTCGAACCACGCCTTGGCGCCGTTGACGCTCAGACCAAAGAGCAGCGTTCCGACCAGCAACAGCACCCCTCCGAAATAGGCCGGATAGGCCAACATGTGGTAAAAACGATCGTCCAAGAGCAACACCACCAGAGCCGCACACCACGCTAAGCCGACCCAAATGAGTTGCTTCATATAGAATTGCGAGAAAGAGAAGACGGCATCCGTCGTCGGATCATAGGTCGCAGCCGTGATCGACACGCATCCGATCAACACGATCAGCGTGTACAACAGGACGGTCAACGAATCGACGCCATAGAAGATGCTGTTATTTCGATTCGCGGTCATAGATAGGGTAATAGATGGTCATATTTTTGAGCGACTCGACCAATGCCGGACGACGAATGGTATCGGTGAGGTAATACTCCTCCAGCAGGCTGGCGATAGGCAACGCCGCCGAAGCACCGAAGCCGGCATTTTCGACATAGACCGAAATTGCAATTTTGGGGTTGTCGCGAGGGGCAAATGAGAGAAACGTCGAGTTGTCTCGTCCGTGTGGATTCTGCGCCGTACCAGTCTTGCCGCAGACATCTTGTCCGGGCAGACGAGCACCCATTGAGGTGCCGCCCACATTCACACCGCGCCACATACCATCGACGATCGGTTCGAAATGTTTGGCCTCGACTTTGGTGTAGTGACGCTGGTAGAAGCGGCGATCAAGCGAATCGCGACCCTCGATGCGCTTGACAACGTGGGGAATATAGTAGTAACCACGGTTGGCCACGATAGCCGCCAAGTTGGCCAGCTGCAAGGGCGTGCAGCCCAATTCACCTTGACCGATCGCCAGCGAAATGACCGTCAGCGAGTTCCACGAACCCCGATAGCGGCGATCATAGAACGACCGATCGGGCACATAGCCGTTGCCTTCGTCCAAAAAGTCCGAACCCAATTTGCGACCAAAACCGAAGCTCTCGACATAGTCGCGCCAAACGTCGAAGCCCTCTTTGACACTGCCATATTTGCGGCTGTCGAGAATATCGCGGAAAACATAGCAGAAATAGGCGTTGCACGAGGTGGCTACCGCCGCACGTAGATCAAGCGGCGAGCCGTGGGCGTGACAGCCAACGTGCAACCGACCTGCTTGGTAACCCCGGTTGCAGGAGTGCAGATCCGAGGGGGTGAGCACCCCCTCCTGCAAACCGATCAAGCCCTGCACCAATTTGAAGGTCGAACCCGGAGGATAGGGCGCTTGCACGGCACGTGGGTACAAGGGGCGCCGCTTGTTGTAGATCATCTTCATATAGTTGTTGCCTCGCTCGCGCCCCACCATCTCATCGGGATCGTACGAGGGCGAGGAGACCATCATCAAAATCTCACCTGTCGCCGGTTCGATGGCCACCGCCGCACCGACCTTGCCGTGCATCAGCTCCTCGCCCAACAGTTGCAAACGCGCGTCGATGGTGCTGATCAGGTAGCTGCCGGGTTCGGGTAATGAGTCGTAACGACCATCCAAATAGGAATCTTTGACCGCACCGTGGGTGTCGATCTCCTGAACCTTAACCCCCTTGCGCCCTTTGAGTTCCGCCTCGTAGGACAACTCAATGCCACTCATACCGACGTAATCGCCCAACTGGTATTCGGGGTGTCGTTTGAGTTTGTCGCGATTGACCTCGCTGACATACCCCAGCAGGTTGCCGCCCACCTTGCGCGGATATTGGCGCACGGTGCGATAGACGGGGTAAAAACCCGTGAAATTGCACTCGTCGAAACGCAACTTGGCCTCCTTGGAGATGTAGCTGGCCACCAAACGGGCAGCACGTGGCGACACGCGCGCATTGGCCAGTTCCCGTTCGAGCTTCGCGCGCGAAATGTTCAGCACGTTGCACATTCGCACCGTATCGAAACCACGCTTGTCGATCTCGCTATAAATGACCATCAAATCGTAACATTCGAGACTTTGCACCAAATATTCGCCCCTGCGATCGAAGACCTCGCCGCGTGGCGGATACTGCACCACCGGACGCAACGCATTGGCTCGCGCCAATTCGCTGTAGTTAGGGTCAATGAGTTGGATGTAAACCAGCCGCCCTGCAAGAAACACAAAGACAAACAGCACAACACATTGCAGCGTCCGCATCCGGACAAATCCTTCGGAACCACCCATCATAACCGCACCGTATATTTAGCGATGAAGAGGCGTGCGATGAGCCAGATGAAGACAATCGACCCGACGCTGCTCACCACAATACGCGCCAAGGTGTGAAACACATAGGTCCACGAAAGTGCCTCTAACGAGAAAAACAAAATGGCGTGCAAGAGCACCATCGCCACCAAGTAGTTGCGGAATACGCGCGCACCAAATCGCACAGGTGAGGGGATGCCCCCTTCGCGCGCATCGTCGCGACTGTGGAGCCACCCAATAAGTTGCGGACGCATAAAGGCCACGGCGAGCGTCGCGATGGTGTTAATGCCGGCCGTTCCCATCGCCGCATCCATCACCGCACCCATCAACAAACCGCTACCCAACAACACAATGTGGGGGGTGTCGAGTGGCAAAAGGATGATGAAGACAATGTATATCAGCGGATTGAAGTAGACGCTGATCGACAAATTATCGAACAGAAACACCTGCAACAGCACGGCTATCACAAAAAGCATAAAATATGGAAGTGCGCGATACATCTATTGTCGTATGTGTTGTTGTACTTTCTCACTATTTTCCAGATCGCGAATCTCGTACAAGTCTCGATTTTCGACCAAAACGACGTCAGCTTGACGCGAAATTTCGGCAGCCAGACGCACCCGCACGCGATAAGCGGTGCGTGTTTCGTTCAACTCGGCACTCTCCACCCAGCCGATCAACACATCGGGCGGAAAGTATTCCGAAAAACCGGTCGTCACCACCTCCTGTCCGGGCTGCGGATCGGCGTATTTCGACAACTCATCCAGCACCACCACCGACTGATCCAGCCCGTCCCAATAGATCGAACCCGAATAATTGGTGTCAACCAAACGACCGCTGGCACGAAACGAGGTATTGAGCACCGACATCACCACCGCATAATGCTCCGTGCAATCCACCACATAGCCCACCATCGCCCCTTCGGGAGAAAGCACACCCATCTCCACAACCACACTGTCGGCACGACCGCGATTGAGCGTTATCAAATTTTGGGCACGATTAACGGAATTGGAGACCACCGTAGCGACCGACAGCCGATATTTCGACACACCGATCGAGGCCATATAGCCGTCGAGCTGTGCCGCATTCTCCGCCTCGCGGTACTGCGCCAATCGCTCTTCAAGTTGGGTAACACGCCCAAGCAGGGCACGATTTTCGTCACCCAGAAAAAAGAAACGCCGCACACCCGTGAAAAGGCTATGAACACCCCCTGCTACCCGATTGGAATGGGATAGCAGTCGTGCCTCGGTGTAGTAGGTAGAACGGGCGTAATAGCTGATGGCCACGATCTCCAACACTACGAATAACACGAATACATAGATGCTGCGGATGAACTCAAAAAGCTTACGCACGGTTTCTCGCTAATTTAGAAGCTGTTAAATTTGTGACCGAAGTTATCTTAGCGCTATTTTTGTCTCAGTTTTCGTTCTGTAAATCCGATTTTAGCGCGCTAAATGGGGATTTGTAGGGCGACAACCGGGGCAAAAAGAGCCGAAAAGAACGAGAGCTGTAAATTTAAAACAGCTTCTTACTTCATCAAAAATGAGAAGCGGTCGATATTTTTCAGCGCGATACCCGTGCCGCGAGCAATGGCACGCAACGGATCCTCGGCGACGTGGAAAGCGATGCCGACCTTCTCGTTCAAACGACGATCAAGCCCCTTGATCAGGGCACCGCCACCAGCCAAGTAGATGCCGTTTTTGACAATGTCGGCATACAATTCAGGCGGCATAGATTCGAGCACTTTGAGCAGCGCCGAGTCGATCTTGGAGAGCGATTTTTCGAGCGCATAGGCGATCTCGCCGTAGCTGAGCGCCACGGTTTGAGGCAGCGCGGTCAACATATTGGGACCCGTCACCACGAAATCTTCGGGTTCCTGCTCCAAGGTGGTGGCAGCGGCGCCGATCGAGCATTTGATTGCTTCGGCCGTACGCTCGCCAATGCGAACATTATGTTGTTGGCGCACATAGCTTTGAATTTCGGTCGTAAAGACGTCACCGGCCACATTGATCGACTCCGAGCAGACGATACCGCCCAGCGAGATGCAAGCGATCTCGGTGGTACCGCCACCGATGTCGATCACCATATTGCCTTCGGGCGCTTCGACATCCAAACCGGCACCCAATGCCGCAGCCATCGGTTCGTAGATCATATAAACCTCACGGCCACCGGCGTGCTCGGCCGAGTCGCGCACGGCACGAATCTCGACATTGGTCGAACCCGAGGGGATACAAATCACCATCCGCAACGACGGCGCGAAGAGGCTTCCCGAGGTCTTGACCTTTTTGATCATACCGCGCAGCATCAACTCCGTGGCGTTAAAATCGGCGATCACACCATCTTTCAACGGACGAATGGTTTTGATGTTCGGATTGGTTTTCTCGTGCATTTGACGGGCTTGGTGCCCGATCGCCACAACACGACCCGTGTGGACATCAAGTGCCACAATCGAAGGTTCATCAACGACTACTTTGCCGTTATAAATTATCAGCGTATTGGCCGTGCCGAGGTCTATGGCCAACTCCTGTGTTAAAGATAAAAATCCCATACTATTACACGCAGCTGTTATGTTTCATTAATATACTACAATTCAATCAAATACGCAGTACACCGCAGCGGTTTTGCGATACATTTTCGTCCCACGCGGTTATACCTTGGCAAAGGTAGCAAAAAGCGAGGGAACTTTTTATGTTTTTTTGTTATTATTTTTAATTACATTTGTATTCCGTAAAATTGATTGGAATGGAGTATAAGATAGGAAACGAAGTACGTTGCGCGGTCATCGGCTACGGCAGCTGGGCAACAGCCATTGTGGGCTTGCTCACCACCAACGAGACGCGCGTGGGGTGGTATGTACGTAACCCCGAAGTGCTGGAGTCGCTGCTCACCGAGGGTCGCAACGCGCGCTATCTGAGCGATTTGGAGTTCGACACCCAACGCATTGCCCCCTCCGATGATCTCAACCAAGTGGTGCGCGAAGCCGACATCCTGATTTTGGCCACACCATCGGCCTACCTGAAGAATTTTCTGGAGCCGTTGACCGTTTCGCTCAAAGACAAATTCATCATTTCGGCCATCAAAGGCATCGTGCCGGGCGAGTATCAAACCATCGCCGAATATATGCACGACCACTACGATCTGTCGTACCAACAAATCGGGCTGATCACCGGTCCCTCACACGCCGAGGAGGTTTCGCGTGGCAAACTCTCCTACCTGACGGTGGTCTGCACCGACCCGGATAATGCCCACCTGATCGGCGAGAAATTCACCACCGAAGCCATTCGCCTGAGCTACTCGACAGACCTCTACGGCATCGAATACGCCGCCATCTTGAAGAATATCTACGCGCTTTCGGTCGGACTGGCCGTCGGACTGGGCTACGGCGACAACTTTCTATCGGTGCTGATTTCGAACAGCGCCGGCGAGATGACGCGTTTTTTGGAGGAGAGCTACCCCACGCCGCGCAACACACAAGTATCGGCCTATTTGGGCGATCTGCTGGTCACTTGCTACTCGGCTTACAGCCGCAACCGCCGATTGGGACTCCTGATCGGCCACGGCAACACCGTAAAAAGTGCGCTCAACGAGATGACAATGGTGGCCGAGGGCTACTTCGCCGCCGACTGCATCCGCCACATCAATGGCCGCCACAAGGTCGAAATGCCCATCGCCGAAATGGTCTACAAAGTGCTCTACGAAGGGGCATCGGCGCGTAAGTGTATGAAAGAACTGACAACCAAACTCATTTGATAATATGGAAACTGTGAAATTAGACATTGGCAAAACCGGCATCACGATCTCGGCCGCAATGCAACACAAAGCACAAGAAGCCAACAAATTACTGCACGCAGGCACAGGTGCCGGTAGCGACTTTTTGGGCTGGATACACCTCCCTTCATCCATCACCAAAGCCGACCTTGCGGCCATCGAAGCACAGGCCGCCAAGTTGCGCGCCAAGGCCGACGTGATCATCTGCATCGGCATCGGTGGCTCGTACTTGGGTGCCAAGGCCGTACTCGAGGCGATGGGTGACTCATTCAAGTTGCTCCACAAACAGCAGAACGACCCGACGGTGATCTTTGCCGGGCAGAACCTCTCGGAGGACTACATCCACGAGTTGCTGGCCGCCACCAAGGAGCATTCGATCGCCACCATCGTCATCTCCAAATCGGGAACCACCACCGAGCCGGCCATCGCCTTCCGCCTGATCAAGGCCGAAATCGAACAGCGCTACGGCAAAGCGGAGGCCGCCGAACGTATTGTGGCCATCACCGACAAATCACGCGGCGCCCTCAAGACGCTGGCCACCAACGAGGGTTATCCGACCTTCGTTATCCCCGACGACGTAGGCGGACGCTTCTCGGTGCTGACCTCCGTGGGTTTGCTGCCACTGGCCGTCGCCGGCGTGGACATCGCCGCCCTTGTGCGCGGTGCACAAGAGATGGAGCAGGCAACCGCCGACAGCGTTGCTTTTGAGAAAAATCCTGCGGCCATCTATGCTGCCGTGCGCAACGAACTCTACGGCGGTGGCAAGAAAATCGAGATTTTAGGCTCCTATGAACCGAAGATCCAATACCTCGGCGAGTGGTGGAAACAGCTTTACGGCGAGAGTGAGGGCAAGACCGGCAAGGGTATCTTCCCGGCCAGCGTCACCCTGACGGCCGACCTGCACTCGATGGGACAGTACATCCAAGACGGCGAGCGCACCCTCTTTGAGACCATTATCTCGGTGGTCAACCCGGCCAACAAGGTCATCGTTGCCACCGACAAAGAGAACCTCGACGGGCTGAATTTTATGGCTGGTAAACGCATTTCGGAGGTCAACCGAATGGCCGAATTGGGCGTGCAGTTGGCGCACCAAGACGGAGGGGTACCCAACATCCGCATCGAAATTCCGCGAATCGACGCCCACACGATCGGCTCGCTGCTCTACTTCTTCGAGAAGGCGTGCGGCATCAGCGGCTACATCCTCGGCGTCAACCCCTTTGACCAACCGGGTGTGGAGGCCTACAAAAAGAATATGTTTGCCCTGCTCGACAAACCCGGCTACGAGCAGGCTTCGAAAGAGATCAAAGCGCGGTTGTAAGCGCACGGCTTGATCAATCAAAAAGGCGAACCTTGCGGTTCGCCTTTTTGATTAGAAACTGCTTTTAGAAGCAGCTTCCGTCTCTGTTCGACCTCGACGGATCTACATAAACGGTTTTTGCGAAACGGCAGCTCGCGAGACGGCAGCTTTCAACTCCTCGGGCAACACCGCAGCTGCATATTCGGAGATCGTATCGTCATTCAACGACTTCAAAACCATCGTTTTATCGGTTTGGCTTTGGATCAGATAGCTGCTTTCCCAAGCGGTATTATCCGTATATTTTCCGCTCAGTATTTCGTGGTTCTGTCCATCTTTGGCGATCGTATAAGTCCCCGTAAATTTGGTAAATCCGGGTGCATCAATACTTTGATAGAGGATAAACGAATGATCACTGTTCAGTTGCAGATAGACCTTGCCGGCCGCTGCCGCGGAACCTGCCCATGAGGTCAACTTCCAACTGTTGGGCATCATTGTGCCCTCCTCGTTTTTGCTGCTCTCGCCGCAGCTCGCGGCCACCAAAGCGACCAAGGCTAAAACCCAAAATTTCACGCCAATTTTCATACGCAAACCCCTCCGCAGTTGTTATTCAACGGATACAGGTTCACAAATGTAGAAAATGATAATCAAAAAACAAAATTTGGGACAAAAAAACGCACACAACTCCTTGGCATAAAAAATGCACCCCTGTTTGTGCTAAGAATATCTTATGAAATTACGTCCGTTATTCATCCTCTTGTTGTTCGTCGTCTCGGCAGGAATCCTGACGTGGCTCTATATGGTCTGGTCGCGCGAACCTACACCCCTCCAAACGACCGACTGGCGTGAAGTCGTGTCGGATTTGGACGCGTGCTGTCGTCGGAAACACGTCAAGTCGGTGCAATACGACCATTTTGCCACCCAAGCCACCACCGAACAACAGCGCAACGCCGCCCACCTGTTCCGCGCAATGGCGCTCTCCGCTCGACTGCAAGAGAACAACTGCGCCACGGCCATTGTGCGCTTGGGCGGCCACTACGCGCCCCCCTCGAAAGTACTGGTTTTCCGCGGCACGACGGATAGCAACCTCCAACGCAGCATTACCTACGAACACCGAACGCGCGACGAGATCCGCCGTAGCGATATTGATCGGGCAGTGGCACGAGGCAACCGTTACGCCGCGCGCGTCTTGATTTGGGCTGCGGCCGGGGATTTGCGACACATCGCCTTGATGGAGCATTGTCGGAGTGCGAATGTCGACACCCCGACCCACATCGACTGTTATCAGGTCTGTCCGCTCTGTGGCTCGATCTACACGGCAGACTACACCGACACCTATTGCCCGATCTGTTTGACCGACGGTCGTAAATTCATTGGGTGCCAATAGGGTGTTTACGCCACTCAGATCATCGAATTTTGGACCGCCGTCAACCTCTACTTCAATCGGAAAGCCACCTGCTGAAGATCGCGCGACGAGGTGCCGACGAGCAGCGTGAAGTCGCCCTTTTCGACCACATAATTGAGCGCGTTATCGTAAAATCCAAGCTGCGCGTCGGTAATATCAAACGACACGCGACGGCTTTCGCCTGCCTGCAAATTGATCTTCTCAAAACCACGCAACTCTTTGACTGGTCGCGTGATCGACGCCACTTCGTCACGCACATACAGCTGCACGACCTCCTCTCCGGCACGTGTGCCGGTGTTAGTCACTGTGACGGCAACACGCGCGTGCACACCCTCTCCGTCGCCTTCGCTCACCGCGAGTTCCGAGTAGGCAAAGCGCGTGTAGGAGAGTCCGTAGCCGAAGGGATAGGCCGGCTCGTAGGAGGTGTCGATGTAGCTGGTTGTCCACCCCTCGGGAGATTGCGGACGCCCCGTGCTCTTGAATTGGTAGTAGAGGGGCACTTGTCCGATCTGCGCCGGAAAGGTCATCGGCAGCTTGGCCGAGGGGTTGTAATCGCCCCACAGCACGTTGCAGAGCGCCGTACCGGCCTCACAACCCAGCCACCACGTGCAGAGAATCGCCGAGGCCGAATGGCGCACCTGATTGAAAATCACCGGACGACCGCACATCAGCAACACGATGACCGGCTTACCGCTTTTGCGCAACTCCTCGACCAGTTTTTGCTGCTCGGCGGCGATCGTGATGTCGGCTTTCGAACAGCGTTCGCCCGACTCCAACGAGCGTTCGCCCAAGGCCACCACCACCACATCGGATTTGGCCGCTTGCGCCATAGCGCCCTCCAAGTCGATGATCACATTTTTATCAAAGTCGTAGCCCGGGCTGTAATTGACCTCGACGCCGCGTTTAAGCAGGGCGTCGTACAAGGTGACCACCCCTTCGTGATCCGACCAAAGCGACCACGAACCGAGCATATCTGATTGTGTTTTAGCCAATTGTCCGATCAGCGCAACACGACGCACCTGCGGTGAAAGCGGCAATGCAGCATTGTGATTTTCGAGCAGCACCATCGACCGTTCGGCCATTCGGCGTGCCGCATCGCGCATCGCGGCACTGCGCAGTGTGGCGGCCGCACGCGCCTCGTTGCAATAACGATAGGGATCTGCAAAAAGCCCCAATTCGTATTTTTTATTCAGAATGCGACGCACCGCCTCATCGAGTACCGCCTCTTTGACCACCCCTTTGCGGATCAAATCGGAGAGGTGTGTGTGGTAATTGAGGGTCACCATCTCCATATCCAGACCGGCATTGAGTGCCTTGGCAGCCGCATCGGCGCCGTCGGCCGCATAACGGTGGGCGAGCATCTCGCTGACGGCATTCATATCCGAGACCACAAAACCATCGAAGCCCCACCGCTCTTTAAGCAGCCGACGCAGCAAAAACTCGTTAGCCGTGCAAGGGATGTTGTTCAGGTCGTTGAATGCGGTCATAACCGTCGCCGCACCAGCTTCGACAGCCGCTTTGTAGGGTGGCATATAGAAGTTGGCGAAGTGTCCGAGCGACATATCGACGCTGTTGTAGTCTTTGCCGGCAATCGGCGCGCCGTAGCCTGCGAAATGTTTCACACAAGCCATTATGGTGTTTTCGGCCGCCAAATCCTCCCCTTGAAATCCGTGAACACGCGCCGCGGCCACCCGAGCACCATAGTACGGATCCTCGCCGGCACCCTCCATTACACGACCCCAACGCGCATCCCAACTCACATCGACCATCGGCGCAAAAGTCCAGTTACACCCTTCGGCAGCGGCTTCGGTGGCTGCCCAGCGCGCCGACTCCTCGATCATCTTCAGGTCGAAACTTGCCGCCTCGGCCAGTGGCAGGGGAAAGCCAATGCGGTAGCCGTGGATGACGTCCAGTCCGAAGATCAACGGAATTTGCAGCCGTGACTGCATCGCGGCCTGCTGGTATTTGCGCACACTGTCCAACCCCAAGATGTTGAGCATCGAGCCTATCTCGCCCTTGACAACAGGCTCGGTACGGGGGATGCGTTCGTTGTTGGGACCCGTCAAATCGCCACCTCCGGCACATTGGCACAACTGCCCGACCTTCTCTTCGAGGGTCATTCTTTGCATTAGTTTGGCGACAAAACGGTCACGATCGCGCGTCTGTTTGCCGGACGCTTCGGCAGGGACAACTCGAAGTGTCGTGCCCAAAAGCAGGAATAACAGGCAGAGCCTGTGCACTCTTATTTTTTTCATTTCAAACAATTTCTTACAATTTATCGAGGCATTCGAGGATCAAAGCCGCACTTTCTCGCACCTGCTCTTCGGAGATGGTCAGCGGCGGCGAGATGCGAAATGCCGTGTCACAAAAGAGGAACCAGTCGCTCAGAATGCCGGCTTGCGTGAACAACTCCATCACGCGGTAGAGCCGCGCCGACTCCCCTAACTCGACCGCCAACAGCAGCCCACTGCGACGAATTTCTCGCACAGCCGGATGGCCGCCCAGTAGCTCTTCGTACAACGCACCCTTGGCCTCCACACCCTCAACGATCTTGTTGTCGATCAAATAGTTCAATGCGGCCAGTCCAGCAGCGCAGCACACCGGATGACCGCCGAAGGTGGTGATGTGTCCCAGCACAGGATCGCTTTGCAGCGTCGCCATCACCTCACCGCGAGCCACAAACGCCCCAAGGGGCATACCGCCACCAAAGGCCTTGGCCAAGCAGACAACATCGGGCGTGACGCCGTATTTGAGCATCGCAAAGAGCGCACCCGTACGCCCCATACCGGTTTGAATCTCGTCGAAAATGAGCAGCGCGCCCACTTCGTCGCACCGCTTGCGCAGCGCCTGCAAATAACCTGCGTGGGGCGGTCGCACCCCAGCCTCGCCCTGCACCGGCTCCACCAGCACACACGCCGTGCGACTGGTGATCTGTTGCAAAGCGGCCTTATCGTTGAATTCAATGGATTGCACATCGGGCAACAGGGGTCGAAATGCCCCTTTCCACTCCTCGCCTTCGGGGGAACCCATCACGCTCATCGCGCCGTGTGTCGAACCGTGATAGGCGCGCCGCATCGAGATCATTTCGGTGCGATGGGTGAAGCGTTTGGCCAATTTAAGTGCCCCCTCAACCGCCTCGGCACCCGAATTGACAAAATAGACACTCTCCAAGGGATCGGGCAACAGTGCGGCAATCTTGGTGGCATACTCCACCTGCGGCGCCTCGACCAGTTCGCCGTAGACCATCACGTGCATATAGCGCGCGGCTTGCTCCTGCACAGCACGCACCACCGCCGGATTGGCGTGTCCCACGTTGCTCACCGAGACGCCGGCCACCAAGTCGTAGTAGCGCTTGCCCTCGGGGGTATAGAAGAACGACCCCTCGGCGCGTGCAACCTCCACCAACAGGGGTGATGGCGAGGTCTGTCCGACGTGCGCCAAAAATTGTTTTCTCAAAATTGTATTCATCGTGTATTTTGTCGTCTCTTATTCGAATTTACGTGCAAGGATGGCCGGCGCATCGTGCACACTTCGGCAGAGCCAGCGATAGAGCACCTCGGCCTGCTCATCGGCCCGCATCGGCCACGCCTCAACGGTCTGCCGCACCCGTTCCGAGAGCATATAAATAAGGATGGCCGCCGAAGCCGAGACGTTCAAGCTCTCGACCAAACCACACATCGGAATGCGCAGAAATTCGTCGGCCGCGGCGAAGACCTCGTCCGAGATGCCGGCGTGCTCGGTGCCCAACACCAGCGCAAAGGGACCTCGCGTGACGTCGAACGTCTCGGGGGTGCTCTCGTCACGGTGGGGCGTGGTAGCCACAATGCGGTAACCCTCACGGCGCAAGGCAGCAAGGGCGTCGGTGGTCGAACGATGACTTTCGAGATCGACCCATTGATCGGTGCCCAACACAATATCGGGGTTGGGACGAAACGGACAAAGCGTCTCGACGGTGTGCATCCGCTGCACGCCGAAGGCCTCGCAATGGCGAATCAGTGCAGCGGCATTCTGTCCGTGAAACATATTTTCGGCCAGCACGGTCAGGTAGCGCGTGCGGTGTGACACCACTTTTTGCAGGGTGTCATAGCGCTCGGGCGTCACAAATTCTGCCAGATAAGCAATGCGCTCGGTATACCACGACAACTCCTTATTTACGGTATTTGTCATCCTCTTCCAGTATTTTTAGGTAGCTTTCATAACGGGCAACGGTGATCGTGCCCTGTTCGACAGCCGCCACCACGGCACACCCGGGTTCGTGGGTGTGGGTGCAGTTGTAGAAGCGGCAGGCTGGTGCCACGCGCATCATCTCGGGGAAGTAGTGCGCCAACTCCGCATCGTCGATGTCGATCAGACCGAAGCCCTTGATGCCCGGCGTGTCGATCACCGCACCGCCACCCGAGAGCGGATACATCGTCGAGAAGGTGGTGGTATGGCGGCCTTTGTGGTGACTCTCCGAGATTTCGCCCGTACGGATGTCGAGCGAAGGGTCGATCTTTTGGATAAGGGTCGATTTGCCCACGCCCGAATTGCCCGACAGAAGCGTCGTGTGTCCCGTCAAAAACGCACGAATGCGCTCCACGCCAACCCCTTCGGTGGTTGCGACCTCCAGCACCTCGTAACCAGCATCTTCGTAGACCGCGCGAAACGCAGCCACAGCCTCGGCCTCTTGCAGGTCAATCTTCGAGAGCAGGATGGTCACCGGCACTTTGTAGGCCTCGCAGGTCACCAAAAAACGATCGACAAATTCGGTGGCGGTGGCAGGTGCTCGCAGCGTGACCATCAGCAACGCCTGATCAATGTTGGCCGCAATGATATGCGACTCTTTGGAGAGGTTCGACGCACGGCGGATGACGTAATTACGGCGCGGCGCGATGTCACAAATGAGGTAATCGCCCCCATCGCCCGCCTCGTCGGCCTCGCAGGTGACCTCGTCACCCACCACCACCGGATTGGTCGAACGCACACCGCGCAGACGTAATTTACCCCGAATGCGGCACGAAACCGTCTCGCCGTCGTGCAAGACCTCGTACCAACTGCCGGTCGCGCGAACCACGACCCCTGAAAATCGTCTATCCATCTTGTTTTATTGCTCTTTTTTTGGTTCTGTCGGCTCCGGCACCTGATCGCCAATCCACTCCAAAAAGGGGAAAAGGTGCTCCGAAACACGCAGAATGGGACGGTAAGTAATCGACTCATTGAGCAACTGCGCCCGAATGAGTGTATGATCGACGTTGATCTTGGCAAAGGCCGAAAAGAGCACGCTCAGCAGCAGCACGTATTTCAAGATCGACACCGCTATACCTAATATAATATCGAGTAGCCCGAAACCGGCAAAGTGAAAGAGCTTGCGCACAATTCGTGCAACCAAAGCCACCGCCAACAGCACCGACAACAGCACCACCACAAAACCGCCAGCTGAGGCAATCGCAGGATCCAACTTCAACAAGGCGCCGACCTGCACACCAAAGCGCGAAGCCAGCCAAATGCCTGCGACAAGAGCCGCCAGCGAACACACTTGCACTATGAAGCCCTGTCGCCAGCCGTTCCACACGGCCAGAATCAGCAGGATGCAGACCACCAAATCAATTGTATTCACGCTAAATTCGCTTTAAGAAACAACACATAATTTACAAAGATAAGATTCTCGTTGCAATATGCGATTCGGATTTGGTAAAATTTTTGTAAATTTGTCGCAATAAGAATTTGATTGCAGATGAAACGAACCCTAATAATTGCGCTACTCCTTGCCTTTTGCGCCACCGCACAAGCCCGCGAAGTATTTCCCCTCAACGAGGGCTGGCGCTTCTTTTTCAAAGCAGAAACCAGCAGTGACAACGCGCGCCACGTCACGCTACCCCACAGTTGGAACACCGATCCGTTGGCCGAAGGACTCTTCATCGAGAGCACCGGCAACTACCAAAACGACCTGTATATTCCCATTGACTGGGCTTCTAAGCGTCTTTTTGTGAAGTTCTACGGCGCCCAAAGCGTCGCCGACCTGTTCGTCAACGGCAAACACGCCGGCACCCACCGCGGCGGAGCCACGGCCTTCACCATCGAGATCACCGACAAGGTGCGTTTCGGCGCCGACAACGCGCTGCTGATGGTAGTGAGCAACACCTGCCACAACGACGTGCTGCCCACCTCGACCGATATGAATCTCTATGGCGGACTCTACCGCGAAGCGGAGTTGATCTGCACCGAGCCGACCGCCATATCGCCGCTGCACCTCGGTTCGGAGGGCGTTTTGGTGCACCCCAAAACCGTCACCACCGAGCTTGTCACGGGGCAAGTTGAGGTTTACCTGACCACCAAAAACGAAAGCAACGCCACGCTGACCCTCGAAATTACCGATGCCAACGGACGGCGCGTCTTCACCAAACGCCAACGCACACGCCTCGAAGATCAGCCGACCGTCGTGGCTTTCGAGATCGAAAACCCCACCTTGTGGCGTACGGATCGTCCGGCACTCTACACCGTGACGGCCAGCTTGGGCGAACAGCTCACAACCGATCGCGTCTCGGTGCGAACCGGATTCCGCGCCCTTGAATTCACGCCCGACAAGGGGTTGTTTATCAACGGTATGCGGACACCGATTCACGGCGTCACACTCTACCACGACAACGCCCTTTCGGGCGGCACACTCTTGGGTCGAGACTACGATGCCGATCTGGAACAGATCCACGACTTGGGCGCCAACGCCTTGCACTCGGCCGTGATGCCCCACGCCCAATACCTCTACGACCGTTGCGACGAGCAGGGAATGCTGGTGTGGATCGACACACCGCTGCAACGCGCCTTTCTGAGCGATGTCGCCTACTTTCCGACCCCCCAGTTCGAACAGAACGGACAACAGCAGCTGCAAGAGATCATCGCCCAAAATCTGAACCATCCTTCGGTGGTAATGTGGGGGCTGTTTTCGCGACTTTGGCTGCGTGGCGACGATGTGACCGCCTACCTGCGGCGGCTCAACCAATTGGCACACACGATGGACTCCTCACGTCCGACCGTGGCGTGCAGCGATCAAGACGGGGCTATCAACTTCATCACCGATTTGATTGTCTGGCAGCAAGATGTGGGTTGGAATCGCGGCTCGACCGACGACATCACGCTGTGGCGCGATCAGTTGCAAAAAAGCTGGTCACACCTGCGTTCGGCCATCAGCTACGGCGGTAGCGGCATCATCGGACACAAAAGCTACACGGCACAAGCAGCGCCGCGGGCCAACTGGATGCCCGAAGAGCGTCAAACGCGCTTTCACGAAGAGTACGCGCGCAACCTGCAAAACGACTCCCTATTTTGGGGGGTATGGATCGGAAATATGTTTGATTATGGATCGGCGCGACGCGCTTATGGGGTCAATAGTCAGGGACTTGTAACCCTCGATCGACGCGAATGCAAAGACACCTACTACCTCTATCGCACGCTCTGGAACAAACAATCGCCGACGCTTCACTTGGTCGACAAGCACCACACACTGCGCGAAGCCGCACGGCAGGTGTTGAGTGTCTACTCCTCGGTCGGCGTGCCCACGCTGCTGGCTGGTCGCGACACGATCGCCTTGCGCGAATATGCCACCGGACAATATCGTTCGGATTCGGTGACCCTCCAAGGTCGGGTTCAGATCAAGGTGTCGGCCGGCGCATTGAGCGACAGCGTGACTATGTTTGTTGGCAACGTTTTAAAACCGAAACGGACGCCGGGCCTTCGGCGAACAACAAGTCCGCAAACGATAAATTAGCTTCGAAAGGTACTCTTTCGGCAAAGACTTGCACATAGGGTTCGGCCACAAAGGCCGAACCTTTTTTGTTTTTGGGACGCCGATCGCGATCATCCTCACCGGCCACCACATAATCGTCACTCACGCGCGGCATCGGCAGCTGTGCCAAATCACAGAGCTGCTCGAGCAATGCAAGGTTGTAATCGACCAAAAAAGTGTACTCGTGGCGGTAGAAGGGTTCGAAATACGCGGCATAGAAGTCGAAATAGGGCGAGGCCTTGTAGGAGGCCACCAAGGCGCCCCAATGTTGGTGTTGCCAGCGTTTGGCGTAGTCGAGACGCACGTCACGCATCGGCGTACAGGGACGATTGGCGCGCGCAACGTGCACCGTCAGTTCCGTCACGCCGTCGGCCGCAAGAATCCGCGCACGGTTGCGCTCCGAACGTTTGATGAAATGTTCACCCCGATCCACGATGCAATCACTGCGAAGCAATTCGGTAAAATACTCCACCGAAGGCAGATAGGCTATCGGCAGGATGGTCACGGCTCGATCCAATCACCGTTTTCACGGATCACCTCAATGAGCCGCGCCAACGCCTCTTCCTGCGCAATATTGCGACAGACCACCGTGCGCCCTTTGTAGAGGGTAATGCGCCCGGGAGCCGCCCCCACATAGCCGTAGTCGGCATCGGCCATCTCACCCGGGCCGTTGACGATGCAGCCCATCACGCCAATGCGCAGATTTCGCAGGTGCGACGTGCGGGCTTTGATCTGCTCGAGCGTTTGTTGCAGGTCGTAGAGTGTGCGACCACAGCCCGGGCAGGCGATATATTCGGTCTGCGAGAAGCGCACGCGCGCCGCTTGCAAAATCAGCAGTTCCACCTGCCGCACCTGCTCCTCGCTGAAGCCCGGCGCCTCAATCCAAATGCCATCGGCCAGTCCATCGAGGAACAACACCCCCAAGTCGGCGGCGGCCTTCACAGCCAGCGCTTCGAGCGTGCGCTCTTCGTAACGACGTTTGACCACAACGGGAACCGCCGTCTCCAAATTGAGAATCGCGGCGCGCAATTCGGCAGTCGGATTGCCCGAGAGAGCCTCGATCACACGAAAGCCCGTGAGCGGCTCGGTGTGGACAACGGGGCAGGTCACCGCACTGCGGCGGCGGTATTCGGTCGGAGAGTAGCGTTCGGGGTGCAGCACCTCGAACTCGCCCGTGCGGTTGCGAAAATGGTCGACCAACAGCTGCGCCACCGGAATTTCGCATTCGGGATCTTCGGTCAGCGACACACGAATCGTGTCGCCGATGCCGTCGGCCAACAACGCTCCAATGCCCACGGCACTCTTGATGCGCCCCTCGATGCCGTTTCCGGCTTCGGTGACCCCCAAATGAATCGGGTAGTGCATCTGCTCGGCATCCATCGCCTCGATGAGCAGCCGATAGGCCGCCACCATAACACGCGTGTTGCTCGACTTCATCGACACCACCACTTGGTCGAAGGCCTGCGCCTTGCAGATGCGCAAAAACTCCATCGCCGAGACGACCATTCCTTGGGGGGTGTCGCCCCACCGATCGAAAACGCGACGCGCCAACGAGCCGTGGTTGACCCCGATGCGTAGTGCCACACCGCGTTCGCGGCATTGGGCGATCAAGGCTTCGAACTCGCCGTGCGAGAGACGGTAGTTGCCCGGATTGATCCGCACCTTGTCCACATATTGCGCCGCGATAGCCGCGATTTCGGGAACAAAATGGATGTCGGCCACCAGTGCCGTGTCGAAACCATCGGCACGCAGCTGACGCACGATGTCGGCCAGATTCTCGCCCTCACGACGCCCCTGCGCCGTCAGGCGCACGATGTGGCCGCCGGCACGATCAATGCGCTCGATCTGAGCGACACTCGCCGCCGTGTCGCAGGTGTCGGTGTTGGTCATCGACTGCACAGCGATGGACTCGCCACCGCCGATCACCACCCGACCGATGTGCACCGCACAGCTCGGCCGCCGTATAAATTTCGTAAGATCCATAATGCTTATCGCTTGAGATACAAAGATACGATTTTTTTAAGAAGCACAAGTATTCAAAAACGCCCCCTTGTCAGAATGGGGAGGGTGTCGTTGTTGCATTATTCTGTGCTGTTCTACAAACGAAAAAACCTTACGTATCACTGATACATAAGGTTTTTCGCTTAACGTTGCACCCTTTTTCAAAGGCTTCCTGAGCGGAAAACGGGACTCGGACCCGCGACCTCAACCTTGGCAAGGTTGCGCTCTACCAACTGAGCTATTTCCGCAATAAGTGTTTCAGAACGTTTGTTACTTCGCCACTGGCACCTGTGTTTCAGAACGTTAAGTTTTCCCGGCTTGCCAAGGTTGAGATGTTGATCTCCTCTTTGGGGCAAGGTTGCGCTCTACTTCCTGAGCTATTTCCGCGAGGTGTATTTGCCAATTGCGAGTGCAAAGATAAGCAAAAAAATTGTAATTCCAAATTTTAGGGACGATAGCACCAAAAATTGCTAATTCAGATAATAATGTATAATTTTGATCCGATTTTAGAAGCTGTTTTAAAACTTAATGATTATGGCGCAAATACTTCAACGATTTAAAACTTGGTGCACAAAACGTGTGATTGCGGTCACTCATATGATTCATCGAAAGAGGTTGAAGCGGAGGTTGAAAAATCAAAATTTCTCGATTCTTGCCAATAATTGCGTTGGGGTAATCATTTTACACGATTTGCGATTGCAGTTTAATTCGCCGACGATCAATCTGTTTTTTCCCTCTGATGACGAATTTATCACCTATTTGGAGTATCTGCCTTTCTATGTTAAGAGCCAGCTCGAAGAGTGGAAAATGCCTGATTACAGCTGCCCTGCCGGCATTTTGAAAGGCAACACAGAGCAGGGAGGGGGCATTCCGGATATTCATCTCTGTTTTTTGCATTACCAAACGTTTGCCGATGCTAAAGATAAATGGGTTACTCGAACAGCGCGCATTCACTTCGACAATATCTATATTATGATGGATGCAAAAAAGCTTACCGATGAATTATTAGCCCATTTTGAAAAACTACCCTACGCCAACAAGCAGATACTAACTTATGGCAAACAGTGGAATCACCCACTGGTGCATACGATGCAATCTATTGAGAAACACGTTATTGGTAAAATATTATGGTTTAAAGGATTGTCGGGTCGCCGCTATCTCGATGAATTCGATTTCGTGTCTTTCTTAAATCGTCCTTCTCATTAGAAACTGTTTTCTTGAAAAACACACGCTAAATCGTATCTTTGCCCTGTGAAAGATGCAATAGAACTTTTTGTGACCCTCGGCGAACGGCTGCGCGATTTCGGTCATAACGACGCTACGCAACGAGTTATAGCGTGTGCCTGCGAGGCCAACGGCTGGTTTACACCTGCCGAAATTTGTCGTGCCATATCCGCCCTTTCAGCACAAATGCTGCGTCGCGATGCCTTGTGTGCGTGGCTAAAACCTTATGCTGTGCCTGTCGCTGTGCCGCGCAGGGTATTGGTGGTTATGGCCGGGAACATTCCGTTGGTTGGTTTTTTTGACCTGCTGTGTGTGTTGGCAAGTGGACACCGCTGCCTGATCAAACCATCGTCCAAAGATAGCGTGCTGATGGAGTACATTATCAATCTACTGCACGACATTGCCCCCGAAACGGCGGTGGAATTATACGACGGGGACGCGCCTGTCGATGCGGTAATTGCCACAGGAGGAGATGACGCAAATCGTTATTTCAAAGCACGTTACGCTGGTATTTCTTCGCTTCTACGAGGCAGCCGATCTTCGGTTGCAGTGTTGTCCGGCCACCAAACGAAGGAGCAGTTGGCCGCACTCTCCGACGATATTTGGGCATATTCGGGATTGGGTTGTCGCAATGTGTCGTTGATTTTTCTACCCGAAGGCTGCGAGCTGAAGCTACAAATGCCCACGATGAACGCCAAATATCGCAACAACTACGTGCAGACGCGGACGCTGCTCGCAATGACCGGCCAATCCTTTGTGGATTTGGGTACGGCCGTCGCCCTCGAACAGTGCGCATTTCCCACGGCGTTGAGCCAAATCGCCTATGCGCACTATCGAACAATAGCGGAGGTCGAGGCGTGGTTATCGGCGCACGACACAGAGCTGCAATGTGTTGTCTCGGAGTGCGTGCAACACAGCCGCTGCGTGCGATTCGGATGTGCGCAAGCGCCCACATTGACCGATTATGCCGACGAAAAGGATGTTATTGCCTTTTTGGTTGCACTGAATTGACAAAATGTATTATATTTGTAGTACTCATTTTAAAACTTTACTGCCATGTCTATGGTTTTTCAATTCCGTATGTTGAGCGACGAAAACGACAATTTCGTCCGCGATTACGAAGTGTTGTATGATATGACGCTGCTTGATTTTCACCAATTTATCCTCCACACGCTCGAATACGAAGCGTGTATGGCGTCATTTTTCACCGCCGACAAACTTTGGGAGAAACTGCGCGAATTCACCTTGGTCGATATGGGCGAAAATACCGAAAATGCACCGCTGCCAATGGAAACGGTGACGCTGGGACAAATTATTCACAAAATTGGAGATCGGTTGATTTATCTCTTTGATTTGTTCGGTGACCGTGCCTATTTTCTCGAATTGACAGGCGTGAGTGCCGCGGTCAAAGGGGCTAAATATCCGCGTGAAATTTATGCGCAAGCCGATGCCCCCGACCAATACGATCCGTCGAAGATGCGTGGTGACGATGACGGTTCAATCTTCGACGAGGTAATGGACGATTTCAGCGATTTCGAGGGCGATGACCAATACGACGACGCGTAAAAAACTCGTTGTACTGGTCGGGGCAACCGGCTCAGGCAAGACGGATCTCAGCATTCGCCTTGCTCGTCATTACGGCGCCCCAATCCTATCGACCGACTCGCGGCAAGTCTATCGTGGTATGGCGATCGGCACGGCACAGCCAACCGACGAACAGTTACAAACCGTTGAACATCACTTCATAGCCTCTCACGACATAGTCTCAAACTTGAACTGTGGCGATTACGAAACACAGGCGTTGGCGCGACTCGACACACTCTTTGCGCAGCATAATGTGGTGGTGGCTGTCGGCGGCTCGGGGCTTTATGTGCGAGCGCTCTGCGAGGGAATGGACGACCTGCCGCCCGTTGATCAACAGTTGCGCACGGAACTCGCTGCGCGGCTCAATGCGGAGGGACTCTCGTCGCTTGCCGCACAACTCGAAGCACTCGATCCGCACTACTATGCGCAAGTCGATCGCAGCAATGCTGCACGCGTGGTGCGCGCCCTCGAAGTGTGTTTGCAAACGGGTCGCCCCTACTCAGAATTGCGGACGGGCGAGCGGCGAACACGCCCCTTTGATATCTTGAAAATCGGTATTGATCTGCCCCGTGCACAGCTCTACGAGCGCATTAACCGGCGCGTCGATCAGATGCTGGTCGATGGTTTGGAGGCCGAGGCACGGGCGTTGTACCCACAGCGCGCGCTCAACGCGTTGCAGACGGTCGGGTACCGCGAATTTTTCGATTATTTCGACGGGCTGATCAGTTACGATCAGGCTGTGGAACTTATCAAGCGCAATTCACGTCGTTATGCCAAGCGGCAATTAACTTGGTTCAGGCACGATACCCAGATCCGCTGGTTCGCTCCCGACGACGATGCCGCAATGATAAATCTGATAGATTTTGGCGGTTTTTGAAAATTTATCCAAATTTTTTGTACTTTTGCCAAGTCTTTCGCTGAAAGACGGCTGCTCGGATGGTGGAATAGGTAGACACGCCGGACTTAAAATCCTGTGATCAGTAATGGTCGTGCGGGTTCGATTCCCGCTCCGAGTACGGAACAACATTAAGAATCAACACATTAAACATATTGTTGGATCGAATGTTGTGTGATATTCAAAAGATAGCCCCGGACGTTTACCGTTCGGGGCTATCTCATTAAGCCACCACAGTATCCTGCGAAAGGTGGTTTAACAAGCGGATCGAAAAAGTCTCCGCCGTCACGTCAGCGGAGACCGTTAAACCATTTTTACTGCATATTTCGCGGATGATCGGCATTCCGAGTCCATTCGAATTGTCGTAATTACGCGAACGATTGTAGCGTTCAAACAGATCGCCTTGCGGAATAATGTTGTTGTAGGTATTGGTCACCGTCAGCGACAAAGTGTCGCAATCAAGATTGATATATCCCCCTTGTGGCGCGTATTTCACAGCATTTGACATCACATTATCAATCAGAATCTGTGCCAACATCGGATGCAATTTCACCGCGAAATTTTCGCGATAATTCTTGGTCACACACAACGCCTTAGCAGCAATAATCTCCTCGTGCAGATCCACAAAATTATCCAACAGATCGTTGAGCTGCACCGATTCACGCACATTGAAACCATCACTGCTAATGCGTGTGAAAAGCAACATCGCAGCGTTGAATTTGGCCATACGCTGCAACACATTCTGCATCACGACGATATTCTTCATATCTTCTTCGTTGTCGACGCACGATTGCTGCAACTGCTCGAGCTTCATTCGCAGAATGGTCAACGGCGTTTGCAACTCGTGCGACGTGTTCTCCGACATCTCTTTCAGGGCGCGAAAGTCGTTATTAATCTTTGTCATCATCGTTTGCAGCACCTGATTCAGCTCATTAAATTCGTCAATATCCGACATTTCGAGCGCCACAGCTTGCCGCTGCCTGACATCATATCGACGCATACGCTCCAACAATTTGTGCAAAGGAGCCACAAGCCGTTCGAGGTGACGTCTTGTCAGATAAAAGGTAAGGGCAAACAGCAGCAGCAACACCACCGAGGAGATCACCACCGCCTTCACCAAATCGGTTTGCTCGAGCGTGGGCAAAATAAGCGTCACTATAAAATTCTGGTCGTTTGTTTTAACAGGGAAATTCAGCACGCGATAAATCAAAAATTCTTGCTCGTGGCGGTTGTAAATCAGCGAATCATAGATCGCCTCGCGTACCTTGACCTTGCTGTGCGAACGCGGTGCAATCGTCGTTCGCAGATAGCTGTGCTGCAACTCCACGGTACTAAAAAACATCAACGAGCCTGTCCGAGAGACGTACTCCTCAATATCGGTTCGGTATTCACACAAAACGTCGTCCGTGGTGCGGTGAATGGCGTAGCAGTAGATGTAATATTGGGAGATGCAGCCCAACAAAAGCACCACAACAAGCGTCAGCAGCGCGTGACGGCGGTATTTGTAGGAGAGTTTCACAGCTCTTCCGATGTAAATTTATAACCTACGGCATAGATCGTTTTAATGTAGTCGTGTGCCCCGGCTTCCACCATTTTTTTACGGAGGTTGCGAATATGGGTGTAGATGAAATCGAACGAATCGGCCGACAATCCCATCGTATCGCCCCACAAGTGTTCGACGATGCACTCTTTGGTAATCACACGTTCGCGATTGGTCAGAAAATAGATCAACATATCGTACTCCTTGCGCGTGAGCACAATTTCACGCTCACCCACAAAGACGCGCCGCGCATCGGAATGCACGGTAATTTCGTTGAAACTATATTCGTTCTGACCGGCGAAACGACGACGACGGATGACCGCATAGACTCGCGCATTCAACTCGGCGAAACTAAAAGGTTTGGTCAGATAATCGTCTGCACCTATATTTAGAGCCTCGACCTTATCGGTAATTGCGCCGAGCGCCGAGATGACAATAACGCCCATCGTCGACGCGTGTTTCTTCACTTTGCGGATCAACTCCAGTCCATTGCCGTCGGGCAACATAATGTCAACAATCAGGCAGTCGTATTCGTAGAGATGGAGTTTCTCTTCAGCCAGACAATAGGTCTCAGCGACCTCAATGGTGTAGCCTTGCTCTCGACAACAAGCAGCAACAGCTTGGAGAATAGGCGGTTCATCTTCAACAATGAGAATATTCATAACGACAGTATGGGGGTCTTTTTTACAAATATAATAAAATAAATTGTTCCGGCAACATTTTATTTTTTCTGGCATATCTTCAGAAAGACTTTAGAATCGCGATGCTACTTTGTGTTACAAATTTTCAATTAAAAAACAGAAAACAACATGAAAAATTATTTTAAATCACTGGCAGTCATTCTCTTAGCATCAGGATTTATTTTTGTAGGATGTAGCGATGACGATGCTACAAAGCAGAACACCACCGCACCGGCAGAACAGACAGTCAAGGCATTCCAAGCGAAATTCCCGGCCGCACAAAACGTGCAATGGGCGAAAAAACGCGGGTACGACGTGGCTACCTTTACGCTGAAGGGAACGCGAGCTGCCAACGTAGCAGCCCCTGCCAACAGTGCTTGGTACCTCGAAGGGACAGCAACTTGCGCCTATGTGGACGAGGAGATCACCCTTGAGCAGCTGAAAAAAGACGCTCCGAAGGTAGCAGCCGCTTGGGAGGCATCGCCTCGTAAAAAAGAGGGCTATCTACTCGAAGACATCGACGTTCTGACCCACGCCACCGAAGCTGCAGTCTACAAACTCGAAGTGGAGAAAGGTGAGCTTGAGTACGAGCTTTACTACACGAAAGAGGGCGTTTTGTTGCGTGAGCAGGCTGATGCCGACGAGACCGACGACAAAGATGAGAACGAACCTTGCCCTCAGGCGATTTACGACTTTATCAAGCTGAACTTCGCGACCGCTATTGTTGTTGAATTTGACATCGAAGACGAGGGTGGTATGACTTATTACGAAGTCGAAGTTACCATCAACGGCAAAGAAAAAGAGCTGGTTTTCGACAAGGAGAGCCAATTTCTCTTTGTAATCGTCGAGATTGACGAGGAGGCATTGCCGGAGGCGATCAATAAGGCATTCCTTGCTTTGGCACCCAACTCGGAAGATTGGAGCGACATCGCGCAACTCGAAAATGAAAAAGGTGCAGTCATCGGTTATATGCTGATCGTCGAAGACGAAAAGACCAACACCGAGAAGACTTTTATGGTTGATGCCAAAGGCAATACGCTCAAATAAATCGCCATAGCATATAGACCCCAATCCGGTCAGCGTCCCGAAAGTTCAAAACTTCCGGGGCGCTGTTTTTTTGTTTAAATCACACAGATGGTTGCCTATTAAAAAATAAAAGAGTATATTTGATCCAAGTTTTCAAAAACCAATAGAACAGAGTGCAATGAAAGGAATCGTATTGGCCGGAGGTTCGGGCACACGCCTCTACCCCATCACCAAGGGTGTCAGCAAGCAGCTGCTACCGATCTATGACAAACCGATGATTTACTACCCTCTTTCGGTGCTGATGCTGGCCGGAATCCGCGAGATTCTGATCATCTCGACACCTGCCGACCTGCCGGCATTTCGGCGGCTATTAGGCGACGGTGCGGATTTCGGCGTGCAGTTCAGCTATGCCGAGCAACCCTCGCCCGATGGATTGGCACAGGCGTTCATCATCGGCAAAGAGTTTATCGGCAACGATGCGGTTTGCTTGGTCTTGGGCGACAATATCTTCCACGGCTCGGGCTTCACAGGGCTACTCAAACAGGCGGTTCGTGATGCCGAAGAGTCGGCCAAGGCGACCGTTTTCGGCTATCGGGTCGACGATCCGGAGCGCTACGGCGTGGCGGAGTTCGACAGCGAGGGTAACTGCCTCTCGATCGAGGAGAAACCCGCGCAACCCAAATCCAACTATGCAGTTGTCGGCCTCTACTTCTACCCCAACAAGGTCGTCGAGGTGGCTGAACGCATCAAACCCTCGGCACGCGGTGAGCTGGAGATCACAACGGTCAATCAAGAGTTTTTGAAAGATCGGGAGTTGAAGGTACAGACATTGGCGCGCGGCTTTGCGTGGCTCGACACCGGAACGCACGATTCGCTATCCGAAGCTTCGGTTTTTGTCGAGGTAATCGAAAAACGCCAAGGGCTGAAGATCGCCTGTCTGGAGAGCATCGCCTATGACAAAGGTTGGATCAATGCCGATACTATGCGCCGCTTAGCACAGCCGATGATCAAAAATCAATACGGTCAATATCTGCTTAAAGTAATAGTTGAACACAAATAATGAAAATAATTAAAACTGAGATAGAAGGGGTTATTATCATCGAACCTGATTTGTTTGGCGATGAGCGTGGTTACTTCTTCGAAAGTTATTCACAACAGCAGTTCGATCAGCTGGTGCGTCCCATCCGTTTCGTGCAGGACAATGAGTCTAAATCGCGCTATGGTGTCCTACGCGGACTTCATTTTCAACGCGGAGCCGCCGCCCAATCCAAACTCGTGCGCGTGATTTCGGGACGGGTACTCGACGTCGCGGTTGACATCCGCAAAGGGTCGCCCACCTTCGGGCGCCACGTCGCTGTCGAATTGTCGGGTGAAAATCACCGCCAACTGTTTCTGTCACGCGGCTTTGCCCACGGTTTTTCGGTTTTGAGCGAAGAGGCGGTTTTTCAATACAAATGCGACAACCTCTACTCGCCGGCGCTGGAGGGCGCTATCGCGTGGAATGACCCTGCAATCGGCATCGACTGGCGGCTCGATCCCAAAGATATGTTGCTCTCGGCCAAAGATGGCAACCATCCGTTGCTCAAAGATGCGCCCGAATTGTTTGACTACAAAGTAGATTATTATGCATAATATCTTGGTCACCGGAGCCAACGGACAGTTGGGAAACGAGATGCGTCGGCGCGGAGCAACCTCTGCGAATCACTACCTTTTCACCGATGTTGCCGAGTTGGACATCACCGATCGTGCAGCTATTGGCCGATGTGTCGCCGACAACCACATTGATGTGATCGTCAACTGTGCCGCCTACACCAATGTGGAGCGCGCCGAAGAGGATGAGGCAACGGCTAACTTGCTGAATAACAAAGCAGCCGCAAATTTAGCTGCGGCAGCACTTGAGGTAGATGCAACGCTGATTCACATCTCCACCGACTATGTTTTCTCGGGCAACGGCAATCTTCCCTGCGGCGAGGATGCACCGACGGCTCCGCTGGGGGTGTACGGCAAAACCAAATTGGCCGGCGAGCAAGCCATTCAAGCATCGGGCGTCAAATACCTGATTTTCCGCACGGCGTGGCTCTACTCCCAGTATGGCAACAATTTTCTGAAGACGATGTTGCGGCTCACCGCCGAACGCGACACCTTGAATGTGGTTTTCGATCAAGTCGGCACGCCAACCTACGCCGGCGATTTGGCCGCCACCATTTTCGAAATCATCGAATCGGAACGATATGTCGGCAATGAGGGCATCTACCACTACACCAACGAGGGTGTTTGCTCGTGGTACGACTTCGCCACAGAGATCGCCGCCGCCGGACACAACACGTGCCGCGTACTACCCTGCCACTCTTCCGAATTTCCGTCGAAAGTCCAGCGCCCAGCCTTTTCGGTGCTCGACAAAACCAAAGTCAAACAGACCTTTGGCATCGAAATTCCCCATTGGAGACGCTCTATGGTTGACTGTCTTGAAAAATTGAAAAAATAATCTATGAAACGCAACATTCTAATTACCGGTGGAGCCGGATTTATTGGTTCGCACGTGGTGCGGCTTTTTGTCACCAAATACCCCGACTACCACATTATCAACCTCGATAAGTTGACCTATGCCGGCAACTTAGCCAACCTGCGCGACATCGAACAGATGCCGAACTACACCTTTGTCAAAGCCGATATTTGCGACTTCGATGCCGTATGTGAGATTTTTCGGCAATACCAAATTGACGGGGTGATCCACTTGGCGGCCGAAAGTCACGTCGATCGGTCGATTCTCGATCCGTTCACCTTTGCACGTACCAATGTGATGGGAACGCTTTCGTTGTTGCAGGCGGCTCGACTCTATTGGAACGGCGATTGGAAGGATAAACTTTTTTACCACATCTCGACCGATGAGGTCTATGGAGCGTTGGAATTTGACGGCAGCTTTTTCACCGAGCAGACCAAGTACGATCCGCATTCACCCTACTCCGCATCGAAAGCCTCCTCCGACCACTTCGTTCGCGCCTTCCACGACACGTATGGTATGCCGACCGTCGTCACCAACTGCTCGAACAACTACGGCCCCTATCAATTTCCCGAAAAGTTGATTCCGCTCTTCATCAACAACATCCGTCACGGCAAACCACTGCCCGTCTACGGCAAGGGCGAAAACGTCCGCGACTGGCTCTATGTGGTGGATCACGCGCGCGCAATCGACCTGATTTTTCACAAAGGGAAAGTCGCCGACACCTACAATATCGGAGGCTTCAACGAATGGTCAAATATAGATCTTATTCGTGTGATAATCAAGACTGTTGATCGTCTATTGGGCAATCCGGAAGGCCACTCCGACCACCTGATCACCTACGTCACCGATCGCGCCGGTCACGATCTGCGCTATGCCATTGACTCCCGTAAACTCAAAGAGGAGTTGGGTTGGGAACCCTCGTTGCAATTTGAGGAGGGGATCGAAAAGACCGTGCGCTGGTACCTCGACAACCAACCGTGGATGGATCACATCACCTCGGGCGAGTACGAAAAGTACTACGACAAAATGTACAAAGATCGCTAAATATCTTCGGCAACAAATTCAAACAGCTTCTAAAAAGGGACTGCCTCAGCAATTGAAGCAGTCCGTTTTTTTGCGGCCGGCACAGGCGGCTAAGAGCCGATTATCGCTCACTCAAGTCGAGCCACCGCATACTTTTCGTGTCGATCAGCTCAATCAGCACAGCAATGCGTTGCGATTGCTCCAGCAGCTCCGACGAGCAGAGCGTGCCCGACGAGAGCGACTGCTCCAGCGCTGCTTTCTCGGACTCTAACTCCGGAATCTGCTGTTCAAGTTGCTCCAATTCACGTTTCTCGTTGAAAGAAAGTTTGCCCGAATCACTCTTCGGAGTGCGTGGCAGCTGCGCTTTGGGGCGATCTTGTGCCGCATCGGCACGACGGGCAGCCTCCATCTCTCGTTTCCACGTCACAAATTCGGAGTAAGTTCCTGAAAAATCTTTGATGACGCCATCGCCGCAAAAAACCAGCAGGTGATCGACAACTTTATCCACGAAATAACGATCGTGCGACACCACAATCACACACCCCTTGAATGCGCTCAAATACGCTTCAAGAATGCCGAGCGTCACGATGTCGAGGTCATTGGTCGGCTCGTCTAACACCAAAAAATTGGGATTGCGCATTAACACCGTGCAGAGGTAAAGCCGCCGCCGCTCGCCACCACTCAAACGCGACACGAAGTTGTGCTGCGTCTCGGGCGTGAAGAGAAAATGCAGCAGAAATTGCGACGCCGTCATTCGTTGCCCATCACCCAAATCAATCTCCTCGGCGATCTCGCTCACCACGTCGATCACCTTCTTCGTGTCGTCGAACTCCAGCCCCTGCTGGCTGTAATAGCCAAAACGAACCGTCTCACCGACGTCGAAGGCGCCGCTGTCGGGCGCTTCGATTCCCAGCAGCAACTTCAAAAATGTTGATTTTCCACACCCGTTGTCGCCCACAATACCCAGCTTTTCGTAGCGTGTGAAGTTGTAGTCGAATTGATCGAGGATCTTCAACGCGCCAAAACTTTTACACACCTTTTTGGCTTCGAAAATCTTGGTTCCGATATACGAGGCCTTGACTTTGAGATTCACCTCGCCACGACTTCGCGGACTCTGAAGCCGCGCCTCAAGTTCACCAAAAGCGTCGATGCGTGACCGTGCTTTGGTAGCTCGAGCCTGCGGTTGACGACGCATCCACTCCAATTCGCGGCGATAGAGATTCATCTCACTCGCTCGCAGAGCCGCATCCGCCTGCTCGCGTTCTTGCTTTTTCTCCAGATAGTAGGAGTAGTTGCCGGCGTAGTGGTAGAGGCTTCGATTCTCGATCTCGACGATGTCGCTACACACGCTGTCCAGAAAATAACGATCGTGGGTCACCATCAGCAACCCCACGCTACTCGCTGCGAGCCACTCTTCGAGCCATTCGGTCATATCGGTATCAAGGTGGTTGGTCGGCTCATCGAGAATCAGCAGATCCGATTCGCTAATCAACACATTGGCCAAAGCCACTCGTTTGAGTTGTCCGCCAGAGAGCGTCTCGACACGCTGCTCGAAATCCCTGATTTTCAGGCGAGAGAGAATGCGTTTAGCTCGCTGTTCGTAATCCCACGCCTCGAGTGCATCCATACGCGCCATAGCCTCCTGCAAACCCTCTCCCGAAGGGTTGGCAACCGCCCGTTCATACGCGGCGATGGCCTTCAGGGCAGGACTGTCGGAGTAGAAGCAGGCCTCTATCACGGTCATTCCTGTCGGATAGGTAGGACATTGTTCCAAATAAGCCACACGCAGATCCCGACGCGGCACAATGCTGCCACTGTCGGCACTCAGGCGGCCGGCGATGATGTTGAGCAGTGTGGTTTTCCCCGTACCATTTTTGGCAACCAACGCAATGCGGTGGCCGTCGTCGATCGAGAAGGAGATATTTTCGAAGAGCACAAGGTCTCCGAACGATTTGGTCAGGTTTTCAACCTGAAGGCAGCAAGACATCGTATAATTGTTTTATAAATCGTTTAATTCGCGGCTGATTTCAGCCACCGTTGCACGCGCAAAAGCGATGAGCGAAGAGGGCGTAAGTTTGAGTTGCAAGCCGCGGACACCGGCACTAATATAGATCCAAGGTTGTGCCTCGACCGAGCTGTGGATGAAGGTCGGAAACTGCTTTTTCATCCCGATCGGCGAGCAGCCACCCCGGATGTAGCCCGTCACTGGCAGCAGCTCTTTCATCGGAATCAGATCCACCTTTTTATTGCCCGACACGCGCGCCGCAGCCTTCAAATCGACCTCGTGATTCCCCGGCACCACACAAATGAAGTAACCCGAGCGATCCCCCTTCAGCACGAGGGTTTTGAAAACCGTTTCAATCGGCTCGGCCAACTGTTCGGCAACGTGTGTGGCGGCCAAATGGTCGTCATCGACTTGATAAGGGATCAATTCATAGGCGATTTTCGCACGGTCAAGCAGCCGCGCCGCATTTGTTTTGTCAATTTTAGTCGTTGCCATCGTGCAAAAGTAGCTGTTTTTCCTGCAAATTCCATTATCTTTGTTACCAATTTAATAGGAAGTTATGATACAAGCAGCAATATTCGATATGGATGGCACATTGGTCAACAATACCTATGCGCATATTCGGGCGTTTGAGATTTTCTGCGCGCGCCACGGTGTACGTGGCTGGGAGGTGCGACTTAAAGATGCATTCGGTATGGGTAACGACGACATTATGCGTACAATCTTGCCCGAAGCGTTGATCCGCGAAAAAGGTTTAGCTGCTCTCGCCGACGAAAAGGAGGCTATTTATCGCGAACTTTATGCGCCCGACATCCGCCCAATGGCTGGACTTGTTGAATTGCTCACAAAGTTACGCGAAACAGGGATACGTTGCGCTGTGGGTTCGTCGGCTTATATGACCAACGTCGATTTTGTGCTGGAAAAATGTAATATCGGGGAGTTTTTCGAGGCTAAAATCAGCGGCAATGAGGTCACACATTGCAAACCGCACCCCGAGATATACCTCACAACCGCCGCAAGGCTGGGCTGCACCCCTGCCGAATGCTTGGTTTTCGAGGATGCCAAAGCCGGTATCGAAGCGGCCAAACGTGCCGGCATTGGACGCACCATAGCACTGGCCACCACATTGAGCCGCGAAATATTGACATCCGACACCGCTGCCGATCTGATCATCGACGATTTTCGAGACGTCAGCGACCTGTCGTTAATTTTGAAATAGTTATGTGGAAAGGAGTTGCAACCATCGGACTGCTCGTCATCTCCAACGCCTTTATGACGTTGGCGTGGTACGGGCATATCGCCTTCAAATCCAAATTGGAACGCTTCGGACTGGCCGCAATCGTGTTGTTGAGCTGGTGCATCGCCCTGTTTGAATACTGCTTTCAAGTCCCGGCAAACCGCGTCGGCAGTATGGAGTTCGGTGGTCCTTTTTCGATTTGGGAGCTTAAAGTGATTCAAGAAGTTGTCTCGATTTCCGTCTTCACCGTCTTCGCCTTGGTTTTCATGAAATCCGACACCTTGCGCTGGAACCATCTGGCCGGTTTTCTGTGTCTGGTGCTGGCCGTCTACTTCATCTTCCGCAAATAGTGCACACCTTGCTTGAAAATATCAAAATAGCCACGCTTAAATAGTTGTTAAAATGCACATTAAATCATTGATTACGACCTGTTGTTTATTGTCATCTATTGGGGGATTTGCCAAAACAGGCGAAGTGAGTTTTGTCACCACGCCCGACATCCAATCGGTCAACACCAACTACCAAGGCAATCGAGCGCCACTCGCCCCGACAGCATTCATCAAGTTGCCTCTTGGATCTATTCAGCCTCACGGTTGGATAAACGAACTGCTTGTGCGCCAACGAGATGGATTAGCTGGAAATCTTGGCGCGATCAGCGCGTGGCTTCAAAAAGAGGGTAATGCGTGGCTCTCCGACGGAGGCCAATTTGGCTGGGAGGAGGTTCCATATTGGTTGCGCGGATACGCAGATATGGCCTTCATACTCAACGACGCGCAGCTGAAAAAAGAGACCATGATCTGGATCGAAGGCATATTTCGCGGACAGAGAGAAGATGGCTGGTTTGGCCCGGTAATAGAACACGACAAAGGTCGTGATTACTGGTCAAATATGCTGGTGCTCTTTACCCTTCAGAATTACTACGAGGCCACCAACGACAAACGGGTCATCGAGTTAATGCTCAAATATTTCAAATACGAACTTTCGGTGCCCGACGACAAATTTATTGCCTCCTATTGGGAGCATAGTCGCGGAGGCGATAATTTATATAGCGTCTATTGGCTCTACAACATAACAGGCGAGAAGTGGTTGTTGGAATTGGCCACAAAAATTGACCGGTGTACAGCCAACTGGCGGCAGAAAGACGCGCTTCCAAATTGGCACAATGTGAATGTAGCACAGTGTTTCCGCGAGCCTGCAACCTACTATATGCAGTCGAAAGATAGTCTCGATTTATGGGCATCCTACCATAATTTCAATTTAATTCGCAAGATCTACGGGCAGGCACCCGGCGGTATGTTCGCCTCCGACGAGAATTGCCGTGTGGGCTACGATGATCCGCGTCAAGGGACTGAAACCTGCGGATTTGCAGAGCAAATGACCTCTGATGGAATTATGACACGCATCACCGGCGACGTAATGTGGGCAGACAATTGCGAAGATATTATGTTTAATAGTTTTCCAGCTGCATTTACGCCTGATATGAAAGCACTTCACTACATTACCTCTCCCAATATGGTGTTGTGCGATGCGGCCAATCACTCCCCGGGCATCGACAATTCCGGGCCGTTCTTGATGATGAATCCCTTCAGTAGCCGTTGTTGCCAACACAACCACGCACACGCGGTACCCTACTATATTGGCAATATGTTTATGGCGACAAATGACAATGGTCTACTGGCCAATTTATATGGTTCTGCACGCGTAACAGCAGCGGTTGCCAATGGCACCAAAGTCACCATCTCGGAGCAAAGCAACTATCCTTTTGAGGAGGCGGTTACATTTACCCTCAACACCCAAAAACGCGTCGAATTTCCGCTTTATCTACGGATTCCTGCGTGGTGCAATGCCCCCAAAATCGCTATCAATGGGAGACAGAGTAAGGTTGTTGCCGCATCCGGTGGATATATAAAAATTGATCGCACGTGGCGAAATGGCGATAAAATTGAGCTGACGCTACCTATGGATTTGACGCTACGGAAGTGGGAACGCAACAAGAACAGTGTCTCTGTAAATTACGGACCTATCACATTTTCGTTGGCTATCGCCGAAAATTACATCCCCAAAAGCTCCGTTGAAACAGCCATATCTGATTCAAAATGGCAAGCCGGAGCTGATGTTGAGAATTGGCCATCCTACGAGATACACCCGGCTTCGGATTGGAACTTTGGGCTGATTGTCGACGAACAGCATCTGCACAACAGTTTTACGGTGGAGAAACGAGCATATCCCAAAGATAATTATCCGTTCACCAACGCCCTTGCGCCTATCGTCATCAAAGCCAAAGGACGGCAAATTTCATCTTGGCAAATAGACCAATACGGTTTATGTGGCATTCTACCACAAAGCCCCGTCAAGACCGACGCCTCGGTTAAAGAGCTGCTATTAGTCCCTATGGGAGGGGCACGGCTACGAATTTCGGCCTTTCCAACCACAAATTAATCATACTAACTCATAAAATCAACTATCCAAATGAAGAGAAAACTGTTAATCCTTTGCTGCTGTCTGCTGGGCGCGGCAACAACACTCAATGCGGCGTGGAGACCATCTGGTGACAAGATCAAAACGCCGTGGGCCGATCAAATCGACATCAACAATGTGTTGCCCGAATACCCCCGACCCTTGATGGTTCGTCACCAGTGGCAGAATCTGAACGGATTGTGGCAATATGCCATAACACCACTGGGCGCAATGGAGCCTACAAAGATGGATGGCGAGATTTTAGTTCCCTTTGCCATTGAATCATCACTTTCGGGCGTACAACGCAACCTAACCGAAAAAGATGAATTGTGGTATGCGCGCACCTTCACCATTCCATCTGACTGGCGAGGAAAAGACGTCATTCTCAATTTTGGAGCTGTCGATTGGCAAGCTACCCTATTCATCAACGGCACAATGGTGGGCAGTCACAAAGGAGGCTTCACCCCATTCTCATTCAACATAACGCCTTATTTGAATGACAAAGGTGATCAAAAACTTGTGGTTCGGGTATATGACGCAACCGATCGCGGCTACCAGCCTCGCGGCAAGCAGACCCTCAATCCAGAGAGCATTTGGTATACGGCCGTCAGCGGCATATGGCAAACCGTATGGTTGGAGCCGGTCGCCAAAAGCCATATTTCAGGCATAAAGAGCATTCCCAATGTTGATCTTGATTTGATGACGGTCAACGCCGCAGTTGCTAATGCAGAGATTGGCGACGTCGTGAAAATTAAAATTTCTGAGGCCAATAAAGTGGTATCGACAGCTTGTGGAATGCCCGGTAGCGATATTCGTCTATCCATCAAAGACCCCAAACTTTGGAGTCCCGACGCTCCGTTCCTCTACGATATGGAGATAACTCTCCAACGAGGCGCCAAGGTGGTCGATCGGGTTAGTTCTTACTCGGCAATGCGAAAAATTTCGACCCAACGCGACGAAGCAGGAGTCCAAAGAATTACACTGAACGATCAGCCGATATTCAATTTTGGACCTTTGGATCAAGGTTGGTGGCCCGATGGATTGTATACAGCCCCGTGCGACGAAGCACTTCTGTTCGACATTAAAAAGACAAAGGAGTGGGGTTACAATATGATCCGCAAGCACGTCAAGGTCGAGCCGGCACGTTGGTATTACCATTGCGATCGCGAAGGAATTTTGGTTTGGCAGGATATGCCCAGCGGAGATATGGGCAACAACTGGGAGCCTGACTTATACAACGGCGGAACAGACAAAAGGCGCACGCAATGGTCGAAAGATAATTTCCATACAGAATGGCAGGAAATTATGGATTTCTGTATGTCCAATCCGAGTGTGGTTGTATGGGTTCCTTTCAACGAAGCTTGGGGACAGTTCGACACCGAAAAGGTGGCCAACTGGACTAAGAACTACGACCCATCGCGTCTTGTGAATCCTGCAAGTGGTGGAAATCACCGCCCGTGTGGAGATGTGCTCGATTTGCATCACTATCCGGGACCGGCGATGAAATTATTCGATCCGATGCGTGTCAACGTACTGGGCGAATATGGAGGAATCGGGTTGGCCATATCCGATCATTTGTGGTGGGATAAACGCAATTGGGGTTATGTTCAATTCAAAAGTCCCGAAGAAGTTACCGCGCAATATGAACAATACGCCAACGATATGATCAAGTTCATCAAGTTGGGTTTTGCCGGAGCCGTTTACACCCAAACAACGGATGTCGAAGGCGAGGTCAACGGATTGATGACCTATGATCGCAAGATTATGAAAGTTGACGAACAGCGGATCAAAAAGATCAATAGCTCCATTATAAATGCTTTGAAATAGTTAGACACATTTCAACGAAAATAAAAGGAACTGTTTAAATTTTTCTGCAAATTTAAACAGTTCCTTTTTTGCTGCCTTATCGCAGCCTATGATAAATCCACAAACCCAAATTTGCGTTACAAACTCTCGGCCGTGTGTTTGCTGCCGGCAACGGATTGCAGGGCGAGGTATTCGGCACCATAATCTAACAGATTTTGCAACTCGGTGCGGAAGGTGTCGAGGTGTTTTTCCTCCTCCTCAATGATCTCTTGAAACAGCCGCTGAGTCACCGCATCGGTGCGTTCGGCGCAGACACGCGACGCCTCGTTATAGAGATCTATCGTGCTCTGTTCCAAATTCATCGCCATACGAAACATCTCTTTGACTCCAATGACGGGCTGTGTGCGAAAAGCGGCATTCATATCCACATCGCCTTGCAAAAAGAGAATGCGATCCGCAAATTGCTCGATATGACGCATTTCGGCAATCGAAATCGCACGCATAATCTTCGAAAGATGCTCGTAGCGATCGTTCTCGAAGTGGGTGTGGAAATACATATATTGTAACGAGGTGGCAATCTCCTTGCCAAGGGCGTCATTCAGGCAGTCGATGCTTACCTGATACTTGTTTTGTGTTTTGTTCTGCGTTGCAGTCTCCATAATGCGAAAGATTTTGCCATCACTGCTGCAAAACCCGTTCCAAGAGCGCCGCGCATCCGCTTTATTTCCATTCGATGGCCGCCAACACGGCCACCGTCTCGGCATCGGAGCGAATCTCAAACTGCGCCGACCGTTCACGTACGTCACAACCCACATCAAGCGTCTGCCCAAAGCGGCATTCGTGGAGAAAATGAACATCCAACCGCACAGGCGCCTCATCGGTCAGCCGCTCCAAAGGCAGCATATCGAACATCAGTCCAATGTAACGCATCGTATTGACGTGACGGTTGAAATCTATATCGCTGTAAACCACGCGGTGCTCTCTGTGCTGCGTAGGTACCACGCCGCGAATTTTGCGCGGCTTATCGGTCGGTGACGGGAGGTCGACCAGCGCCTCGGCGTGCGCCTTACCGACCCACGACAGATCAAGTGCCGAACGGCTCGCCAAGTCGATCATCGCCCACTGCGTCACAGCACGGCCGAACGGTTGGCCTGCGGCATCGGTCAACGTGAAATTTCGCGTCGAAAGCACACGACCATATTCGTTGATCCACGTGGCAATCGTGTAATCGGTATACTGCGCCGGCCGCACATCGAACTCCAAAGCCATACGCGACAGCACCCACGAGTGGTTTTCGGCATTGAGCGCATCCACGCCAAAACCCTTGCCGTGGGCATCGGTGCCTGCGGCATTGAGAATCGCCAAACCCAGCGAGGGGATCGTGGCTCGCAACGTGAAATCAACATCCTGCGGTTCGACACGATAGGTATAGCGCGATTTTTCGGTCATTCGATTGCTTTTAGAAACTGTTTTAAATTTATGACGCTCGCAAATTTACGATTATTTACCTATATTTATATAGAAATTTGACTTCATCTCAAGTTAATCGAAATTTTTTATCGAAAAACGATAAATATTATTTGTTTTTCGAAAATATATAGTATATTTGCATTGTGAAACTCTAAAACACCTAATTTATGCAAAATAAAAAACGATTACAAAAGCATCTGCTGACCATCTACATCATCTATTTCGTGGCATTGGTCATCAGTTTTGCCGCCAGCTTCGTACCCGAATTCAGCCGTGGGTGGCGCGATGCCGACCAAACGATCGCCCTTGATATGGCCAACGGCAACCAACGCACCTACCACGTCTGCGCGCCGATCCAACAGACCGAGCGTGCAAACTTCGCCATCGAAGGGTTGCCCACGACGGTTACCCCCTCGATCAATGAACTCAATATGCAGGTCAGCGTCAGCGAACCCTACACCTTCAGCAATGCCTTTCGCGTGATTGCCAACAACGGTTGGGCCTATGTCCTAACGATGATAATGGGACTCTCCTACCTCGCGATCCTTGTTCTCATTGCGCTGATCATCAACTCCATCCGTAAGTCGATTCGCGACGAACAGCCCCTGCGCCACAGCAACATTATGCGCACCCGAGCCATTGCCATTCTGCTCATCGCAACCGAAGTGAGCGACGCACTGACCAAATACATCCAAAATATCGAGGCGACGCGGCTGCTGGAGGGAACCTCCTTCGAGGTGGTCTCCCTCTTTCCGATGAACTACTGGAACATCATCGTTGCGATCCTGTTCTTCTTTATGGCCGAGGTATTCTCCATCGGCACGCAGCTCAGCGAAGAGCAAAAACTGACTATCTAAGTGCAAAACAAATGGCTATAATTATCAATATTGACGTGATGATGGCGCGCCGCAAGATGCCGCTCGGAGAGTTGGCCGAACGCGTAGACATTACCCCGGCAAACCTCTCGATCCTCAAAAACGGCAAGGCCAAGGCAGTGCGGTTTTCGACCCTCGAAGCGATCTGCCGCGAGCTGAACTGTCAGCCCGGAGATATCATCGAATACCGTCCCGAAGAGACTAACACACAACAACAATAATTACAAACATTTAATTGATTGACAATGAAAAAGATCACAATGATGCTTCTTGCGGCGTTCGCCGTTAGCAGCGCCGTGGCACAGCTCAATCCGATGTCACCGATTCCTGCGGACAAAGACGTCCGTATGGGCAAGCTGGAGAACGGAATGACCTACTACATCCGCCACAACGAAAAACCCAAAAACCAAGCCGATTTCTACATTCTGCACGACGTCGGAGCCATTCAGGAAAACGATGCACAGCAGGGTCTGGCGCACTTTCTGGAGCACATGGCCTTCAACGGCACCAAGAATCTCCCCAACAAACAGCTGACCGAGTATTTGGAGACCGTGGGCGTGAAATTCGGCGCCAACCTCAATGCCGGCACAAGCTGGGATCAGACCGTCTATATGATGAAAGACGTGCCGACCGTCCGCAAGGGCATCATCGACAGCGCGCTGCTCATCCTGCACGACTGGTCGCACTTCATCTCACTCGAAGGCAAGGAGATCGACTCCGAGCGTGGGGTGATCTCCGAGGAGCTGCGCACCCGCGACGGCGCCAGCTGGCGTTCGACCATGGAGATGCTCAAAGCGTTGGGCAAAGGCTCGAAATACGAACACCGCAACCTGATCGGCTACCTCGATGGTTTGAAGAATTTCAAACATCAGGAGTTGGTGGACTTCTACCACCAATGGTATCGTTCGGACTACCAAGCGATTGTTGTCGTAGGTGACGTCGATGTGGATGCTGTGGAGACCCACATCAAAACCCTGATGAGCGACATTCCCGTACCGGCTGCCGATGCTGCCAAGAAAGAGGCTTACATCGTCCCCGACAATCAGGAACCGATCGTCAGCATCTACACCGACCCCGAAATGCAGGGTTCGAAGATTCAGATTTTTGTGAAGCGTCCGGCGCTGCCCAAGGAGTACAACAACTTGGTCTATGGCGAGATGTTCAACATTATGCAGAACTATATGTTAGTTATGGAGACGGCTCGTCTGGAAGAGATCTCGATGAAGCCCAATGCTCCGTTCCTCGGTGCAGGTGTCAGCTTGGGTGAACTGGGTATTATGCCCACACTCAACGCCACAACCTTCATCGCACTCACACAGGACGGCAAGCTGGCTCAAGGTATCGAAGCCCTCTACACCGAGATGGAGAAGGCGCGCCGCTTCGGCTACACGCAAGGTGAATTTGAACGTGCACAAAATGACCTGCTACGCCGCGCCGAACGTGCTTACACCAACCGCAACGACCGCAAAAACGGTGAATATGTGCAGGTGTATATGGATAGCTACCAGAAGAACAATCCGATGCCCAATGCACAGGACGAATGGCAGTTGGATAGTTTGCTGATCAAGTCACTCAACGTGGAGGCGATCAATGCCTTGGCACAACAGATCATCACCCCGACCAACCAAGTATTCGTCGTGACTGCTCCTTCGAAGGAGGGTATTGTGAACCCCACCGAGGCCGAAATTTTGGCCATTCGCGACAAGGTTACCGCATCGGAACTCCAAGCCTACGAGGACAACACGGTCAAAGAACCGCTGATTGCCGAAGGCACCACGCTCAAAGGCTCACCCGTCAAGAAGACCACCACCGATGCCCAATTAGGCACCACCGAGTGGACGCTGGCCAACGGAGTGAAGGTGGTCATCAAACCCACCAAATACAAAGCCGACGAGATCCGTTTGAGCGCTACGGCCAAAGGCGGTCTGTCGGTTCTGCCCAACGAGCAGTTCTATATGGGCGAGATGATGCCGTCCATCAACTCGATGTCGGGCGTTGGCAAATTCTCCACGACGGATCTCAAAAAGCAGCTTTCGGGCAAATCGGTCTCGGTTCAACCGTCGGTCGAGAACTATTACAGCTCGATGAACGGCGTCTGCTCGCCCAAAGATCTGGAGAGTATGCTCCAACTGCTCTATCTCAACTTCACACAACCGCGCTTCAACGAGAACGACTACAACACCCTCATCAAGATGGTGCGCTCGCAGCTCGACAACGTGAAGAGCAACCCCGACTACATCGCCGAGGAGAAGTTCATCGACATCACCTACGGTCACAACTTCCGTCGTCAGATGATCTCACCCGAGATTATCGACACATTCAAATTCTCGGAATTGCCGGCTATCTATTCGAAACTCTATCCGGGCGCCAACAGCTTCAACTTCGTGCTGGTCGGCAATGTGGATCTCGAGACCCTCAAGCCGCTGGTTGAGAAGTATATCGGTTCGATTCCCACGACCAAAAAAGCGATGACCGCTGTCGATGACAACGCAGCTCCGGTCAAGGGTAATGTTGTCGAGGATTTCACCACCCCGATGCAACAGCCGAAAGTTACGGTACGCTACTTCTTCTCGGGCGAAATGCCCTACACGCTCCAGAACAAGGTGGCGCTGACCTTCCTCACACAAGCCCTCTCGTCGCGTTACCTGATTTCTGTTCGCGAGGAAAAAGGCGGCACCTATGGTGTGCACGTCGACGGTTCGACAGCATATGTTCCACGTCCGACCTACGATATGACCATTTCGTTTGACACCAACGAACAGATGGCTGACGAGCTGTGCGAGATCATCGTGAAGGAGATTCAGACCATCGCCACTGAGGGTCCCAAGAGCGAAGACATCGAGAAAACCCGCGAATTTTTGCTCAAGAGCTGGAAAAACAGCCTCGAACAAAACAGCGGTTGGATGCACTATATTTCGTCTAAATATGGTCCGAAACTCGATTACATTGGTCAATACGAACAAGTTCTCAAGTCGCTCACCAATGCCGATGTGCAAGCTTTGGCCAAGAAGATCCTCGACGACAAAAACTTGGTGAAGGGCATTATGCGCCCCGCAAAAGCCGAGGCTAAATAGTCTCCGTCAAACATTTCAAAAGGCAGCCCCCACAACGGGCTGCCTTTTTTGTTGCACAAAAGCCGAAAATCAGTATCTTTGCATTACTTATAAACAAAGATCACACTATGCGAAAAAGTCTTCGGCTGGTCTCCAGTCTCTTCCTCAAACTCTCGCTGCTGACGATGGCCATCGGTCTTATCGTGCGCATCGTGCTGCTGTTCAACGAACAGACTACCGATCTGAGCTTTACTTCGGCCGAATGGTGCAAGGTTTTTCTACTGGGTGCCGTGAACGACCTTTGCGTCGCAACAATCAGTTTTGCCTTTTTGTGGCTCTTTATGATGAGCATCTCCGACGCCAAATACCGCAAACCGTGGGGTTACATTATCCTCAGCGTGCTGACCGCAGCCTTCTGCTACGTCGCATTCTTCAACACGATTTTCAACGAATATGGCAGCGTGGCGCCCCAGATTGCGATGGGTGTGCTGGGCTTTTGGGGCGTGACTTTTGCGCTACGACTCTTTTTTCGCACCTTTCGCAGCCACTGGACAACCATTTGGTTTGCAATGATACTGACCATCTATGTGGGTTTGATCGTCTTCAACGGCGTCAGCGAATTTTTCTTTTGGAACGAATTTGGCGTGCGTTACAACTTCATTGCTGTCGATTATCTGGTCTACACGAGCGAGGTGGTGGGCAATATTATGGAGTCCTACCCCATTCTGCCGCTGACCACCGGCATCATCATCGTGATGCTCATCATCAGTTGGTATCTCTTTCGCAGCAACTTCACCAAAGCTGACGAACTGAAAAAATGGTCGTGGAAACTCATCCTCGGGCCACTATACATTGCCGCCGTAGCAGGCGCTATTTGGGGGCTGCAATACAATACCCGATTCCAAAACAGCACCAACGTCTACGTCAACGAATTGCAGGCCAATGGCTTGCAGAAATTCTACGATGCATTCGTCAAGAACGAACTCCGCTACGACCAGTTCTACCTCACGCAACCCAAAGAGGTTGCCAACGCCTTCATCCATCGCATTTACGGTAGCACCGAAGACAACCTGCACGCCGTGCGCAGCGAGCAACCCGAGCTGCACCGCAACATCGTGCTGATCACCATCGAGAGTATGAGCGCCTCGTTTATGAGCCGCTTCGGCAACACCGAGCAGCTGACCCCTGTGCTCGACTCGCTCTACAACCACAGCCTCTCCTTTGACCGCGTCTATGCCACGGGCAATCGCACGGTGCGCGGACTCGAAGCGGTGACCCTCTCGCTGCCACCCTGCCCCGGACAAAGTATCATCAAACGCCAAGATAACGGCGATATGCACTCCACGGGAGCCATTTTGCGCCAAAAGGGCTACACCACACGTTTTTTCTACGGAGGCAACAGCTACTTCGACAATATGCAAACCTTTTTCTCAGGCAACGGCTATCAGATTGTCGATCAGAAGGATTACACACCCGAACAGATCACCTTCGCCAACATTTGGGGCGTCTGCGACGAGGATGCCTACCGCAAAGTCATCAGCACCCTCAACGCCGATGCCCAAAGTGGCAAACCCTTCTTCGCCCACGTTATGACGGTCAGCAACCACCGACCATTCACCTACCCTGCCGGCAAAATCTCGATTTCGCCCGATTCCAAATCGCGCGGCGGTGGCATTATGTACAGCGACTACGCCTTGGGCGAATTTTTTGCCGAGGCCGCCAAGCAGCCGTGGTTCGACAATACGATCTTTCTGATCACGGCCGACCACTGTGCCTCAAGTGCCGGCAACACCGAGATTCCGCTCGACAAGTACCACATCCCGGCGCTGATCTACGCCCCCGGGCTAATCGAACCGCAACACGTTGAGGGCATTGTGTCACAGATCGACTTGGTACCGACATTGCTCTCGCTGCTTCATATGAACTACAATTCGCACTTCTTCGGTCGCAGTATCTACGACGAGGGCTACACCCATCGTGCTTTCATCGCCACCTATCAGGATTTGGGCTATCTCGAGGGCGACACGCTCACCATTCTGTCGCCCGTGCGCCGCGTCAAACAATACCGCGTAACACCCACCGCCGACGACGCCAACAACCTCACGCCGCTCACTGACGCCGCACAGGAGATCATCGACCGCGCGGTTGGCTACTACCAAACCTCCTGCGCGTGGAATCAACGCTAACCGTTCGAAATCAACGGTGACGATCGGCAACGATCGAAACTCCAAGCCCCATTCACCACAAAAAAAGCTGCGACCCTCATTTCGAGAGCCGCAGCATTTTTATAATAGACTGGTTCCGGATTACTCCTGCTCGAAACCATTCTTCACATTGGGATGGTAGGATGCTTCTGGCGTATTGGCCTTGATCCACGCCTCGTCCAGAAGTGTGCTTGGCTCGAAGCCGAGATCCTCGTAGCGGCTCACCGAAATTTGGTACTGCGCATAGTCGCGCGCACCGCCATCGAAATTACTGTTTTTGGCATAGACACCATAGATTCCCAGCACATTACCGACCGAACCGTCCTTGGGGATCGGTTTGGATGCGAAACGCGAAAAACCGCTCGTACGCACCGAATAGACGCCCTTATCGGAGCAATATGCTGCCGCATCGTTCAATTTCATCAACACCGAACCGTAAAGTTTGACATTGTTCTTAACGTCGCTATAAGCCCAGTAATACCAAGCTCCAAATTCCGGTATCGGATTATCAGTTACAATCCAACTGGGATAGATGTTCTCTTGCGAGCCACTTTTGATCGCAGGCGGCGTCACATCGTCTTGATTCTTCACACCAGCATAGCTGATTTTAACCCCTTCGAAGCGCACCAAACGCGCCAAGTCGGCTTCACCCAACGAGGTGTAGTTGGTGCTATTGACCTCCTTGATGTCGGTACCCATCACCAGCTTCACACGCTCACCGGGCAACACAATCTGAGCAACACGTGCCGGATTGTCGATGTTCGAATTGGCATAAAACTTATGACGACCAGCCACATTGAAGCCATCCGAAGGTCCGCCACCGATCGAAAGCATCATCCGGTAGTTACCCAAATAGAGACCGCTCAACTTGACATAAACCCACTGACTTTCGAGCGTTTCCAAATCGAGTTTGTAGGTCAGATAGAGGTCATTGACCAACTTCAATTCGATGGCGGCTGTGCCGTCCCAAATGAAGAGCGATTTGTAGATGTTACCCTGCTGATCACTGCTGATCACCTTGCCCTTGATGTAGTAATTGGCAGCCTCCGGCCAGAACGACATACCGGTAAAGGTCGATTCTTCGCCCTCCGATGCGCCCAGTTTGAGCGTTTTGGTCGAGGAATAATCGTCGTTGGTACCCGTATTTGAAATCGGACCGAATTTGTCCTTGACCGCCTTGATGGTCACGTGCTCCAACCCCATCAACGCCATATCCTCGTCGGTAAATATTTTTTGAGGTGCCGGCGTATCGAAATCGTTGTAGCAGCCCACGGTCAATAAACCGAGGAGCGCTATCAGAAAAATTTTCGTGTTTTTCATATTTATTCTACTCTTCGCTATTAGAAACGGAAATAAACATTCAGATAATAGGTTGTCCCGAACATATAGAAATACTTCGAATCAAAACGCGTATACTTCGTATCTCCATTTTTATCACGCGTCTTGTTCATACGCATCTGTTCGTAACCGCCTGTGCGGATGTCTTGATTGTTGAGCAGGTTTTTCACCTCCAAGCTGAAGCCCAACATATACTGACGGTGGATAAACCAGTTCTTGCCGACACTTGCGCTGAGCGTATAGGCGTCGTCGAACTTCTCCTGAGCACGCATTTTGCCGATAGCTTGAGCCGCAGCAATTTGATCTTCGGTTGAAGAGGCCGAGTTACTCAGCACATCGGTATAGTATGTAACCACACCCGGGGTGCGATACAACGGGTTCATCGACAGGTAGATATTGTCGTAGTAGTTGAAGTTCACCGATGCAAACCAGCTACGTGGACCGCGGAAATCAAGACCGATGTTGAAGGCCAATTGCGGTGAGCTTTCTACGTGAAGACCGTCCCAATAGACCTTTTCAGTCGAAACCGGACGATTGATGTTATCCACGGTCTGCGCAAAATTGGGATTCGACGTATAGGTGTACTCGCCCCAGCTCACAGCGCCGATGGCCGACAGACCATTCCAAATCGGAACTGCCACCGCCGCCTCGATACCGTAGTGTTGTTTGTCGATGCCGCTCATCGCGAAGTTGGTGAATGAACGCCAAATATCGTCATAGAACGAAATAACCTTCGACTGATCTTGCATGGTGGTGTAATAACCCGTTGCACGAGCCTGAATGTAGGGCAGATTGAGGTTGTAGGTCAACTCCGCGCCAAAAGTTTTTTCGGCCGTAAGACCCGGATTGGTGGAGTTACGCGTACGGGGCGAAACGAATGCCGCCGCAAATTTGGGCGCCTCCTGCATATAGACCACATTGGCCTCCACGGAGTGCGCACCCGAGAATTTGTAGCCGAAATTGCCTTTGACTTTATAGGTCAGGTAGTCGAGCTTTTTGGAGTCACCCTTCGAGTCGTCGGGGAACAGACCCTTGCGCCACATACCCTCGCGGTACATCGACGAGTAGCCGACCTCACCGCCCAAGCCCATCGAGAAGCCACCCAAGCCCAGCGTATATTGTGCCCAAGCATTGCCTTCGAGCAGGTGCGCGCGGTAGTTGTAGCCGATTTTATCGCCCTCCTTGGCCACGCGAGCGTGCCCATTGGCCAGATAATAATCGAGGTCATTTTGGTAGTTCATCGGATTATCCGACATATCGCGCTCGGCGAATTTGTCGATGTCGTACCAGTAGCTGCCGCCCATCAGATCTTTCACCTGATCATAGTACCACGTGCGATTCACACGCAGGTTCAAACCGCCGATAATACGTTGGTTGCTGCGGATGTTGTGCGAGATGTTGGCTGCGAAGTTGTAGTCGAGTTGGTCGGTGTGACGCTCCTCGATCATCATATTCGAGCGATACTGGTCGCCGACCAACGCTTGCAATTTGGGGTCGGTATCGACAAAACGGTTCATATTATAGAAGCGGTCGTAATCGAGCATACCCGTGAAATTCGTAGCTGCTTCGATCGCTTTTTGCAGGTAGAAATAGGTGCCTTCGGTCGAAGTTTGCCCCGGCACGATCTGATTGATGTAGTTCGAAGGCAGGTAACGGTAGTAGTCGCCACGCGGATCGGCGCCGGCATTCCACGTGAGTGCCGAGTAGCCGTTCTTGCCGAAACGCAGCGAGGTGGCTGCCGTCAAACGCGTGCGATCCGAGATGTCCCACGAGTAGTTGAGCATCACGATCGGTTCGTGGGTGTCACGCACACGCGAGTTGCGCAATTTGCCGGCCTGATAACCCACGTTGGGGTTGTAGTAGTTGTCGCCGAACAATTTGTAGGCCTCATCGGTCGACGCCTGCTGTGCACCGCGCTCCGAAGGCGACGCAAAGACGGTCAACGCCAAGCGGTGATCGGTGCCGAAGAGTTTCTCGGCCGAAGCGAAATAGGAGTAGGAGTTGTAGTAGACACCGTCCACATAGCCGTTGCCGCCCTGACGGGTTCCGACCGAGAAGGCATACGACCAGCCGTTGTCCAACTGTCCCGACGCGTAGGAGACCATCGCACGGAAGCGGTACATTTGGTTGCCGTTCGACACGCTGACCCGCAAACCCTTGCGCATCTGCGAGGCGCGGGCATTGACGTTGGTCATACCGCCGATGCCGCCCAGACCGAAGTCGGTGGCGCGCAGGCCGGCAACGCTCTCTTGGTTACGCGTGGCGTCGTTCAGGCCACTCCACAGCGACCACGGGCCGTAGCCGGTCATCGCGTCGTTGAAGCGGATGCCATTGAGGTAGATGTCCGAATACTGCGAGTCGAAGCCGCGAACATTGAAGCGCATTTCGCTGAATCGGTACGACGCAGCGCTGCTGAAGAGGTCTTTGGACGAGGTGAGCGACGAGGGCAGCGACTGCACGTCCGACGACGCGCTGTCGGAGTCCAGCTCCGTGAAGATCGCGGCATCCATCCCCTCACGACCGGCTATCGGCACGATCACCACCGAATTAATGTCTTTCAGCTGACCGTCGACACGCACTCTCAGGTCGAGTTTTTCGAACTCCGGGGCGTCAAATTTCACCGTATATTCACCGGCCGGCAAGCTCTCGAAGACAAAGTTACCGTCCTTATCCGTTGTAGCGGTCGCGCCCGAAGACTCGATCGTTACCTGCACGTTGCTCAGGGCGCCGCGACCATTGCGCGAGACCACCTTACCGCGAATGCCACCATCCTGCGCTGAAGCAGAGAGGGTCGTCACGGCGAGCATCAGAAGAAGTAAAGTTTTCAGTTTCATACAAATATTTTAGAATGTTATTTGGCGATATTGATATAGACCGGGAAGTGGTCGCTGAATCCGCCTTGGAAGTCGTTACCGACGTACGTGCGCAGCGGATAACCCTTAAATTGCCCCTCTTTTTGGATCATATAGGGACGGCGGAAGATGCCTCCGTAGAATTTCGAATCGCCCACGCGCTGAATTTTCAGCTCGCCGTTCGATCCTGTTGCCAGATTCTCCGAGACAATGATGTTGTCGAACAGGTTCCACGAATCGCGATAAGCCAGCGTTCCGTAGCCCGATTTGAGCAGGTTGATGAAGGGGTTGAAGGTGTCGCCCTGCTTGGCCTCCTTGATATTGCCCTTGGCGCGCAAGCCGTCCACCACACTGGCATCGGTGGCGTCGTCGTTCAGGTCACCCATCACCACCACTTTCACGGCAGGATTGGCTTTCTGCACCGAGTCGATGATGCCGCGGATCTGCTCGGCAGCAGCCAGCCGCTTGGGTGCCGAGGCCTCTTTGCCACCCAGACGCGACGGCCAGTGGCTCACCAAGAAGAAGAATGGTTCGTTGTCGATCGTGCCCCACATCGTCACAAAGTCGCGGGTGCGGAAGTTGGGCTGATCGGGCATATGGAACGGAATCGGGGCGCTGCCCTCCAACTTGAAGACATCGGGACGGTACAAAAATGCCACATCGACGCCACGCGCATCGGGCGAGTCGAAATGGGCAATGCGGTAGTTGGCCGGCGCGAGTTTGGGTTGTGCGATCACATCCTCCAACACGCTGCGGTTCTCGATCTCCGAGGTGCCGATCACCACGGGATAATCCTTGTCTATGGCCGCGATGTCGAACAACACGCGCTCCAAGTTGCCGAGTTTTTTGAAGTATTTCGCCGAGTTCCACTTTTTGGGGGCATCGGGTTGAAACTCCTCATCGTGGATCGAGGGGTCTCGAATGGTGTCAAAAAGGTTCTCGAAGTTATAGAAGACCACTTTATAGGGCTTCTGTGCAAAGCAGACCACGATCAACGCGGCAAACAGTCCTGTTAAAAGAATTTTCTTCATAAGTAGTAACGCATTAAAGTATAAGGATTTGGTTTATTTTAGTTGTTTTTGCGTCTGCCAATTCGGCGATCATCGTTTTTGCGTCTGACCCCTCATCATCCTCGGGGATCATCGTTTTTGCGTCTGACCCCTCGACCCTTCGTCAAGCTCAGGGACCACAAGCTCGGGGATCGCCGCCAATAATTTTCATTCAAAAGTCCCCTACCATTCCGAGTATTTCTTTTGGTTTTTGACCGCATCGGCAGCATCGGCAGGCAGATTGCGGAAGAAGGTGAAACCGGACTTTTGCTCGATTTCGGCCACCGAACGCACCGCATTGGCGATCGACGTCGCCGCACCTGCGGCATCGTTGGTAAACAGGAAACCGATCGCCTTAAGCTCATCGGCCGTACAGTCGGCAATTGCTTTTTTCGTATTTCCGCGCCGCGTGCGCAGCATTACCTTCCAGCAATGCGTGGGCACAGCGATCGAGCCATTGGCGTTGCTGATGGTTTTCGAATCCTCAAAAATAGTACCGGTCACCACAAACAGCGTATCCGCGACCATCCAACTGCGCTCCTTGCCCTCCAATGTTCCCCAAATATTCTGATTGAACGAACTATTCTGCGGCATCATATTGGTGGCATAGAAGGTCTGTTCGTTGGTGGCTACGGTGCTGTAACGCGATGCCGAGGCGAGCATATGCCCACGGTCGTAGCCGCGCACGCCGTAACCGCGCAAAATGTATTGTTGCGCCTTGTCGGGAATCACCGGCAGCTGTTTGTTGGGATCATACGCCCACGCATCGGTACGCCCCACATTCGGCGTTGTGTAGGTGCTGTGCATCGGATAGGCCACCCAGCGCGAGACACGTTTGTCGAGGTCGTAGCAGATCGAGTAGCTGCGCGTATAGTTGCCACGATCAAGCGTGGTGAAATAGGTTTTGTAGACATAGTCGGTGCTCGACTTGAATTGCGGCTGCTCGCCCCACGCGCGGTCGAAATCGGCCGACGAGGAGAAGGCAGTCTGCGTAAGGGTAAGCGTGACGGTATAGTTGTCGGTATAGCGCACCACAATTGTTGCCGTGCGATCCTGTTTGAGGGTATTTTGTTTCAGATAGAGATACACGGGTGCGCCGACCTTGCCGGTGAACTCCGTGAGGGGCGTATTTAATTCGAACGAACACCACGGCTCCGCGCCCTGCTCGGTGATCGCGGCGGTGAAGGTCAGCGAGGCTGCCCCCTCGGTCACGATTTTGTTCGTTGTAGCATTACAATTCACGGTCTCTGCCACGAGCCACGCAGCCGATGCCTGCGCACCGCTGTCATTTTTGTCGCCACATCCCGCAAAGAGGATAAGCATTGTCAGCATCCAACACATCTGCACGCCTATCGTTTTGATTTTCAACATATTCCAAAGAGTAACTAATGACTGGTGTAACGCGAAAAAAAATAGTGTATAAAGAAACCAAACTCTTGACGGGGTGTTTGCCCCGCCAAGAGTTGGTTTGTTTTAACAGTCAGTTTCCTTGACTATTCAGTATAGGTGATCTTCACTTTTTGAATACGAGTTTGTAAAAATTTGTTGTTAACTTTCTCTGGATTGGAGGTGAAAACGATATTATTTGCGCTACCAACCCACTCCGCGCCTGTATATGTTCCCACAGATACCGTCGAAAAGTTATTATTTTCATCCCCAATAGTATATTCTATTTTCGTTATCGTAGCACCACTTACCGTAAGTGTATTCCCTGCATACATCCTGACAGCTGTTCCGGACGTATAATATTTCGGAACATTCGACGGGGCTGATCCTTTTGCAAAAGTCAAAGTTATAGGAGTTTGAGCAACTGTTGTTATTTCTTGAGCATTTGCATAACCCTTGGCAGTTAAATCAATATCCACCGTTTTTGCACCATCGGGCAGTTTACCTGCCTGCGTCAGGGGCACCGTAGCCGAAGCAATAGCCGCGGCACCTTCCGAAGCGGCGATATAGATGGTCAGCGTTGCACTCTTGGAATCGGTCGTTGCGTTGGCAGCAGCCGTCACCGTCACAGGCGAAGTAGCAGCACCCGTTGCAACTGAAAACTGGCTTGCATCCGCACCCGTAATCTTGGCATAGACTTTATTGCCCGAACCCACATTGGCCGCTGTGAAAGCTACTGTTTTTGCCTCACCGGCAGCAGTGAACGCTACCGATTCGGGAGTACCCGTAATAGCGGGATCGCTGCTCGGAATAATCTCATAGGGCATCACCTTGATACGCGTAATAGGACCCGATTTCGAGGTCCCCACCGCAAAGCCTTTGACCGTCACATTGCGACCATCCAGTGCTGCATCAGGCGTATAATATTGAATTGAACCCTGCAAGGTCGTTGAACCCGGCAATTCCAAGTTATAGTAGTTTCCATCCTTAACCAACTTACCAGCAATCGCAATGTCCAAGCATTTGATATTGGTTAAATAGGCCTCCACTTTCGCAAGATCATAGGTTGTCGGAGCGTAGGCAACAGCATTGCCGGAAGAGACAACTGAAACAGCAGCATCAGCGGTGAACTGCGGAACCGATGTTGCATTATAGATCGTCACAGCACCGCTAATGTTAATTTTTTCACCAACAGTACGTCCATTATCTCTAGCATATACAACCATAGAACCCGTAGCATCTTGAATGATATAAGCAATCGGACTTGCAGCAACAACCAAAGCATTTTTCACCTCGTAATTGCCAGCAGCCGTAATGCTACCGATTGTTACCGTACCACCACCGGGTTGCTCGCCGCCACCAAGTTCGGCACCATTACCACCAGCAGATAGACGGAAATCATCAATACGTAAATTTGCACCACCGGTGAAACCATCCATACGAACATTAATCGCAGAAACAGAGGTACCTGCGGGCAGCTTGAATTCAGCCTTGCAAAGATACCACGATCCTGTGCCGATCTTCGTTGCCGTGAAAGGCACCTTGGCGTAAGTGGTTCCGTTTGTGCTAACCGCAAAGTTCAACGTCGCAGCCGTCACATCGCCAAAAGTCGGCGTGTAAGGAGAGCCTTCAAGGGTCGAAAGTGTATTCTGTGCCGTAAAAGTAAACGTAAAGTTGTCGTTGGTGCCGATATTAATTTTATTAATATCAAAAGCAGTTTTCAACGATACATAAGGCGCACCCGAGACCTGCGGTTTTTCGTCAGCCGAAGGATCGTAATCTTTGCCGCTATTGCGGACAGAGGCACCCTCTCCCGGATATTCCACAGTTGTCTGACCGAGTGAACCTCCGCGCGTCCAACCTGCAAAAGCAGATACATAAGGCCAATAGTCTCCAACTTTCGAAACTTCGGTACCGCAGTTCTCCTCATAGAGAGCTACACCAGACGCACCACCTTCACTTTGTTTGATCAGGATCGTGGCCGTTTTGGTGATCGGGTAACCCGAAACCGAACCGGTGGCAGTCAGCGTAATCGTAGCCTCACGAGCAACGGTAGCCGCAGCCACGTTGAAAGTCAGCGATGAAGCACCCGAACCCGACATAGCGCTCGGTGTGATCCAAGAGCTGGCATCGGTTGGCATCATCGACAAAGTCCACGTGCCGTTCGACACAACTGCAATGGCTGCGGTCGAACCACCTTCGAGCGTAACGCCCACGCTGGTCGAAGCGACTTCATTGACGGTAATCGACGGAATACCTGTATTGCCTCCTTCGTCGTCACTGTCCGAACATCCGGCAAAGGCGGTCAACGCCATCACCGAAAACGCCAGTGTTTTCCAAAAATTAAATTTTCGCATCATAATTATTAGTTAGTTAGTTAATAAAATTTACTGCTTTTAAACTTAAATCTGATATAATTCTGTGTTTTTACCTTTTGGGACTTCAAAGATAGAATTATTTTCCGGTTTAGCAAAGTTTTGTAACCATATTTTCATATTCACAATAGGTGCAATCGTGGCCAATATCAGCGAATTCGGTCGGCTGCACGCACCAGCATCTCATCGTGGAAGACGCCGCGAAGTGCCAAATAGTTGAAAAGCAAGCATACAAGTGGCAGAACCAAAGCTAATTTGACGCCTTGGACGTGAAAAGTCATCTCCGAGAAGACACGCCAGCTCAAAAAGTAGTAAACGCCCTCCATCACCACAGCACCAAACAGCAACACAAATTCCACCACACAGAGGCGGATTTGGAGCAAGCGGCGTTTGTAGAGGAAAATCGTGATCAGCGGCAGCACAGCGGCCAAGGCCAGCACAACGCCCATATAAACAGCCGGTTGGGCTGTTTCACCAGCGGCTGTTTTCAGCGCAAAGGCGTAGAGCACATACTCGCCTGCATCGCTGGCAAACCAAGCCAAAGGCGCAAACAGCACAACGGCCATGAGGAGTGTAACTATCAGCAAATAAAGTGTTTGGATTCGTTGTATCATTATATTTAAAAGGTTTTGTCGATTCGATACTTGTTGCGGTCACTCGAACCGCGGTTAATCAGCTCGCCCAAAAATCCGGCCAAAAAGAGCTGAACGCCCAGAATAATTGCTAAAATAGAGAGATAGAACAGCGGCTGATCGGTCGCCGAGCGCAGCGGCAGGGCGTGCGCCTGCTTCCAGAGCTTCTCGGCAACGATCCACAGCGTCGTGCCGCCGCCGAAAAAGAACATCAGCGTCCCCAAACCTCCGAAAAAATACATCGGTGAGCGACCGAAATGCGACATAAAAAGCACCGTGATCAGGTCTAAATAGCCCTTCAGCATCCGTTCCAGACCATATTTCGAGGTGCCATATTTACGCGCGTGGTGGTCGACAACCTTTTCGCCAATACGGCCGAAACCGGCACGCTTGGCCAGAATCGGGATGAAGCGGTGCATCTCGCCATAGACCTCGATCGCCTTGACCGTCTTGCGGCGGTAGGCTTTCAGTCCGCAGTTGAAGTCGTGGAGCCGAATGCCCGAAGCGCGCCGCGCCGTCCAGTTGAAAAACTTGCTCGGCCACCGCTTGCCGATCGGGTCGTGGCGCTTCTGCTTCCAGCCCGAAACCAAGTCGTAGCCCTCTTCGCGGATCATAGAGTACAATGCCGGGATCTCGTCGGGCGAATCTTGGAGGTCGGCATCCATCGTGATGATGACCTCGCCCTCGGCAGCGTCGAATCCGCAATAGAGGGCGGCCGACTTGCCGTAGTTGCGCGCAAAACTCACACCCCGCAGGGTGGCGTATTGCGTGCGCAGCTGCTCGACAACCGCCCACGAAGCGTCGTTGGAGCCGTCATCAACCAGAATAAGTTCGTAGCGCAGCGCATTGGCACGCGCCACACGATCGACCCACGCAACCAACTCGGGAAGCGACTCCGCCTCGTTGTAGAGCGGTACGACGACCGATAAATCCAATCTATCCATAGGGCGTTATTCGTTGGACGAAGTGTCGAAAGGCTTCGGCCGACGCGAGGTCACACCTGCGATGATCAGACCGAAAATGGCTCCAAACAGCAGACTCGTAAAGAGTCCACCCCAAACCGTGGCCAGCACCGAGGGCGCCGGAGCCGTCTGAAGCTGCTCCATAGTCTGCGTGATCATAGGCTCCATCGAGGCCGGCATACTGCTGCCACTTTGCGCCAGCAGATTGGTGAACGAAGCCGCAATCTTCTCGGTATAGGTCGTATAACCGATAATCAGGTGGAGATTCAGGTACTGCACCACGCCGAGAATAATGCCGGCAAAAGCCGAGATAACAAGCACATAGTAGTAGCTCTGACTAAAAGTGAAGCCCTCTTCGGCGGTGTAGAGTGCCGCGTGCCGTCGTGTAAAGCGGTGCAGCAGGTAGTAGTGCGCCACCACCACCGCGATCCATTCGACCATCATCAGACCATAGAGCGCAAGGCTGCCCGAAAGGGTCATATAGGTCTCCAGCACCGACGAAACGGCCAGCAACGCGCCGACAATAAAACCGCACTTAGCGGCATCGTTCCAAAAATTGTTTTTGTTCATAATATTTCAGTTTAAAATTATTGCACATTTATTGCAAATCGCCTTTGCCCTCGCGCACCATCTGAGGTTCCTCGCCCGTCAGATCCACCACGGTCGTCGGCACGTTATCGCCGATTCCACCGTCGACAACCAGCGACACCTCGCTGCCATAACGTTCGTGGATCAGTTCGGGATCGGTCGTATATTCCACATCCTCAGCTATATCCTTGACCGACGAGGTGATCAGCGGACAGCCCAGCGTAGCGACGATAGCGCGCGGAATGGTGTTGTTGGGGATGCGGACACCGATCGTGCGACGACGCTCCAACGCCTTGGCAGGCACGCACGACGAGGCATTGAGGATAAAAGTGAAAGGCCCGGGCAGGTTCCGTTTGAGAATCCGAAAAACAACATTGTCCACCCGACAATACTCAGCCACCTGTGCGATATTTTCGAAAACGACAGAGAAATCGCCCTTGCCCTTGATCCGGCGCAGGCGCTCGAGTGCCTTCGGTGAGCGCATTGAGCAGCCGAAAGCATAGACGCTGTCGGTCGGATAGATGATGATCTCATCCCGTTCCAAGGCCTCCACCACACGCCGCAACTCCTTTTCCGAGGGATTTTCCTCGTATATTTTCGTCAACATAAGGACAAATATACGAAAAATTATTTGATATTTCGACGATTTAATGCTGCACTATAAGCGCGCGCATTGCCGCGGTGCTCATCGAAGGTGCGCGCAAAGTCGTGGTGGCCATCGAAGGTCGGGCGCGCGCAGAAAAAGAGGTAGTCGTGTTGCTCGAAGCCCAGCACCGCGTCGATCGTCGCCACCGAGGGCATACAGATCGGTGAGGGCGGCAACCCCTTATTAATATAGGTGTTGTAGGGCGACGGGAATTTCAGGTGGTTATGCAGGATGCGTCGCAGCCCGAAATCTTGCAGGGCATATTTGATCGTCGGGTCGGCTTGCAGGGGCATTCCGATGCGCAGGCGATTGATGTAGACGCCTGCCACGCGCGGCATCTCGTCGCGCTGACGCGTCTCCTCGTTGACAATCGAAGCAAGGGTCATCACCTCCAACCGGCTCAGACCGCTGCGCGCACGCTGCGCATCACGCTCGGGCGTCCAAAAACTGTCATACTCGTGCTTCATTCGCCGCACCAGCTCCTCGGGGCTTACCGTCCAATAAAATTCGTAGGTATTGGGAATGAACATCGAAAAAAACGTCACCTCGTCAAACCCCAATTCTGCAGCTAATTTATTGGAGGTCAGTGTTTTCAGAATCGACGCCGAATCGGCATCAATCTGACGCGCAAGTCGCTGCGCCAATTGTGCCGGCGTCCGCACATTGTTAAAGGTCACACGTACCGGCGTTTGGCGTCCAAGCTTGAGCATCCGCGCCACCTGAATCACGTCCATCCCCTCACTGAGCACATAGTGACCGGGCTTGAAAGAGGTCGCCAAGTCAATTCGCTCAGCATAGAGCCGAAAGGCGGTGCGATGCTTCAGACGCGGCATCAGCGAATCAATCACCTCGCCGTAGACAGCCCGTGAGCTGACAAAAAGTTCGTATTTCTCGGGCACCGCATTGCCCTTGAACTGCACAATGCCAATAAAAGCCACCGCCGCACCGACCACACAGCCCGTTATAAGGAGAGAAAGCAAAGTTTTTTTACGCATCTGCTGTTTTTTTTTGCAAAGATATAAAAAATTCCTACTTTTGTGCCCGGGTGAGTCTTATACGACCAGCTCCTACAGAACCCCCCAGGCGAGGAATCGAGCAAGGGTATGTGGTTGAGCGGTGCGATATAATGAGCTCACCCTTTTTTATGCCCTACACAAAGGGTGGCAAACCGTGCGGTTTGCCACCCTTTTGCGTTCGGATTTATCACCGTCAAAGGTACTCAACCATCAATTGATTGGCCACACTGACAAGCACATAGCCAGACACAAAGATCACGACCCCACTCCATCCTTTGATGTTGGCCGAAACCGAATAAGCCACACAGCCCCAAATCATCGACCACACCATCGTAACCGACAAAATAATCACCAAGAGCAAATAAGTCGCGTGAACCATAATTTCAGCCACACTGCGCGGTTCGAAATCAAATTGACCCAACAAGTAAGAGATGCCATTCGAAATACCGAAACACACAATGGTCGGCAATAGCGCAAAAAGACTGGTGGCATAGATGTCTGCCGCACGAATACGCGACGGCGAGAAGATGAGTGCCGCCACATAGAGCAACGTGGCAAGCGGAAACCACAACAGCAGATTGGTCGAAAAGATCCACACAAGCTGCGAGCTACTACCGTCTATCTCTGCCGTAAGCAGTACCAAAGCAACCGAAAATGCGGTGCCCACCACACCCCACAACCAAGCTTTGGCGATCGAGAGGTATTCGAACGGATTAAGAATCTTGTTCATCGCTTTCGAATTTATTGAGTTGAAAGATAATATCATCGAGTCGGTTGCGCACAGTCGGATAACTCAGACCGAGTTTTTGTGCCATCTCTTTGAGCGAGCCACTACTTTTGACGAAGTCGAGTACGAATTGTTGATCAGCAACGGCCAACTGCATCATCACCGGCAGGGTATAGTCGCCGTCGATGTGCGTATCGCACGAATTGCAATGCATAGCTTGGACACTGAGCCGTTTACCGCAAGAGGGGCATATCTTAGGAAGATTTTTCAAGACAATTATCGTGTTTGTGAATGGAGAAAATTCATATTATATTACACAAAACTACTATTTTTTTTAATAAAATCAATTTTTTGTCTGTAATTTCTCCAAACAGAGGCGCCTCAACCGTCGTAAAATTACTAAATTCCGTCCCCAAAATTGATCAGCTTCTAAAAATTCGCCTTCACACCCACCATAAAATTGGCTCCGTATTCGCGATACCACGCATACTCATAGAGCCGTTGGTTGGCCAGATTCCGTCCCTCGGCAAAGAGTGCAAAACCGCCCGAAAGCCGCCACTCGAAATCGACGCGCAGATCCGCCGCAAAAGGAGCCGTAAAACGCTCCGGCACGTCGATTGATTTTTGGTCAAAACAGCTCCAACTGCGCTCGCTCTGCACTTGCGCCGCAACGCCAAACGAGATCTTGCGCCCCTCGTAGCGAAGGCCGACATTTGCGCGGAAAGCCGGGGCGCCGTTGGCCAACTGGATGTCGTCATTGTAGATATATCCACCGGCTCCCAAGGTCATTTTCAAGGCTGCAACCGGTCGATATTCAACTTCGCCATTGAACGACAACACCGTTTGACGCGCCTGAATCGGCACTTCAACCCCTATAAATTTGGCATCCACCTGCGGCATCTGCCAATAGATATGGTTGTCGTGGATCGAAAACGCAGCAAAAAGCCGATAGACAAATTTCTCGTGCCACAAGCTGCCACCAAGCCCGAAACGACCGTTGTAGTCCACCGAACTTTTATTGAGCCACTCGGCAGCCCCCACATAGGGATTTTGGTGCGTCAGGGCGCGGTAGTCATTGGCATAGACACCGCCGTCAACCTCCAAAAACGGTTTCAAACCGGGCGTTCCAAGATCAAAATAGAGGTGCGCAAAGGGGATGAAATAGTTCTCTTCGGTCGTCGCGAAGGCTTTGTCGTGGTAGTAGTCGGCACCCACCTCGAAACGCACTACCGCACCGTCAACCCCGTAACGCAAGCCGGCACGCAGTTGATGTTGATAGCCCTCATCCAGCATTTTCAATCCCGTAAAACCCTCGTAACCAACATCAAACGACAAACGATGTCGTCCAAATGCTTTGGCGATTTTGCCGCTTGCACCCCACGTCGTCTGACGTGACTTGCCGTCGATCCGCCCATAGGACTGCGTCGCGGATTCGGTCTCGGTGAGCCACTGCCCATAAATTTCAGGCACACTCCAAAACAGGTCGCCGTGCACGGCAACCTCGAAATTCACACGGCTCAAATCCCGAAAATCATCGCCAAAACGCATCCGTGCTTGCGCATTATGGAACAGAATACGCGCGCCGGGGCGGTAGGTCTCAGTCGTATTTTCGGACGCAAAACCGCCGTAACGGTGGTCGAGCCGATTATCGTAAGACAGCTCGGCCTCCAACGTATGACGTCCGAAGTATTTGCCGGCGGCCGCACCAATGCGGTTGAGCAGACGCGTCGAGGTATTCTTCACCTCGTACTCATTGCCAATTTTGGCATAGCGCCCCGTGTGGTTGACGTAACCCACCACGTAGCCCGTGCCTGCATTCTGGCTGGAGGCATAGAAGTCCACCACCGACGCAAGCGGATAGCCTGCGCCCACTTTGAGGTAGAAAGGCAGCGGACGGTTGAACTCCCAATAGGTCACCGCAGCCGGACGAATCGGCCGTGTGGTGAGTGTGGTTTGCAGCGACAACGGCGTGATCGCATAGTCGATTTCGGGTCGCATTTTGACCGTATCAGTGCGATCGGGGACGATGCCCAACTTGGTTGCATCTGCGACCTTCGGCACATAGTCCTTGGTCACCTCTACCTGCTTTTCGACCTGTGCTACAACGGTATAGGGCACAACGACGAGCAGCGTAACGGCTATCAGTAATTTTTTCATCATCAGTTCATTTTTCGAATTCGCTCCTTGGCCTCGGCCACAATGCCGTCATCGGCAGGCGAATAGCCATCGACAATACTTTGGAAGGTCGCACGTGCTTGAAAATTATCACCCTTGCGCAGATAAACATCGCCCAAAATCAGAAATGCCTTGGCCAGCCAATAGGCCTTCGGCTCGCGACCCGAATAGGCAAAAACAGCCTTCTCGGTCTTCGCCAAATCGCCGTGGGCAAAACTCTCCTCAATCAGGTAGTAAGCCGCGGCAGAGCCCTCTGTTGAGCGAACTTCCGACGCAAGTTCTTTGTAGCGCTTCAGTGCCTCGGGCTGCTGTCCTGCCGCACGCAGCTGCTCCGCCCACGCAAATTTTGCTTCGCGCAGCGCCGTCACACCGGCATCGGAATGCGCACAGACATCAGCCGCCATAGCCGTCGTTTTCGCAGCATCACCCTCGGCCAATGTGGCACGCACATAGCCCAACATCGCCTTTTCGCGATCAGCAGCTGTCGTCTGCACATCGTAGAGACGACGATAAGCAGCAGCCGCTTCGGCATAACGATGATCGGCAAAAGTTAGCTCCGAGAGCTTCTCGAGCACGGTGAGCGTATATTGATGGTTGCCCAGCTCCGAGAGCGTCGTGAGGGTTTCGATCGCCTCGGCACGCTCGCCAGCACGCAGGTGGCAATCGCTCAAATAGTAGAGCGCATCGGTTCGGTAAGAGCCTTTGGGATAGCTCTTCACGTAGCTGCGCAACGACTTGGCGGCAGCCGTATTTTGACCTGCGAGGTAGAGTTTTTGCGCGGACGCAAACGACAACGAGTCGCGCGACAAAGCCGTCAAATCGCTCTCCATCCCCACCTTGGCAGCATAGTCGAAATAGTCATCCACCTGCCCCTGAGAGACATAAATGTCGCGGATGCCTTGCATCGCGTCACGGGCTTCGGCCGATCGCGGCGAGGTGGTGACCACCCGATTGTAATATTCAAGCGATTTGGTCGGATCGCCCAAATTGAGGTAGGCCAATCCCAAATCCGACAACGCCTGCGCACAACGCTGCGAAGCGGGATAGGATGTAATGAATTTTTCGAGCGCAGCCGCACCTGCCGAATATTGTCCTTGCGCGATGCACGCACGCCCCAATTCATAGGAGGCCGCTTCGACATAATCGCCCTGACCAGCCGCCACAATTTGGCGCAAAGCTTGCAACTTCGATTCGGTGCGTCCCAAAATTCCGAGCGTTATAGCGCGCTGATATTGTGCATAATATCGCTCCGAAACGCCAGCCGCCATTGCCCGATCATAAGCTTCGACCGCCGCCTCGAATTGGCGATCAGCGTAGTAGGTATCTCCCAATCGGTTGTGCGCGTCGGCACGATAGCGATCGGCTGCCGTGTGCAGGGTCAAAAATTTCTCGAATGCTGTGCGTGCCTGCGACATATCGCGATGCGAAAAGGCACAATAGCCCAAGTTGTACCACGCCATCGCATACTCCGGTTCACTGCGCGGAGCACGGCGCAGGTAGGCGTCGTATTGTGTTGCCGCTGACGCATAATCGCCTTGTGCAAAGGCGATTTCACCTTGCCAAAAAGCATTGAGCGCCGTATATTTGGGGCTAACCTGCACCGTGGCAGACTCCGTCAGATAGCGTTTTGCAGCGTTCAAATCTCCAGCTTGGAAAGCCTCTAAACCACGGAAATAAGTGATTTTCTGCAACGCTGCGCGCAGGTCGGCATCGCTCGCCGGCAGTGTTTTGATTGCACGATAAGCCGCATCGTAATCGTGCGAATTGTAGTAGGCCGCAATCAGCAGCGTACGCGCCTCAGTCACACGCGGCGAAGTCGGATAACGCTCGATGTAACGCCCCAACACATTGATCGCCCCATTGAAGGCGCCACCCCCCAACTCATATTGCAGTTTGCCATAGTTGAACAGCGCATCTTCGGCCACCACGGCATCGAATCGCTCGTCGGCAGCCATCGCAAAAGCTTGCATAGCAGCTTGCTTATCACCTGCACGCAAGCAGCAGTCCGCCAAGTGATAAGAGGCATTTTGCGTCAGCGCATCCTCGGCGCCACACGCCCGACGCAGCCACTCCACAGCCTCGGCATAGCGCGCCGAACGGTAGAGCGAGAAGCCCATCAGGTAGCTGCCGTCGCGATCCGTCACGCCCCCGGAAGCCGTGAAATTTTGGAGGTGTTCTATGGTTTTGTTGTAGTCGTCGAGCCGGAACCACGACTCGGCGATGATGCGCTCACACTCCGCGCGACGTGCCGGAACAGCACGGCGCACAAGCTCTTCACCCCGGTCAACCACATAACGGTAGTTGCCCTCGTGAAACTCGATCTGCAACAGGTAATAGGGCGCCACATCGCGGTAGGCATCGCTGCGCAACAGAGCCGTAAAGCCTTGTTTTGCACGACCATAACGCCCATCGGCGTAATCTATATAGGATTTGTGATAGACAGCGTGCGCCGCGTAGGGACTCTTCGCACCGATACGATCGAAGAGATCATACGCTTTGCGGTAGTCGCCTTCGGCAAAATAGACGCTTCCCATTCGCACATCAAATTGTTCGCGCCGTTGCGAAGAGAGCGCCTTGTAATCGGTCTGTTCGAAGAGTTGTTTGGCACGTTTCAGATCCGAGGAAGCGCAGTAATAGGAACCCAAAGCAAAGCGCACATCGTTGGCATAGATCGAATTCGGATAACGCGTTTCGAAGGCCAGCAGCGCCGCCTCGGCATCGCTACTGCCCAGCTCAACAGCACACGCAGCAAGGTAGAAATCAACACGTTGTGCCAACATTCGATCCTCTAATCGAAGTGCCGCCTGCGCCTGCTGAAATTCGTGACGGGCATCACTCCACCGACCAAAATCAAACAACTCCTCGCCGCGGCGAATGGACTCACTCGGTTCAATGATTGCAGCGTGCAAGCGCAATGCGCCCACAGCACACAGCACAAGCGTCAACAGCAGAATCCGTAATTTAGGCATATCTCCTCATTTTTGAATGAGCAAATATACAAATTTTTACCCATCCAACATATGACTCGGGAACGATTCTTGCCTTTGAAATGGTGTTCCATTAAAATCAAATATTCTTATGATCGAAAAAGTAACATTACAACTGACCAAGGGGTCGCACTTCAAGCTCGAAGATAGCATTCGATGCGAAGATATGAACCCCAAAGCACTGCTACTACTTGCCGCGGCAAAATGCGCAGCGCTGACCGTTCTCCACATTATGACCAAAGAACACATCTGCCCCAAACGGTTCGAAATCAGCCTATCAGGAGAACTTTCGACCGACACGGTGCAGGCCGAGAGTGTATTCAATGCTTTCCACGTGGTTTACAACATCGAATGCGGTGCCGAAAAAGAGCAGGTGAAAGTTAGCAACGCCGTGAGGCTTGCCCACGACCGGCATTGCGGTCTGCTGCGTATGCTGCGCAAAATAGCGCCTGTCTCCCACGAGATCGCCATCGTCAGCACCGAGCCGGCAAACGCTTAGAAACGATCGTCTTTGGCACACAAAAAAAAGATGTCTCCGAATTGCTCGAAGACATCTTTTTTGCGTGTCGCTGTTGTGCATCGCGTGGAACAGGCACGCTCCACCCTCGCCACACATCGGCGGTCGATGAAATTATTCGATTCCCTTCACCTGTTTGTAGAGCGCGTTGTAGGTTTCGTACTTCTCTTTGATGCCCGGTTCGTCGCGCAGACGGAAGCAAAGCTGTTTGAGCAGTTCGAGCGTATCCATACTCTCGGGTTTGATCTGATAGGCTTTTTCGAGCGGAGTCACGGCAGCCAAATAGACATCGTTGACCGATTTCAAATCGGCATCGTAAGCCGCTTGGCTACTATATTGTTTGGTGTTCATATCCGCATTGAGCACGTCGCCCTTGGAGGCATAGAAAACGCCCAAATAGTAGTTGCCGTCAAACTGATCAGGCTTCATCTCCACAACTTTAGTAAGCGACACAATGCCTTCGTCATAGTTCTTCAGCGCATAGAAAATACGTGCACGGCCAAAGAGCAGGTCGGTGTTCTCGGGATTATTTTTGATCGCCTCATCAATCAACGCCACCAAATCAGCCGGATCACCCACCCCTTTTTCGGTGGTATAAAGCTGCATCAGACCGTCGAGAATACGCTCGTTTTTGGGGAATTTATTGATACCAGCCAGCAGGGCATCTTTGGCTTTCAGCACGTTAGCCTCGTCTGCCGCTTTCTGACCATAGTAGCAGTGGAAAAGGTAGTAGTAGATGTTTCCCTCCTCATCGGCATAGCCCAAATCGAGTGCCTTCGACAGATACTCAACGCCCATTGGGAACGACGCCGGATTGGTTGCTCCGTCGATCGTGCGCAGGTAACCGGCATAGTAGAGCAGCACCGGTTCGGCATTGGCATACGCCGGACTTGATTGAGCAGCAAAAGCCGTCACATAGGCATCGGCTGCAACCGCATAGTCGCCCGTGTCGATACCCGTATTGCCAATTTGCGAGCAGAAATCGCTGATCTGTTTCAACCCCTCTTTGGCCTTGTCGGCAACTTTGGGATCAAGCTCATAGGCCTTGTTGTAGGCCTCAATGGCCTTCACAACAGCCGCATCGAACACCTTTTGTGTCTCTTTCCAAGTCACAATTTTGTTGTCCTTGATGTAGGCCGTGAAATAGGGATAAATCCAAGTCGTATACTCCACATCGGCAACTTTAATTTTGTCTACCGAGACGGGTTCACCGACCGTCAACTTGAGCATTGCACCGTCCATATTGACAAAGAGGTTCTTTGTCGGCTCGATAGCGGCTTCATAGAAGATCTTACCACGGTTGAGCCACGTTGCGGCCTTGGCGGCTTTCTTAGCATCGGCAACATCGGAGTCGCTCTTTTCAATTTTGGCAAGGATCGCAGCCTTGTTAACTTTTTGGGCCTGCACGGCGGGAACTGCCAGTAGGAGTGCCGCAAGAGCCGTCAAAATCATTTTTTTCATAATTATCTGAAATTTAAGGTTTTCTGTATTATTCGTTGGTAGGTTGTTCGGTAGTCGAAGCGTCTGAAATCTCGGGCATAGAAACCGTTGCACCCTCCTCTTCCGACATCTCGACAGGCAGTATGACCTCCTCTTCGGCAGCCGGTACAGCCATCACCGAGGCAATAGCATCGCCCTCACGCAGGTTGATAATCCTCACACCTTGCGTTGCACGGCCAGCCAGACGAATCTGATCCACCGCCGTACGAATGGTGAGTCCCGAGCGGTTGATGATCATCAAATCATTGTCATCGGTCACCGACTGGATCGAGATCAGCTTGCCGGTCTTCTCCGTCACATTGATCGTCTTGACGCCCTTGCCACCACGGTTGGTTATGCGGTATTCGTCCAAATCAGTACGCTTTCCGTAGCCGTTCTCACTGAGAACCAGTACATCTTGCTTCGAATCAGGCTCCACACAAATCATACCGATCACCTCGTCGCTCTCTTCGATCGAGATGCCGCGCACACCGGCACCAACGCGTCCGATGGGGCGTACCGTGCTCTCGTTGAAGCGAATAGCTTTGCCGTCACGAGCTGCGATCATCACCTCAGCGCTACCACTGGTCAATTGTGCTTCGATCAGTTGGTCGCCCTCACGAATGACAATGGCATTGACACCATTCAAACGCGGACGCGAATAGGCCTCCAAACGGGTCTTCTTGATCGTACCGTCCTTGGTACACATAATGATGTAGTTGTTGTTCACATACTCGACATCATCGAGACGCTTGACGTTGATGTAGGCGCGAACTTTATCATCGGGTTCGATCTGAATCACATTTTGGATGGCTCGTCCTTTGGAAGAACGGGTACCCTCGGGAATTTCGTATACCTTGAGCCAGAAACAACGACCTTTCTCCGTAAAGAAAAGCATCGTGTTGTGCATCGAAGCTATGTAGAGGTGCTCGATGAAGTCTTCATCGCGCGTTGCACTGCCCTTGGCACCGACGCCACCACGAATCTGCGTGCGGTACTCGGTCAGCGACGTGCGTTTGATGTACCCCAAATGGGAGATGGTGATGACCATATCGTCATCGGCATAGAAATCCTCGGGATTGAACTCCTCCGAAGCGTAGACAATCTCCGAACGACGATCATCGCCGTATTTCTCCTTCATCTCGATCAGCTCGTCTTTGATGATCTGCATTTGCAGCGTCACATTTTCGAGAATATCTTTCAGGTGGGCAATTAATTTGAGTAATTCATCACGCTCGGCGGTCAATTTGCCGTGCTCAAGCCCGGTCAACGAACGCAAACGCATCTCGATGATGGCCGACGCCTGCAAATCACTCAACGCAAAGCGCTCAATCATAGCCTGTTTAGCCACATCGGGCGTCAGCGAGGCACGAATAATGTGCACGATTTCGTCGATGTTGTCCTGCGCGATGAGCAGACCCAAAACAATATGCAGCCGCTCCTCGGCCTTGCGCAAATCGAAGCGAGCACGACGCACCACAACATCGTGGCGGTGGTTGATGAAGTGATGAATCAGATCTCGCAGGGTCAACATCTGCGGACGGCCGTTGACCAACGCGATGTTGTTGACGGCAAACGAGGTTTGCAGTCCTGAATTTTTGAAGAGCGTATTGAGCACCACGCTTGCAACAGCGTCGTGCTTCAAGATGATGATGATACGCAGACCGTTACGGTCCGACTCATCGTTGATATAGGAGATGCCGTCGATCTTCTTGTCGTTGATCATATCGGCAATCTTCTTGATCATTTCGGCCTTATTGACCTGATAGGGAATTTCGGTGATGACAATGCACTCGCGACCGCTTGGCGTAATCTCGATCTCGGTTTTGGCACGCATAATCACACGTCCACGCCCCGTGAGCAGCGCCTCGCGCACCCCTTCATAGCCGTAGATGATACCACCCGTCGGGAAGTCGGGGCCTTTGACAAAGTGAAGCAACTCCTCGCAGGAGATCTCCGGATTGTCGACATAGGCGCAACAAGCGTCGACCACCTCACTCAAGTTGTGCGGAGGCATATTGGTCGCCATACCGACGGCAATACCGCTGGCGCCATTGATCAGCAGCAGCGGAATTTTGGTGGGCAACACCGTAGGTTCGGGAATCGTATCGTCGAAGTTAAGCGTCCAATCAACCGTCTCCTTGTCGATGTCGGCCAACACCTCATCGGTGATTTTCTGCATTCTGGCCTCTGTATAACGCATTGCCGCAGGCGAGTCACCGTCCATCGAACCGAAGTTACCCTGACCGTCAACCAACGGATAGCGCATTGACCACACCTGAGCCAGACGCACCATTGCATCGTAAACCGATGTATCGCCGTGGGGGTGAAACTTTCCGAGCACATCACCGACAATACGCGCTGATTTACGGGTAGGTTTATCCGAGGAGAGTCCCAGTTCGGCACTCATATCATAGAGAATGCGGCGGTGTACAGGTTTCAGACCATCACGCACATCGGGCAACGCACGCGATACAATGACCGACATCGAATAGTCGATGTAGGCCGATTTCATCTGTTCTTCGATGTTGATCGGAATAATTCGCCCGACCAGACCGGCATTTTTTTCTTCTTCAGTTAACATTTTATCTCAATAAAATTACGATCTTTTTACCACACAAAAATACGCTTTATTTCCGATATGAACAACTTTGGAGGATGAAATTCGTCTCGCGCGCGCGATATTTTAATAAGATAGGCGTTTATTGCCCCTTTTTAGGCGATTTGACGGCTTGTAAAATTGCGCACGCCACCCTGTCGGAAAATTGGATGCCGTAGTCTCTTTTTAGAACGCTCAACCCTGCGACAACAACTCGCTTGAGCTTGACCGTCGATCAACGAAAGTCGATCCACTCGTAGCCGGCGTAATTGGCCTTGTTGAAGTGTTTGAGCGCAGCGCTGAGCGAGGCGATCGATGCCACCGTGACGACAATGCGTTCACCGTCATAGTTATACTCGATCGCCACCGGAAGCATCGCAGCGGTTGAAACCGTCACGGTGATCTCTCCGGCCGAAGCGTTGTTAGACGCCGTCGGAATCAGTCGGACGGCGGCCTTGCCATCGCGCTCCCACAATAGCGCGGCTGCAAACTCGCTACCCAAAAAATCGAAAGCGTGCACCGGATTGTTCAGAATATTGCGACTTGACGCATCTACCTCATTGATGGTGATCTCTTTGCGCCGTTTATCCACTTCATAGCGCACCTTACCGTCGCAGAAGACTTCGGCATCACCCAACAAAATATTATAGTTCTCACCCTCAACTGAATAACTGCCTTTGGTTGTATATTCACCGGCAACAACCTCAAACTGCACGCCGTAGCTTTTCATCGTGCGGAATCCGGCCGAAAGTTGCTCGAGTATCACCTCGGCACGATCGGCAGCGCCAGCCGGCTGGCAGGCAAATAGAAGGAGTAAAAATGAAAAATATCGAAGTTTCACCGTTATTTGATTTTTAAAAGCTGTTTGAATTTGTTGCCGAAGTATTTATGTGCTCTTGGGGCGTTGCCGAATTGTCTGCCCTCAAGTACTAATTCTTAATTCTTAATTGCGCTTAAAACACGCCCAAATCTTGCAACTTGGCCTCCAACGAAGGCGAGTCGTGAAAGAGAATATCGCGCTGCTTGGCACCCTGCTGCCGTCCGACAATGCCAGCACGCTCGAGCTGCATCATAATACGGCCGGCACGATTGAATCCAACCTCGTAGTTACGTTGAATCATCGAAGTCGAAATTTGACCACTCGACACCGCGTCACGGGCTATCTCGCCGAAAAGTGCATCGTATTTCAACGGTGCAGCCTCATCGCTTCCCAGACCGCTGCCATCCCCCGAATCGGGCGAATAATCGGGCAGCAGGTAGGGCGCAGTGTAGCCCTGTTGCTTCGATATGTAGTCCACAACGCGTTCCACCTCCTTGGTTTCGACCAAAGCGCATTGGATACGCGTCAGTTCGCCGTCCTTCGACAGCAACATATCACCGCGACCGATGAGCTGGTTGGCTCCGGGCTGGTCGATAATGGTTCGCGAGTCGATCATTTGCATTACTCGGAAAGCGATACGCGCCGGGAAGTTGGCTTTGATTCCACCAGTAATCACCTTCACATCAGGGCGTTGTGTGGCGATGATCAAGTGAATGCCAACGGCACGCGCTTTCTGCGCCAAACGCATAACCGGCGCTTCGACTTCACGCGCCGTCATAATCAGGTCGGCAAACTCATCGACCACCACCACAATATAGGGTAAATAGCGGTGACCATTCTGCGGATTCAGCGTCCGCGACACGAAACGTTCGTTGTATTCGGCAATATTACGTGCACCGGCTTTCTTACAGAGTTCCAGTCGGTTATCCATCTCGATGCAAAGCGAGTTGAGCGTATTGACGGCTTTGCGCGGATCGGTAATAATCGCCTCGTCTTCCGACTCCATCTTGGCCAAAAAATGCTTCTCAATCTTAGCGTAGAGCGAAAATTCAACCATCTTGGGGTCGATCATCACAAATTTGAGCTGCGCCGGATGTTTGCGGTAGAGCAGTGAGGTGATGATCGCATTCAGCCCCACCGACTTTCCCTGCCCCGTAGCACCGGCCACCAACAGGTGAGGCATACGCGTCAAATCGAAGACGTAATTATCATTTTGAATCGTCCGCCCGATAACGATGGGTAGTTCGGCTTTCGACTCCTGAAAACGCAGCGAGCGAATGGCCGAATACATCGACACGACCTGTTTATCGCGGTTCGGCACCTCGATACCGATGGTTCCTTTTCCCGGAATCGGCGCAATAATACGGATACCCAACGCTTTGAGACTTTGGGCTATGTCGTTTTCGAGATTTTGGATTTTCGAGATTTTGATGCCTTGCGCCTGCACGATTTCATAGAGTGTGACCGTCGGGCCGACCGTGGCCTTGATGCGTTGAATGGCGATCCCGAAATTTTTGAGCGTCTCCTCAATTTTGGATTTATTTTCGTGAATCTCCTCGTCTGTCACCTCCGAATCGGACATATAATCCTCCAGCAATGTCACCGGAGGTTTGCGGTAGTTCACCAAATCTTTGAGCGGATCGTAACTGTCGGTCGAAATTGACTGCACATCGACCAGCTGCACTTGATTGGTTTCAACGGTGACAACAATTCCTTGCGTCGGGGTTTCAGGCTCGGGAGCAGAAAGCTGCTGATCGACAACTTCATCCACTTTGGGGTTGACGGTGATTTCGGTAAAAGGACCGTCTGTAACCACCGTTTGCGCAGCAGGCGCAGCCGTCCGAAGATCAGATGCAGCCAACTCAACCAGTCCACCGGCACCCATCACCACGCGATCGGTCGAGCGCGAAAGATCAACCTCGGTGAAAACGCCGTCCTCGCTCGTGTGTTCCGCCGGCTCCAAGCGATTAATTTCGATCTCGGCAGGAGTCGCCTTCGAATCTATTTCCAAAAAAGGATCCTCTTCGTCATCGGCAGGTGCCACAACTTGCGGAGCATAGACAACTTTCGGACGCTCCGTGGGAACTTGCACAGCCTTCACAGCGTTCACAGGCGCAACAGGCGCAACAGAAGCCACCGGTTTGTCCACCACAGGTTCATCGACCGGAAGATCGGACGCCGAAGAGGCCGTAGCCGACGACACCTTATGACGCACCATCTCGACCAACTGTTCACTCTTGTCCACCATTGCGTTGCCGGCGGTATTGACCGTATTGATGAAGTTGCGATTGATGAAAACACCCGTCAAGATCCAACCGCCCAACAGCAAGATAATCAATCCAATAGAACCGATATGCATCCGCAGCAAAGCAGCGATCTCAATGCCAAATGCGCCGCCCCAACCCGTTGAACTGCAGAGGCTCCACCGATCGGCAAAGGCGACGCCCAGCGAGAGCGAGCCCAAAATCATAATCAGAAACAGCGCCAAAATCGAATGGTTGAACAGCAAAGGGCGTTGGCGAATGACCCAAACCCCCATAAGTATGATCATCACGGGAATCAAAATACCAAATACGCCAAACGAATCGTCGATGAGCAGGGTGCCCAATCGTGCCCCAGCCCAACCGCAAAAATTTTCGGATTCAACGTGCAGTTCCAAGCGTTGTTGCGCCGAGAGCAGCAGACCACTCTGATCCGCCGTCCAGTAGAAAAACGAAAAAATGGTCGACACAGCGCCAAACAACCCAACAATAAGCAGCAGAAAACCGATCACCCAATGGGTGTTATCGCGGTTGGAACGCTGAACTCGCTGTTGCGCAGTGGGCGGAGTATTTGTATTTTTAATTGCCATTTTGGAAACGCTTGATTGATCAAGCGAAGATACACAATTTTTTCGACATTTGAGAAACGAAAGGCTCGAATTCGTTTATGACTCCTCGGCTTTGGCTTTCAGACGTAGCCGATAGGTGTCGTCGGCAAAGGTGTGGAAAGTGTATTGAGGAGTGTGCCCCGGCTCGGCGCACAGCCCTTTTTCATCGAGTAGTTGTCCGACACGGCGCGCAACGGCAGGCGAGGGATCGACAATGGTGATGCCTCGGTCGGCGACAACGCGCGCCAAAACAGGGAGTAAAAACGGATAGTGCGTGCAGCCCAAGACGATCTGATCGGCACCTCGCGCCAACATCTCGGCCACCGCACTGCGCACACACGCCTCGGCCTCGGGCGTCGCCTCCCGATTGGACTCGACCAACTCCACAAAACCACGTCCGGGAGCGGTGATAACCTCCACATTGCGACCATATTTGGCCGCCGTACGGCGGAACAACTCACCATCGAGACTGCGCTCGGTGGCCAGCACCCCCACCACCCCACTGCGTGTATTCAGACAGGCCGGTTTCACAGCCGGTTCCATTCCAACGAAGGGCATATCGGGGTATTTCTCGCGCAGAAAGTCGATGGCCGCGGCCGTTGCCGTATTGCAGGCCACCACGATCATCTTGCAATCCAACGCTATCAATTGCGCCACAGCGGCTGCGGCCAACGCTTGAATTTGGGCTTGCGGACGGGAACCATAAGGACAATTTTTGCCATCACCGAAGTAGACGATCGACTCCGCAGGCAGTGCACGCCGCACCTCGCGCCAAACGGTCAGACCGCCAAGCCCCGAATCGTAAACTCCTATGGGTCGATTATCCATTGCTATTAATTTTTCTTGATGCACTCCAAAATTCGCTCCACAAGCCGTTCATCAGACTCTTCGTCACAAATAAAAGTCGTCGTGGCCTGCTCATAAAACGTCTCGCGCATCGCCATATCTTTGGTCATAAATGCCAACAACTCCTCGTCGCTCAGTCCACGTAAACGCGGACGTTTTTGGCGTCCATAGGGGGTTAATCGGTGGGCGATCTGTTCGGCAGTGCGGCGCAAGTAAACGGTATACCCTATCGCGTTCATCCGCACCATATTATCGTCCCAAGTCGGCAGTCCACCCCCCGTGGAGATCACCACCTCATCTCGGGTCGCAAGCAGCTGCTCAAGCACCGCGCGCTCCACTTCGCGGAAATGCTGCTCTCCCTCGTACTGGAAAATATCGGCTACCGAAGCCCCCTCCTGTTGCTCGATCAGGGCATCGGTATCGGCAAACGACACCCCAAGACGACGCGCCAATTTGCGACCCAAAGTGCTCTTGCCGCACCCCATATAACCGATCAGAAAGAGAGGCTTCATCGTGGGTTCATTAAAATAAATTCAGCTGTTCGGGGTCGATTACCAAATCCACATCGCCGCGCGCGCGCTCGATTTCGAACTCCACGCCATTCGACGCCTGTTTCGAATCTTTGTTGGCAACGGTGGGAGCGGACGACGGCACGTTGTCCCCGTTTAGATCCTCCTCGTCGGGAAAGTTCTCCAACGAAATCTCCTCCAACGCATCCGAAGAGTCGGCAAGCAGCTCGTCGGATTCTTCAGGCTCCTCGGGTGCTTCGGGTTCGATGAAACGCAGCGTCGCTATATCATAGGTTGTCAATCGTTTACCTTTGGCTCGATGACTTTTGACGCCGATAAAATCATCGACCTCAATTTCGTCTGACGGCCGCGCGGCATAGGCACCTTTGTAGGTCATCTCCAGTTTTGCACCCAGTCGATCGGTGAGGCAAACGAAGTCGTTCTGCCCCTGTTCGTCGAGGTAAAATTGCATCTTGTCGCCCATCTCCGCCGTAAAGCGCTTCATATAGTAGAAACGCTGTTCGCGGTCGTAATAGCAGACACTATACACGCGATTAGGCTCATAACGACTCACCCGAATCGTGTCATCGGGGAAGTGCTGCGCCAAGTCGTAGGAGGTAATGTAGTATTGGTTTTTTGAGGTCCAGACCACCAATTTATCATCGCCCTTGAACTCACCCAACAACACCCCACGGCCATCGGAATTTAGGCGGCGAACATCCTCGTCAAACCACACGTTCTGGCCTCCGAGTGTCGATGTTCCGTGCTCTTTGAGCACAAATTTATGGATTCCGTAGCGCGAAAAAAGGTTGCCCTGACTCTGCCGTCCCTTGATCGCCAACGTCGAAAAATCGAGATCGACGATCACTTTTTTCAGGCGCGGACGGGGCTTGAAATAGACCTTCAACACCTCGGCCTCACCATTGGGGTTGACCGTCATATAGAGGATCTCACTCAGGGGCGAACCTTTGGTTATATCGTACTCTTTGTCACGCGTAATGCCTTTGATCGCACAGCGTTTCATCATTATTCCGCCCTGCTTTCCATCGCGATAAAGCACGTTATAGGTTGTCCGCTCATCGTTGCGTTTGAAGACGCCAATGTGGCAGATCCCCTTGGCGAAGAACGCCTTGTCGCTGACCCTTGTGATCACGTAACGCCCCTCGCGGGTGAAGACAATCACGTCGTCGATGTCCGAACAATCGCACACAAATTCGGCATCCTTCATCGACTTGCCCGTGCCGAAGAACCCCTCAGCGCGATCGACATAGAGCTTGGCGTTGGTGACGGCGACCTTCGAGGCTTCGATATTGTCGAATTCGCGCAACTCCGTACGACGCTCCTTGCCTTTGCCGTATTTATCGCGGATGCGCTCGTAGTAGGCCACGGCGTATTCGGTCAGGTGATCCAAATCGTACTGCGTCTGTTCGATGTCGGCCTCGATCTGCTTGATTTCGTTGTCGGCTTTGTCGGAATCATAGCGCGAAATTCGGATAAATTTCAGTTCGGTCAGACGCTGCACGTCGGCCAAAACAACCGCGTGACGCAGTAGCTTTTTGAAGGGCGCAAGTCCCTTGTCCACAGCCTCGTAGGCCTGCTCGCGAGTTTTGCACCCCTCGATGAGTTGGTAGAGTTTGTTTTCGATGAAGATACGCTCCAACGAAGCGGCGTGCCAAGCGGCATTCAGCTCCTCCAAACGGATCTCCAACTCGCGTCCCAACAGGTATTTGGTATGCTCGGCCGAACGACGCAGAATCTCGTGAACACCCAGAAAATGAGGTTTTTGCTCCCAAATGACACACGCATTGGGCGCGATCGACACCTCACAGTCGGTGAAGGCATAGAGCGCGTCGATGGTCTTGTCGCTCGATTCGTCGGGCGACACTTGGATGATGATTTCGACCTTTTCGGCCGTATTGTCATCGACCTTGCGGATCTTGATTTTACCCTTTTCGTTGGCCTTGACGATCGACTCTTTGATCGACTCGGTGGTGGTGGTATAGGGGATCTCGGTGATGGCGAGCGTACGCTTGTCGATCTTCGAAATCTTGGCGCGCACCTTCACGGCACCGCCGCGCAGACCGTCGTTATAACGATTCACATCGGCCATACCTCCCGTCGGGAAGTCGGGGAAAAGCTGAAAATCACGTCCTTGCAGATGAGCAATGCAGGCGGCGATCAACTCCAAAAAGTTATGGGGCAGTATCTTCGAGGCCAAACCCACGGCGATGCCGTCGGAGCCTTGCGCCAGCAGCAACGGAAATTTGAGCGGCAGGGTCACCGGCTCGTCGTTGCGGCCGTCGTAGGAGCGCATCCACTCGGTGGTCTTCTTGTTGAAAACCACATCCACGGCAAATTTCGACAAACGTGCCTCAATATATCGACCGGCAGCAGCTTCATCACCGGTGAGAATGTTGCCCCAGTTACCCTGACAGTCGATCAGCAAATCTTTTTGTCCCAACTGCACCAACGCATCTTTGATCGACGCGTCACCGTGGGGGTGGTATTGCATTGTCTGACCCACGATGTTGGCCACCTTGTTGTAGCGTCCATCGTCGATAGCCTTCATTGCGTGGAGGATACGTCGTTGCACCGGCTTCAGACCATCTTCGACGTGGGGCACAGCGCGCTCGAGGATCACATACGAAGCGTAGTCCAAAAACCAGTTCTTGTACATTCCCGTGAGCTTGCGCACACCACCCTCCTCTTGCGTCAGTCGGTCGTATTTGCTCGTTTTCACGCACTCCTCGACCGGTTGATCCTCCGGTCCGACAAGTTCGATATTATCTTTATCTTCTTCCGTCATAATCGTTAACTCAATATCAAATCTTGCTCGACGATATCCTCCTCAATACGCAGATTATCAATGATAAATCCCTGCCGTTCGTAGGTGTTTTTGCCCATATAAAACTCCAAAAGATCGTGAATCGGATCATCTTTGGTAATGCGCACTTTGTCGAGCCGCATATTCTCGCCGATAAAGGCCTGAAACTCATCGGGCGAGATCTCTCCCAAACCTTTGAATCGTGTGATCTCGGCATTGACACCACACTTGGTCACCGCCTTTGCGCGTTCGTCCTCGGAGTAGCAGTAAAAAGTCTCCTTCTTGTTGCGCACGCGAAAGAGCGGCGTTTGCAACACAAACAGGTGACCGCCACGAATCACATCGGGGAAAAATTGGAGGAAAAAAGTCATCAGCAGCAGCCGAATGTGCATACCATCGACATCGGCATCGGTGGCGATAATCACCTTGTCGTAGCGCAAGTTGTCGATCTCCTCCTCGATGTTGAGCGCCGCCTGCAAGAGGTTGAACTCCTCGTTTTCGTAGACCACTTTTTTGGTCAATCCGAAGCAGTTGAGCGGTTTACCACGCAGCGAGAACACGGCTTGGGTCTTCACGTCGCGGCTCTTGGTGATCGAACCCGAAGCCGAATTACCCTCGGTGATGAAGATCATCGAGTGGTCGGCCAGCTCGTGTTTGTCGGTGCGATGCACCTTGCAGTCGCGCAACTTTTTGTTGTTGAGCGAGACTTTTTTTGCGGTCTCGCGCGCCTTCTTTTGGATGCCCGAAATGGCCTTGCGCTCCTTCTCGTTCTCCACGATTTTACGCTGGAGAATCTGCGCCGTCTCGGGGTGTTTGTGGAGGTAGTCATCGAGGTGTTTACCCAGAAAATCGACCACAAAATTGCGCATCGAAACCCCGGGTTCAATCTCCTTCGACCCCAACTTGATCTTGGTCTGCGACTCGAAAACAGGGTCGACGACCTTCACCGACACCGCCGCCATAATCGACGTACGAATGTCCGACGGATCGTAATCTTTGTGGTAGAACTCTTTGACAGTCTTAGCGATAGCCTCACGGAAAGCCGTTTGGTGTGTACCACCCTGCAAGGTATATTGGCCGTTGACGAACGAGAAATAGCTCTCGCCATAGCCCGTGCCGTGGGTGATTGCAATCTCGATGTCGTCGCCCGAAAGGTGGATGGGCGCATAGAGCGGCTCCTCGACCATATTTTCGTTGAGCAGGTCGAGCAGACCATTTTTCGAGACGAAGCTCTTGCCACCGAAATTGAAGGTTAGCCCCAAATTCAGGTAGGTATAGTTGCGGATCATCTGCTCCACATACTCCAAATTGTAGGAGTAGGCGCCGAACAGCTCCTCATCGACGCGGAACGAAATCATCGTGCCGTTGGGTTCCTTCAGGCCACTTTCCCACTTGTCGCTCTGCTCCAAACCCTTGGCAAAGACAACCGTACGCGACTCACCATCACGCACCGAGCGCGCCGTAAAATCGTCCGAAAGCATATTGACCGCCTTGACACCCACGCCGTTCAGACCCACTGTTTTTTTGAAGGCCGTGCCGCCATACTTGCCGCCCGTGTTCATCTCGCTGACCGCCGCCGAGAGCGACTTGAGCGGAATGCCACGCCCGTAATCGCGCACCGTCACCAACCGATCTTCGATCGAGATGTCGATGCGGCGGCCGGCACCCATAATAAATTCATCGACCGAGTTATCGACGACCTCCTTGATCAGCACATAGATACCGTCATCGGCCTGCGTGCCGTCACCCAGCTTGCCGATGTACATACCCGGACGCAGCCGGATGTGGTCTCGGGGCGAAAGGGTAACGATCGCGTCGTCGCCGTAATTGTTGCTATTATTGAGTAAATCTGCCACTATATCGTTCTTTTTACTTTTTCACCGCAAGACAATTTTGAATTGCGAATTGCGAATTTAAAACAGCTTCTTACTTGCGGATTCTTCATCTCGCAATTCGCTCAGTGCCTGACACATCTGCTCGTGCACCTGCTCTATCAGCGTATGCGTATCGGTTTCTGCGACCTTTGCGGCCGAGACCGGTGGCAGAATGCGCACGGTAATACGGTTGCGCCAACTAAAGAGCCGATTGGGGTGAATCAGTCGATCGGTACCCTCCAAAACCACCGGCAAAATCGCCACCCCGGCCTCCTTGGCCAAGTTGAAAGCACCGGCTTTGAAACGGTGAATTTCGCCATCTTTCGAACGCGTACCCTCGGGGAAAATAGCCACCGAAGCCCCACGTGAAAGCCACAATTTGCCGTCACGTATCAGCTGCTCCATCGCCTGCGAGGCGTGTCCACGGTCAATGCAAATATCGCCGTGAAGCAGCAGAAACTGCCCGAAAAACGGAATGCGGAAGACCTCTCGCTTGGAGACCCACCGAAAATTGAGCGGTAGCGTATAAACCGACGGAATATCAATCATCGAACGGTGATTGACCACCACCACATAACTGCCTTTGGGATCAACATTCTCACGCCCAACCACACGCCGTTGCCAGCAAGGCGGAATCGTGAAAAAAATCCGTACCATAACGCACGTTAGGCGATGCACCACACGGCGCGCCTTGTCGAACGGCCAGCAAACCAGCAGCGCAACGGCCGAGAGCACCATAAAAACAGTGCACAACACGACCAGAAAAATGTAATAAAGTAGGCTTAACATAACATTCGAAAATAGTATTCAATTTGCAAATTTAGGAAATATTCCCGTGAAACACACATCGTAGGCCACCGATTTATCAACAATCTATCACAAAATGCACATTATATATAGGTATAAGAAATATTTGCAACATTTATGTACTATGTTGCGCATAGTATTAATTAATTTATATATATTTGCATCATTAAATAGAAATCAATATAGATTATTGTTAAATATTAACTCGCTAACTATGAGAAAATTCGGCCTCCTGTTTTATGTTATCTTTTTCTGCATCAAGTCATTAAGCGCAGCCCAGCAGCTGCCTGCTTCGGGACGCGTCGTCGACCAACAGGGTGCTGCTGTGGAGTATGCCACGGTTGTACTGCTAAAAAATGATGCACAAGTAGCCGGAATCGCCACCGACAACACCGGGCACTTTTCGCTGCGCGTTGCCGCTGGCGACTACACACTCTCGATTCAATATTTGGGATACGAGCCTTGGCGTCAACCCCTAAAAGTGGATTCGTCGCAAACCCTCGGAACCTTTGTCTTGAAACACACCGACACACAGATCGAAGGGGTTGTTGTCAAGGCGCAACTTATTCGTCGTCAAGCAGATCGTTTCATTGTCGACGTGGCCAATTCACCCGTGGCAATCGGCAAAGACGGCATCGAAATGTTGCAACACGCACCCGGCGTCTGGATCACCGACGACAAAATTTCGATCAACGGCAAGTCGGGCACCAAAATCTACGTCAACGACCGCGAATTGAAGATGGAGATCGCGCAGTTGCTCACCTATTTGCGCACGCTGCGAGCCGAGGATATTCAGAAAATCGAGGTCATCCCCACTTCGGGCGCCGATTACGATGCCGATTCGGCCGGTGGCATCCTGAAAATCACCCTCAAAAAACAACTCGATGAGGGCATCAACGGATCACTCTCCTTCAAAACAGCATTGGGCGAGTATGTGCACGCATACAACCCCAATGCGCAGATCAACTACCACGTCGGCAAGCTCGATCTCAGCGCCTCGGCGTGGGGCTATTTGGGCGGCGGAAAAGCACTCTCAGATGAGACAACGGCCTACCACACAAGCGATGCGCAGCTGCAATCCTCCTCCGCAATGCGCGACCACTACCGCAATGGAGGTGGCACCATCGGAGCGATCTACGAACTCAACCAACAGCACAGCCTTGGCGCCGAATTGAGCTATATGCACTCCAACGAATTTGGCGTAACCAATTCACAGACTGATTTTTCAACCACCAATTCGGTCAGCCAATACCACCCCTCGACCCTTTGCAACAACTACGAGGTGAGTCTCAACTACATCTACAAAATCGACACCCTCGGCTCAACCCTGAAATTTCTGGCCGGCTACACCCACCGTGGCAACAACAACAGCAACGACAATTTCAGCCGCACCACGCAACCCGACAACATCGCCGATTCCACCTACCGCGACCACACCGTGAGCCGCTACAACATCTTCACAGCCACGCTGGCGCTGGACAAAAAAATTTCAAACAAATGGTCGTTCAAGGCCGGGTTGAAATACACCAACAACGATATGCGCAACACAGCGCGCTACGAATTTCAACGCGACGCTGCGTGGGTTGAAAACCAGCAACATAGCTACCGCATCGACTACCGCGAACACATCGGCGCGGCCTATGGCATCGTGAGCGCGACACTCGGACGCTGGAGCGTGGTCGGAGGGCTACGGGCGGAATACACCTACGCCACCGGAAGCAGCAACTACGTGAAACAGAACTATGTAAGTCTATTTCCAAACGCCAACATCTCCTACAATCTCACGCGCGATGGCAGCTACTCACTCGTTGCGCAGTACGCCCGCACCATCAGCCGCCCGTGGTTCTGGGCACTGACTCCCTCGCGGATGCAGATTTCGGATTACACTTACCAAGTGGGCAATCCTCAGTTGACACCCGCCTTCAACAACGAGCTGAGTTTGACCTTGGTGATGAAGTACAAATACACGCTGACGGCCGGCACAAACATCCAGCGCAATGAGATACAGCAAACGATGCGTCCCGAGTCCACAAACCCCGATGTATTGGTGATAACGTGGGAGAATTTCAACACCACGCGCAACTACTACTTGGCGGCAAATCTGCCTTTTCAGGTAACCAAATGGCTGACATTCAATGCAAACGCCACCTATGTATACCAAGGCACGCGCATCGAGAAAGGCAGTGCCTTGCGCTACTATCATATGTTGCAAGGTAACCTCTCGACCACGATCACCCTACCGGCCAAGTTGTTCATCGACATCAGTTACGGCTTTTCCAATCAGCTCCATTTCGGCAATTGCTGGGTTGAGCCGCAACACCGACTCGAAGCCAGCATCAAAAAACGCTTCTGTGGCGATCGGTTTACAGCCTCATTCACGGTGGGAAATCTGCTCGATCAGGGGCAGATCATTGGTGCCGCGTCGACAGATTTCGTGCGCAAGGTGAGTATGCGCCAAAACTGGAGCAACCGCTGCTACAAAATCGGAATCAGCTACAACTTCAAATCGGGCAAAGCCTTCAAAAACAAGTCGATAGAGAACGCCTCGGCAGAGGATAAAAACCGATTATAACACCTCTATTTCGCCCGTCGGAGGAACAGATGCAGAAAGCTATGAGCCAGCGATTTGCCGGCGATGATCAACGTCACGGCAATCAGAATCAGCACCACCCCCGTCACAATGCGCGGCGTGAGTTGCTCCCCGAAGACCAACACCCCAAAAAAGAGGGCGGTCAGCGGTTCCAATGCCCCGAGGATCGCGGTCGGCGTCGAGCCGATCAGGTGAATGGCTCCAGCCATCGTGACCAGTGAAATAATCGTCGGAAAGAGCGCCAACGAAAGGGCATTAACCCACAGCGCAGGCGACGGAATAGCTTGTAAATCAAGTCCAAAGCGCAGTCGCACAATGTAGATGCTGAAGCCGAACAACAGGGCATAGAAAGTCAACTTTTCGATCGGCAAATTGCGCAACGACGATTGGTTAACGCCCACAATATAGATGGCGTAGCAGAGCGACGACAGGAAGACAAACAGTACGCCTATTGCACTCAGGGTCTGCCCATCACCACCCTGATAAAGCAAGGCTATACCAGCAAACGACAGACCAATCGACACAGCAACTATCCCCGAGAGTTTCTCGTGAAAACCGACCGCCATAATCAGCGCAACAAAGACCGGATAGAGAAACAGGATGGTCGAGGCAATGCCGGCGTCCATATGCTGATAGCTCATAAAAAGGAAGAGCGACGAGCCTGAGAACAGCAATCCCATCACCGCCAAGGGCAAGATGTCGTGCCGTTGTAGGGCAAACGACTGCCGTCGCACAAGCATCAGCGCACCCAACATCACAATGGCCAACAGATAGCGATAAAAAAGCACTGAATCCACCCCCATACCTGCCCCATAGAGAGGCAGCGTAAAGAGTGGATTTAGTCCGTAACTTGCTGCGGCAACAGCACCTAACGCATAACCGCGTGATTTTGTTCCCGCCATTTCCTAAAACTCAACCGTCGGCACTGTTTCCGCGCCCTCGGCTGCATCAAAGTAAGGTTTTTGCCCGAAGCCAAACATACCGGCTACGATGTTCGCCGGAAAACGACGCACAGCAACGTTGTACTTTTGCGAAACCTCATTGAACTCCTTGCGAGCCACAGCAATACGATTTTCGGTTCCCTCCAATTGAGCTTGCAATTCGAGGAAATTTTGATTGGCTTTCAAGTCGGGATAGCTCTCCGACACGGCGATCAGACGTCCAAGCGCCGATCCAACCTGCGACTGCGCCTTTTGGAAATCGGCCAATTTTTCGGGGGTCAGGTCATCGGCCGTGAGGTTGATCGACGTAGCACGCGTACGAGCTTCGGTCACCTCATTGAGGGTCGATGATTCGTGCGTCGCATAGCCTTTGACCGTGGTTACCAAGTTGGGAATCAGGTCGGCACGACGCTGATACTGCGCGCCGACATTCGACCACGCGGTTTTCACACCTTCATCTGCTTTGACAAATCCGTTGTACGTTGCATAAAAAAAGATTACAACAACGGCACCGAGGCCGATAAGGATCCACATCCATTTTTTCATTTTAGTCTATTTTAGTCTATTTGTTTTTTTACCACTTTTACCACCTTGAACCGGCACCACCGCCACCAAACGATCCGCCGCCGAAGCCGCCGCCACCGCCGAGTGAACCACCGCCACCGAAGCCGCGTCCTCCGATGATCGTACCGCCACCGACACCGCCACCAAAGTTGTCATCACGCAGGTTTTTAGCCTGACGTTTGACCGTACATCCGCATTTCGAGCAGACATAGGTATACTCGACAAGTCGATAGGCCGGCCGAACCTGAAGCACCTGCTGCGACTGTTGACTCAATGTCAATTTATGGCAGCGTGGACAGCGTTTTTGTCGGTAGTAATTCAGCAGGACAACCCCCATCGGAAGGACAATAAATCCGCAGACGATCGCAAAAATTGCCCACGCCGGCATCTCATCTTTTTGGGTATCGGGCATCCCTAAATCCAATTCGCTCCCTTGGAGGCGTTGCGAGAGCGCCCCGATGCCAGCCACCATTCCGGCGTTGTAATTATCTTCGCGGAAAGAGGGAAGCATATACTTGAGCTGTATGCGTTTGCAGATAGCATCGGGCAAAACGCCCTCCAATCCGCCACCCGTCACAAAGCGAATTTCGTGCAGATCACGCACCAGCAAAATACCAAGGCCATTGTCATTTTTCTCACTGCCGACGCCCCACTTCTTGAACAAGTCGATGGCAAACGAAAACGGGTCACCGCCGTCGATTTGCTCCACCGCCACCACCGCCACTTGCGCAATGCCCTTGTCGCGCAACATTTGGCACATCGAGTCGATGCTCCGAACCGCCTCAGGCGCAAGAATTGCATCGGGATTCGACACGTAACGCGTCCGATCCATCCGTTGCACATTGGGAACATCATCGACCCGATAGGTGCCAGCCACAGCACACCACGTCGAAAAAAGGAGCAGAAAAAGAAGCAGTAGTTTTCTCATAATTGGTACAAATATAGAAAAATTCGGCGAGAATTCAATCGCGAAGTATATATTTAGAGATTATTTCAATCGTTGTGCCGCGATAAAATTCGGTAACTCCACGGCGACATCTGTTGATCGACGTGACCGCGCAACTCATATTGAAGACCGGTCAGCGCATCGGTATATAGCCCTGCATAAATGCCAGTATAATAGTCAGTATCAATTGTATAAGGCGACATATTCATAATTACAACCACCCGATTTTCGGCGGTCTCGCGCACAAATGACAGCAAACAATCTTCGGCATTGTTGCGAATTTCGACCAACTTGCCGCCACGTCCGCCACAAGCCAAAGCCGCATTCGAATGACGAAGCGCCGCGAGCCGACGATAGAGATCGGTAGAGGCATTGGCGGTGTAATCGGCGATCGGATCGCGATCAAAAAAGGCAAATGAATGGGCATAACCGACCTCCTGACCGGTATAGATGAGCGGCAATCCGCGTGGCACCACGAAAGTGAAGGCAGCCAAAATCTCTCGAGCGGCTCCCAACCGCGTAAACTCCGATCCGCTCCACGAATTTTCATCGTGGTTCGAGGTGAAAGCCAAGCGCATAGCCTCTTCGGGATAGCATTTGCGATCTGCGTAAATATAGTTGCGCAGAGCCGTAACGCGCACACGTTGCTGCGCCACGTCGTTCATCAAATGGTGCATCTGCCAGCCATAACAAGCATCAAAAGCCCCCTTTTCGAAGAGGTTTTGCTCTTCGGCCTCGGCCAACAGAAACAGATCATCTTTCACAGCGCGTAGTCGGCGCGCAGTTTGATTCCAAAATTCGATGGGCACCAACATCGCCATATCACAACGGAAGCCGTCGATGGCATATTCACGCACCCAAAACTCCATTGCATCGGCCTGCGCCGTCCACACAGCACGACAGCCATAGTCGAGTTTGGCGGTATCCATCCAATCCCACGGCACAGCCGGCTCGCCGTCATTGTCGCGTTCGTACCACGTGGGATGCTGCTCGAGCCAACGGGCATCGCGCGCCGTGTGGTTGGCCACCCAATCCAGCAAAACCCTCATTCCAAGTGCGTGGGCGGTTGAGACAAACGTTTCAAGGTCTTTCAAGGTACCCAGCTCCGGATTGACAGCACAGTAGTCGCGGATGGAGTAGTAGGAGCCAAGCGACCCCTTGCGATTACGCTCGCCGATGGGATAAATCGGCATCAGCCACACGGCATCCACGCCCATTTCGCGTAAAAAAGTCAGCTTTTTGCTTGCCGCCAAAAGCGTTCCCTCGGGGGTCAGCTGACGCACATTCATTTCGTAGAGGACAGCCGAATAGCTCCATTCGGGATGGGTCATAATTGATGATTATTAATCGTATGTACTATTTGATTTTCAATGCAATAAGGTGTGCCGCAAATCTCAATTTCGACCGCATTACCTTCATTTGAAACCTCCACCAGATCGTGCGTCACCCGAATCGAGAGCACGCGGCCTCGGTAGTTGATTCGAAACGAGAGCGAACGCCACGCCGAGGGCAGCGCAGGGGTAAATCCAAGCCGATCACCCCTCACACGCATTCCGCCGAAACCCTCGACCACCGAGAGCCACGAACCGGCCATCGAGGTGACGTGACATCCCTCGTCGACCTCGCGGTTGTAGTCGTCGAGATCGAGGCGTGCCGTGCGCAAGTAGAGCGCATAGGCCTTATCAATCTCGCCGATCTTCGCGGCCAAAATCGCGTGAACGCAGGGTGAAAGACTCGATTCGTGCACCGTGCGCGCCTCATAAAAGTGAAAATTGCGACGAATTGTTTCAAGGTCAAAATGCTCTTGAAAAAAGTAAAGTCCCTGTAACACATCGGCTTGCTTGATCAAGCACGACCGCAAAATGCGATCCCAAGACCATTTTTGATTGATCGGACGCTCCGCAGGATCCAACTCCGCGGCAAGCACCTGTTCTTTATCAAGGTACCCATCCTGCTGCAAGAAAATGCCCAATTGATGCTCCTCACCGAGATACATCTTGTCGGCAATGTCGAGCCATTGAGCCACCTCCGACGCCTCATCAAAGTGCCGTTTAGCGCAGATGCGCGCATAATCGGCCGAATGCGACGTGCGCACCCACGCAGCCGACTCGGCCGCATAACGCAGTGTCCAGCAGGCAATATAAGAGGTGTACCAATTATTATTAACGTTATTTTCGTACTCGTTGGGACCCGTAACACCCAACATCACAAACTTTTGGCGCGCCTGCGACCACGTGATGCGCTGTGCCCAAAAACGCGCCAGCGATAGGAGCACCTCCAATCCATATTCGGCCAAATAGGTACGCTCGCCCGTATATCGTATGTAATTGTATATCGCATAGGCAATTGCGCCATTACGATGGATCTCTTCGAAGGTGATTTCCCACTCGTTGTGACACTCCTCACCGGTAATGGTAACCATCGGATAGAGTGCTGCGCCGTTATTAAATCCCAACTTCGCCCCATTCTCAATGGCTTTATCCAATTGGTTGTAGCGGTAGATCAGCAATTCACGCGCCACCTGCTGTCCGGCGGTCGAAAGGTAAAATGGCAGGCAGTAAGCTTCAGTATCCCAATAAGTTACGCCACCATATTTTTCGCCGGTAAAACCTTTGGGGCCAATGTTGAGCCGCGTATCAACCCCCGTATAAGTTTGCATCAACATAAAGATACAGAAACGAATACCCTGCTGCGCGGCGGCATCGCCCTCGATAACCACATCGCAACTGCGCCAGCGCTGTGCCCACGCCTGTTCCTGCTCACGCAGCAGCGCATCGAAGCCCAATGTCTGCGCATTAGCCGCAACTCGACGTGCGGCAGCCATCAATTGCTCAGGCGCGTGGTTGAGCGAGGAGCAGATGCCCACATACTTGTAAAGCGTGGCGCATTGTCCTATTTCAATAGCCACCTCAGCGCGCATAGACACGTATTCCGGCTTTGTTGTCCCCTTGAAATCAACGTCATCAAGCACGCAAGCTTGCGCCCACGCCACTTCAAAACCGCTCTTTTTAGTCCGCATCTGCACGGCATCGTCAGCCGTCAGCACCTCTTCCCAAAATTTCTCGTCGTAATTGGCATCGGTGTTGCGCACATCGGCATCAATCGAAGGTTCAAAAACAACGTTCACATTGCGGTTCAGCGGCGTTACTCGGTATCTTACAACACCCAACTCGCGCCGCTCCAGCGACAAGAAACGCATCGCTTCGATCGCCACCTCGGCGCCGTTGGTCATTCGCACCGTAGCCCGACGCGTCAGCACCCCACAACGCATATCCATTTCGCGGTAAAAGTCAAACACACAAACCTTTGCCAAATCCAACCGTTCACCGTCGATCCACACGTCGACGCCAATCCAGCAAGCCGCATTGAGCACTTTGGCAAAAGATTCGGGATAGCCGTTTTTCCACCACCCCACCCGGGTTTTGTCGGGATAGTAGATACCGCCGATATAGTTGCCTTGCAACGATGCTCCCGAATAGTGCTCCTCGAAGTTAGCACGACCGCCCATCACGCCATTGCCCAGCGCAAACAACGACTCGGAGGATTTGACCCGTTCGGGATCAAAACGCTCTTCGATGATTTTCCACGGATCGGCTTTGATAAATTCGTTCATCGTCCTACACCTTTCAATAATATATCGTATGTAAATCCCTCAAATCCTGTTATTTGCATCGTCGCCTTTGCCAGTGCTTTGCTGCATCCGACCCCCACCGTGCGCATTCCGCCACGCGTGGCGGCTTCGACACCTGCGGCGGCATCCTCGAAGACCACGCAGTCGGCAGCCGACACGCCAGCCAACCGTGCCCCCAGCAAAAAAACCTCGGGATCGGGTTTGGCACGCGAGGTTTGGGTACCATCGATCACCCCGTCAAACAGCGGTCGCAAATCGCAACGATCGAGGATCTGTCCGGCATTTTTGGAAGCCGAGCCAAGCACCACTTTCACCCCGTGAGCACGCAATTCGCAGAGAAATGGCACCACCCCCGGCAGCACCTCGGCCGGCGTCATTTGCGCCACCAACGCCAAGTAGCGGGCGTTTTTTTCCGCCGCCAATCGCGCTTTGTCCAGCGCCGAAAAGCGTTGCGACATACCGCCGGCACGCAGCACGATCTCCAACGAGTCCATTCGACTCACGCCTTTGGTGGCCTCGCCCTGCTCGGCTGTGAACTCGAAGCCCAGCGTGCGAGCCAACGCCGCCCACGCCAGAAAATGGTAGCGAGCTGTGTCGACTACCACCCCATCAAGATCAAATATGCAACACTTTATCATCCGTCGTGCGATTCAAACACCAATTTTTGCGAGCACAAATTTAAATAAATTCACCATTTAACCGCAACAAACATCAAAAATAAAAATACAAAACCCAAAAAGCACCGCAAAAATGGAATTTCACACCGTCTATGCCTTATTTACATAGGAATTTATTACCTTTGCAAAATATAATAACTCACAATTTTACCATGAAACCTAATTGCCTGCGTCTCATCGTCTTGATGATCACCATTTTGCTGACCTCCTGCACTGCACAAAAGCGCGTATGGTATCTCCAAGATGTCAAACCCGATAGCACAGAACAAATTATCCAAAACGGTCAAATTCGCATCAAGCCCCTTGATCAACTGACAATTGTCGTCAACAGCAAGGATCCCGAACTGGCCGTACCATTCAACTCTTCAACCTCTTACAGCTCCCTTTCGGGCACTATGGTGGGCAGCAGCGTGTCGAGCAACCAGTCGCTTCAAGTTCGCACCGTAGACGAAAACGGAATGCTCGATATGCCCGTCATCGGCAAGATCGACAGCAAAGGCAAAACACGCGGCGAGTTGGCACAAGCGATCTCCGACAAGATCATCGCTGGCGGCTATATCAACGATCCGTCGGTCAACGTGCAGTTCGCCAATATGAAAATCTCGATCATCGGCGAGGTGGCGCGTCCGGGGGAGTACACCATCACACGCGACAAAATTTCGATCTTCGATGCACTGGCTATGGCAGGCGATATGACCGTCTACGGCATCCGCACCGAGGTGGCTGTGGTGCGCGAAGTGAACGGCGTGCGCACCATCGAATACCTCGATCTGACCAAGAAAGATATTTTCAATTCGCCGGCATTCTACCTTCAGCAGAACGATGCTATCTACGTGAAACCCAATAAGTACAAAGCCAATTCGGCCGAAATAGGTCAGAACCGCAACTTCTACCTATCGCTCGCCGGCACACTCATCTCCGTGGCCACGCTTATCATCACCCTTACCAAATAACGCGCATACAATGATCGATCAGACTACAAATCATAATCTTAACATCGACGAACCCGACGCCACAGGCAACCTGACCATCCACGACATCATCCAAATGGTGTTGCTCAATTGGTACTGGTTTGCGCTTTCGGTGGCAATCTGCATTGGTGCAGCCTACTTCTATTTGGCCCAAACGCCCGAAGTCTTCAGCCGCACAGCTACGATTTTGGTCAAGGATGACCGCAAAGGCGGTAGTACCGACATCGAGGCCTTTAGTGATTTGGCTGGATTCCAAAATCGCCGCAGCGTCGATAACGAGGTCTTTATCCTCCAATCGCGGCGCCTGATGATGGAGACCGTCAAGCGGCTGCAACTGACCGTCGGCTACACCACCAACGACCACCTGCGCACCCGCGATCTCTATGGACAATCGCCCGTGGAGGTCGATTTCATCGACGACAACGCAGGACAATCGCTCTCTTTGGAACTTACACCGCTCGATGACAACCAAATTCAGCTGACCGATTTTAGCGATAAATTCATCGGCGACGACGAAGACGGCAGCGTCATCACGGCACAATACGGCGACACCATTGCCACACCTATCGGGCAGATCGTCGTACGCAAGACCCCCTATATGAACCGCACCTACTTCAAAACAGCCATTGGTGTGGTCAAAAATTCACTTTCGGCAGCTACTACAAACCACCGCGCAGCCGTGAAGATCGACGTCGCCAACAAACAGGCCTCGATCGTCAACATCACAATGAACAGCACGGAGCCAAAGCGCGCCGAAGACGTGATCAACACCTTGGTGGCGGTCTACAACGAAGATGCCATTGACGACAAACGTCGCATCTCGGTGGCTACATCCGACTTCATTAAAGCCCGTTTAGAGGTCATTGGCAGCGACTTGAAAGAGGTCGACAGCGACATCGAGGGGTTGAAGAAGGACAACCAGATGATCGACTTCAACTCGGACGCCACACGCAACGTGACCGAAAGTTCGCGTTACAAGGCCGACGGACTCACAATCGACAACCAAATCAACGTCGCGGAGTTCATCCTCACCTACCTCAACACCCCCTCGAATGCCGGGGAGCTGATTCCGATGGTGGCCTCGGTCACCAACAGTGCCATTGCCGACCAAATTAGCGAATACAACACCGCCATTCTGCGTCGCGAAAAGCTGCGCGAAAATAGCTCGGAGACCAACCCCGTCATTCAGGAGCTGGATAATGTGCTGGCTTCGGTGCGCCGTTCGATCATCGCCTCACTCAACTCCCACATCTCGGCTCTCGAAATCCAACGCACCTCGCTGCGCAAGGAGGAGTTGCAGACCAATAGCCGCATTTTGAATATGCCCTCGCAAGAGAAGGAGATTTTAGGCATTATGCGGCAACAAAAGATCAAAGAGGAGTTGTTCCTCTACCTGCTCAACAAACAGGAAGAGACCCAGCTCAACTATGCTGTGGCTGAGAGCAGTGCGCGCATCATCGACACCGCCTACGGTAGCAACGTCCCCGTTTCACCCAAACGGATGATTATTTTGGGTATCGCGGCGATGACCGGTTTGGCTGTGCCGTTCCTGCTGCTCTACCTGATCGGAATGCTCAACACGACCATTCGCGGCCGCAAGGATGTCGAAGACGTCATCAACGCGCCCTTCTTGGGCAATATTCCCAACTACGAAGATCCGATCAGTCAAGGAATTGTTGTGCGAGAAACCGGCCGCGATGCACTCTCGGAGGCGTTCCGAATGCTGCGTTCGAATATGTCGTTTATGAACGTTTCGTCCAACAAGGAGATCAAATGTATCCTCTTCACCTCGTCGGAACCCCACGAAGGAAAGACCTTTGTCGGTATGAACTTGGGCGCCACTGTTGCTATGGCCGGCAAACGCGTTATCTTCATCGACCTCGACCTGCGTCGTCACGCATTCTCGACACTTACGGGTCACGGCAACAGTCACACAGGCATCAGCAGCTACCTTTCGGGGGCAATTAACAGCATCGACGAGCTGATTTCGCACACCGATATTCACAAGAACTTCGACGCCATTTACGCCGGTATTCAGCCACCCAACCCCACTGAAATGTTGCTCTCCGAGCGGTTGGAACAGCTCATCATAACGCTACGCGAACGCTACGACTACATCTTCCTCGACAGCACACCAGCGATGTCGGTGGCCGATGCAATCATCACCGACCGACTGGCCGACCTCTGCATCTATGTGGTGCGCGAAGGGGTGCTCGACCGACGCCAATTGCCCGACATCGAACGTCTCTACCGCGAAAAGAAGCTGCACAATATGTGCATCGCGCTCAACGGCACCCACGATCGTCTCCACGGCTACGGCTACCGATATGGTTACGGCTATGGCTACGGTTATGGCTATAAATATGGATACGGATACGGCGACGATTACAAGGAGATTAGCTACCGTAAACGCATTATGGGACTCTTCCGGCATCGGACTCACAAAGTTAAAAAATAACTAATGGCCATTCGCGACGCAATCATAGCCGTAGATTTTGATGGCACGGTGGTGACTCACGCCTATCCCGAAATCGGGGAGGATGCTGGTGCTGTGGCTGTACTCAAAGAGCTGTCGGGAAACGGCTGCAAATTGATACTCTACACGATGCGCCACGGCGAGCTGCTCGACAAGGCCGTCGAGTGGTTCCGCGCGCGCGGCATTCCGCTCTACGCCGTCAACGCCAATCCGACACAACGCAAGTGGAGCTCCTCGCCGAAAATCCACGCCGACCTCTACATCGACGACAATAATTTGGGTTGTCCGCTGCGCTTCATCGACGGCGAAAAGCGTCCTGTTGCCGACTGGCGTCGCATCCGCGAACAGCTTGTTGCTGAAGGTTTTCTGGATTGATGAGTTACTATTTCGAAAGCCTATTTCACGCTTCAAAGAGACCTGTTTACAACGCGGCACACACCGAACATCGCAAAAAGAATGCACGATCCAATCAAGGGTCGTGCATTCTTTATTAGGTCGTCACAGGCTTTGTGACACCGGTTATGCAGTCCGATATGACGCTACCACAGCCGGCGCGGATACTTGCCGTCGGCAATCATCTGCTCGATACTCTTCATCAAGGCCGGTTTATCCTCCTTGTAGGTGACGCCGTACCATTGAGCCGTCGAACGCAGCACACGCAAGGTCGCCACGCCGTCACTGATGAGCTTATTCACCGCCAGCGGAATGTAAAATTCGGATTTGAGGTTGGCCTTATTCTCGATGTACCACGATTTGAAATGGGTCTCAGAGTAGGCAAAATAATCGGGTGTGAAACCAAAGAGGTTCATCGACACGGGGGTATCTTCGGCAAGTTGTTCGTCGGCACCTCCATCGTGGAAGACGATTTTCCCGTCGGCAAGACGCTCAATCTGTGTGCGTTCGATCATCCCCACCAGCAGGCCTTCGGCGTTGACACTGCAAACACCGCGCGACACACTACCGTTCTCCGAAAGGGTCTTATTGAGGTTGTAAGCCACCATACAATAGCGGTTTGTACTTCCGGCCATCTGTGCTAAATATTCGCCGATGACCTTGTAGGCCTCCGCGCCATAGAAGTCGTCGGCATTGATCACCGCAAAAGGCTCCTTGATCGCCTTGGATGCCATCATCACCGCGTGGTTGGTTCCCCACGGTTTGACCCTTCCCTCGGGAACGGGACAATCGGCAGGCAGGTAGTCCAACTCCTGAAAAACAAATTCCACGGCGATTTTGCCGCCGAAACGCTTGGCCGAAAAGATCTCTTCGAACTCCTTGGCAAAGGAGTGACGAATCACAAAGACCACTTTACCAAAGCCGGCACGAATTGCATCGTAGACCGAATAGTCGATAATGGCCTCGTTGTTGGGTCCGACTCCGTCCATCTGCTTGAGCGACCCATAGCGGGAACCCATACCGGCAGCAAGGACTAATAATGTAGGTTTAATCATAGTTTTATAGCTGTTTGTGTTGATCGAAACTGTTTGTATTTAGAAGAGGTTAATAAAATTTAAAACTGCTTTTTACTATACAAAGGTAATATAAAAAAGTGAAATTGAGAAAGGCAACGCCATAGAAACAAGGGGTCGCACCCAACTATTGGAGGCAATACGCCCAAAAGCTTTTGAGAAAATCACAGCCGTTTGTAGTGGCAGTAGAGCAAATCACCATTGTCGTCGTGCAGGTGCATACCGCCGCCCAAGCAGTAGCGGAACATCCGACAATCGGCACAGGCGCCGCGACGTGCCCACGCACGGTTGCGGAACGGCTCGAAGCGGTTTTGCCACACATCCCAAAATTTGTCCTGATAAATATTGCCTTGGTGAAAATTGGCGCGGATGCTTGTGCAGCCCGAAATGGCACCGTCAACGCGAATCGACGCCACCGAAACACCGGCCGCGCATTGGTAGAAAAGATCGCGCACCTCGGCTTCATACCCCCCGAGGAACCCCTCGCAGGCATAACTGACCTCGATACGCCCCTTCTTGCGCGTGCGACGGATAAACTCCATCAATTCGCGAAATTGCGCATCGGTCATCCGCAACGAGGCGTCGTCCTTGGCACGCCCCATCGGGAAGATCGAAAAGAGGCGCCACGAACGCACCCCTTCGGCGATCAGCAGTTCGCAAAAAGCCTCCAACTGCGGAATCAGCGCTCCGGTGACACACGTCACCACGTCATAAGCCAGCCCGGGTTCACGCACAATGAGCCGAATCGCCTCCCAAGCGCGCTGATAGCTGAGCGGATTGCGACGAATGTAGTTGTGTTGCGGCTCAAAACCATCGAGACTCACCGAAATAGAACGCAAACCGGCATCAATCAAACTTCGAAACCGCGTGGGTGTCAACGCCATACCATTGGTGACCATTCCCCACGGATAGCCTCTACGCGCGACCTCCGCACCCGCACGCTCCAAATCACTGCGAACCAGCACCTCGCCGCCCGAAAAGATGATCAACACATCCGCCGGATTGACGTGGGGCGTAAGCTCCTCATCGAGTACCTTCAGAAAGTCCTCCAAGGGCATATCAGCCACTCCCGGGTCGATGCGGCAATCACTACCGCAATGGCGACACGAGAGGTTACAGCGCAACGTACACTCCCAAAACAGGGTCGTCAACTCGTGGCGTTCAACCTGAGACTTATATAGATTAGAAAACAAACGTAGCGCCAGCCATTTACGAAGCCCCAACTTTCGTGTAAACATCCAGCGTTACTTTTGCGCCGGCTTACGCGATGCGGCAGGTACATCGTCACCCGCTTTTTCGGCAACAGGGTCGAGACCATCCTTTTGCGCCGTAGAATCGGCAGCAGGACTCCACGTCACCACCCCTTGGGGCGCACGCACACCATACATAACGATCACCCGGCGATAACGCACGCTGTCCGAAGGTGCCACCGTATCGCTCTTTTGCTGCGTTTCACCCTTTGTGGGGGCATTTTTCACCGAAGAGCAAGCTGCCGAAAATCCGAGCAAAGCTGCCAGTGCAAGTTTCCATTTTTTGTCCATATCACCGTCGTTAACACCAATTACGAAGACAAATATAAAAAAAATTACACGAAAATGAAAAAAATATGGCAAAATGTTTTGAGGATCAATGTTTTTTGCATTACTTTGCGGAACTAATTAACAGTTTAATACATAATTTTTATGACAGGTAAGGTAAAATGGTTCGATGGCAAGAAAGGCTACGGATTCATTACAGCAGAGAACGGTCGCGAAATTTTCGTGCACTTCTCAGGTATCGCAACGGACGGTTTTAAGTCCCTCAACGAAGGTCAACAGGTTGAGTTCGAAGTGGGCAGTGGCTCAAAAGGCGAACAAGCCGTAAACGTAACTGTAGTTGAGTAAACTATAATTACCACGTTTTCAAAGGGAGGACTTCTTGAAGTCCCCCCTTTTTTTTGTCTTTTTCAAAAATAAATCGTACTTTTGGGCGTCCTAAGAAAAGAGTTTTCAAAAATCAAATTCTGATTCAAAACATAAAAAAAATGAAAGAAGCAATCGCAATTTTGACTGGCGGCGGCCCGGCACCCGGTATGAACACCGTGGTGGGTAGTGTCGCTAAGACTTTTCTGCGCAAAGGTTATCGCGTAATCGGCTTGCACGAAGGTTATTCGGGGCTTTTCAATCCCAATCCTCGCACCGTGGACATCAACTACCCGATGGCCGACGGTATCTTCAACCAAGGTGGTTCATTCCTGCAAATGAGCCGTTTCAAACCCAAAGATTCGGATTTCGAGAACAATTTCAACCTGCAATTTTTCATCGACAACAACGTCAAATTGCTGGTAACAGTCGGCGGTGACGACACTGCATCGACCGCCAACCGCATCGCGAAATTCCTCGAAGAGAAGAAGTATTCTATCGCCAACATCCACGTTCCCAAAACGATCGACAACGACCTTCCCTTGCCCAAGGGAGCGCCCACGTTCGGTTACGAATCGGCCAAAGACAAGGGAACCGTCATCGCACGTGCCGTCTATGTAGACGCTCGCACCAGCGGCAACTGGTTTGTACTGGCCGCTATGGGTCGCAGCGCCGGCCACTTGGCATTCGGCATCGGCGAGGCTTGCCACTACCCGATGATCGTCATCCCCGAGATGTTCGACCAGACGGAGATTACGGTCGACAAAATCGTGAAATTGGTCATTTCGTCGATCGTCAAACGCAAAATTATGGGAATGGACTACGGCGCTGCCATCATCTCCGAGGGCGTGTTCCATTCGCTGAGCGACGACGAGATCCGCAAGAGCGGCATCCATTTCACCTTCGACGACCACGGACATCCCGAGTTGGGTAAGGTTTCGAAAGCTCACATCTTCAACGAGTTGATCGAAAAACGCATCAAGGAGTTGGGAATCAAAGTCAAGAGTCGTCCGGTGGAGATCGGCTACGAAATTCGTTGCCAGACCCCGATCGCCTACGACTTGACCTACTGCTCGGAATTGGGTATCGGCGTTCACAAACTCTTCTCGGAGGGCAAAACCGGTTGTATGGTCTATGTCGATTCGGAAGGAAACGTCAATCCGCTCTATCTCAAGGATCTGCAAGATCCAATCTCGGGCAAAATTCCGCCTCGTTTGGTTGACATCAAATCCGACAAATTCGCGTCGGTGGTTGAGAATATCATCAACGCCATTACTCCGGCCGATTACGAAGCAGCCAAGGCCTACTTGCCCTGCCCCGAGGAGTATGACTTCCACAAGATCTTGAACTGGAAGTAATTCCGGGTCACCAGTACCTCAAAAAAATCTCCGACCATTGTGGCCGGAGATTTTTTTATGTCTTCTAAAATTAGAAGAGTGTCGGTTCTTTTGGTGAGACCGCAGGCGCGGCCGGATGCAGGTTAATCAACTCCAATCCAACACGTTGTGCCCGTTGCACAGTATAGCACGTGCCACCCACCGAACCGTCGTACCACGCCACCAGCAGCGATGCGTGTGCCACCAAAAAATCGTTGCGCACAGCATAGCACCCCGCGTAGTAGACCTCCGAAAGTATCTCCACCGCGTCCGCATCGTTCAAAATGCGATCGAATCGCACGCGGTCACGGGACGAAAACCGTCCTTCCTGCGCTCGGAAAGGCACCACCGCAATCAATTGCAACTCAGGCATCGAGGCGCGGCAAGCGATCACCGCCTCGGCGGCAGCCAAATCAAAACCCACGGCCATACCGCTCAAAAAAGTCCGAAATCCGCGCGCATAAAGCCCCTCGATCACCGCCACAAGCGCATCCGTCGCCTCGCCGCCACGGCCACCATAACTGCGATGACCGGTAAAAGCCACCGTTGTCGTCCGATTGATCTCCATAGGGCAAAGATAATGGTTTTGGCGTGAACTTTGCACAAATCAAAAAGTGAATTTAAACTTTAGGACTTATGAAAAACACAGGCATTGTTATCGTATCGCTCGTGGGTGGGTTGATCGTCGGTTCGGCACTCACGATGTTGTTCACGCCGCATTCGGGACCCGAGATGCGTCGTCACATCAAGAATTTCATCGACGAGGAGATCGAAAAAGTACGCTGCAAATGTGAGGATACAGATCCTTGCAGCTGCAACGACTAACGCCACACACAGATGGAAAACAGGCACCCTTCCCACAGCCATTTCGTCGCCGCACTACTCTACTTCGGGCTTACCACAGTAATAGCTATTGTCCTGCTACTCACGGCGATGGTTGTGTGGCTGTCCGACCTGACGGGATCCTTCATTGCGTCTGCACTCATCGTTGGCAGCCTATCGGCCTTGGTGTCGGTAATTATCTACCTGCTGGCCATTCGTGAGACTGTGGCGAAGATTCGAACGCAGGCCGAAACGGTTTACGAGGTGGCTCGCGTAGCACAAACAGGTTACGAGTGGCTGCTCGGGAAGTGTAGCCTGTTCCTTTCACTGCGCGATGCGCCTCCAAAGCGACCGCGTGCGTGAATCACACAAAAAACAGGCTGATCCCTCACCAAGGAATCAGCCTGTTTTGTCGTTGCCGCGTGCGACTTTACTTCAGCAGCAAGCGAATCCGCGAATAGCTATCTCGCACACGCATATAGAGATACACCGAATCACCGGGTCCTCCGACATTATACATATAGATGGTCAGCATATTACCATTAGGCTCAAAGCGTATCGACCCTTCATTGGCGTTGATATAATATTCACAATCGGCCGTTGGTAGCTCAATATCGACACGCGAATCACCGATTTTAAGATCGACTTCGACCGTATGGTCATACGCCGGCAATCCATAAATTTGCGGCCAAGTATCGACATATTTCACCACAGCGCCTTGAATTTTCTCCTCGCTCTCCAACCACTTCTCAACGAACAACCGCACATAGGGTTTGCCGATCGACAACGCCCACGTTTTCGAAGGGAACTGCATCAGTGCCATGGTGTTGTAGACACAATAGCCGTGTCCCGGAAGCACCGCGGTTTGTGTGGTTAAACCTGAGAGCAGAGGGTCTTTGATCGCACCCACACCACGCACAGCACCCACATCCACCAACTTTTCTCGGGTGGTGAAGTTGTTGTTGGCGTCGATTTGCACCGAACCCAACATTTGACCTTTGACCAAATTCAAGGTCGACACACCAGCCGGATCGGCCAACGAATCGTCGTCATCCGAACAAGCCGCCATCGAGAGGCAGAGTGCCGCAAGCAGCATCCACGCTGAAAAATTTATCTTCATAATCTCAAAATTAATTTGCGCACAAAGATAAGATAAAAAAATGATTTTTCCTGCCTAAAACAAAAAAAAGAGCAGCCGTTACCGACCGCTCTCAATTCCACTGACACTGGCAAGATTACTTGCCGAAGAAGCGTTTGTAGAGGCCTTGGAAGCCTTTTCCGTGACGCGCCTCATCCTTGGCCATCTCGTGCACGGTGTCGTGCACAGCGTCCAAATTCTGCTCTTTGGCCATACGAGCCAAGCGCATTTTGTCGTCGCAAGCACCGCATTCGGCATTCATACGCTTCAGCAGGTTGGTTTTGGTATCCCAAACCACTTCGCCGAGCAATTCGGCAAATTTCGAAGCGTGCTCAGCCTCCTCGATCGCATAACGTTTGTAAGCCTCGGCAATCTCGGGATAGCCCTCACGATCGGCCTGACGGCTCATCGCAAGATACATACCCACCTCGGTGCATTCGCCCATAAAGTGGTTCTGCAACCCCTCCAACAACTCTTTGCTGGCACCTTTTGCATCACCGATTTTGTGCTCGGTAACGAAATCGAGGTCACCGGTTTGCTCAACCACCTCTACAAATTTATCTTTGCCGACTTTACACATCGGGCACTGGTCGGGAGCCTCAGGTCCTTCGTGAATGTAACCGCATACGGTACAACGCCATTTCTTTGTCATAATTCTATTGTTATTAGTGTTCCTATTTTTTGGTACTACAAAGATACTCTTTTCGAACGATGTTAGTATATAAAATTGATCGTATTTTTTTATAGTACGATCAGCTAAAACTATACTGCTGGCGCCGAAAGGAGTGCTTCAATCGCCGACAGATCCGATGAATCCTTCACAATCACGCGCTTAGCACCGTCAAGCAGATAGAGCGCAGGAATCGCCTGCAAATTGTAAAGTCCCTGATCACGAACAACGTAATGGGCATCGTAGCCGTTGATCCAGCTCTTCGGAATCTGGTCGAGATAATCTCGCCACTCGGTCAAATCCTCGTCGGTATAGAGCGCCAGCACCTTCAATTTGCCGTCGGAAATCCACCGCGTGAAGTTTTCGGATGCCACAATCTCCTCACGAATCTGCTTGCACGCCGCACAACCCGGATTGTTGATGAAGAGCAGCACAAAATCGGCCTTCACACCATAGAGTGTACCGGTCGCTCCCGAGGCCGTCGTATAACGAAAATCATTGGCCGTCCGCCCCAGACGATTCTGCAAGACCATTTTCAGATCCGAAGCCGGTGCCATTTTTTCGTACGTGTCGTAAAAAGAACTTGCCAGCAACCGCTGCAACACGGGAATATAAAACTCATCGTTGCGCAGCGGCGAATTGGGGTCGTGGAGCACCTTCTCGGCCAGCCAGACGAAATAGTCGAGCATCGAACGCGACACAGCAGCGCGCCGCATCAGCGAATCCATCGGTGCCGCATCGGTCGGACGAGCCGACAACAAGGCAACGTAGTGGGCATAGGCTTCGAGCATCTGAATGCTGTCGGCTTGGGTAACAAAGAGCGTATCGGCAAAATCGAAACGATCCCAATAGTGGAGCCTCAGGTACTCCTGCTGTTGCTCCGCAGAGAGGTGCGACGGCGCCAGTGCCGGCAAAAAAACACGCTGCGAGGGTGTAATTGCGCCCTTCGACGACACACCTCGCCCCCCACACGCCCCTACGCACAAGGCCACAAAAACAAGTAGAAAAATTCGGTTCATAAATTCAGACAGATTCTTATGCACAAATATACATTTTTTTCGGCAACAATTCAGCGATCTAAGATTTCATTTTCGGATTTGCACGGTAGTTGCGAGTGTGATTTGCGTAAAAACCAAATCATTTCGCTATGGACATAAAAAAAACCACAACAAGTACCGGGTTCAAGCTGAGCGTGATGACGCTCGCCATTATGAACATCACCGCGGTCGTGAGTCTGCGCGGACTGCCTGCCGAGGCCGTCTATGGACTCTCATCGGCCTTCTATTATCTCTTTGCTGCCGTGGTGTTCCTCATCCCGACGGCATTGGTGGCTGCCGAGTTAGCCGCGATGTTCTCCGACAAGCAAGGCGGTGTATTCCGCTGGGTAGGAGAGGCTTTCGGCGCCAAGACCGGATTTTTAGCCATTTGGCTCCAATGGATCGAATCCACAATTTGGTACCCAACCGTGCTGACCTTTGGCGCCGTGTCGATCGCCTTCATCGGGATGGATCAAACCCACGATATGGCGCTGGCATCCAACAAAATATTCACGTTGGTGGTGGTGCTGGCCATCTATTGGATCGCCACGCTCATCTCACTCAAAGGGTTGGATTGGGTTGGTAAAATTAGCAAATGGGGCGGATTGGTCGGTACGATCATTCCTGCCGGGCTACTTATCGTGTTGGGCATCATCTACATAGCAACAGGTGGGCACAACTATATGGATATGTCGCAGGGCTTCTTCCCCGACCTCACCAAGTTTGACAATTTGGTTTTAGCGAGTGGAATTTTCCTGTTTTACGCCGGTATGGAGATGATGGGTATCCACGTGATGGATGTCAAAAATCCAAGCCGCAACTACCCGAAAGCCATTCTGATCGGCTCGTTGGCCACGGTGGCCATCTTCATTTTGGGCACCTTTGCGCTGGGCTTCATCGTTCCGGCCAAGGACATTAATCTCACGCAGTCGCTGCTAATTGGCTTCGACAACTACTTCAAGTACTTGCACTTATCGTGGGCATCGCCTGTGATTGCCATTGCGCTGATGTTCGGCGTGCTGGCCGGTGTGTTGACGTGGGTTGCCGGCCCTTCGAAAGGTATCTTCGCAGTGGGCAAGGCCGGTTATTTGCCGCCGTTCTTCCAGAAAACCAACAAAATCGGTGTGCAACGCAACATCCTGCTTATCCAAGGCGTCATCGTCACCCTGTTGGCACTGTTGTTCGTGGTTATGCCCTCGGTGCAGTCGTTCTATCAGATTCTCTCGCAACTGACCGTGCTGCTCTATTTAATTATGTATATGCTGATGTTTGCGGCGGCTATCGTGCTGCGTTACAAGATGAAAGACACCGTGCGTCCATTCCGTTTGGGCAAGGGGAATTTCCTGATGTGGCTCTTGGGCTGCGTCGGTTTCGGAGGCGCGCTGTTGGCGTTCATTCTCAGTTTTGTACCTCCGAGCCAAATCTCAACCGGCAGCAACGCGGTATGGTATGCAGTGCTGGTTATCGGTTGCTTGGTGGTTGTAGGTGCTCCGTTTGTGATCTACGCGATGCGTAAACCTTCGTGGAAAGATCCGCAAGCCGCAGCCGATTTTGCTCCGTTCCACTGGGAAAAATAGTCACACAAAATCACATTTTGTTATGATACACACAATCGACAAAAAGACAATTCGCGAGGCGGTGCAACAAGCATACAACCATTGCAAAGAGGATAAAGGGGGCATAAACGCCCACTACATCCCCTATTTGGCCAATGTCCCCGCGACACTCTTCGGCATCGCCGCTTGTCTGCCCGACGGCGAAGTGATCGCGGTGGGCGATACAGATTACAAATTCGGCATCGAATCCGTATCGAAAGTTCCGACGGCGATCTTAGCTATGAACCAGTATAGCGCCCACGAGGTGCTCTACAAAATCGGCGCCGATGCCACCGGACTTCCGTTTAACTCGATTATGGCCATTCTACTCGAAAACGACCATCCCTCGACACCGCTGGTGAATGCCGGCGCCATCAGCGCCTGCTCGATGATCCAACCCGTGGGGCACGCCCACAGCAAATGGAGGGCAATCGTGGAGTTCATCGGTGCGCTGTCGGGTTCGGAGGTCGAGGTGATCGAAGAACTTTACAAATCGGAGTCGGAGACCAATTTCAACAACAAAGCAATAGCTTGGTTACTACGAAATTACAACCGCATTTACGACGATCCCGAATTGGCTTTAGACCTCTACACACGTCAATGTTCACTGGGCATCTCGGCGCATCAGTTGGCCGTTATGGGCGCCACGATTGCCAACGGCGGCGTGAATCCCGTCA
>JAVVYP010000002.1:0-60658 GCA_036651015.1 Alistipes sp.
GGTAACAAATTCAAACAGCTTCTAAACATTAACAACGAAAATCGCAAATATACTATGAAAAATTTCAGTACAAAACACATTCGGCTGTTCTGTGCGCTGCTCTCCACCGCGTTTCTACTCATCGGGGGGGGGTGCTCCGACGATCAGACCGACCCCACAACCGGTGCACGAGGCGTCAGCAGCTCGGTCTACCTGACCGCCGAAACAGGCACGCGTTCCATTCAGGTCGAAGCCAACAGTGCGTGGCAGGTGCGGCTTGCGCCCGACACCAAACTTTGGGTCTCGATTGACGGCGCCGATAGCGGCTTCGAAAACGGCTCATTCACAGTCACCTACAAATCCAACAACGACTTTCCACGCAAAGGCACGATCCTCGTTTCATCGGCCACAGCGCAGGTTGTCGACACCGTTTATTTGATGCAATCGGGCATCACACCGCTCTGCCAACTTCCCGACAAGGATTTCGCTTGTTCTTCGGTGGGAGCTGCCGACAGCGTGCGTCTCGACACCAACGTACCGCAAGCACTCACCGATGCGCTTGCGGTGAAGATCACCTACGATGACCCGGCCGTTGCCGACTGGATCACCAAAGTATCCCTCAACGAGGCGTTGAAAAACGTCACTTTCACCACCCAAGACAACCTTGCATTCACGCCTCGCAAGGCTCGAATCGAAGTGATGTTCACCGATGCGTGGGGCGAGAGCTACTCCAGCAGCTGCCTTGTCTCGCAGGGCATCCCGGGCGGCACGGCAACCACGCGCGAACTCTCGATGAGTGAGCTTCGCGGCTTGATCTCCGAGGCCGAGGGCGAACTCAAGCTCACCGACGACGTGGCCATCAGCGGCATCGTCATCAGCGATTGCGAATCGAAGAACACCGCCGCAAGTCCTATGATCAAGCTCAACACAGCAGCCGACCCAACGCTCAGCGATCGCACCGCCTACCTGCAAACGGCCGACGGTTCACTGGGCATCGCGCTGGTCGCAGCCGACGTAAATCACAACTCGCTGCATCGTTACGACCACCTGAAGTTGTGGTGCAAAGATTTGACGCTCATCAAGCGAAGCAACCCCGAACGTTATCAGATAGAAGGCTTTACAGCCGACCACGTCATCACCAAATCGGGCGGAACCGCCGCAGATGTTCCGGCAAAGCGTCGTTTCATCGACCAGCTGACCGACAACGATCTCTACACCTTTGTCACCCTCAAACGTTGCCAAATGGCGATCCGTTGCAATAATTTCACCCCCGTCAACAAGGGCTACGACAAATTTCAAAATTACTACCCGTCGGCAGTCGTCGACCGACACGGCAATCAAATCTACTTGATGACCAACATCGCGTGCACCTATCGGTACGACATAATGCCCAGCGGCGAGGGAACCATCTCGGGTGTTTTGGTGCACGAGACCTTCACACAGTTCGAGAAAGACGGCGACATTGGCCGCTATCAGATCCGCAACATAACCCGTGAGGATATTGCACTCGCCGACGGTGATGGATTCTTGGCTCAGGCCGTTGAATGGGCACCCAATGGCTCAGGCAAAGGCGTAGGCAATCTGCGCGAATATGCTTTTCCACAATACCCACACCCAGCCACTGCCGACGGTCAGGCACACGCATTGCTCGCCAGCTCCGGTTCGGGACTATCGTTCCACAGCAACTACGGATGGCTCACTTGGGGCGGCTCCTATCGCAAACCGGGCGGCGGCACACTGAACAGCTCTGCGTGGGGTCACGACCTTTGGTGGGATCACAAAACAGACACAGGTCATTCGATGATGTTTGAATTTTCGACCAAAGGTCTCTCTTCCGACCACTGCTGGTTCGCCTTCGCAGCACGCCTCTACTCAAACCAAGGCGGCATTCGCTACTGGGCAGCCGAGTACTCGTTGGACGGTGATACGTGGACAAAGTTTGCGGACTTCACCATCCCCGATCAATCCAAATGGGGCAAAACCCGACTCGACCAAATAGGTGGTGACAAGAGTATATGCCTGTCGATTCCGACCGAGATTCTGGGTCACAACGTGGCGTGGATCCGACTGCGTGCCGCACAAAGCAAGGTCGGCACCTTAGACTCCTACGATGGAGCAACAATCCCAACCAACGGGAAAACGGCAAAAGCCATCGTTGTCTCCTACGCAGCCCTTCGTTACAACCAATAAAAAATGCAATTGATTATGAAAACATACTCCATTCAATCCACGCTGCATTACCTGTCGCTTGTGGTAGCCTTTGCTGCCACCGCAATGCTGCTGCCGGCCTGCGAAGACGATCCCGTGGTGGTCGATGAACAACTCACCACCAAGCCCGATACCGGCACCGAGACTGAGCCGGAAACCTTTCGTTTCATCAGCTACAACATTCTCGAAGGGATGAAACTCGACAAAGACAACAACTTCGACAATTTTGTGGCGTGGGTTCAGGCCAAAGACCCTGACTTTATGGCACTGCAAGAGTGCAACGGACTCACCCAAGAGACGTTGACCGCCTTGGCGGCTCGCTATGGCCACCCCCACGCACTCGTCTGCAAAGAGGAGGGTTATTCGGTCGGGCTGACCTCGAAATATCCGATCGAACTGCGCAACCGGATGCTCTCCACGGAGGAGAATCCGCTGCCACTCTACCACGGCGCAATCTTCACGCGCATCAAAGATATTAATGTGGTCGTGCTGCACCTCTATCCTTTTGGAGCTGCGCTTGACGGTATGCCCAACGGCGATGCCTACCGCACTCGGGAGATCAACTACATCCTCGACAACACCATTCGCCGCTATCCGGCCGAACCGCTGTGGTTGATGAGTGGCGACTTCAACTCCTACTCGGCCAAAGATGCCGATGCGTTGGGTGAGCGGTATTACGACACCCACAACACCGTTCTCCAAAGCGGCTACTACGATGTAATCCGCGATCGTCACAACTATTTTATGCGCACCACCCCGACCGTCTATGGCAAATGGGTCGAGGGCGTGGTCGGCAGTCGTCTCGATTTCATCTACTGTTCGAAGAATATCCTGCGCCAAATGACCTCATCGGATATCATCTACGACGACTTCACCAACAAACACTCGGATCACTATCCGGTGATGATCGAATTTCGACATTACCCCTCCGGGAAATAACCATTTGGAGTTGCACATAAAACACAACACTCATGAAAAAACAGCTAATAATATTTATTCTTATGGTTTCGGGCCTGCTCGTGGGTTCACCCCTCTTCGCGCAGAACAGCGGAACCAATCAGACGGTCACCGGCACGGTCACAGACCCCAACGGTGAGCCGTTGATCGGTGCCACGGTGCTGGTCTCGGGAACCACAAACGGCGTCAGCACCACCTACACGGGCAGCTATTCGATCGCCGTTCCTGCCGGCAAATCGCTCTCGTTCCAGTACCTCGGTTATGAGTCGAAGACCGAAAAAGTCGGCTCACGATCGACTCTCAACGTCATCCTCGAACAGAGCAAGCAGACCATCGACGAGGTGGTGGTAATCGGCTACGGCTCGGTCAAGAAGACCGACCTGACCGGTTCGGTCTCCAACGTCAAGATGGGCGATATTCGCGACGTGCCCACCGTATCGGTCGACCAAGCACTCCAAGGGCGCATCGCCGGTGCCGACATTATGTCCACCACCGGAGAGCCGGGTGCGACCACCTCGATCCGTATTCGCGGAACACGTTCGATTTCGGCATCCAACGAGCCGCTGATCATCGTCGACGGCGTGATCGACGGTATTCGCGACCTGAACGACATCAACTCTTCGGACATCGAGTCGATCTCGGTGCTCAAAGATGCCTCGTCAACGGCCATCTATGGTGCACGAGGCAGCAACGGTGTGTTGGTGATCACCACCAAGAAGGGTCACGGTGCCGAGGGCAAGCCCAACATCACCTTCAAGACCGACCTCGGATTCTCACAGCTGCCGCGCAAACTCGACATCATGAACTCCCGCGAATTTGCTCGTTACCGCAACGACTACGCCTACTTCGCCAACGCCGACGGCTACGAGGAGATCACACCCGACTCGCCGCTATCGCTCTACCCTTTCCCCAACCCCGACAGCTACGGCAAAGGGACAGACTGGGTGGACGTCATCACGCGCACGGCACTCTATCAAAACTACGATCTCTCGGTATCCGGATCGACCAAAAAAAGCTCCTACTACGCTTCGGCCGGCTACAACCAGACCCAAGGTATCATCGACAACAGCGGTTTATCGCGTTATTCGACCCGTTTCAACATCGACCATAAATTCACCAAATGGCTCACCGCCGGTTTGAAACTGAGCTACACCTACCGCGACCAAGACAACAACTTGGCCTCGATCGGCGGCACCTCGTTTTGGCGTTCGGCCATCTACCTCAACCCATTCCTCAAACCCGATTCCGACCTCAACGATTTGTGGTATTCGGGTCAAAAGTACAACTCACCACGCATTATGATCGACCATTGCATCGACAACACGCGCCGCATCACACTCAACAACAGCGGATTTGTGGAGGTTAAGCCGGTCAAAGGTCTCAAACTACGCAGCCAGTTCACCTACTACTCCTACCAGCGTCACAACCGCTACTACGAGCCGGGGATCCTGCCTGCCAAGAAAGAGGGCGAGGGTGCTTATGCCTCGCGCAGCGAGTACGACGACACCAGTTTCTTGAGCGAGAATACGATCTACTACGAGCTTCGTCCCAAAAGCGGTCACAACTTCGATGTGCTGGCCGGCTACACGGCGCAGGTCAAATACGACAACAACATCGGGATGAACGGCAAGGGCTACTCCATCGACCAGCTCACGTGGAACAACATGGGCGCTATTCCCGACAAACAGAACATCGGCATCAGCAGCAGCCACACCGACTACACCAAAATGTCGGTCTTCGGCCGTCTGAACTACAACTACAAGGAGCGTTACTACGTCACCGCAACCCTGCGCTACGACGGTGCCTCGAACTTCGCCAGCAACAACAAATGGGGTCTCTTCCCGTCGGCGGCCGTCAAGTGGAACATCCACAACGAGAAATTTATGAAGTCGGCCAAATGGCTCAATGAATTGGCACTGCGTCTGAGCGTCGGACGTTCGGGTAACGATGCCATCTCGGCCTACCGTTCATTGTCGGCTATGAGCAGCACCACGGGCGGTTATCTGTTCGGCGGCAGCCAGCAGGTGGCCTTCTACCCGGGGCGTTTGGCCTCGCCCGACTTGACGTGGGAGACCACCGATATGTACAACGCAGCCCTCGACCTCGCACTCTTCGGCGGCCGACTCAACGTCACAGCCGAGGCCTATTTGGTCAAGACGCGCGATCTACTGCTCACCATTCAGATGGCTTCGCAAACGGGTTACACCTCGCGCTTTGCCAATGCCGGCCGCACCAACAACAAGGGTTTCGAGATCTCGATCGAGAGTCGCAACATCGTCAAACCCCACTTCCAGTGGTCGACCAGCTTCACCCTCTCACGCAACAAACAGATGGTCGAAGATATCGCATCGGAAGATTTCGTGACCGCCTATTCGTCGCCCTCATCGGCCGGAACCACCTATATGATGTATGGCTACAAAAAGGACTACGCGCTCAATGCCTTGTGGGGATTCCGCTTTGCCGGCATCTGGCACGATGACGAGCAGGTGGCACGCAACAAAGTCACCAAAGCCTACGCTTCGGCCAGCAACGGCTCCTACAAGCCCGGCTACGCTCGCTATCAGGACATCAACCACGACGGCGTGCTCAACAACAACGACTTGGTTTACCTCGGATCGGCTGACCCCGACGTGTACGGCGGTATCCAAAACACGTTCAACATCCACAATTTCACGTTGAACGTCTTCTTCAACTACTCGCTGGGTGGCAAGATTTACAACATTTCGGAGCTTTATATGGGTAACGGCTCGCCCTTCACCAACCAATACCGCTATATGCAAAATTCGTGGCATCCGGTGCGTAACCCCGACTCCAACCTGCCGTTTGCAGGCAGCAACGACGCCATTCCGAGCGACCGTATGGTGCACGACGCATCGTATCTGCGTCTGAAGAACATCTCGGCAAGCTACACCTTCGATATGCGCAAGCTAACCAAAGGACGTCTGCGCGATCTGCGTCTGAGTGTCAGCGGTGAGAACCTCTACCTCTGGAAAAAATACAACGGTTTTGACCCCGACGTTTCAAGCTCCAGCTCCAATTCGACCCTGCGACGTGTCGATATCGGTGCCTATCCCAAGCCCAGAACGATCATCTTTAGCCTTCAATTAAGATACTAATACCTGAAAAGCGATGAAAAATCAGTTTATAAAAACATACTTACTGCCCTTCACTACGGCGGTTGCAGCGCTCTTTGCCTCGTGCAGTTTGGAAGAGAATCCCACGTCGTTTGTCGCGCCCAAAGATTACTACCAGACCAAAATCCAATGCGTGTCGGGACTCAATGCCTGTTACATTCCGGCTAAAAATATGTACGACTACACCTTCTTGATTATGACCGAGGGGGTAACCGACTTGATGTATATTGCTTCGGGCACCAAAGATGCCCAACTCGACATTTCTCCGGCCAAGCCGCTGAACGGTCAGTCTATTTGGACACAGAGCTACCGCGCTGTGATGTATTGCAACTCGGTCATTGCCGGTATCGGCAATTCGCCACTTCCCGAAGCACAAAAACTGCCGCTGCTGGCCGAGGGTATGACCCTGCGCGCTTACTACTATTGGTTGCTGACCTGCGTCTTTGGCGACGTGCCGTTCTACACCCAAGAGGTTTCGAACGACAAACTGCAAGAGGTGGCGCACTTGGGACGTATGCCGGCTGCGGCAACCCGCGATTACCTGATCAAGGAGCTGCAAGAGTATGTGCCCCATATGGATCAGATTCGCTCGTCGGAGGTTCAAGACAATCGCGTGGGTGCCGCTATGGGTTGGATGATGATCGCCAAGTTGGCACAGTGGAATCACCGTTGGGAAGATGCCCGATTGGCATTGGTCAAATTGGAGAAGATCTACGGCGACCTGCAACAATATCCGTTGGAAGATGTGATGTTCCGCAATAAAAACACACCGGAATCAATTTTCGAGATCCAGCGTACCTACACCGCGGGCGGTTTGGCCGTCACCACCAATGTGGCCGCGATCTGCACCCCCAGCCACAATGGCAAAGGAATCTACGACGGTGTCGAAATTCCCGAAATGGGACGTTCGATGACCACGTGGACCTCTATGCGTCCCAACAGCTACTTCTACGAGGCACTCCAGACCAAAAAAGGAGCCGACAAACGCACTGCACAGAATATGGCGTGGAGCTACAACGGCAAGCCCTTCTCCAAGGCCACTTCGCAGCCGTGGCTCGGGCCAAAATTCTGGTGTCCTAAAATGCAGAACACCGCCGATTTCAACAACCAAAAGGTCTTCCGCTATGCCGATGTTGTTCTGATGATGTCGGAGTGTTATGCCGAACAGAAAAAAACTGACGAGGCGGTGCGCTACCTCAATATGGTCAAACAACGCGCCGGCATCTCGCTCTACACCTTCAAAACGCCGGAACTTCTTATGGAGGAGATTCAAAAGGAGCGCGGTCGTGAGTTATTCGGTGAATTTCAGCGTAAATTCGATTTGGTTCGTTGGGGTATTTGGTACCAAATGACCTACGACTACACCAACTACGCCCAGCTCAAGGAGAACATACTCCCCTGCCACGAGTACTATCCGATCCCCGACAAGGAGGTCGTCTATTCGGGTGGAGCACTCGACAACAAGGCCTACGCTGCCTACGGAATGTAAAACGAACAAAACAAGATCAAGATGAAAAACAATATCATAGATTGTATCAGCAAAACGTGGCGCACCAACATCGTGCCGCTGCTTGCGATGATGCTTCTGCTGACCGGATGCGAAATGGAGTCGGATATGGATCTTCCCTTGGCGGTGAACGCCAATGCGCTGACGCTGACCTCCGATGCCGGTTCGACCCAAGTGCAAATCTATTCGACCGGACAGTGGACTACCCGTCTGTCGGAACACGTGGATTGGGCTACGATCAGCAATTTGAGAGGAACGGGCAACAGCAGCATCGCATTTAAATATGCGGCCAACTACGGCATCACGCGCGCTGTCGACATCATCTTCGCCCACGACGGAGAAGAAGAGGTGATTCGGATGACTCAGGAGGGCAAAGCCCCCAACCTCTCGCTCGAAGAGAGCCGTATGGAGATCTTCAGCAATCCGTGGAATGTGCAGGTTGCCCTGAAAAACAACTTGGAAGAGGCCTACAAAACCATCACCGACACGGTGGTCTATTCGGTCATTGCCGGCGAGGATGACGACGAGGCACCGGCTCCCGACGAGCAGTGGATCGACCAGATTCAGGTCAGCACCGACGCCCTTTCGTTCCTCACCAAGGAGAACACCTCGACACGCAACCGCAAGGCCGTTATCACCTTGCGCTACATCGACGTCACCGAGAAGTTGCACACCACCTCGCTCACCATTACCCAATCGACCAAGGCCGCCTATATGCGACTGATGCCCGACCGTGCGAAAGTGACCCGTAAGGCCGCAACCGTCAAAGCCGAAGTCGAGCACAATATGGGGCGTTTCCTCTCGCAGGTTGTCTGCACCCCAAGCTACGAAGGCGCATCGACCAACTGGATCGAGCTGGTCACATTCGAAGACAACACAATGTCATTCAACGTATTGCCGAACGACTCGGAGGCTCCGCGCACCGCGTCGATCCTCTTCTCGCTGCCCACCGCCACGCAGGGAACACTCACACCGTCCGCGCCCTTTGTGGTTGATCAATCCTTCGAGAGCGACTACCGCACGCTCATCACAGCCGAGAGCGGAGAGATCAAGATCAGCAACGACAAGGCTTTCTTCGAGGGCATCGTCATTAGCGACGCCGGCAACCCCAACCTCGAAAGCGCCCTCAACACAGCGCCAAACGCATCGGATCTGACACGCAACGACAAAACGGCCTACGTTCAGATAACCGACGGCAGTTATGGATACCGTTTGCAGTTTGAAGCCGAGAGCGACAATGCGCTTGCGCGTTACTCCTTTGTAAAGATTTCGCTCAACGGCCTGACCCTCACCAAAGAGGCCAACCCCACTCGCTACACCCTGAGCGGTTTGACGGCAGCCAACATCGTCAGTCAAACACCCGGCAAAGCCAGCGACCTGCTTGTCAAAAAGAAGGCGATCGGAGAGCTTACCGACGAGGATGTATACACTTTTGTATCGCTCCAAAACGTTGAATTTACACTTCCCGACGGCAGCTACACCAACGTCAACGAGGGTTACTACGGCAAAGGTGATTTCACCAGCTGCGTGCCGCGTGCGCTCTACGACAACGATGGCCACAGTCTCCATATGCTGGTCAACAACAAGGTCTCTTGGCGTCGCAGCGGAGATGCTATGCCCAAAGGCAACGGCACACTCAGCGGCGTGATTGTTCACGACTTGCAACCTCGCTTCGGCTACACCAACGAGGGTTTCATCGGCCGCTATTCGGTACGTGTATTGGCAAAAGAGGACATTGTCTTGCGTGCCGCCTCCAAACGTCAAACCCTTGTCGAATGGAACTGGGAGGACGGTGTAATCAAGAAAAACGACAACCAGACACTTGCCCCCAACACAGGCGAAGGCGCACTGTGGTGCACCGATCCGACGGCCGTTTGTGCCATAGACAACGAATACAATGGCGTTTCAACAAGCGCACAATCCGGCAAACGCGCCTTGCGAGTGAACGATAGCTATTGGTGGAATTTCGAGGCCAACGAGGGTTATGCCGTGGCGCTACAATTCTCAACAGTCGGCGCTGGCGAAAACCTCTCGCTCAACTTCACCAATTCGCAAGGCAATGCAGGTCCTGAGCTTATCTACGGCCCGGTCTATTGGCAAATCGAATACTCCACCGACGGAACGAACTTCACGCTGCTCCCCGAATCGACCTTCTGCGCCCGCCCATTTGCATTTTGGAAAACGACAATGAGCTACTGCGCAACAGCAGGTTATGCCGACCGACTCTTTTGGTTGCCCGATGCCTTGCGCAACCAACCAGCGGTCACCTTGCGAATCAAAGCCAAGAGCACACAGTGTATTGAATCAGCTACGGCAACCGTAGCCGAGGGCGACACGGGGGTCATCACAGCCGGTATGGATCCGGACAAACGCTCCCCGATGCGCTTCGGCACCATCTCGATCAAGAGTAACAAATAAACCAAAAACACAGACAAACTATGAAACAGATAAAATCAAGGCTCTTCACGCTGCTGCTGTTGTTGGGTGGATTGTTTTTCACCGCCTGCGAAATGAACGACGGTGATGAAACCCAAGTTTCTGAATTCGGGGCTGTCAAAAAGAGCCACACCGTCGATTGGAAACAGGGCTTTGTCGAGGTGGAGATACTCTCCAACCAAAGCTACGACATCTCGCTGGTAGATCCCGACACCGATTGGGCAACCCTCGACACCGAGGGGCTGGGTGCTCACGTCACAGGCGACACCAAATTCAAAGTTCACTACCAGACCAACGATGGTTTTCCTCGTCAGGCCGCCATTTTGGTCTCGGCCGGATCGCGCAACGACACGGTCTACGTGCGTCAAAAGGGATTCCGCGATCCGCAGTTGACCTTCTCGACCAAGAGCATCACCGTCTTGGGCGACGGCGGCCAAGCCATCGCACAGCTGGCCACCAATTTGGAGTTGACCGACCTGCAACAGCAGATCAGCTACACCAACAAAGAGGCGAGCGAATGGATTTCGGATTTGGAGATCAGCAACGGTTTTTTGATTCTGCAAACCAGCGCCAACACCGATCCCAAGGCGTTGCGCAATGCACGCATTGTGCTCACCTACCGCAACGGCTGGAACGAAAAAATGTCGTCGACACTCTACATCACGCAGGCCAATGCGCTCAATAAATTCGGTAACGACGTCACGTTTGCTGAGGTGCGCGACGTTGCCGGTGTGGTCAACGATGACCTGATCATCGAGGGGCGCATCATCAGCGATGCCGGCAATGGTAACAACGGCGAGAACACGATGAAAACCACAACGAGCATTGACTACACAGGCACCTACCGCACCGCTTACATCCAAAATCTCGACGGCACAATGGGCTTCATGATCAAGACGGTGAACGAAGAGGACAACATCTTCGAGCGGTACAGCAAAGTCCGCATTCTGCTCAAGGGTGCCAAGGTGTCGCAAGAGGGCGATCCGCAGCGGTATACCATCAGCGGCATCACCTCGGCCATGGTTCTGACCTCGGAGAACGGCTCTGCGACCGATCTTCCGGTAAAAACGAAGTTCTACAACGAGTTGACCGACGACGACGTCTATACGTGGGTGAATTTGAAGGATTGCGAACTTCCCGTCCGCAAAGGCAGCCTGACCCCGATCAACGAGGGGTATGCACGTAACTGCGGCACCAGTCGCGAAAGCAAATATCCGATGTTGGTGCGCGACATCAAAGGCAACGCGTTCTATATGTTCACCAACACCACCTGCAAATACCGCCGCGACGGGCAGATGCTACCCTACGGTTCGGGCACCATTTCGGGTGTCATCGTACACGAAAGCCACGACCGCTTTGTCTGGATGGGCGAGCAAGATATGGGCAACCTCGGCCGCTACCAACTGCGCCACCTGACGCGCGCAGACATCGCCTTGGAACCCGATTTCGCCAATAGTTTTTCGGCGCTGCTCACCGAGTATCGCTACGGTAAGATGGAGAGCCACGTCTTTCATCCGACAACCGGCGACAACGGTTCGCTGACCTTCACCCTTCCCGACAAGGCAACCGGTGATGCAGGTTGGGCAACGAGTGATCCGAGTTATTTGGGTCCCATCGGCAACAAAGCCAACTTCGACAAAACAGGTTCGACATCGGGCATTCACACTGGCTGCAAAAACGGCAATGGTGTGATCGAAGGCGGCAAGCAGATGTGCACGAGCGAGAATACCAACGCCGACGGCAAAGGCAATGTTTCGGGCGCGGATTACTCGGCTTGGACGAACGAATGTGCGTGGTGGAATACCGAAACCGATCGCAGCGAGGCTTGGCTGCTCAAACTCTCGACACAGGGCATCTCGACCGACGTTCTCTCGCTGCAAGTGGCGATGCTCAACAAAACAATCGGTGGACCGCGCTACATTCGTGTCGACTGGTCGGAGCACGGAGACAACAACCGCGATGATGCGTGGAATCCGATCTCGGAATTTCAGCTGCCCGACGTTGTGGACTGGAACACGACTCAGTACTGGCAATCGGCCGGCTACAAATATGTCAACATCGCCCTGCCACTCGAGATGCTCGGCCGAGAGCAGGTCACCATTCGCTTCTCGGCAGCCAACGAGCGCGCAGGTAGCAAAACTGATTTCGATGCCGACTTCATCTCCACAGGCGCAGTGGCTTTCTCCTATATCGGCGTACGCTACAACAAATAATCCGGATCCAAAGATTCTCGTCTGCAACTACGGCAGGCGGGAATCTTTCCATAAAAACTAAAACCAAAAGAAATCGCTCGTGAAACGTATTCTAATTCTGCTACTGGCCATTTGGACGCTCTTGCCTGCAAGCGCCTCAACCGACAACACCATCCGCATTGTTCCACGTCCCACATCGGTCGAGGTGCGGCAAGGTCATTTTGAACTGACGCCAGCCACTGCGGTGGTGGTCACCGACAGCCGTCTGCAAGGTTCGGCCGAGCTTTTCGCAGACGCCGTGCAACCGTTCACCGGCACCCGGCTCGCCACAACCTCGACACCGGCCAAACACGCTATCACCCTGCAACTTCAACCCGATCGTTTCGAGACGGAAGAGTACCTGCTCGACGTATCGAAAAAGGGGATCGTGGTCTGCGCCTCGACGCCACAAGCTATTCTACACGGACTTCAGAGCTTGCGCCAGCTGATCGACAACGGCAAGATCGCGGCCTGCGTCGTGCGCGACAAACCGTGTTTCGCCTACCGTGGTGCGATGCTCGACGTCTGCCGTCACTTCTTTCCGGTGAAAGATATCAAAACCTATATCGACATTCTTTCGCTGCACAAGATCAACAAATTTCATTGGCACCTGAGCGATGACCAAGGGTGGCGTATCGAAATCAAAAAATATCCTCGGCTGACCCAGATCGGTTCGCAACGCAAGGAGACCATCGTCGGCCTCAATACCTCGGGCATCTACGACGGAACGCCCTACGGTGGCTATTACACACAGGACGACATTCGCGAAATCGTGCGCTACGCAACCGAACGCTTCATCGACGTGATCCCCGAAATCGAAACGCCCGGACACGGGCTGGCGGCTTTGAGCGCCTATCCGTGGTTGGGTTGCGAGGGCGTCTCGTATGAGCCGTGGACACATTGGGGCGTCAGCAAAGATGTCTATTGCGCCGGCAAGGAGTCGACCTTTGAATTTTTGAAAAACGTCTTTACCGAGGTTCTCGCGCTCTTCCCCTCGCAACTGATCCACATCGGAGGGGACGAATGCCCCAAAGATCGCTGGAAGGTGTGCTCACACTGCCAACAACGTATTCGCGAACAAGGGCTACAAAACGAAGACGAATTGCAAAGTTATTTCGTGCAGCGGATCGAAAAATGGATGCACGCCCACGGCCGCGAGATCATCGGTTGGGACGAAATTATGCAGGGCGGCATTTCGAAAACCGCAAATATTATGACTTGGCGCAGTCAGGAAAACGGAATCAAGGCCGCTCGACTGGGCAACCCGGTCATTATGACCCCAAAATGGTACTGCTATTTCGATTATGCGCAAACCTCCGACCCGACCCGTTACGAGCCGCTGTGCAACACGCGTTTCGTCTCGATACGACAAGCTTATCGGCTGGATCCCTACGATCAACTCGCCGTGCCTGACCAGAAACAGATTTTGGGTGTGCAGTGCAATCTGTGGACAGAATACATCCCCGACATCAAGCAGATTCAGCATATGATTTTGCCGCGCATCGCCGCTCTTTCGGAGGTGGGTTGGGCTTACGACCGCAAAGATTACAACAATTTCGTCGAGCGGCTGCCCGTGATGCTGCCGATCTACGAAGCGGCAGGGTATCACTATGCACCCTATCTGTTTGAAGGAATCGAATAAAAGGTTGTTGGGTTTTTTATGCAAAAGCCGCGTTGTAGATCACTACAACGCGGCTTTTTGATGAATCTGCGACCGAGTTATTTGGCTTTCGACTCGCAATAGGCGCAGCGGCAAGAGCCGTCGGCAGAAGGGTAAAAAAGTTGATCGACATCTTCGGTGGCCGAGATGCAACGACGGTTGGCACACGTCAGTTCATTGACGCTATACGTCTGAGAGAAGACAGGTGTTTGGGCGTAGGGTTTATTCTCGTCAGCCCATTTCAGCAGCGTATAGATCAGCGCCATACGTACAAATTTACCATTTTCGACCTGTCGAAAATAGGCAGCCCTCGGATCATTATCCACGGCACGCGTGATCTCGTTGACACGCGGCAGCGGATGAAGAATAATCATATCCGACTTCGCCGTTTTCAACTTTTCGGGGTCGAGCACAAAGCTGTTTTTCACCCGGTCGAACTCCTCCTCGTCGAGGAAACGCTCCTTTTGGACGCGCGTCATATAGAGCACATCCAGTTCGGGCATCACCTCTTCGATGGTCTCGACCTCGCGAAATTCAAGCTTCGAATCGCTGCTCATCTCGGAGAGCATATAGTCGGGCAGGCGCAACTCCTGCGGCGCAATCAGAATCACCCGAATGCCCGTGTAGCGCGACAGCGCCTTGATGAGCGAATGCACCGTGCGTCCGAATTTCAGGTCGCCGCAAAAACCAATGGTCAGGTGGTCGAAGCGCCCTTTTTCGCGTTTTATGGTCAGCAAATCTGTCAGCGTTTGGGTCGGGTGGCTGTGGCTGCCGTCACCGGCGTTGATGACCGGAATCCCAGCATATTGCGAAGCCACGAGCGGCGCACCCTCCTTGAAGTGGCGCATAGCGATGATGTCGGCAAAGCAGCGGATGACGCGCACCGTGTCGGCCACCGTCTCGCCCTTGGAGACCGACGAGGAGTTGGCATCGGAGAAGCCGATGACCGAGCCACCCAACTCCATCATAGCCGATGTGAAGCTCAGGCGCGTACGGGTCGACGGCTCATAGAAGAGCGTGGCCAGTTTGCGGCCTTTGCACACTTCACTGTATTTGGCGCGATTGGCGATGATGTCCTCAGCCAAGGCGATGATCTGCTCGGTTTCGGCAACCGTCAGATCCATAGGATCAATCAAATGACGCATACCGATTATTTGTGCATCCACGATTCGTCGGACGGATTGTCGCGGAATTTGAGTAGCCGCGCCCTGTCTTCGGGTTTAATATAACACTCTTGAGCTGCCACTTCGACCAGTACATCGAGGTTTGAAAGGCTATAATTGACCACATTAGCCTCGCGAAGACGATCAACTCCCTTCTGCATTCCATAGGTGAAGATGCTGACGATGCCGAGCACGTCGGCGCCGGCTTCACGCAGGACGTTGACCACCTCGATGCACGATCCACCGGTGGAGATCAAATCCTCAATGACCACCACTTTCTGCCCTTTTTCGAGTTTACCCTCGATCTGGTTGCCGCGTCCGTGGTCTTTGGAGCCACTGCGCACGTAGCCCATCGGCAAATTGAGCAGTGTGGCGGTGATCGCCGCGTGGGCAATGCCGGCCGTCGAAGTCCCCATCAGCACTTCGCAGGTCGGAAACTGCTCCTGCACACGCTTGGCCAGTGCAGCCTCCACGCGCTCACGCACTTCGGGTGCCGTGAGAATCAGACGGTTATCACAGTAAATCGGGCTTTTGATGCCGCTTGCCCACGTAAACGGCTGCTCGGGACGCAGGAACACAGCGCCGATAGAGAGCAGGTCTTTTGCGATTGATTTTTCCATTTTTTCTATTGTTTTATTCCAATGCTTTGCGTAAAACAGCGGCCACCTCATCGGGATAAATGCCACCTTCGTGAACCTTCTCGCCGCCAATATAAAACGTCGGAACGTAGTAATAATCAAATGTTTCCGCCAAATCTGCTTGTTCCGACTCCTCGATCATCTCGATGGCGATCTCACGCAGCGCCGGATCGGCAGCTTGCGCCTGCTCGATGTAGGTCAAGGCCTTTTTGCAGAAAGGGCAATTCTTCAGGTAGAACAGTTTTACAGGTTTCATATTGGACTGTTTCTTAGTTGCAAAATTCTTCGACACAGCGGCGGTAGGCAGCCACGGGATCGGCCGCAGCGGTGATCGGCCGCCCCACGACGATGAAATCCGAGCCGATTTCGCGCGCTCGAGCAGGCGTTGTGACGCGCACCTGATCGGCGACGTCGCCATCGGCAAAACGCACGCCCGGGGTGATGGTCAGGAATTGAGCGCCACAGGCGGCGTGCACCATACCGGACTCCAATGGCGAGCAGACCACGCCGTCCAAACCGGCCTCGCAGGTGTTGCAGGCGTATTTAACGATCGTGTCGTTGATCGAAGCCCCGATAAGCAGCTCCTGCTGCATACGCTCCTCACTGGTCGAGGTGAGCTGCGTCACAGCCACCAGCAGCGGACGTGTGCCGTCCTCGCGCGTAAGTCCTTCGATAGCAGCTCGCATCATCTCGATCGTGCCGGCCGCGTGGACGTTGCACATATCGACGTCGAGGCGCGACAACACCGCCATCGCCTTGCGAACCGTGTTGGGGATGTCGTGCAGCTTCAAGTCGAGGAAAATCTTGTGGCCGCGCGCCTTGATTTCGCGCACGATAGAGGGTCCCTCGGCATAGAAAAGCTCCATACCGATCTTCAAAAACGGCTTACGCTCCTCTTCGCGGAAGAGGTCGAGAAATTGGAAAGTGTCTGCTGCCGACTTGAAGTCGCAGGCAATAATTACGTCGTGTTGCATATCCTATTATTCTATTATTCCGATTATATCACTCAATTTTTCGATTCCCAATCTTCGCATCTCGTCGGGCAAGGCCTCGACAATGAGCTTCGAGGCGTAGGGATTGCGCAGATTGGCCGCCCCCACTTGCACGGCCGTTGCACCGGCCATCATCATCTCGATCACGTCGCGCGCCGACTCCACGCCACCGCACCCCATCACCGGAATCCGACACGCCTTGGAGACTTGGTAGACCATTCGCACGGCCACTGGGAAAATCGCCGCACCCGAGAAACCACCCATCGTATTGGCAATCACTGCTTTGCGTCGCGCAGGGTCGATGCGCATTCCCAACAACGTGTTAATCAGGCAGATGCCGTCCGCTCCGGCCTGCTCGCAGGCTTGGGCAATCGCCACGATGTCGGTCACGTTGGGCGAGAGTTTGATGTAGACGGGTTTGTGCGTCACCGCCTTCACGGCGCGCGTCACCTCGGCAGCCGCCTCGGGCGAGGTGCCGAACGACATACCGCCGTGGCGCACATTGGGGCACGAGACATTGACCTCGATCAGCCCCACCTGCTCCTCGCGGTCGATGCGCTCGCAACAATAGGCGTACTCCTCGATCGAAAAACCGCTGATATTGGCGATGACCGGCTTGTGGAAAAAAGTCTTCAGCCGCGGCAACTCCTGCGCGATAACGGACTCGATGCCCGGATTTTGCAGCCCCACAGCGTTGATCATACCTGCCGTGCACTCGGCAATGCGCGGCGTCGGATTGCCAAAGCGCGCCTCGCGTGTGGTGCCCTTGAAGGCAAACGACCCCAAAATATTGATGTCGTAAAACTCGCGAAAATCATTGCCGTAGCCGAACGTGCCGCTGGCCGGAATCACCGGATTATCCAGCTGCAAACCGCTCAATGTGATCGAAGTATCTACCATATAATTTCATCTTTGGAAAGCACCGGTCCCTCTTTGCAGAGGCGTTTGGCACCGTTCGTAGTCTGACACGAGCAGCCCATACAGCCGCCAAAACCGCAGCCCATACGCTCCTCCAAACTCAATTGTCCGTCTTGCGCAACCGTTTGGCATAGCGCGCGCAACATCGGCAACGGCCCGCAAGCATAGAAGTAGTCGAAGTCGATCTTCGCGGCGGCGATGGCCGTGGTGACAAAACCCTTGACACCTGCCGTGCCGTCGGCCGTGGCCACAGTTACTTCGCAGCCCAAGGCGCGAAACTCCGCGGCATAAAAAACCTCCTCGGCGGTGTTGAAACCCAGCACCACCTGCACCGCGCGCCCTTCGGCACGCAGCCTGCGCGCCAAGTTGTAGAGTGGCGGCACACCTACCCCACCGCCCACAAGCAGAGGTCGTTGCGAGGCGTTGTCCGTCGCGAATCCGTTGCCCAAACCAGTCAGCAAATCGAGCCGCTGCTCCGCCGTCATTCGGCTCATTTGCGCGGTACCCTCGCCCACCACCTTGTAAATCAGGGTCAGCGTGCGGTCATCATAGTCGCAAACCGAGATCGGGCGACGCAGATAGTGCCCCTCCAGCGCGATGTTGACAAACTGCCCGGAGCGCGTAATGTATTGCGTATCACCCTCCAAGACCATTCGCCACACCGTTGCTGTCAGCGGTTCGTTGGTCAAAATCCGATAAGTTCCTTGTTTATACATAGTTGCTATTTCGAGGTCTCGTTACAAAATAAGGTGAAGCTTGGGGTTTATCTTCTCTTTGCGGCTGACATCTCGACCCTTCGTCAAGCTCAGGGACCACAAGCTCGATGATCGCCGAGGACTGTGCGGCTGACATCTCGTCAAGCTCGATGATCGCCAAAAAATAACGAAAAATTGCTCCTCGGATCATCCGAAGAGCAATTTTTTTGTCCACAAAGTTGCCCTTGTTGCGCCAACCCCACAAAAAAACCGCCCGAAAATCAGGCGGCTGATGAGCCGAAACCCGGACTTGAACCGGGGACCTCTTCATTACGAGTGAAGCGCTCTACCAACTGAGCTATTTCGGCAACTTTGCGGTACACATTTCAGCATACCAAGAACTCATCGTTCTCTTTGGGATTGCAAATATCAGAAAAATATCTTTTTCTCGCAACAAATTTGCAAACTTTCTCTCTTTTCTTGCTATATTCGCAGCGAAAAGTTGCCGTAAGGGATTTTGTTAGCCCAAAATAGGGTCTTTTTTCTCGAAACGTGGTTGTCAACTTGTTTTTTAAATTGCGCGAGGATGCAGCAAGCATATCTAAATCCGACAACCGATCAGACATTTGAGCTGATCGGCGAGGGAGAATACAATTTTGTCCGCGTTTTGGATCATACGCGCAAAATGCAGGCCAACGGCGAGGTCGAAGCGGCCTGCAACGAGCGATACCAAGCCTTTCAACGGCTGGCGGAGCTGATTCCCGACGACGAGGAGATCAACCTCGAATGGAACCACGACAATACGCGCGCGGCTCTCGAGTTGATCCACGCATCGGCCATAGATCACTTCCTGATCAACGATTTCGAACTCTCGGCGGCGCTCTTGGAGATGCTGATCGAGCTGGATCCCGAAGACCATTTGGAGGGGTGCGAATTGCTGGCGTTCGACTATTTGGCGATGGACGAGCAGGAACTTTTCGACGAGGTGGTCAACGACGTGTCGGACAAATACGCCAGCCGCGAGGTGCTGCTGCTGTGGTCGGCATTCCGCCGCGACGGACGGTTGCCCGGCGGCGAGCTGAAGCGTTTCCGTACCCATTTTGCCCCATTCTTTGCCGAATTTATCGCCACAGAGCACGCCGCAGATGCGGCCTACCTGAGTGATATTGAGGGCGAACACCCCACATTGGCGGCGCAAGCACGCGAGTTGTGGCTCCAAACCGAAAATCTGTGGTTCCTCTGGCCGGGGTTCATCGAGGCGCTACGCGACGACGCGCAGCCTGCGGTCGGCACAGGGTCGACCGAGGCGTAGACAGAGCGCTGTCGGGCGCTGTTCGGGTGGTTCGGGCTTTCGGGCGCTGTTCGGGCTTCGGGGCTTTCGGACGCGGCTGGTGGCCAATCGCTATCGCTGCTTGTCCTGCATCAACTCCTTGAAACAGTGGCGGCAAATCGGCTCGTAGGTGTCTTGCGCGCCGAGCATCACCTGCTTGTCGTCGCTGGTCAGTCGGTGCGAGTGATGCGCGAGGTTGCCGCAGCGGACGCAGATCGCGTGGACTTTGGTGACATATTCGGCCGTGGCCATCAGCGCCGGCATCGGGCCGAAAGGCTTACCCGTGTAGTCCATATCCAACCCCGTCACAATGACGCGCACACCGCTGTCGGCCAACTGTCGGCAGACATCGACGATGCTGTCGTCGAAAAATTGCGCCTCGTCGATGCCAACCACATCAACATCGGTGGACATCAGCAGAATGTTCTGCGGCGAGTCAACCGGCGTGGAGCGGATCGTATTGGCGTCGTGGGAGACAACCTCCTCGTCGGAGTAGCGCACGTCGATGCGCGGCTTGAATATCTCAACCTTTTGATGGGCAAATTTGGCGCGTTTCAGTCGGCGGATCAACTCTTCGGTCTTGCCCGAGAACATCGAGCCGCAGACCACTTCGATCCAACCTTTTTTGTTGGTGTTTTCCAAAAACATAGAATCTGTCATTTCTTACATTCGTCGATGCGGGTGATCTTCGCACCCAAAGCATTTAAGCGGCCGTCAATATCCTTGTAGCCGCGGTCAATTTGGTCGATATTTTGAATCGTCGAGACCCCCTCGGCACTCATCGCGGCGATCAGCAGCGCCACGCCGGCACGAATGTCGGGCGAGGTCATCCGCGTGGCACGCAGGTGGATGCGGTGGTCGTGACCGATCACGGTGGCACGGTGGGGGTCGCAGAGGATGATCTGAGCACCCATATCTATCAACTTATCGACAAAAAACAGGCGGCTCTCGAACATCTTTTGGTGGATCAGCACCGCCCCCTTGGCCTGCGTGGCGACGACCAAGAAGATCGACAGCAGGTCGGGCGTCAACCCCGGCCACGGCGCATCGGCGATGTTCATAATCGAGCCGTCGAGGAAACTTTCGATGCTGTAATGGTCTTGACGCGGAATATAGAGGTCGTCGCCCTGCTGCTCGAAACGGATTCCCATACGCGCAAACTGCGCCGGAATAATACCCAAATTGTCGTAGGAGACGTCCTTGATGGTCAGCTCCGATTGGGTCATTGCGGCCATTCCGATGAAGCTACCCACCTCGATCATATCGGGAAGCAGCGTGTGTTCGGTGCCGCCCAATTCGCCGACCCCCTCGATGGTGAGCAGGTTGGAGGCGATGCCCGAAATTTTGGCGCCCATCCGATTGAGCATCCGACAGAGCTGCTGGATGTAGGGTTCGCACGCGGCGTTGTAGATGGTCGTGGTGCCGTGGGCGAGCGTCGCGGCCATCACGATGTTGGCCGTGCCGGTCACCGACGCCTCGTCGAGTAACATATAGGTGCCTTGGAGGTCGCGACCCTCGACCATAAAAAAGTCGTCGGCAATGTCGAAGTTGAACTTGGCGCCCAGCATCTGAAAACCAAGGAAGTGGGTGTCGAGCCGCCGCCGACCGATCTTGTCGCCGCCCGGTTTGGGGATGTAGCCCACGCCGAAGCGCGCCAGCATCGGACCGATGAGCATCACCGAGCCGCGTAGACGGGTGCAGCGTTGGCGGTAGTCGTCGCTTTGGAGGTAGTCGAAGTTGATCTCGCGCGCACAGAACGAATAGGTGTCGTCGGCGAGGTGCTCGACCTCCACGCCCATATGTGTCAGCAAATCAATGAGCTGTATAACGTCGAGGATCTGGGGTACATTGTGCACCGTGACTCGCTCGGAGGTGAGTAGCGTGGCGCAGAGTATCTCCAACGCCTCGTTTTTGGCGCCCTGAGGCGTGATGCTTCCGTGGAGGGAATGACCCCCTTCGACTTTGAAAATTGCCATAAGCGAGAAAATTTTTGTGCGAGACCGGTGTCGACGCGAAATCGCGCGGCAAATGCCTGCAATTTCGTCCCAAAACCCCTCTTCTCTTACAAAGATAAAAAGAAATCACGCTTTTGCCCCTGTTTTTGAAATATTTTAGCGAAAAATTTTTGCGGTTAACTTTTTTGTTGTACTTTTGCAATCCGTAAAAATGTATAAAACAATAAAAAGAATATAGCTATGGCAATGAAGAGAACTTACCAGCCCTCGCGCCGGAAGAGAATCAACAAGCACGGTTTCCGCCTCCGTATGGCTACGGCAAACGGCCGTAAAATATTGGCTGCACGTCGTGCAAAAGGTCGCAAAAAATTGACCGTATCTGACGAATCAACGTTCAAATACGCTTAGAAACTGTTTTAAATTTTTGACGCTCGTTCTTTTCGGCTCTTTTTGCCCCAGTTTCTCCGCCCTGTAAATCTTCATTTAGCTTTTCTGAAATCGGATTGACAGAACAAAACAGGAACAAAAATAGCGCTAAAATAACTTCGGTAACAAATTCAAACAGGTTCTTCGTTTTTTCTGTGAAAAACATAAGGTCGGCTTTTTTCGAGCCGACCTTTTTGTGTGATTATTTCTCGCTTGATCCGTTACTTGGCTTGAAGCACGGCACGCAGCTCCCCGTTGCACAGCAGCATCAACATCGAGCCGTCCATATCGTAGTGGGTGGTCGATTCGAGCGCCTTGGTGAATTTGTGTTCGAGATCCATCCCCGGGCAAGCCATCATCGTCGAGGCCATTTGATGAATTTTCAGCGCCCCCTTGGCACCCTCTTCGTAGCTGCCCATCAATCTGTTGCAAGCGCCAACACCAGCCAAACGGTGATCTTCGGCGAGTAGCGTGATGGTGAATTTCCCGGCTTCGGGTGTGATGTTCTCGCCACCCAATTTGATCAGCTGCCACTCGGTGCCGACCAGTGGTTTGCGATTTTTCTTTTGGTAGGAGCGGCAGGCGCAGCATCCGGTGAGTAGCGCGGCGAGCAGAAGTAGAACGGTGGTTTTCAATAGAATTTTCATCAGTTTTAATATTTAAAGGTGTAAATATACAGATTAAATTCCAAAATTCCCACCAATTTTTTCGTACCTTTGTATATATATAAAGTAAAATCACCATAGCTATGAAGACAATCATTGCATCACCCCTTGCACCAAAGGCCGTTGGCCCCTATTCACAGGCGATTGAGGCCGATTCGACACTCTACATCTCGGGACAGCTGCCCATTGATGCGGTGACGGGACGAATGCCCGAAGCGCTCGCTGCCCAGACGCGTCAGTCGTTGACCAACTTGGGTTACGTCCTGCGCGAGGCGGGCTATGACTACTGCAATGTGGTTAAAACCACCGTTTTACTACAACACATCGGCGATTTCGCTGCGATGAATGCCGTCTATGCCGAGTTTTTCACGGCGCAGATGCCGGCACGCATCTGCTTCGAGGTGGCGGCACTGCCAATGGGGGCGTTGGTCGAAATTGACGCCGTGGCGGTGAGATAAGACGCCGTTTTTGAATTGGTTAATCTCGTTTTTTCGGCTTTTTTCGCCCCCTGTAAACCCCTATTTAGCGCGCTAAAATCGGATTTGCAGGACAAAAACAGAAACAAAAATAGCGCTGAAATAACTTCGGTAACAATTTCAAACAGCTTCTAAATTTCCTGCAAGCCTCCGCGTAGTCATTCCGAAAAGCTAAAAAGGTGCGCCTGAATTGTTTGGGTGCATCTTTTCCTATTTGTAGATAACTTGTCGATAAAATTGAGGCCGGAAGTTGGTTTATCTGCTCGAAAAACCCCAAATTTGTAAAGTCGGTATTTGCCCAATTGCATTAAGAAGCTATTAATCGGTAGCAAATTTTAACCGCTTCGAAAACCGAAAAAATTGTATAACGTTAAGATAGAGTCATGTCAAAAGTAACAAAACCGGAAGCCCCGCAGAAAGTCAACTACAACGATGCCGTAGCCGAATCGAAGATCTATTTCGATGGCGATGATTTGGCTGCCACCGTGTGGGTCAGCAAATACGCGCTCAAGGACTCCTATGGCAACATTTATGAGACCTCGCCGCGCGAAATGCACGAACGCATTGCCGGTGAGATCGCGCGCATCGAGTCCAAATATCCCAACCCGATCTCCAAGGCAGAGGCTTTTGAGTTGCTCGACCATTTCCGTTATGTGATCCCCCAAGGAGGTCCTATGACCGGCATCGGCAACGATTTTCAAGTGGCATCGCTCTCCAACTGCTTCGTCATTGGCCATAAAAACCCGGCCGACTCCTATGGCGGTATCTTTCGGATGGACGAGGAGCAGGTGCAGCTGATGAAGCGTCGCGGTGGGGTCGGTCACGACCTGTCGCACATTCGCCCTTCGGGTAGTCCGGTACTCAACTCGGCGTTGACCTCGACCGGCGTGGTGCCGTTTATGCAGCGTTATTCGAATTCGACGCGTGAGGTGGCGCAAGATGGTCGTCGCGGTGCGTTGATGCTCTCGATGTCGATCAAACACCCCGATGCAGAGCACTTTATCGACGCGAAGGTCGATACGGGTAAGGTCACCGGCGCCAACGTCTCGATCAAAATCGACGACGAATTTATGCGTGCTGCCATTGCCGGCCGCCCCTACCACCAGCAATTTCCGATCCTCTCCGATCACCCCAAATACGAACAAGAGATCGACGCCAAAAAGTTGTGGGAGAAGATCACCCACAACGCGTGGAAGACGGCCGAACCCGGGGTGCTGTTCTGGGATACCATCCTGCGCGAGAGTGTGCCCGACTGCTACGCCGACGAGGGCTTTGTGACCGTCTCGACCAACCCTTGCGGCGAAATTCCGCTCTGTCCCTACGATTCGTGCCGCCTGCTGGCTATCAACCTGTTCAACTATGTGGACAATCCGTTCAAGGCCGACGCGAAGTTCGATTTTGCCAAGTTCAAGAAGCACATCGGAATGGCAATGCATATGATGGACGACATCATCGACTTGGAGTTAGAGAAGGTGGAGCAGATCATCGAGAAGGTGGCTGCCGATCCCGAGGATCTGGATCTGCGTCGGGTGGAGTTGGAACTGTGGAAAAAGATCCGCACGATGGCCTCCAAAGGACGCCGTACGGGGCTTGGAATCACGGCCGAAGGCGATATGCTGGCCGCTTTGGGGTTGCGTTACGGCTCCAAAGAGGCGCTCGACTTTGCCGTCGAGGTGCAGAAAACGCTGGCCGTCGAGGCCTATCGGGCTTCGGTCAAGATGGCTGCCGATCGCGGTGCTTTCCCCATCTACGATGCGGCCAAAGAGGCCAATAATCCGATGATCGCCCGAATCCGCGAGGCCGATCCCGAACTTTATGCCGAGATGATTAAAGTCGGTCGCCGCAACATCGCCCTGCTGACGATCGCCCCCACGGGCACCACCTCGCTTATGTCGCAAACCACGTCGGGCATCGAACCGGTGTTCCGCACGGTCTACAAACGTCGTCGCAAAATCAACCCCTCGGATCACGATGTTCACGTGGATTACGAGGACGAAACAGGCGAAAAATTTCAGGAATACAACGTCTACCACCATAATTTTGTCAACTGGTTGGCCGCCAACGGTTACGACACTTCGAAATTGGCTACCATCTCCGACGAGGAGCTGAACGAGTGGGTAGCGGCATCACCCTATCACCAAGCTACGGCCAACGACATCGACTGGGTGGCCAAGGTGCAGATGCAGGGGGCGATCCAAAAGTGGGTCGATCACTCGATTTCGGTGACGGTCAACCTGCCCAACGATGCTTCGGAGGCTTTGGTGGCCGAGGTCTATCGCACCGCTTGGGAGTGTGGCTGCAAGGGTGTCACGGTCTATCGTGACGGCTGCCGCGACGGGGTATTGCTCAACAAGGATGCTAAATCGAAATCGGCTCCCTGCGAGGAGCATCCCGGACAGGCGCAGAAACGTCCCCAATCCATTCCGGCCGACATCGTGCGCTTCAAGAATGGCAACGAAGACTGGATCGCCTTTGTAGGGTTGCAGGACGGTCGTCCCTACGAGGTCTTCACGGGTAAGATCGAGGAGGATGCTATGTATATTCCGCGCAAAATCACGCGTGGTGAGATCATCAAAGTACGCGAGGCCGACGGCACCAAACGCTACGATTTCCGTTATTCGGATCGTTACGGCTATACGAACACCATCGGCGGCATCTCGCGTCTGTTCGACGAGGAGTTTTGGAACTACGCCAAACTCATCTCTGGGGTCTTGCGTCACGGAATGCCGATCGAGAAGACGGTTTCGCTGATCGAGTCGTTGCACCTAAATAGTGAGAGCATCAACACGTGGAAAACGGGTGTGTGCCGTGCGCTGAAGCAATATATCGTCGATGGCACCAAGTCCAAAGGCAAATGTCCAAGCTGCGGACAGGAGAATATGGCCTACCAAAACGGCTGCCTGACGTGTATGGCTTGCGGCTATTCGAAGTGCGGATGATGCTTTGATTGGAGTCCGAGTGGCGGATCTCAGGCAGGGCAATGCGGCTGTTGGCGATCATTGGCTCTGGTAAAATAAAAATGCTTATTTAAATTCGTTTGCGAATTTAAATAAGCATTTTTTGTGTTGCCTTCCATCGAGAAGGTGATCAACGGATGATGATCGCATTGACGATCTGCACGCCCGATTGGTGGTTGATGGCATCTTTGAGCGCCTCGCGTTGGTAGAACAGCTCCGCGCGGAGCACGCTCGACTGGATGCGCACGTGGAGGATGTTCTTTTCGAGCCGCAACTCGGTGGTGACATCGGCGGCGGCATTGCCGACAATGGCGCGCCACGTGTCGGGCAGTCGTCCTTCGGCAATCTTTGCGGCAATGTAGGGACGGTGGAAAAACTCCTCCAACAGCTCACCCATCAGCATCGTCTTGGTGCGTCTCATTCTTGGGTCTCGGTTTTAAGGGTTTCGGTGTCGATCTCCGTAGCTCGATGTTCGGTCTTGATGGCGCCGTCGTTGACCGCAAAAAGTGTATAATCGCCACCCGTTTTATCGAGAATCGCCTTCAGCCGCAGCGCGTTGCAGTCGGTGATCAGGATCTGCCCAAATGCGTCGCCCACCACCAGCCGAATCAGGTGCTCGACGCGCCCGGCATCGAGTTTGTCGAACAGATCGTCCAACAGCAGGATCGGTTTTTCGCCTTTTTGTGCAGCCACGATGGTGTATTGCGCCAGTTTGAGGGCGATCAGAAACGACTTTTGTTGCCCTTGCGAGCCGTATTTGCGCAGTGGATAACCCCCGATGCGCAACACCAAATCGTCGCGATGAATGCCCGAGGTGGTAAATTCGTTGGCCAAATCCTTGGCACGTGCTGCGCATAGAACTTCGGCGAAAGGGTGGTCGTTCAACTCCGATTTATAGTGTAATTCGACGCCCTCGCGATCGCCCGAAAGGGTGCCGTAGTACGCCGCCACCACTGGCTCCAAACGCTCAATATACTCCTGCCTGCGATCGTGGATGATCTGTCCGTGTTCGCACAACTGGCGGTCGTAGATCGAGAGCATTGTCTCGTCGGGTTGGCCTTTGAGCAATCGGTTGCGCTCCGTGAGAATGGTGTTGTAGCGCATTAATGCCGCCAAATAGGCGCGATCCAGTTGCGAGATGAAGGCATTGAGATAGCGGCGACGTTCGTCGGCGGCATCGCTGATCAGCGCGCTGTCCGTCGGGGAGACGATCACCGTCGGAATCAAACCCACGTGATCCGACAGTCGTTCGTACTCCTTGCCGTTGCGTTTGACGATCTTGCCGCCCTTGCGCGAAAACGAGCAGACCACCGCCTCTGTTTTGCCTGCGTCGGTCAGGTATTGCCCGTCGATCAAAAAGAAGTCGCTGCCGTGGCAGATGCACTGCGTGTCGGTCATCGCCAGCGACGATTTGCACATAGATAGCAGGTAGACCGCATCGACCACATTGGTCTTTCCGGCACCGTTATCGCCCACCAAACAATTGATTCCGCGGCAGAGTGTCAGCTCCTCCTGCGCAATATTTTTGAAATTCAGCAGCGATATTTTCTTTAGATACATAGGGTGCGGCGATCAGATGGACGGAAATCCGAGTGAATCAAATCTCCGCCGATTTTGCGTAAAGGTACAAAAAATACGAATACGATCTTGTACATTATGAATAGTTTTGTATCTTTGCAGACTAAGAAATGGTTTAACTAACGCATTATAAACTAAAAACAAGATAATTTTTATGGCAAATCAAAATGTCGCCGGACAGGAGGCTCTCGGTGAAGCAATGAACAAAACGGAGTTTTTCTTCGAGAAAAACGGCCGTAAAATGGCTTATATTTTCCTTGGACTACTCGTGTTGGCGGCCCTGATTTTCGGCTACCGTGCCTTCATCGCGCAACCCCGTACCGAGAAAGCTGCCGAGATGATTTCCGAGGCACAGTACCGTTTCGAAGCGGAAAATCCCGATTACAAGCTGGCTCTCGAAGGCGATGCCAACGGCGCCGGCTTCCTCGATGTTATCGACCAATACGGCGCTACGGCTTCGGGCAATTTGGCCAAACATTATGCCGGTATTTGCTACCTGCATTTGGGCGAGTTGGACAATGCTGCGGCCTACTTGGCTAAGTTCTCGTCGCTGCGCGGTATCCCCGGCGCACTGATCAATGCCCAGAACTACGGTCTGCGTGGCGATGTGGCTGTTGAGCAGCAGAACTATGCCGAGGCTGTGAAGTTTTACCAGAAGGCAGTGAAGGCCGCCGACAATGACCTGACCGCTCCGATGTACCTGCGCAAAGCGGGTCTTGCTGAGCAAGCACAGGGTAATTCGCAGCAGGCAATCGCTCTCTACGAGCAGATTATGGCGCAATACCCGGCCTCTATGGACGCCCGCGAGGCTGAAAAGCTGATCGGCAGCGTAAAATAATTCGAATATGGCGACCAAACATCACAACCTTTCCAAAATCGACACACCCCTTCCGTCGGCTGCCGAGATGCAGTTCGGCATTGTGGTGGCCGAGTGGAATCGCGAGGTCACCGAGTCGCTGCTCGAAGGAGCTGTGCGAACGTTGCGCAATGCAGGGTGTCCCGATCTCAACATCCAAATCAAGTATGTTCCCGGAACCTTTGAATTGTCGCTGGGCGTGCAATTCTTTGCCGAATATACCGATGTAGATGCTGTCATAGCCCTCGGCTGTGTAATCCAAGGTGACACGCGTCATTTTGACTTCATCTGTCAAGGGGTGACGCAGGGCATCACACAACTCCAAATTCATTGGAATATGCCAATCGCTTTCGGTGTGTTGACAGTCAACGATATGCAGCAGGCACTCGATCGCTGTGGCGGTCGTTTGGGCAACAAAGGCGACGAAGCGGCTGCGACGGCCATCCAAATGGTGAAGTTGCAGGTCGATATGGAGGCTGCTTCGCCCGACCACGAACCCGACCGGCGCAATATTAACTAAGAAGCTGTAACAAATTCAAACAGCTTCTAATCCGCGCGGCGCCCGAATTTCGAGTCCGCCCGGCGCTTGAATTTTTCACCGTAGCCACATCTTAAATGCGAAGGAGCATCTCTTCCAAGAGACTCCTTCGCATTTTTTTGTCGAGCTTGTTCTTTTTTAACAGATTTTGTGTATCTTTAGAAGCTAAAAGAAACCCTGCTCTGTCTTTCGATGTGGAGCGGTAATTGCAGAAGGTGCAAATTATGAAAGTAGACAAATACACTTGTTTTCAGGCGGTTGTCCTGCTCTTGGCGGCGACAACCTTTGTGAGTTGTTCGCTGCTCAAAGTGGCTGTTTCGACGGGCGATCCGCTCTCCAAAGAGGATATGAATGCGCGCGTGATGACCCGTGGATTCTACTACGATATGACGGCCGAGGTCTCGCGTACGGCCGATTCGATCGTGGCCACGTCGTCCGATGCTGCGACGCGCATTGCCGCCGTGCGGTGGAAAATTCGTGCCACGCGTGCCGGTGTTGCGGCCGCTATGCAGAGTGTGCCCGAGGTGGCGCTGGCCGATCTGTGGATCTTGTGTCGCAGGATGAACGAAGGCTTTGCGTCGGCGTCGGATGCGCAGCTATTCGGGCGACAAAGTGATTTGGCGCGTGATGTGGCTGCTCGTTTGGATCGACAAGCTGCGCGGTTGGCCAAGCAGGTGTTGCGTGCCGAGCGCTATGCGTTGATGGTGCGTTTTGTCGAGGAGTATGTGAAAAAGAGTCCCGGCACGGCGGATCTCGAAGCCTCGAATACGATGTTGGCTTGGATCGAATTTTTGCACGCGAACGGTGTCGAACACGACTACGCCGTCGGCTCGATTGCCGAGGTGCTGGCCGATGTCAACGACCGCGTGAGCGGCCAGACACAACAACTCTCGAACACGATTGGCTGGTCTAAAGATCTCATTGAGATTAGATTACAACAGGATAGTCTGCGCTCGCAGGTGGGTGTAAAGCTCGATTCGCTGGAGCGAAATTTCAACCGAATGGTCATCGTTGCCGAGCATCTGCCCGAAATTTCGGATCAGATGTTGCGCGATCTCAACAAGCAGGCCACGCAATTGGTGGGGGCGATGAACGCCTCGGTGAACGGCGTCTTTGTCAATTTCGACGAGCAGCGTGCGCAGCTGCAAAAATATGTCTCCACCGAGCGACAGGCGTTGGTTGATCAACTGCGCAAGTCGGCCGATGAGGTGGTCGGCTCGGCCCTCGATGCGTTGCCTGCCGTGATCGGCAAGGTGTTGTTTTACGTCGTGCTGGCGTTGGTGGTGCTCTTAGGGCTGCCTTTTGGGCTGGGCTTTTGGCTCGGCGGTCTGCGTGAACGGGTGAAAGCGCGCAAAAAAGTCAATTAATTCATCATTCTCAATTTTTAATTCTTATTTATTTCTACTTTTGTGCAAAAGTAGAGATCTATGGCTCGCAAAAAAGCAGTTTATCCCCTGATCGAGGGGCTTGAAATAACAACCCTTGCCGCTGAGGGCAAGGCAATGGGACGGTGGAACGATGTGGTGGTCTTTGTGCCGCTGACCGTGCCGGGGGATGTGGTCGATGTGCAGATCCGCTCCAAACGTCGCCGTTTTATGGAGGGCTTTGTAGTCCGTTACCTCAAAAAATCGACCCTTCGTGCCGAGGCTTTCTGCGAACACTTCGGGGTTTGCGGTGGCTGCAAATGGCAGAATCTGCCCTATGACGAGCAGCTGCGCTTCAAGAGCGAGCAGGTGCGCGACCAATTGACGCGCATTGGCAAAATCGAGCTGCCCGAAATTCCGGCCTGCCTCGGTTCGGCGCAGACCCAATTCTACCGCAACAAACTCGAATACACCTTTGCCGACCGCCGCTGGCTGACGCGCGAAGAGATTGCCGAGAGCGGCGACATCGGTGAGGCTCCTGCTGTCGGATTTCACATTCCCGGAATGTTCGACAAGGTGCTCGACATCGACAAATGTTGGTTGCAGGCCGATCCGTCGAATGCCATTCGGCTGGAGACCAAGCGTTTCTGTGTCGAAAATGGCTACACGTTCCACAACGCGCGCAACCACGTGGGGCTGATGCGCACGCTTGTCATCCGCACCTCGTCGACGGGCGAGGTGATGGTGATCGTGGTCTTCTATGCCGACGAGCTGACGAAGATCACCGCGCTGTTGGATCATCTCGCCACAACTTTTCCGCAAATTACTTCGCTTTTTTATATCGTCAATTCCAAGTGGAACGACTCGGTGGGTGACCTCGAACCGGTGTGCTATCGGGGTAAGGATCACATCATTGAGCGAATGGAGGGGCTGCAATTCAAGGTGGGTCCCAAGTCCTTCTACCAGACCAACTCCGAACAGGCCTACGAACTCTATCAGGTGGCGCGCACGTTTGCCGATTTGCAGCCCGATGAGGTGCTCTATGACCTCTATACCGGCACCGGCACCATCGCCAATTTCTGTGCTGCGCGGTGTGCTAAAGTCGTTGGTATTGAGTATGTTCCAGAGGCTATTGCCGATGCCAAGATCAACGCTGCGCTGAACGGCATCGAAAACACGGTCTTCTATGCCGGCGATATGAAAGAGGTGCTCAACGACGGTTTTGTGGCGGAGAATGGCCACCCCGACGTCATTATTCTCGATCCGCCGCGTGCCGGTGTCGATGAACCGGTGATCGAGGTGATCTTGCGCGCAGCCCCTGCGCGGATCGTCTATGTGAGCTGCAATCCGGCCACGCAAGCGCGCGATTTGGCGCTTTTGGACGCCGCTTACAGTGTCGCAGCGGTGCAGCCGGTCGATATGTTCCCCCACACGCAACACGTTGAGAATGTGGTGAAACTGGTGCGGCGCGCCGTCCCAAAAACTGTCGAACCGACTGCGGAAAAACCAACCGCGCAATAAAAAGCGAAGTTGTGGCGTTTTATTTGCAACCAGCTTCTTAGAAACCTAAGAAACTTTAGAAAAAGAAAAGGATGAAAAGATTGATTTTATGGGCAGCGGTGGTGCTTGTGGCACTGCCTGTTGCAGCGCAAGAGCCGGAAAAATTCCCCTCCTATATCCAAGTCAATGGCCGTGCCGAAAAGGAGATCGCCCCCGACGAGTTCTACCTCTCGATTGTCATCGACGAGCGCGATTCGAAAGGCAAGATTTCGGTCGATAGTCAACAGCGTGAGATGATTGCAACGCTCAAAGGGCTGGGCATAAACATCGAAAAGCAGCTCAAAGTTGCCAACCTGTCGAGCGAATTTTTCAAGAAAAACACCTCGGTAGCTTCGGCCAAATACCAACTGCAACTCTCCACGGCGGCACAAGTCGCCAAGGTGTGGCAGGCACTGGACGGGCAGGGCATTTCGAATGTCTCGATCCTGAAGGTCTCGCACTCGAAGATCGAGTCCTACAAGGCGCAGGTGCGTGTCGAGGCAATGCAAAATGCCAAGCAGAGTGCCGAGAGTTTGGCGCAGGCCATTGGTCAGAGCATCGGGCAATGCTTCTACGTCTACGATTCGAACAACGAAATCCAGCCCTATTACAACAATTTGGCGGTGATGCGCAGTGCCAAAAATGCCGATTTCGCCGAGGGAGCTTCCGACGAGGAGCCGCTCGATTTCAAAACCATCAAGTTGCAGTACTCCGTTCAGACGAAATTTGTGCTGAAGTAGCTGCTTTCCAGATTTATCGAGAAGAGGATGCCCCAACGACATCCTCTTCTTTGGCCTCAGCCCTCGCCCTGCGCACGAGAAAAACAGCACTCTCGTTGGATAATTAGAAATTTTAGGTTATCTTTGTTCACTTTGCCCCATAAAATTGAGGAGCTATGGAAAAACAGTTTTGTTTTAATTACGAACACTTCGAGGCACTTGCTGCTCTTTCGGAGGCCGACCGCGCGTTGGTTGCCGAGGCCGAGCGTGCCACGGCGAATGCCCACGCGCCCTACTCGAAATTCCACGTGGGGGCTGCGGCGCGTCTGCGTAGCGGCAAAATCCTCTACGGCAGCAATTTCGAAAGCGAGGTCTATCCGGCTGGGCTGTGTGCCGAACGGTCGCTGTTGTTTTATGCCCAAGCCAACTACGCCAACGATCCGATCGACGCGCTGGCTATCGCCTCAAACCCCTCGGAACGTGAGTGTTATCCCTGCGGACAGTGCCGTCAGGTGCTGGTCGATGTCGAGCGCCGACAGGGGTGTCCGATGCGCGTGATTATGAGCGGAAACGGCTCGGCCTCGGTGGTCGGCACGGCTTCGCTGCTGCTGCCTTTTACTTTTATTCTCTAATAGACGATGTTTCAACCCGAAGATATTCTCTACGAAGACAACCATTTGCTGGTTGTCAACAAACATTGTGGCGATCTGGTGCAACCCGACCCCTCGGGCGAGAGTGCGTTGGAAGACCAGATCAAGGCCTTCATCAAGGTTCGCGATGCCAAACCCGGCGATGTCTTTCTCGGCGTGGTGCACCGCATTGACCGCCCTGTGAGTGGGGCGGTGCTCTTTGCCAAGACGTCAAAGGCGTTGGTGCGGCTCAACGAGATGATTCGCGATGGTCAGATCCGCAAAATCTATTGGGCGCTGACCGAGCAAACGCCTGTGCCTGAGAGTGGTGAGCTGACCCACTACATTGTGCGCGACAGCCAAACCAACCGCTCACGGGCGTGCGATGCTCCGCGTGGCGATGCCAAGCAGGCGCGTCTGCGCTACGAAACACTCGGCGTGGGAACCCACTACACGCTGGTTGCCGTCGAGTTGCTCACTGGCCGACACCACCAAATCCGCGCCCAGTTCTCGAAGATCGGCTGCTCGATTCGCGGCGACCTGAAATATGGTGCCAAGCGGTCGATTCCGGGCGGTGGCATCTCGCTCCACTCGCGCAGCATTGCCTTCGATCATCCGGTGCGTCACGAACCGATCGTGGTGACGGCTCCCGTGCCTGCCGAGGATAATTTGTGGGCTTATTTCGAAAAACTTTAAGCTACTTTTCCGTTGCGTATTCTGATTCAGCGCGTACAAAGTGCGTCGGTCACCATTGATGGCACCCTGCGCTCCCAAATCGGGAGGGGGTTGCTGGTGCTGGTTGGCATCTGCGGCGAAGATACGGCCGAGGATATTGACTATCTGGCGGCCAAGTTGGTGCATCTGCGGATTTTCGACGATGCGCAGGGGGTGATGAACCTCGATGTGCTGCAAACAGCTGGTGATGTGCTGGTTGTGAGCCAGTTCACGCTGCAAGCCTCGACCCGCAAAGGCAATCGTCCCTCCTACATCCACGCAGCCCCCGAAGCGGTGTCGCGTCCGCTCTATGAGCAGTTTACGGCCGCTGTTGCCGCACTTTTGGGTCGCACGGTTCCCACGGGCGAATTTGGTGCCGATATGCAGGTCGCACTGGTCAATGACGGGCCGGTGACGATCTGGATGGATTCAAAAAATAAAGAATAATAAACAATAACAATAACAAACAATTTAATACCTATGAAGAAGATTTTTGGTCTGTTCGTGGTCGTTTTTGCCGTGGCTTTTGCCGCGTGTAACGACGAAAACACGGACAATGGAAGTCACTGGTTCCAGCAACCCACGGCGGTTGTTGCGGGCACAACGGTCGAGGTGAGTTGCCTGACGACCTTCGGTGACGGTGTGCTGACTTCAATGCCAGCCGGATTTGCCTACGCGCCGATTGGCGATGCTGTCGGCGAATTTGCCGAGATCACCGAAACCACGGTAAACGGCAAGGTGTTGTCGTGTCAGCTGGAGGCGTTGGAGGCTCAAACCACCTATTTGGTCTATGCCTTTGTGGTGGTTGGTGGCGAGCGGATGCAGAGCGCCCCGATCACCTTTCAGACCGGTGACGACGGCGATGAGCCGGAAGATCCGACGGTTGTCAAACCGACCTTTGGTGCCCTCACCTCAGCGGCACTGACGGCCTCTTCGGCCACGGTCAGCGGCTCGTTCGCCTACACGGGCGACAAACCGATCGCCGAGGTCTATTTCCAATACAGTGCCCCGACCGGCAGCGGTCAACACGCTCCGGTGTCGGTGGACAAAGGCAATAAAAGCGCGACACTTTCGGGACTTGCCGCCTCGACCAGCTACACCTATCGTTTGTGCGTGGTGATCGGAAGTGCCACCTATTCGAGTGAGTCGGCCACCTTTACCACCCTCTCCGATGGTGGTGGCGATCCGATTGTGCCGGGTAATACCCTGTTTGCAGGCTGGGCAGAGTTGCCCACCACCAAAGAGGTCTCCGGCGACTGGTATTACACCTACCACCTGACCGACCAAAACACGTCCAAAGGCCAGAAAGCGCGTAATTATACCGTATGTTACAGCAAAAAAATGATGTGTGCGGTGTGGGTGGCAGCTCCGATGCACACCTTCTATGCAAAGAAAAACGTGGGGCGTACTGATGCCTATAAAGATGATCCGAATCTGTCGTTTGACCAACCCGGAAAGTGGAGCGGTTACACGCGCGGTCATATGTTGGGTTCTGCCGAGCGACTGGTGAGTCGACGCACCAACGAACAGGTGTTCTACCACTCGAACATCGCCCCACAGATTCAAACCTATTTCAATACGGGTGGCGGTGCGTGGAATACACTCGAAGATTGGGTGGATACCCAATGGACCTCTTCGAGTGATACGACCTATCAAGTGATTGGCAGTTACTGGAAAAATACGAATAAAAAAGTCGGTCCGACCACCATTCCGACCCATTACTACAAAGTGCTGCTGCGCACCAAAAAACACCAAAACAAGTGGGTGCAGAGCTGTTCGCGCGATGAGTTGCAGTGCATTGCCATTATGGTTGAGCATCGCGCTTATGCCAAATCCGAGGTGCCCAAGCCCAACCAATATGCGGCGAAGGGGATGCTCTATTCGGTGAAAAAGATGGAGGAGATGACTGGCGTTACCTTCTTCGGCAACGTCCCCAACGCGCCCAAGGATAGTTATACGGCCTCGGACTGGGGCTTCTAACAATGTATGCTTGGGGCGACGAACGGCGGTTTAACTCCTATTCGGGGTATTTTCGCCGGATATTCGGCAGCCGGATCCAAAAAGTGGCGGTCAATGCAGGTTTCACCTGCCCCAACCGCGACGGCAAAATAAGCAAAGGGGGGTGTACGTTCTGTGACAACGGAGCGTTCACCCCCTCTTATTGTCTGCCCTCGAAGAGCGTGCGGCAGCAGATCGACGAGGGGATCCAATTTCACCTCAGCCGCTATCGGAAGGCCTCGCGTTATCTGGTCTACTTCCAATCCTTTTCCAACACCTACGCGCCCCTCGACCACCTGCGGCAACTCTACGATGAGGCCTTGGCGCATCCGCAAGTGGCCGGTATTGTGGTTGGTACGCGTCCCGATTGTGTGGACGAGGCGACGCTCGACTACTTCGCCCAACTGGCGCGCGAGCACTATGTGGCCATCGAATACGGCATCGAATCGACCTACGATCAGAGCCTGCGCGCGGTCAACCGCGGCCACGACTTCGCCACGGCCGAACGTGCTGTGGCAATGACGGCCGAGCGTGGTTTGCACGTGGGGGCGCACTTCATCTTGGGGTTGCCGGGTGAGAGCGATGCGATGCTGCTCGATCAGGTGGCGCGCATCAACGCCCTGCCGCTGACCACGATCAAATTCCACCAGCTGCAAATTTTCCGCGCCACACCCATGGCCGCCGAGTACGATGCCGACCCTGCGCGGTTCCGTTTTTGGACGCTGGAGGAGTACCTCGACCTCTTTGTCGAGGTGTTGCGGCGGCTGCGACCCGATTTGGTGGTCGAACGCTTCGCCTCCGAGGCACCGCCCCGTTACCATTATGGTCCCAATTGGGGGCTGGTGCGCAATGAGCAGCTACTCACGATGCTCGAAAAAAGATTAGAGGCGCTCAATGCGTATCAAGGCGAATTTTTTATACCTTTGTAGCTAAGAAGTTGTTTCGAATTTATGATTTTCGTTCTTTTCGGCTCTTTTTGCCCCAGTTTCCACCCTGTAAATCCTCATTTAGCTTTTCTAAAATCGGATTTGCAGAACAAAAACCGAGACAAAAATTGCTCAAAAACAGCTTCAGTAATAACTTCAAACAGCTTCTGAAAAAGATAACTTCGTATAGCTATGAAAATCCCCACCTTAGAGCAAAGCCTGACCGTCGCCAAAGAGTATTTTATTATGGCGATCGGTATGATGTTGTATTCGTTTGCTTGGATCGGTTGCGTGCTACCTGCCCAAGGCGTCGGTGGTGGTGCTGCTGGAGCCTCGTTGGTGATCTGCAAGGCGATTAGTTTCATCGGCATTGATGTTCAGATCGGTACAATGGTCTTTATGTTGAATGCCGTGCTGCTGCTCATTGCCGGATTCATCGTCGGTTGGAACTTCGGCATCAAGACCATCTTCTGCGTCTTTATGATCTCAATCGGAATGAATTTTTGGCAGGGTGTGCTTCCGGCTGGTGATTTTCTCCATTTGGAACGTATTCTTTCGATCATCTTAGGTGGTATCTTGGCCGGTATCGGTGTGGCCGTGTGCTTTATGCAGGGCGGATCAACCGGTGGCACCGACATCGCCGCAATGATCATCAACAAATACCGCACAATTAGCTATGGCAAGATTGTCATCTACTCCGACTTTGTGATCATCGGCTCGTCGATGTTGGTCGGTTATCACATCGACTCGGTGATCTACGGTTATGTGATGACGGCCGTCTTTGGCTATACGGTCGATATGATTATGGCCGGCAACCAACAGTCGAGCCAAGTGCTGATCGTCACCCACGACTACGAAAAGATGGCCGATGCGATTGTGACCAATGTCCATCGCGGTGTGACGCTCATCGACTCGCAAGGATGGTACTCGAAGAATGAGTCGAAGATCGTGATGGTTGTCTGCCGCAAGCGCGAGACCCCGATGATCCTCAAATTTGTCAAAACCATCGACCCCAATGCCTTTATGACCGTGGCGTCGGTGATGGGTGTCTACGGCAAAGGATTTCAGACGCTCAACAAACTCTAAGGCTTCTCGATGCCCCTTTATGCCGATATAGTCTTACCGCTGGCGCAGCCGACCTATACCTTTGCTATTCCCGAGGGGCTGGCCGTGGTGGCCGGGCAAGCTGTGGTGGTGCAATTCGGCGCGCGCAAATTCTATACGGGCATCGTTTGGCGGTGTCACGATTGCCGTCCTCCCTTCAAAAACATCAAAATCATTGAGCGTGTGCTCTACGGCACGGCGCTGCTCTCGTCGTCGCAAATGGCGCTCTGGGAGTGGGTTGCCACCTACTATATGTGCTCGTTGGGCGAGGTAATGCGTGTGGCGCTGCCGTCGCTGATCAAACCTGCCGGCAACACCGAACAGGAGTTTGCCGACGACGAATTTCGCCCTCGCACAGAGAGCTATGTGGCGTTGTGTGAGGAGCTTCACGACGAGCAGCAACTGCACGAAGTCTTCGAAAAACTGACGCGCCGTGCCCCCAAACAATACGAAGCGCTGTTGGAGATCGCCGCGGCCGGTGATCAAGAGCGCATCCTGACGGGTGCAGTGCCGCGTCGCCTGCTGCGCGCCGAGCGATCGTTGTTGCACGCCTTGGAGCGCAAGGGCTATATCGTCTGCACGGAGCACGAGCGGAGTGTGGAGCCTCCCGGGGCGGTGACCTTTCGCCTGCCGGAGTTGACCGCGCAGCAAACCGTGGCGCTCGATGCGCTGCGTGTGCAATTTGCCGACAAAGCGACGGCGTTGCTTCACGGCATCACCGGCTCGGGCAAGACCGAAATTTACATCCACCTGATTGCCGAGGTGTTGGCGCGTGGTGGCGACGTGTTGCTGCTGGTGCCCGAAATCGCCCTCACGGCGCAGCTCATCGAGCGTATGGAGTGCATCTTCGGCAGCCGCGTCACGGCCTACCATTCAAAACTTACGGCACAGCGTCGCACGGAGACCTATCTGCGACTGAACCACTCGGCAGGGGGCGAATTTGTCGTCGGCGTTCGTTCGTCGATCTTTCTGCCGCTGAATCATTTACAGCTTATCATCGTCGATGAGGAGCACGATGCCAGCTACAAACAGATGGAACCGGCACCGCGTTACAATGCGCGCGACTGTGCGGTCTTTATGGCGCGGCTATTGGGTGGGCGAACCCTGCTGGGCAGTGCCACCCCCTCGCTCGAAACGTGGCTCAATGCCCAAGGGGGCAAGTATGGCCACGCGGTGCTCACGGAGCGCTACGGTGCCGCGCGTCCGCCCGAAATTCTCGTTTCCGACACACTTCGAGCCGCGCGACGCGGCGAGCGCAAAGCCCATTTCAACAAACTGCTACTCGACAAAATCGAGCAGACGCTCTCGCGAGGCGAACAGGTAATGCTGTTCCAAAACCGCCGCGGATTCTCGCCCTATGTCGAGTGCGGAGCGTGCGGCTGGACGGCGCGTTGTCCCCACTGTAACGTCACCCTGACCTACCACAAGGGCGGTTCGCAGCTTGTTTGTCACTACTGCGGTCACACCGAAACGGTGCCTGCAAAGTGCCCTGCGTGCAAGGTCGCCGACGTGGTGCCGATGGGTTTCGGTACCGAGAAGGTCGAAGAGGAGATCGGACGCCTTTTTCCCGAAGCGCGTGTCGCTCGACTCGATCGCGATAGCGTCACTTCGGAGCGCGCCTTCAGTGCGATCATCTCCGATTTTGCGCAAGGCAAGACAAATATACTGGTCGGCACCCAGATGATCACCAAAGGATTCGATTTCGGCGGTGTGTCGCTTGTGGGCATTCTCAATGCCGACAACCTCTTGAATAATCCCGATTTCAGGGCATCGGAACGGGCTTTCCAGCTGATGACACAGGTGGCAGGCCGCGCCGGACGTCGTGCCGAGGGTGGTGAGGTGGTGATCCAAACCGCCGAGCCGACGCATCCGCTGATCCGGCAAGTTGTCGAAGGGGATTTCGAGGCGATGGCGCGGTCACAACTCGCTGATCGTCAGATGTTTTTTTATCCACCCTATGCACGCTTGACGGCGCTGACACTGCGTCATCGTTCGCCCGAGGTGCTGCGCCGTGCTGCCGAGACGCTTGCCACGCATCTGCGTGCGCGTTTCGGACGCCGCTTGTTGGGTCCGATCACGCCGGCCGTCGATCGCATTCGCGGCGAGTATCTGCTGGGTTTTCTGCTCAAAATCGAGAGCGGCGCCTCGTCGGCGCGTGCTCGAGAGGTGTTGGTCGCGGAGCTGAAACGCTTTGCTGCGGAGCCTGATTTTCGAACCGTCGTCGTCGTTGCCAATGTCGATCCTCAGTGACCTGTTGTGCGATGTGCGCGCACTGCTCTTTCCCGAGCGATGCCCGGTCTGCGGCGAACCGTTGACGCAGGGCGAGCACGTGATCTGCACTTTTTGCCGCGCTACGGCGCCTTTGACGGGTTTTTGGCGCGATATGGACAATCCGGTGGCGCGAAAATGCTGGGGAATGGTGCCCATTGTGCAGGCCTCGGGCTTCCTGTTTTTTATCCACAACAGCGGTTGGCGGCGGCTGATTCACGCCTTCAAGTACCGTGGTGCGTGGCGTTTGGCGCGTGTGATGGGTGTGTGGTACGGTCGCAACCTGAGGGAGAGCGGCTTGTATGACGACATAGATATGGTGGTGCCCCTGCCGTTGCATCCGCTCAAGCGATGCCGCCGCGGCTACAACCAGTCGGAATATATTGCCGAGGGAATCGCCACACAGTTGGGCGTCGCGGTCGATCGTCACAGTGTTCGACGCAAGCGCAATACCGCCAGTCAGGCGCTCAAACCCCATAGTGAACGTGCCGAAAATGTCGAAGGGGCTTTTGCTGTGCGCCATCCCGAACGGTTGGCCGGCCGCCACGTGTTGCTGGTCGACGACGTTTTCACCACCGGCAGCACCCTGCTCACGTGTGCCGCCGAGATCTTGCGCGTTGTGCCCGATTGCCGTGTGAGCATTGCGGCGTTGGCGGTCTCGCGACGCGAGCTGGGCGTCAAAGAGTAAACAGCTTCTTAAAAGCTGTTTTAAATCTATTAACCTCGTCCTTTTCGGCTCTTTTCGACCTATTTCTAATTACTTTTCAACACCCTTTTCTCACGCTCAGCCCCTGACTGTCCCGTAAAAAAAGTTATAGACAGCGTTTTTGACAAAACTCTGCCGTTGCCGTTTTGAATTATCCTTGCTTATTGTTACTTTTGAGCATTGAATGAATCCGTAATTTATGGCTAAAGATTTTACCCCCTCTTCCCGCAATCGGGAGGCCTTCCAGTCGATGACCGACACTGCCGGCAACGTACCTCCTCAAGCGGTTGAGTTAGAGGAGGCTGTGCTGGGTGCGTTGCTGCTCGAGAAGGACAGCATCATCGCCGTGCAGGAGTATATTACCCCCGACGCGTTCTACACCGACGAGCACCGGACGATCTACAAAGCCATCGAGGATCTGTCGATGGAGCTTAAACCCATCGACCTCTACACCGTCACCGAGCGGCTGAAAAGCACCAAAGAGCTGAAAAAGGTGGGCGGCGCCTCCTATTTGGCGCAGCTGACCCAAAAGGTCGGTTCGGCGGCCAACGTCGAGTTCCACGCCAAAATCATTGCGCAAAAATATGTCCAGCGCGAGCTGATTCGCTCCGCTACCGAGATCCAAAAACGGTCGTACGACGAATCGACCGACGTGACCGAGTTGATCGGATTTGCCGAGGGCGAGATTTTCAAGGTCTCGGAGGGGCACGTCAAACGTTCGGTGCAGACCTCCAAAGATATTTTGGCGCGTGCGCTAATGCAGATCGAGGAGGCTTCGAAAAACGACAGCGCCTTCAATGGTGTGCCGTCGGGTTTTATGGCCATCGACCGCGTGACGCTGGGTTGGCAGCTCTCCGATTTGATCATCGTCGCGGCACGTCCCTCGATGGGAAAAACGGCCTTTGTGCTCTCGATGGCACGTAATATGGCTGTTGATCACGAGGTTGGTGTGGCTTTCTTCTCGTTGGAGATGTCGGCCGTGCAGCTGATGATGCGTCTGATCATCGCCGAGACGGGGCTGGTCGGCAACGACGTCAAGTCGGGTCGGCTCACGCCCGAGCAGTGGCGGCATCTGGAGTCGGCCACCAAACCGCTGAGCAGCGCGCCGCTTTTCATCGACGATACGCCGGCGCTTTCGGTCTTTGAATTTCGCTCGAAGGCGCGCCGACTGAAGATCCATAACGACATCAAGGTGATCATCATCGACTACTTGCAGCTGATGACCGGAACGCAGGATTCGCGCGGTAACCGTGAGCAGGAGGTGGCCTTCATCTCGCGAACGCTCAAGGCCATTGCCAAGGAGCTGAACGTGCCGATCCTTGCCCTTTCGCAGTTGAGCCGTGCCACCGAAACGCGTGGAGGTTCGAAGCGTCCGCAGCTCTCCGACCTGCGAGAGTCGGGTGCCATTGAGCAAGATGCCGATATTGTGGCTTTCATCCATCGCCCTGAATACTACGGTATTAACCAAGACGAAAACGGTATGCCGACCGCCGGTATGGCCGAGATCATCATCGCCAAACACCGTAATGGTGCCGTCTGCGACGTCAGTCTGCGCTTCCTGAAGGAGCAGGCGCGTTTTGCCGATATGGACGATGTGTTGTCGCCCACCTCGCCGGCAGCGGAGGGACAACAAGCTTATGACGATTATGTCAGCGGATCAAATGGCGGAGCGGCTGCTCCCGACAGTGGATTGGCGGCAGCAAGTGGGGCGCAAGAGTTCAATGTGCAGCCTCACGTGGACGATGAAACTCCGTTTTAATCCATTGTACCTCTAAAATAACGCGAAGATGTTTGTCAGAACCCACGCAGGTGCCATTCTCGGAATTGAAGCCGTAGCGGTGACCGTTGAGGTCAATATTGCTGGTGGCGGCTTGGGGTTGTACCTTGTCGGGCTGCCCGATAACGCTGTCAAGGAGAGCGAGCAGCGCATTCGTGCGGCGTTCGAGAACTCGGGCGAGCGGATGTCGGGTCGCAAGATCGTGGTCAACCTCGCGCCGGCCGATCTGCGCAAGGAGGGCGGCGGATTCGATTTGCCGATTGCCGTGGGTATTTTGGCGGCGATGTCGCGCGTCGAGCCGGAGGCTCTCGAAGGCACACTCTTTGCTGGCGAACTGTCGCTCGATGGGTCGATAAAATCGGTGCGCGGTGTGCTGTCGTTGGCCGTGCGTGCGCGTGATGAGGGGTTGCAACGACTGGTGCTACCCGCAGCCAATGCAGCCGAAGCGGCTGTGGTCGAGGGAATTGAAGTGATTGGTGTGGCGACGCTCAAAGATGTTGTGGCGTATCTCAACGGGGAGCTGCCGATTGCAGCGGCTGTGCCTGCCGAATCGGATCCGTTCGAAAAGGCGGTGGGCTGCTATGACGAGGATTTTGCCGATGTGAAGGGGCAGGAGCACGTCAAACGTGCCTTGGAAATTGCGGCTGCCGGCGGACATAACGTGCTGATGATTGGGGCACCCGGATCGGGCAAGACGATGCTGGCACGTCGTCTGCCGACCATTTTGCCGCCATTGTCGCGCGAGGAGGCGTTGGAAACCACCAAAATCCACTCCGTGGCTGGCAAAACCGAACTCCACGGCGGTTTGATGACGCGGCGACCGTTTCGCGCGCCCCATCACCTCACCTCGCAAGTTGCCATCGTCGGCGGCGGACAGTCGCCCCACCCGGGAGAAGTGTCGCTGGCGCACAACGGGGTGTTGTTTCTCGACGAGTTGCCCGAATTTGGCCGCAACGTGTTGGAGGTGTTGCGGCAGCCGTTGGAAGACAAAAAAATTACGATTTCACGGGCTAAATATAGTGTCGAATATCCGGCAAACTTCACCTTGGTGGCCGCGATGAACCCCTGTCCGTGTGGCTATTACAACCATCCGACAAAGGAATGTACCTGTTCGCCGGGTTCGGTGCATCGCTATATGAGTCGCATCTCGGGACCCTTGATGGATCGCATTGATATGCACATTGAGGTGACCCCGGTACCCCCTTCGGAGTTGTCGGGGGTCAGCTCGGGCGAGAAGAGCGCTGCGGTGCGCGAACGGGTGATCCGTGCGCGAGCGATCCAGTCGGCGCGCTTCGTGGGGCAAGAGGGGGTTTATACCAATGCGATGATGAATGCCGCGATGCAACGCGCATATTGTCAATTAGATGCGTCGACTGCGACGCTGCTCGAACGCGCGATGGAGCGACTAAACCTCTCGGCACGTGCCTACGATAGAATACTGAAAGTGGCGCGCACGATTGCCGATTTGGCCGGACGAGCGCAAATTGAGACCGCTGATGTGGCCGAGGCGATCAATTACCGCAGTTTGGATCGCGGAAATTGGGGCGTGTAGGGATTGTAAATTTCTTGCGAGAGCAGATAGAGATAAAAGATGAAAAAAATTATTCTTTCGGGCGGCGGTACGGGTGGTCATATCTATCCGGCCGTGGCTGTTGCCGAGGCACTTAAGCGTCGTTTTGGTGCGGAGGTTGAGCTGTTGTTTGTCGGCGCTGAAGGCAAAATGGAGATGGAAAAAGTGCCGGCGTTGGGTTATCGAATTGTCGGACTGCCGATTGCCGGATTGCAGCGGCGTCTCGATTGGCACAACTTGGCCGTCCCGTTTAAAGTTTTGCGCAGCATTCGTTTGGCGCGCAAGACGATACGTGATTTCGGTGCCGATGCCGTCGTGGGTTTTGGCGGCTACGCCAGTGCTCCGGTGTTGTGGGCGGCGCAGCAAATGGGGGTGCCGACGCTGATTCAAGAACAGAACTCCTATGCCGGTATGACCAACAAGATCCTCGCACGCCGTGCACAACATATCTGCGTGGCTTACGAGGGGATGGAGCGCTTTTTCCCCGAGCCGAAAATCACCTTGACGGGCAACCCCTTGCGTGGTGGTTTCTCGAAGCAGGGCGCCGATCGTAACGAGGCGTTGGCGGCCTATGGATTTACGTCGGAACTACCTGTTGTGTTGGTTGTTGGCGGCTCACTTGGCACGCGATCACTCAACGAAATGATGAAGGCGTGGATCGCGCAAACCGAGGGCAACGCTCCAGTGCAGGTGATTTGGCAAACCGGCAAATATTACGAACGTGAGATGCAGGCGTTTTTGGCGGCGCATCCGGCTCCGCACATTTGGCAGGGGGCGTTCATCGACCGTATGGATTATGCCTATGCGGCGGCCGATTTGGTGGTGGCGCGCAGTGGTGCCGGCACGGTTTCGGAGTTGTGTTTGGTGGCAAAACCGGTGCTGTTTATCCCCTCGCCCAATGTGGCGGAGGATCATCAGACCAAAAATGCGCAGGCGTTGGAGGCACAAGGTGCTGCCGTGATGGTTCCCGATGCGGAGTCGCGCACGGCAATGGAGCGCGCAATGGAGCTGCTCCGCTCTGCGGAACGGTTGCACCATATGCGCGAAAACTTGGCGCGACTTGCCAAACCGGATGCCGCAGAAAGAATTGTGGATGAGATTATTAACATTATAAAATAATGGAATTTCAAAGGGTCTATTTTTTAGGTATTGGCGGCATCGGAATGAGCGCCTTGGCACGTTATTTCTTGCACGAGGGGCGACAGGTGGCCGGTTACGACCGCACGCCGTCGACTTTGACCGAACAACTTTCGGGGGAGGGGGCAGCGATTCACTACGAAGATGATGTGCAGCTGATTCCCGAACCATTTCGCTCGCCGGAGGGCACAATGGTGGTCTTCACGCCGGCCGTGCCCGAGGATCACAGCGAATATTGCTACTTCAAGAGCCACGGTTTTTGTGTCGAGAAGCGCTCGCAGATGTTGGGTCATCTGGCGGAGGGTAAATATGTGATGGCGGTGGCCGGAACCCACGGCAAGACGACCACCTCGACCCTCTTGGCGTGGCTCAATCGTGCTTTGACGGGTGGCGGCAGTGCTTTTTTGGGCGGCATCTCCAAAAATTTTGCCGGTAATTTGGTCTTGGGCGAGGGGTTGCGGTTGGCCGTCGAGGCCGACGAATTCGATCGTTCGTTTCTGCGTTTGTATCCCAATGTGGCGGTGGTGACGGCGGCCGATGCCGACCACCTCGACATCTACGGCACCCATCAAGCGGTGAAAGAGGCGTTTTCGCAATTTGTGCGTCAGATCAAGCCGAATGGCTACCTGATCATCAAATTGGGAGTCGATATTGTGCTTGATAATCCGCAGATTACGATCTATCGCTACGCCTACGATCAGCCGTGCGATTTCTATGCGCGTAACGTGGAGCTTATCGCCGGCGGATGCTATCGTTATGACGTGGTGACCCCCTCGGGGGTGATCGAGGGGTGTCGCTTGGGCGTTCCGGGATGGGTCAACATCGAAAATTCGGTGGCGGCTGTGGCCTCGGTGTGGTGCGCAGCGCAGGCCGAGGGGACGACGCTCGACGAACAGGTCTTGCGTGCGGCATTATCCTCATTCTCAGGGGTGAAGCGGCGGTTTGAGTTGTACATCAATACGCCGCATCAAGTCTATATGGATGACTACGCCCACCATCCGTGCGAGTTGGCGGCCACGCTGACCTCGGCACGTCAAATGTTCCCCGGGCGTCGCATCACGGCACTTTTTCAGCCGCACCTCTATACGCGCACGCGCGATTTTTATAGGGCGTTTGCCGAGGCGTTGTCGCACGCCGATGAGGTGGTGTTGCTGCCGATCTATCCGGCTCGCGAAGAGCCAATTGCAGGCGTCACGAGCCAAATTATTGCCGATCAACTGACGGTGCCGCATCGCATTGTGGCGCGCGAAGCGTTGGCCGATTGTGTGGCTGCGATGACAACGGATGTGGTGATCAGCTTCGGTGCCGGTAATATCGACGCTTGTTGTGGGGAGATCGCCGAAAAGTTGAAGCGTTAAAAACTGTTTTTTAGCACGCCCGCGTTGAAAACCTTTCTCAAATACGCCTTGCTCACACTTTTGTGGAGCGCAGTGGCCGCATACATTGTTTATGCGGCTCGCTTGTCGCATAATGGGCGTATGCAGAGAAAGATTAGTGCGGTGAAAATTGAGGTGCTGGACAGTACCTCGCGCGGCCATTTGGTGACTTCGGATCGCGTGCGCGAATGGGTGAAGCAGAGCGGTTTGAAGACCATCGGCGCGCGCATTGACCGGGTCGATTTGGCTGGCGTGGAGCAGCTGATTCTGCGCAATGGTTTTGTGGATCGCGCCGTGGTCTACGCCTCCTACGCCGGCACGCTGCATATCCGCATTAGTCAGTATGAGCCACTTGTGCGCTTGCTGTCGGGCGGATTGAATGCTTATGTGACGGACGAGGGGTATGTTTTTGGGGCGCCGCGTCTCTCGTCGCTCTATGTTCCGGTGATTTCGGGCAGCTATAAACCCCCTTTTCCAAGCTCCTACGTGGGCAACGTGGCCGGTTACGCCGAGGAGCAGAAACGGCGGATTGATCAACGTATTACGGAGTTGGAGAAACAAAAATATCCGTTCTACGAGCAGGAGTGGCAGAATGATCGCAAGCTTGCCGCGCTGCGTCGCAAACGCATCAAACGGCAGTGGTGGCTCTTGGAGAGCGCACAAGAGTTTGAGCGTCGTGTCGATAAGTTGCGGCGCGAAAAGGTCGAATCGCGCCGTATGTATCGCTATCGGGCACGGGTGATTCAATCCTCGATCGACCTGCTTGCCGAGCAGCAGGAGGCCCAACGACGCGAGCAAAAAAAAGTAGAAAAAAACTGCGAAGATTTCACGAAACTTCTTACCTTTGTAAAGTTCGTCGAAGAGGACGATTTTTGGAGGTCGGAAGTGGTGCAAATAGTTGCCCATACGACCCTCAGTGGTGCATTGGAGGTGGAAATAGTCCCTCGTAGCGGTGACCATACAATCCTTTTTGGCCGACTGGAGCAGATCGAGCGTAAGTTCGATAAGCTGTTGCATTTCTATCGCAACGGTCTGCCACGAATCGGCTGGAGGGAATACCGAATAATTGATATTAGATACAACGACCAAGTGGTCTGCAAGAAATAAAGATTTTTTTTACAGTGGAAAAAAAGGATTATACTGTTGCTATTGATTTGGGTTCATCGAACGTTACGGTGGCTGTCGGCGAAAAAAATGCCGATGGACTGCTTGATGTGGTGTGCCTACTTTCAACGCCCGTCGAAGGGGTTAAAGCAGGAAAAATTGAGAATATTGAATTGGTCAGCAATGCCATCCGTACGGTTATTGATCAGGCCGAGGAGCGGTTGGGAATACGAATTGTAGAGGCTTATGCCGGTATCTCGGGCGACTTTGTGCGCTGTGCCCGATACACCGATTATGTTTTTGTTTCAGATCCGCAAAATGGTGTCAATCAGTCCAGTGTGGATACGCTGTTCGAACGAATGCGCAACGTGCAAGCTCCCGACGACGAGACCATTATGGAGCGAATTCCCCAAAATTACTTGGTCGACGATAATCAGGAGGTGACCAATCCCGTGGGATCTTTCGGCCGTAAATTGTCGTCCACCTTCAATTTTGTACTCTGTCTCAATACCCCGATGCAGCGTCTTGATATGGCGTTGAAACGATTGGGAATCAAGATGTTGGGTGCTATTGCCGACAGCTTGGCAACTCCCGAAGCGGTGTTGTCGCCCGATGAAAAAGAGGAGGGCGTTGCCGTGGTTGATCTGGGTGGCGGTGTGACCGATGTGACCATCTATTATCGCAATGTGGTGCGTTATGTGGTCTCGATTCCGATGGGCGCTTCGGCCATCAACCGAGACATTCGCACAATGTGCATTCCCGAGAAGCACATTGAGCGGCTCAAACAAAAATACGGCTCGGCCGTCTCGTCATTGGCACCTAAGGATAAACTGATCCGCGTCAATGGCCGCACGGTGCGTGAGGCCAAGGATATTTTATTGTGTAATTTGGCAAAGGTGATCGAGGCGCGCGCTACGGATATTGCTGACTTTGTGGTGGATGAGATCCGTGATTCGGGTTATACCGGCAAATTGGCTTTTGGCGTGGTGCTGACGGGTGGCTCGGCGAAACTCAAAGATATAGACGAACTTTTCCGCCGTGTGTTGGGGCTGGATGTGCGCATTGGGTTGCCCGATGTGGGCGTTAGCGAGGCGACGAAGGCGATGATTGCCGATCCGACTTACGCGACGGTGGTCGGTATTCTGCACAAAGGTTTTGCGCTGGGTGGAATGAATAGTGTGATCGTGGAGCGGCCGCCTGTGGTTGAGGCGCCTGTCGAGCAGCGTGCTGCAACAGCTACTCCGACGACGAACACCGTGGCTGCTGAGCCTCGGCGCGGATTTCAACCCCCACAACCGCAGCCGATTCCCGAATTTCGACACGTACCACCACGCGGCGCAACAGCGGTAGCCGAGGCGCCGGAGCGCACAACTGCGGCATCGACGCCTGATGAGCTGGAGGAGGATTTGGAGACCGAAATGGGTGAAACAAAACCCAAACGTGGTTGGGGTTCGCTCTTCAAAAAGACGTTTGAGCAAATCAACAAAGGTTTCTCGGCGGCCGATGATGAGGAAATTTAACTTGTTATATCTTTTATTCTTAGGCAATTATAAGATATTTGTAAATTAAGACTGTTCCTATTACTATGACAGACGATCTAATGTCGGAAATCAAAGTTCCGCGGTCAAATGGTTCGATAATTACGGTGATTGGTGTCGGCGGTGCCGGTGGCAATGCGGTCAATCATATGTGGGACCTCGGTATCCGGGGTGTGACGTTTATGGTTTGCAACACCGACAAGCAGGCGCTTGACAAAAGTCCTGTGGAACTGAAGATTCTGATGGGCGAAGGTCTTGGTGCCGGCAATGAACCCGAAAAGGGACGTTCTCTGGCTATTGAAACACTGTCCGAAATACGTCAGAAGCTCGAGGAGGTCGGGACGCAGATGCTCTTTATCACGGCCGGAATGGGCGGTGGTACTGGTACCGGAGCATCCCCCGTCATTGCCAAGCTGGCCAAAGAGATGGGGCTGCTCACCGTGGCCATTGTCACCTCGCCGCTTTCGGTGGAGGGCGCGATTCGTTACGAGCAGGCTTTTCGCGGTATTGAGGAGTTGCGTCAAAATACGGATTCGCTGCTGATCATCAACAACGATAGTATTCTGGAAATTTATGGGTGTTTGTCGGTCAAACAAGCCTTCGGCAAGGCCGATGATGTGCTGGCTTCGGCAGCCAAAGGTATCGCCGAGATCATCACCGTGGAGAGTGATTGTATAAATGTCGATTTTGCCGATGTGTCGAGGGTTATGCGCAACAGTGGCCGTGCACATATGGCTGTTGCGGTTGCCGAAGGTGAAAATCGAGCCGAGATAGTCGCCGAGGCGTCGTTGCAGTCGCCGCTGCTGGATCACAACCAAATTGCGGGTGCCAAAAATATTCTGTTGAATATTTCGGTTGCTTGCACCGACAATTTAATCTCCAGTGAGGCGACGGGCATCATTAAATATATTCAATCGCGCGCCAGTGTGAAAGACGCGAAAGGAGAGATTCAGAGTGCCAACATTATTTGGGGTACGAGTGTGAAGCCTCATTTGGGGAATGCCATCGAATTGATGGTGATCGCTACGGGCTTCGAGGGCGACGTGCCCGAGGGGGTAAGTCGGCAAATTATTCCGCCGGTTCGTGCCGTGGAGCCGTTGAAAGATCAGCAGGTGGCGGCCTCAGCCTTGGAGCCGATCAAGCCTCAATCGTCGAAAGTTGCGGCTCGACAACCTGAATTTGTGGTTTTGGGTGCCAAGTCTACGCGCTACAACAACATTGATACCCTGCTTAATACGCCGGCCTACCAATCGCGTAATTTGCCGTTGGTGGCGCAGATGCCTGCCGGGCGCCGGGAGATACTGCACGATGAGCCACCGTCGGTTGAGTCGGTGAACGAGGAGCCGAAAAGCGGCTCTCTATTCGATTAACCAATTTGTATTGAGTTTGGACAGTTCAGTTCCTTGGATCGTTTTCAACGGGTTTTCGACCCACGTTGCCGTGTTTGGTGCGGTGATGTTCGGTTTGTTGTGTGTTTCGGCGCTCGTTTCGGGTGCTGAAACTTCGTTTTTCTCGCTGTCACACACCGACATACAGCGACTCAATAGACATAAAAACGCCTCGTCGGGGTTGGTGCTGCGTCTGTTGACGAATGTCGATCAACTTCTGGCTACTATTTTGGTAGTCAATAACTTGGTGAATATCTGCATTGTCATTTTAGCCGCCAACATCCTCGATTCTTTGTTCACTTTTGCACGGTTCGAATTTCTGTTCAAGACCGTCTTGGTGACCTTCCTGCTGCTGCTCTTCGGTGAAATTCTGCCCAAAGTACTGGCGCAGAGTATGCCGGTGCGTTTTGCAACCTTTGCGGCACGTCCCTTGGCGGTGCTGCGTTGGATTTTTTATCCGCTGTCGTATGTTCTTGTGCGCACGAGCAGCCGCATTAGCGAGAAGGCGGCGCATCGCTGCGAAATATCGCTCGACGAGCTGGCCGATGCGGTGGATATGACCCAAGGATCGTCCCCCGAGGAGCACGTGATGCTGTCGGGTATCGTCAATTTTGTCAACACCGAGGTTCAGGAGATTATGAAGCCGCGCGTCGATATTGCGTCGCTCGATTTGACTGACGACTATGAAACGGTGCAAAAAACGATCATTGGATCGGGATTTTCGCGTATTCCGGTCTACGAAGAAGATATTGATAATATCCGTGGAACGCTCTATGTCAAGGATTTACTTCCTTACATCAACCAAAGCAATGATTTTGCTTGGCAGAAGTTGATCCGCAAACCTTATTTCGTGCCCGAGCACAAAAAAATCAACGACCTGCTGGCCGATTTTCAAGCGAATAAAATTCATATGGCCATCGTCGTCGACGAGTACGGTTCAACGTTGGGGCTGGTGTCGCTCGAGGATATTATTGAGGAGATCGTCGGTGAAATTTCCGATGAAAGTGATGTCGATGAAGAGCTATATGCGCGTCTCGATGCCAAGAGTTTTCTCTTTGAGGGGAAGACGCATATTGGTGATTTTGAGCGTATTCTCGAGTTGGATGAAGGGCTTTTTTCCGATGTTAAAGGAGATGCTGAGACCCTCGCCGGTCTGATGTTGGAGCTTAAGCGCGACTTTCCGCGCAAAGGAGATATTTTCACAGCGCACGGTATCCGCTTCACCGTGCAGGAGGTCGAGAGCCGTCGCATCGACAAAATTCGTGTTGATATTCAATGATTCGCACCCTGCTCATAGCGCCGCCGATGACCGAGGCGCAGGCCGAGGAGTGGGTGAGCGCCGAAGAGCTTGCGCAGAGTCGCACTTTCGGTTCGGCGCGACGTCGGTGTGAGTATCTTACGTGGCGCGCGTTGGTTCGCCGCACGTTGGGCGCGGATGTGCAAATCACCTATAATGCGGTGGGGGCGCCGGTGATCGCCAATCGAGATGTTTACATTTCTGTCGCGCATTGTGCTGAACGAGTGGCTGTTTGCCTGTCGGATGCCCCTTGCGCTGTCGATATTGAAACCGAAAATCGCAATTTTACCCGGGTTACATCGCGTTATATGAGCCTTGCCGAACAGCGTCTTTCGGCGAATCCGTTGCTGGCGGCCGCTGTGTGGTGTGCCAAGGAGGCGCTCTATAAATTTGCAGGTCGCGAAGGGTTGGATTTTGTGCGTGATCTGCACGTCGAGGAGGTCGATTTTGTAGCAGGACGATTGGTCGGCCGCATCGAAAATGGCGAAGCCCTCGAACTCTCCATCCGTCGAGATGGCGGTTGCATCGCCGTTTATATCCTTTGATTTTTGTTCGGAATGCGCGGCTCACGGCCGCGGCCGCTCCGTTAGAACGCCTCTGAGGCGGTGAAGATGAATGCCGAGGAGCGCTTGCGATCCCACGGCAAATTGTCGTTGCCGTAGACGCCCCAACCGTAGTCGAGTCGGATGTTCATTCCCTTTTTAAATTCGAAACGATAGCCGCAACCGAAGGTGTAGAGTGTGTTTTGCCAGCGAAATGCCTCGGTGCCCCAAACTTGTCCAGCGCCAACCCACCCCACAATGCCGTGGCGGCGGTAGATTCTTTGACGCAATTCGATCTGTGTTTCGGCGAGCCTTTTGTCGCGGTAACGCCCCTCGTAGTAGCCCCTCATTCGGTCGGTGCCTCCCAATTTGGCGTACATATGCCACGAGGGGGTGCCTGCCGTGAAGTCGGCGTAGAGGTCGTAGGCCAGAACGCCACCCTTCCAAAGTCGTTGGTAGAAGTCGAAGGTAGCGGTGAAGCGCCCGAAATTTCGATTTGTGTTGCCGAGCCATTTGGGATACCATCGCGCCTCGGTTTTGAGGAAAATGCCCTTGGTGGCGTTGAAGGTCAGATCGCGCGAGTCGTATTGCAAAAATACGCCCACGTGGGCGTTGAAGGCATTTGCCCGATCTCCAGAGGTGCGAACATATTCGGAAAAGGGGTCTTGTTTCGAGGGGTTGTAGCGCCCTTGTTTGTAGAGGTCATAGAGTTCACCCACCTCTCCGGTCGGCTGTTCTTCGGCACCATTGTCGATCTTATCGAAATACTCGACCATGTGGCTGTCTTTGTAATCGGCTGCCGTGTAGTCGATTCCGCCACTAACGCCGACGTAGAAACGTCCAATGAGCGAGGTGCAATACGACAGTCGCCAAATGCCCATCGTGGTGGTCAGCCCCTGCACATAGCCGGCTTTACCAGCCTTGTAGCCCAAGCCGTAGAAGGCGCCGGGGAAGTAGACGAAAGCACCCGAGTAGCTCAGCCGCTGGCGGTTGTGGTTGAAGATATTGTCGCCCGAGAAGCGCAGCAGCACGAATTTTTCGGTCGTTACGTTGCCGTAAATCGAGATATTGGAGGGGTTGGTCACCGAGTCCGTGCGGTCGATGCGGTAGATTCCGGCCAGCAGAAAGCCGATGCCGAAGCCGACGTCCGACGAGTAGTTGGGACCGGGGGCGATGCTCCAGTCGATCTTTTTTTCGAAGGTTCGATCGACGTTAGAGCGGCTGTAATAGTTGACGATGCGACGAATTAGTCCGAGTTTTTTGGTCGGAATTATCGAATCTGCGGCCGCTTGATCGGGGAGTTGTTCCCCCTTGCCCCCCTTGCCCTTGCCGATTTTGGTGAGATCTCCGGCAACTGTTACAATTTCCTGATCGGTCGTGGTCTCTTGTGCCTCGGTCGGAGAGGATGCCAGCAGCAGGAATCCGGCTATTAGAACAAGTATGTGTCTTTTTTTCATTCAATATTGGTCGTGAACCTTGGCAAATATATAAAATTTTTTCGGAATGCGCAAAATGAACACGAAAGAGCCTGCGTAACGCACCGATTTGAATAGGAATCCCTACCTTTGTGACAATTGAATATGTAGCGCGGTGCGGTTATATCGCCGACTTGTGCTCTCTCTAAGTTGATCTGTATGATAATTTCAAAACCGCAACAATTGCCTGAAAGTCAACCATTGTCTGATTCGGCGACTTTCGCAACCGCCGAAGATGTTGCCGGGGTTGCATTCGTTGGCGCGCGCTTTTCGGAGATAGACCGGTCGCATCTTTCGGTGCAGTCGTGTAGTTTCACGAGCTGCCTTTTTGCAGGCGGTGCGCTGCCCAAGTCCCAATTCTCGGACGTCGTTTTTCGCAATTGCGACCTTTCGAATGCCGATTGGCGAGGGTGCAGCTTCCACCGCGTGGAGTTTGTGGATTGCAAGCTGATGGGAACCAATCTCTGTGAGGTCACTTGGAACAACGTTTCGCTGGTGAATTGCAAGGCTGAGTTGGCTAATTTTACCTCGGGGCGGATGCGCGTGGTGAGTTTTGACCACGCTTTGATGCGCAGCGCTGCTTTCGACGAATGCCGCTTCGAACGCGTGGAATTCGTGCATTGCGACCTCGCGATGGCTGAATTTCACCGAACACGACTTAAAAACATCTCGTTGGCCGATTCCGATATACGGGGGATTCGTGTGGGTGAGATTGATTCTTTTGAGTTGAAAGGTCTTATTATTAGCCAATTACAAGCATTGGACTTGGTGCGGCTCTTGGGTGTCGAAATAGAGGACGCATAGATATATTCAAATTATTTACATATTTACTAAAAATATTTACTAAAACATTTGGAAGTTCGCTTTCCGCCGCTTATCTTTGCAGGGTCTTTAATATTAAAGATTATTAATAATTAATTAAAATTATTTACTATGAAAGCAAAGATCAATGAGTGGTTCCGTACTGCGATGATTATGTTAGGAGAAAGCATTAAACTGCGTGAGATGTAATTCTCTCGTGAGATGCAAATCTCCTTTATTTGACAGCAAATTTTACCTACTATAATTGAAAATCGCCCCGGCTCGTATGAGTCGGGGCGATTCGTTTTTGATTTGTTCGAGGAGTCTCTATTTTTTGGAGTTGGCCACGATTTGCAGACACTCTTCGAGGGTCAGATCTTCGGGTTTAGCCCCTTTCGGAAGTCGGTAGTTTTTGGCCTTGTAAGCGATGTAGGGTCCATAGCGGCCGTTCTTAACGAGCATATCGGCATCCTCGGCGAAGCTCTTGAGCGGCGTGTTGGCGGCCGTGGCGCTGGCTTGGTGGGCGCGGACAACCTCCACAGCGCGCTCGTAGGTTACCGTATAGGGATCGTCGGTCTTGGCCAGCGAAGCAAACGATTTGCCGTAGCGTACGTAGGCGCCGAATTTGCCGATGCCGATGACCAGCTCCTCGTCGTCGAGTTGACCCAAGTTGCGCGGCAGGGCGAAGAGCGCCATCGCCTCGTCGAAGGTGATCGACTCGATGAGCTGACCCTTCTGGAGAGAGGCGAAACGCCCCTTGGCGCCCTCTTCGCCTTCGATCTCAACCATCGGACCGTAGCGGCCGATGCGAGCCTTGACGGTGTGTCCCGACGCAGGGTCGGTGCCCAAGATGCGCGCCTGTCCTTTTTTGTCGTTTTGGGTGCCGATTGCCGTGTCAACCATCTGGTGGAACGGTCCATAGAAGTCGTTGATCATTCCGTTCCAAGTGATTTCACCGTCGGCGATGCGGTCGAATTCCTTCTCGACGTTGGCCGTGAAGTTGTAGTCGATGATCGGACTGAACTGCGTTTCGAGGTAGTCATTGACCACCATTCCGATGTCGGTTGGCGACAGGCGGTTTTTCTCCTTGCCGAAGCTCTCCGATAGCGTTTTGGCTGCGATTTTGCTGCCTGTGAGGGTGAGTTGCAATGAGTTGCGTTTCTGTCCGTCTTTGTTCTGCTTGACGATATAGCCCCGATTGATGATGGTGGTGATGGTCGGGGCGTAGGTCGAAGGACGGCCGATGCCCAGCTCCTCCAACCGCTTGACCAGCGACGCCTCGTTGTAACGGGCAGGTGCTTGGGTGTAGCGTTCGGTGGCGGTGATCTGCGTGGAGATCAACCGGTCGCCTTTGGCCATCTTCGGCAGCAAACCCTCGCCCCCTTCGGTCGGCTCTTCGTCGGTCGATTCGGAGTAGAGACGCAGGAAACCGTCGAAGCGGATCACCTCGCCCGAGGCAATAAACTGCTGGCTTGAGCCTGACATATCAATGGCGATGGTGGTGCGATCCAGCTCGGCGCAGACCATCTGCGATGCGACGGTGCGTTTCCAAATCAGATCGTATAGTTTTTTCTCGGCAGGCGTACCCTCGATCGTTTGACGGTCGATGTAGGAGGGGCGAATGGCCTCGTGCGCCTCCTGTGCCCCTTTGGTCTTGGTCTTGTAGTTGCGCCACGACGAATATTTCTCGCCGAAGAGTTTGATGATCTCCTCCTTGCTCTGCGCCAAGGCCTGCTGTGAGAGGTTGACCGAGTCGGTACGCATATAGGAGATAAGTCCCTGCTCATAAAGATGTTGGGCTACGGACATCGTTTGCGACACCGACATACCCAATTTGCGGCCGGCCTCCTGTTGCATTGTCGAGGTGGTGAAGGGAGGTGCCGGATAGCGTTGTGCCGGTTTTTCCTCGGCTTTGGCAACGGTGAAATCGGCGTCTATGCAGCTTTTGAGAAATGCCTCTGCCTGCTCTTTGGTCTCCAGACGCGAGGCCAATTCGGCTTTGAAGAGCACTTTTTCCGCATCGTCGGCCGTGTGGAATTGAGCTACAACACGGAAGTAGGGGGTCGAATTGAAGGCGATGATCTCGCGCTCGCGCTCGACGATCAGCCGCACGGCAACACTCTGCACGCGACCGGCCGAGAGCGACGGCTTCACCTTTTTCCAAAGGACGGGCGAGAGTTCGAAGCCGACCAACCGATCGAGAATGCGGCGTGCCTGCTGCGCATTGACCAAATCCATATTGACCGTGCGCGGTGTTTCAATAGCGTTGAGAATGGCCTGTTTGGTGATTTCATGGAAGACAATGCGTTTGGTGTTGTCAACCGAAAGTCCCAAAACCTCGGCCAAGTGCCACGCGATGGCCTCTCCTTCGCGGTCCTCATCGGAGGCGAGCCATACGGTTTTATCTTTGGCCAGCTTGGCGAGTTCATCCACAACTTTCTTCTTGTCGCTTGGAATTTCGTAGACGGGATGGAACCCATCGTGGATGTTGATACCCAAGTCTTTTTTTGCGAGATCGCGAATGTGTCCGAAGCTCGATTTGACGATGAAATCGCTGCCGAGGAACTTCTCGATGGTTTTTGCCTTGGCAGGGGACTCGACGATTACTAAATTTTCTTGCATTGCGTTATTTGTTAGAAACAGATTCTTGAACTCGAATTTCAATTTGCGAACCAAGTCTTGGTTCTCAGAAATGCGAAAACCTAAGTGTTAAACTTAGGTTTTGCTGTTCAGACTGTTTGTCGTTTATTTAATCATATTATAGGCCAGATCTATTCGGATCGGGGCGTTGTTCTTGGGGGCTGCCGACCCTTCGGAGACCATACCTTGCAACTCACAGAATTGGGCGGTATAGAGGCTGTACGCCTCGGGTGCCATATAGACGACCCGTTTTCCGATCTTTGTCAGATCGGGTTGGTGTCCCGTGGCTGCGGCGGCCTTTTTCTCTTTCACATAACTGTTCCATAGCTCCTGCATATAACCCGTGATGTTCATCACGAAGCTGCCTCGGCTGCGGTTGATATAGCCGCCGTAGGAGAGCGTTGTGTTGTAGGAGTGTTCGTAGGTGTAGGCGTAGTCGGCAATCGGCTCCAACTTTTTGTAGTCGGTGTAAAGTCCCACGCGACTGGGTGCCGCGCTCATTGCTTGGATCATTGTTGTGGCGGTCGAGGGGTCGATCTTTGTCCAGTCGTAATCGCTGCCGGGGAAGTAAACCGATAGACGCACTTGGCTGAAGGCGAAGGTCTTGAAGTCCTTTTTCGAAGTTTGATTCTCCTGTGCGAGCAGCGCCTCCAATTTGTCGAAGAACTCCTGCGTGAAGGTGATTTCGGTGGTCACACCGCCCATACCCTCGACGTAGGCACGTGTGCATTCCGGACGATTCAGATTGGTTTCGACGGCGTTGGCAGGGTCGATTTTGGCCACAGAAGTTGCCTTCGAGTAGTCGTGACGGATGGAGTTGATCGACACATTGCCGTGTTTGGCGTAGGAGTCGTAGAAATAATAGACCATTCCGATCGTATCCTTGATCAGCGTCGGATCCTCCTTGACGCGGTTACGTCCGTAGACTGCAAAACCTGCGGCATCGAGTTCTGTGGCGTAAATGGCGCCCTTGTCCATCGTTGACTGATCCTGTTCGGGCTTGATATAGAGTCCCTTGAACTCCTCAACCCACTGTGCAAGGCTGTCGGGGCTGTAAATCGAGTAGTCGTCTTTGTACTTGCCCTCTTGGAGCATCAACTGCCGGATGAACTTCGTGCCGGCAGCGGTTGGGTTCATCGTGATGGCTTTGGTGGAGGGGCCGACTTTGTCACCCAACTCAAACGAAAAGAGTTTTTCGCCCAGAATCTGCTCCTTTTGAGGATCGAAATTGAGGTAAAAAATCGAGTCGCGCTTTTGGGTCTTTATGTTTAACGGCTTCTCGGTCAAGTATTTGTTGCTGGTGACTTCGTAGACATCAAAACGTTGTGCGAGCGTGGTGTCGCCGCCATAGGATTTGATCGACAGCATAATCTGCACCGAGTCGAAGATCGGGCGATAACCGAAATAGTTCGCGTCAACCTTGTAGTAGCTAATGTATTGCGATAGAAATCCGGCCGTGCGCAGTCCGAGTGTATCGTCGAGCATCGAACCCATATAACCGTAGGTGATGTTCGAGGAGATGATCGAATCGGTCTGAAACAGACGGGTTTCGATGTATTTCTTGGGGTTGAGTTCGCTGCCGTCGAGTGTCACAAAGCCCGCTTTCATCTGCTGGTTGTCCGGTACAAGGTTCGAGCCTAATGTATCGTCAACCTTGGTGCAGCCGGTGAGGCTAAGCAGCGTGGTGGCGGCCAACAGGGTGGCGATGGAGAGTGTACGGTGAAATAATTTATTGTAGTTCCTCATAAAATCGTTTGTAATTATCAAAACAATCTTCTTCTTCCGGCGATTGGTAGGCGAGCATCGGCTTGCCGCTTGCGCGGGCAATTTCGAGCACGGCAGGGGCAACCTGTTCGGAAGCCACGATGATACCATCGGCGTATTGCATAACGAATCGGCAGAGATTTTCGTATGAAGGCGTATCAAGAATTGCGAGTTTTTTGTCTTCGCCACCCTCGTTGGCAATCTTTGCGTGTATTTGTTTGTTCATCTCTCCGGGGAAGGCATCGTCGTAGAGCGACACAACCACCTTCACGTTGCGGAAAATCGGATCGTCGGCAAAAACTTTCTTCAGATAGATGGGTATGATGCTTGTAAACCAGCCGTGGCAATGGACGATGGTCGGTGTCCAACGCAGCTTTTTGACCGTCTCCAGCACGCCGCGTGCAAAGAAAATTGCGCGTTCGTCGTTGTCGGCAAAGTAGCCGCCCTCAGCGTCTGTGAGTACGGATTTTCGTGAAAAATAGTCGTCGTTATCAATGAAATAGATCTGTACACGTGCCGTGGGAATGGATGCCACTTTGATGATCAGTTGGTGGTCGTTGTTGTCGATGATCAGATTCATTCCCGACAACCGAATGACCTCGTGCAGCTGATGTCTGCGTTCGTTGATGCAGCCATAGTGGGGCATAAATGTGCGGATTTCGCAGCCGCGTTCCTGCATCGCCTGTGCCAAGGCGCGGCACAGCAGGGAGCCCTCCGTCTCTGGAAGATAGGGGGTGATCTCCTGACACACGTACAGAATTTTGCTTGCCATGGTTATAGGTTTTTAAGCGCGTATTTTTTGTATAGAGAGTGCTTTCTGAGCGGAATCAACGGTAGTTGACGGCGCCGCTTAGCAATTTGTCTCCTACAAAGATAGTGAAAAAATACTAAAGAAGCTGTTTTAAATTTATGACTCTCGTTCTTTTCGGCTCTTTTTGCCCCAGTTCCCGCCCTGTAAATCCTCATTTAGCTTGCTAAAATAG
>JAVVYP010000002.1:60668-107772 GCA_036651015.1 Alistipes sp.
GAATAAAAAACTGGAACAAAAATAGCGCTAAAATAACTTCGGTAACAAATTCAAGCAGCTTCTAAAGAATGAGCATCGCATCGCCATAAGTGCCGAAACGGTAACCTTCTTCTTTTGCTATTTTGTATGCATTCATAATTAGATCGTAACCGCCGAAGGCTGTTACCATCATTAGTTGTGTCGAGTAGGGCAGGTGGAGGTTGGTTACCATCGCATCGGCCACCGTGAATTCATAGGGCGAGAAGATGAATTTGTTGGTCCATCCCTCCATTGGTTTGATCATTCCGTTGGTCGAAACGGCTGTTTCGATGGTGCGCATCACCGTGGTGCCAATGGCGACGATCTTGCGACCCTCCTCTTTGGCGGTGTTGACCGTTTGGGCGGCCTCATCGGTGACGAAAAATTGCTCGGAATCCATCTTGTGTTTCGAGAGATCTTCGACGTCCACCGTGCGGAAATTTCCCAAACCGACGTGCAGTGTGACGAAAGCTTTCTCGATGCCGTTGATCTCCATCCGTTTGATCAGGTGTTTCGAAAAGTGCATACCGGCCGTTGGGGCAGCCACGGCGCCCTCTTTTTCGGCAAAAATAGTTTGGTAACGCTCGGCATCTTCGGGTTCCACCTTCTCGCGCACCCATTTGGGCAGCGGAGTTTCACCCAAGTCAAAGAGCGTCTGTTTGAACTCCTCGTAGGAGCCGTCGAACAGAAAACGCAGTGTGCGACCACGGGATGTGGTGTTGTCGATCACCTCGGCCACCAGCAGATCGTCTTCGCCGAAGTAGAGTTTGTTGCCGATTCTAATCTTGCGAGCCGGATCCACCAACACGTCCCACAGACGCAGTTCGCGGTTGAGTTCGCGGAGCAGAAAAATCTCGATTTCGGCGCCTGTTTTCTCCTTGTTGCCGTATAGACGTGCCGGAAAGACCTTTGTGTTGTTGAAAACAAACAGGTCTTTCTCTTTGAAATACTGAGTAATCTCCTTGAAAATATGGTGTTCGATGGTTCCTTTGGCGCGGTCGATGACCATCATTCGCGACTCGTCGCGGTTCTCCGCCGGATATTTCGCCAGCATTTCGGGTGAGAAGTCGTACCCGTATTGTGATAATTTCATAGGTGAATCTCTCTTTTTGCGTTCAAGTTGAAAACATAACACATAAAGTACATACGCAAAAAAGTCTATTTTGTTTCAATTTCGCGTAATTTTTCCAAAAAATCATCAACCGTGTGCGCATTGTCGAGCGTAAAACCGCCGCTGCGCGTGCGTCGCAATGCGCTCAGGTGGGCGCCACTGTGGAGTGCCTCGCCGATTTCGCGTGCCAAAGCACGGATGTAGGTGCCCTTGCTGCATCGCACGCGAATGCGAATGCGCGGCAGGTCATATTCCAAGAGGTCGATCGCGTAGATGTTGATCAGCGCTTGACGCATCGCGACCTCTTCGCCGGCGCGAACCATATTGTAGGCGCGTGAACCGTCGATTTTTTTGGCCGAATAGACCGGCGGAAGCTGCAATCGTTCGCCCGAAAGCGCTGTGAGCGCCTGCTCGACCGCCTCACGCGTGATGTGGTCGATGGGGTAGGTTTGGTCGATCGGATGTTCCAAGTCGTAGCTGGCCGTTGTGGCGCCCAACGTAACTTCGGCTTCGTACTCCTTTTCGCCCTCCTGAAGCGTCTCCACCGACTTTGTCGCCTTGCCGATGCAGATCAGCAGGATGCCCGTAGCCAGCGGATCGAGCGTCCCGGCGTGGCCGACTTTGAGTTTGCGTTGGCCGAGGTGGTTGAGTGCGAATTTTATTTTGCGGGTGACGTCGGTCGAGGTCCAATGCAGGGGCTTATCCAACACGGCAACGTACCCTTCGGCGAAGTCCACTTCGCGTAGGCATAATGGAAGGCTCATCGCACGAAGTAGCTTGCGATGGAGAGTATACCCACGATGGCACAATAGATTGAAAACCAGACTAATTTACCGCGTTTGACGATCTCGATCATAAATTTGCAAGCCAAGCAACCAGCCACAAAGGCGGCCAAGAATCCGGCGACGAGCGGCGTGGTGGCGATGCCTGAGGTCACCTCGCTGTCGGCGATGTCGAGCAGTGCCGAGCCTAATATCGGGGCGAGCACCATCAGAAACGAGAATTGTGCCACGGCCGTTTTTTTGTTGCCCAACAACAGTCCAGTGGCGATGGTTGTGCCTGACCGCGAGAGTCCGGGCATCGCCGCGCAGGCCTGCGAAAGCCCGATGATGAAGGCATCGCGGTAGGAGATGGTCTGTTTTTGACGCGGTTTGGCGTAGGAGGCGAAGGCCAGCAGGGCGGCTGTCAGCAGCAGCATCACGCCGACAACGACCAAAATGCTGGGGGCATTGAGCAGGTCGTTGAGTTGATCGCGGAACAGAAATCCGACGATGCCGATGGGGATCATCGAAACAACGATTTTGAGCACATAGGCCTGTTCTTCGTTGAAGCGGCGCGAGAAAATTCCTTTGAGCAGGCGCCAAACTTCGCGCCACAGCACCACGATGGTACTCAGGGCGGTGGCGGCGTGCAGGGTGACGTCAAAGGTGAGATTCTCTTCGATGTTGACCCCCAACAACTCTTTGGCGATTTGTAGGTGTCCACTGCTTGATACGGGCAGGAATTCGGTGATACCCTGCACGATACCGAGCAGAATGGCTTGGATGGTTTCCATATATTATTTATGTGGGTAATTCAAAAAATGGGTTGCAAACTCCTCTCTTTGGGTGGAGTTTGTCGCACGCACGAGGGGAAAAACTATTTGTCGTAGCGTTTGAGAATGGCATAAATCGCCAGCACGAAGCCGCCGATCACCAAAATCGGGGCGAGTGTAATCCGGCGCCACGAGAACATTGCCTCGTTGAATTCGGTGGGTGAGTCGCTGCCGCCGCCTGCCATCAGGATAAATCCCAACACGACGATGGCGAAACTTGCGGCCAGCAAGATGTAGTTGCGGCGGGTGATCGGCATCCGGGAATTCTCCTGCGGCTGCTCTTTGGGGGTTTTGTTCATATTTTTTAGAAGTTGTCTTTTTAATATAGGTATATCTTGTTAGACTTCATGTTGACGAATTTGTTGAGGGCGATCCACGTGAAAAAGCCCGAAATGAGGACTCCTCCGACAATCATCGCGCCCAGAATGGTGGCGATTTTGCTGATGTCGGTGATGGTGAGCAGTTCGGGAACAGCCTCGTTGAGACCATAGACGCCCACCCCGAACAGCAGCGAAGAACCCACGCCGGCCAAGATGCCCTGTGTGATGCTGCTGACAAGGAATGGCTTCATAATAAACCACTTAGTGGCGCCGACCAACTTCATCGTGTTGATCAGATAGCGCTTCGAAAAGATCGCCAGCCGAATGGTGTTGCTCAGCAGAATGAGCGAGATGATGAGCAGCGCACCGCCGAAAAGCAGTAGCACCAAGCGGATTTTATTTACCGTAGCGTGAAGTCGTTCGGCCATCAGTGCCGGATACGACACACGATCGACCCCTTTGAGTTTCGAGACCGTGGCGATGAACTTGTCGATAAGCTCTTTGTCGGCCGATTGCGCCGTGAGCGTCAGCTCGAAGGAGTCGAGCAGCGGATTCTCTTGCAGTATCTCCTCGAATTCACTCTCGAACATCTTCCGAAATTCGACGTCTTCCAACTTCTCTTCCTTGGCGACGTAGACCACCGTGCCGACGACCTCTTCGGCGGTTAACTGTTTGGTAATTTCGGCCTTGCGCTCCTCCGAAATGCCATTTTTCAGCTCCACGGTCACCGCGATACTCTGTTGCAGGGTGTCGGCAACTTTCATCGCCGCAACCATCAGGTAGCCGACCGATCCGAGCAGGAAGAGCACAAGCGCTACGCTGACGGTCGATACAATGTAGGAGTTGCGGACTTTGCGCCGCAGGCGTTTGTCGTCTTTCATCTTCTTTTTTTCCAAAAAATCCATCCCAAAGCAGCAACTGCCGCGAGCAAAATTGCGAGCGACGAGATGAGCGTCACCGCCTCGACTGCTCTCCACGCAGGTGCGCGGAAGCGCCATTCGACGGTGTGCGTGCCGGCCGGTAGCTCCATAGCGCGTAGCACATAGTCAGCGCGAAAATAGGGAGCCTCCGCCCCGTCAACAAAGGCGTGCCAACCTTTGTCGTAGTAGATCTCCGAGAAGACGGCCACGCCGCCTTGAGCTGCCGTGTATTCGTATTTGAGGTAGTTGGGGCGATATTGGGTGAGTGCGATGGAGCCTGCGCCAAGTTGTCCGACGCTCGTTTGGCGGTTGACCACGGCGGTGGTGCGGGTGTTGATGCTGCCCACGAGATCAATCTCCGCCTGTGCCGTCGGGGCGTAGACCACGCTGTCCACAAACCACGCTGTACCATAGGCGGTGGGGCGCAGCACGGCTGTCGGTGCGCCGTCGGTGCCGGCCGTGATCAGGTAGCGCGTGTTGAGCATATCGAGTACTTGGTCATCTCCATTGGCGAGATAACGGTCGATCAGATCTTGGTAGCGCGCCAACTTAGCCCCGTGGTAACCGCCGACCGAACGGTGGAAATAGGAGGTCGTGGCGTCGTTGAAGGGGCTGACCGTGAGGTTCAAAACGCGGTAGCCGAGGGTTGTATCTTGCAGAATTTGCTGGTCGGCGGCGGTGGCTGTGATCTGTCGGCGGCGCGGTGACACGAATTGATCCTGCGCCAAGAAGCGCAGATCGACAGGCACCAAATCGAGGAGCATAACCGCACCAAGCAGTGCTGTGAGTATGTATTTGTTGATTTTGCGCCACGCGAACAGTGCCACGCTACCGGCAGCGAGCAGAATCATCAGCAGCGAGCGCCAAGCGTCGGCGCTCATCATTGCAGCGCGATCGGCAGCCATCGCTTGCGCCGTGGCAAGACCCATCTGCTCGGCCATTCCTTGGTTGATTTGCGCCTGCATATTGTTGGCTGCAAGGAGCTGGTGGAACTGGTCGGTCATCATTGCGGCACTTTGGTCGCGTCCGAAATCGAAGAGGGCGCTGCCGGCGACGGCAAAAAGCAGACACAATCCGCCCGTGATGCCCGTTGCCCACGCCAAAGCGCGCAGGAGTCGTTGGTGCGCAATCTCGTCGCGCCACAAGCGCATCAATGCCAAGGCACCCAACACGGGCACCGCCCATTGCACAACCACCAAGGTCATCGACACGGTACGGAATTTATTGTATCCGGGGAGATATTTGAATGCGAACTCGGTGAATGCCATCAGGTTATTGCCCCACGCGAGTAGAATCATCAGCACGCTGACCCCCACCATCCACCATTTGTTGCGGCCGCGTGCCAAGGCGATACCCAAGGCGGCCAGAAAGATCGCGGCGGCGCCCAAATAGGTGGGGCCTCCCGTGTAAGGCTGTGCGCCCCAATAAGTTGGCAGCTGCTGAGCGGCTCCGCGCAGTCCGTAGTCGTTGAGCACGGCGGCCACTTGTCCGTCGGGGGCAAAGGTCGAGGCTGATTGGCGCCCCATAAAGTCGGGGATGAGCAGGTTGAAGCTCTCGGCGCGTCCGTAGCTCCAAGCCGTGGCGTAGTCGAGTGCCAAACCGGTTTGCGAGGTCTCGGTCGTTGCGGTGAGTTCCGAACCGCCGCGCATCGTCTCTTTGGTGTGCTGCGCCGTGTACCACAAGGGTGAAAAGTTGGAGCCGACAGCCAACAAGCCTGCTGCGGCGAGTGCTGCGGTGCGAAGTGCGAAATTTTTGAGGTGCTTTTCACGAAGGGCGACGATGGCGTCACTCAACCAAAAAAAGCCCATTGCGATGAGAAAATAGTAGGTGATTTGGGGGTGGTTGGCGCCGATTTCGAGCGAGGTGGTCAGTGCCGTGAGTGCTGCACCCAACCAAATATTGCCGCGCAGGGTCATCCACGCGCCGCCCATCATTAGTGGTGCGTAGACCAATGCCCACATCTTGGTGACGTGGCCGGCGCCGATGATCAGCAGGAAGTAGGTCGAAAGTCCATAAGCCAGCGCCGGTACGATGCCCACCCAAGGATTGATGCCGCAGATGAGCAACATAAGCCACAGCGAGGTCATCGCGAAGAAGAGGAATCCGGCCGGGGTGTCGATCACCTTGACGATCCGACCGACGGTGGCTTTGACCTGCTGTGCCGGGTAGACCACGTTGATCAGATAGGCCGGCATTCCGCCGAACATTCCGCCCGTCCACTGCGGATCTTCGCCCGTGGCGGTGCGCATATCGTGGATGTCTTTGGCCATTCCCTCGTATTGCACAACATCGTGTTGGGGCAACACCTCGCCCTGAAATTGAGGGGCAAAGTAGGCTGCGCTTACCACGAAGAAGAGCGCGAAGGCTGCAAGCGTGGGCAGCAATTTCGAGGCGATTGTTTTCGAAAGATCCATTCCGTCAACTTTTTCTGAAAAGCCAAAGGTACGAAAAAACATTGATTTCCCGAGCTGTGATTGCGAAAATTCATTATCTTTGCAGGAAGATATGCGGTGGCTCGATATTTCCGAATTCGTGGCTTACTATGTCGTGTTGTTCTACTGCCGCAAAGCAAATGCCGATTTATGATTACACTCGATATGATCCGCAAACCGGTGACGGCGGAGTTAGAGGCTTACGAGGAGTTCGTCGAACGTCAGTTTACTGCCGAGGGAGAGCAACTTTCCGCGATGTTGCACTACGCCCTCACCTCGCGTGGTAAGGGTATTCGTCCCCTGTTGGTGATGCTCGCGGCGGCACTCAATGCGCCGATGCCCGGTGCCTCTCGGGGACGCCGTGCGTGTTTGGCAGCGATGTTGGTCGAGATGATCCACGTCGCTTCGTTGATCCACGACGACGTGATCGACGAGTCCGATACGCGGCGCGGCAAACCCTCCGTCAACGCCCGTTGGCAATCCCACAAAGCGGTCATCTTGGGCGACTACATCCTCGCGCGCAATATGAATATAGGTCTGCAAAGCGGACAATTCGATCTGGTGACACACGTTTGCGGCGCGATGGCCTCGCTCTGTGAAGGCGAAGTGCTGCAAAGCGAATGTGCCGAAAAACAGGTGATCACCCGGCAGGCCTACCTCGACATCATCTACAAAAAAACAGCCAGTTTGCTGGGTACCAGCGCATCTGTGGGTGCACTGGCCGTGGGTGCTACGCGCGACAAGGTGACGCTGATGCGTCGTTTTGGCGAAGCGCTGGGTATGGCTTTCCAAATCCAAGACGACCTGCTCGACTATACCCCGGCGGCACAAATGGGCAAACCCGTGAATAACGACCTGCGCGAAGGTAAGATCACATTGCCGCTGCTGTCGGTGTTGGAAAAAGTTTCGGACGAACGACGTGCCGAACTGTTGGAGCGGCTGAGCAGCTGCCGAACAGACGATGCGGCGGTTGAGTATCTGCAACATACGGTGGTAAACGAGGGCGGAATGGAGGCGGCCGTGGCGGTGATGCGCGGCTATGTGACGCGTGCCGTGGAGATGCTCTCCGAGTATGAACCCTCGGAATACCGCACCGCGCTGGTTAATCTTTGTACCTATTTGGCCGACCGAGATCGCTAAAACAACTTTAAAAATATCGTCATTAAAACTTTTAACCTAAACATTTGATAAACTTTATGGTACAGAAAAAAAATTACACGCTGCCCATTGTTATGATGTTCGCGCTTTTTGCGATGATCTCATTCGTGACGGGCTTGACCAACCCGCTGGGGGTCATTGTGAAGAATCAGTTTGAAGTAGCAAACTGGATGTCGCAACTGGGCAACGCGGCCAACTTTATCGCTTACGCCTTTATGGGTATTCCGGCTGGTCTGATGCTCAAGCGCATTGGTTATAAAAAGACGGCTCTCACGGCGGTCGTTGTCGGTTTCGTCGGCGTGGGCATCCAATTTTTCTCGGGTGAAGTCGGCAGTTTTGCAGTCTACCTGACCGGTGCATTCATCTCGGGTTTCTCGATGTGTATGCTCAACACGGTGGTCAACCCGATGCTCAACACCTTGGGTGGTGGTGGTCGTAAAGGCAACCAGCTGATTCAGTTCGGCGGTTCACTCAACTCGATTGCTGCGACGATCGTCCCGATTTTGGTGGGCTATTTGATGGGTAATGCGGCCAATGCAACCATTCAGGATGCTGCGCCGGCACTCTTCATCGCAATGGGTATCTTTGCACTGGTTTTTGTGGTGCTCTATGTGGTCAACATCCCCGAGCCGTTCGCCATCGAACCGGCCAAATCGTCTGTGAAAGATGCGCACAGCGCACTCTCGTTCCAGCACTTTATCTTGGGTGCCGCGGCGATCTTTATCTATGTAGGTGTCGAGGTGGGTATTCCCAACTTTATGAACCTCTTCCTGACGTCGGGCACCGATGCTTCGACGAGTGGTATGGGCATAGCTGCCGCTGTCGCCGGCTCGCTGGTGGGAACCTATTGGTTCCTGATGATGTGCGGCCGACTGATCGGTGGACTGATCGGTGGCAAGGTGTCGAGTAAAATTCAGCTGACCTTTGTAGCCACATTGGCGTTGATCTTTGTCATTGGTGGCATCTTCGCGCCGCTGACTGTCACCACCTCGATGCCGGTGTTTACCGGTACCGGATTTGCCTTGGTCGAAGTGCCTATCGGTGTGATGTTGTTCACACTCTGCGGTCTCTGCACCTCGGTGATGTGGGGCGGCATCTTCAATCTGGCGGTCGAAGGATTGGGTAAATACACCTCTATGGGTTCGGGCTTCTTTATGGTTATGGTTTGTGGTGGCGGCGTTCTTCCGCTCATCCAAGGTTTTGTTGCCGATAAGTCGAGCTATTTGATGAGCTACTGGGTGGTTGTTGCCGGTTTGGCTTTCATCCTCTTCTATGCGCTGATTGGTTGCAAGAACGTCAATAAAAATATTCCCGTCGAGTAAATAGTTTTTAACACATTCGGGATTTTAGGTCACAAAAAAAAGGGTCGCACTGTTGAAGTGCGACCCTTTTTGGTCTCTATTGGTGTGCGCTTTTTAGAAATATTTGATCTCCTTGCCCTCGATGGACGACAGCAGGTTGTTGGCGGCGGACGATGCGCCAATGCGGAAAAGATCGACGGTGAGCCACTCGCGACCGAGCGTCTGTTCGACGATGGTGTAGTAGAGGGCAGCGTCTTCGGCCGAACGTACACCGCCGGCGGCTTTGAATCCGACTTTGCGTCCGCTCTTCTTGTAGTAGTCGCGGATGGCCTGACACATTACAACGGCGGCTTCGGGCGTGGCGGCAACGTCAATCTTGCCGGTCGAGGTCTTTACGAAATCAGCTCCTGCGAACATCGAAAGCAAAGAGGCCTTGCGAATCAGATCGGGGGTCTTCAGCGCGCCCGACTCGATAATCACCTTCAAAACAATCTCTTCGTCCATCTCCGAACGAATCACTTCAACTTCGTTAGCTGCTTCGTCGTACCCACCGGTGAGCATACGACCCACGTTGAGGACAATATCCACCTCGTCGGCTCCATTTTCGACAGCCATAGCCACCTCGAGAGCTTTGACCTCGAGGAAAGTCTGCGAGGCTGGGAAACCGCCACCGACACTGGTGATACGCATCGGGGTGCCGTCTACGGCCAAACCCACCGTTTCGACAAAGGCCGGGTAGATGCAGATCGACGCAACGTTGGGCAGGTGCGGATAGTCGGCTGCAAACTGCACGGCTTTGCGTGCAAATGCCGTCACCGACTTGACCGAATCGTTACACGAGAGGGTGGTGAGGTCGATTGCCGAGTAGCAAAATTTGTAGACTTCGATGTTGTGGTTGCATTCGGCGAGCTTTCGCAGACGGGCAACTTCATCGGCAACCTGAGCTTCGCTCAGTGCCGGTGCGTATTCGTTCAGATGATTGGCGTATTCCATAGGTATAAAATTTTCTTGTTACAAATATAGTAAGAATTCTCAGATATACAAAAAGGAGTCCGAACCATTGGTTCGAACTCCTTTTATTTGAAAAGAATTTTTTCTACAAGTTGGCGAGAGCGTCGTCAGCTTTTGCTTTTGCGTCGGCTTTTGCTTTGGCAGCAGCAGCTTTTGCGTCGGCTTTAGCCTTCTCGGCAGCAGCTTTAGCTTTTGCTTTTTCAGCTTTGGCGTCGGCTTTAGCTTTGTCACCAGCAGCTTTCAAATCACCTTTGATTTGAGCCTCTTCAGCTTTAGCTTGCGATTTGAGTTGGTCAACTTCGTTGTTGGCTTGCGCTTTGATGGCGTCTACTTTGTCGTTAGCGACATTTTTGAGGTGAACATCATTGGCAGCCTTCTTAGCTAACTCGGGATTCTTCGAGATAGCGCTCTTCAGTTGAGCCTCAGCGCTCTTCATATCACCCTCTTTCGAAGCGATTACCGAACGCAGGTAGTCAGCGTCAGCCGATTTGTCGTTGGCCAGCGACTTTTTGGCAGCAGCCAAATCGTTGTCCATCACTTGAGCAATAGCAGCGTTGTAGCCAGTCAGGTTCTTGCCAGCAGCTTTGTAGTCGCCTTTGGCAGCAGCCATAGCGGCTTTTGCATCAGCGTCAGCAGCGTGAGCATATTTCTGAGCCTCGGCGGTCTTGCCGTTCGACAGGTTCGACAGGATCAGGTTCTTGTTGATCTCTTTCGAGGAGTCCAACTTAGCAGCCTGCTCGAATGTTTTGAGCGACTCAGCCTTCTTACCCAATTGCTCCTGAGCGATAGCCAAGTTGTTGAATACGCGAGCGTCGTTGTATTTCTGAGCTGCGGCACCCAAGATAGCCTCTTTCTCGGCAGGGGTTTCGGTCAGCGACTCAGCAGCAAAGAGGTACTCCTCAACACTTACGTTTTGACCTTTCATGATGTCTTGAATGATCTCGTCGTCGGTTTTGCCCTGAATGTCAGTGCTGTTGACGATCTGCGAGCGACGTAGTTCGGGAAGAATGTCTTTCTTCAGTTCTCCGAAGACAGCCGACATATTTTTGATCTCGTTCTCGCGTTGTGCAGGCGAGTTGTAGAGGCTCAACACTTGGAGAATCAGGTTCTTGTCCTCGATGTTCGATTTCTCGACCATCTCCTTGAAACCGTCCCAGTCCTCACCGTAAGCGGCAGCGTCTACCTCCAAACCAGCGTCTTTGAGCAGTTTGGCAACGATCACCTTGCTCGACTCGCTACGAGCCTTCGACAGTTTGTCGTTGAACTTCTCGGGACCATCGGGCGAAGCGTAACCTTTGACAGCGATGTTCTGCTGTGCGCGGTCGTTCTTCAAGGTCTCATCGACGTTCGACTTGAAAGCACCCAGATCGGCAGCTTTCTCGTTTTTCTTCGAAACGGCTGACGAGTTGATTGCATAGAGCAGGTCGGTTTTGTCAACAACGGTGGTCACACGTTTGTAGTTGTTGGCCATCGGAGCCATCAGATCACCATATTTCAGGTCTTTCTGAAGGGTGTTGAGTCCGTATGCAACCGTCAAACCGAACTCTTTAGCAAGAGCAGCTTTGGCAGCAGCATCGTTGCCGGCCAACACAGCAGCCTGTGCTTTGGTAGGAATGGCACCGGTGTTGAGGTTCACGAGCGTGAAGGTCTTGCATTTGCCACCCGGGCATTTGATCTCGGCACGCAGTTGCAGTGCGCATTTGTCCATACGTGAATCGTAGGCAAACTCGACGTGTTGCGTCATTTTGCCACCGTTCTTTTTGTCAACAACCGTGTAGTTGTCGTCAACTTTCGAACCCTGATAGAACTGGCTTGCACCGGCAACTTCGCCACCATTGAAGATGATAACGGGAGTCACTTTGATGACAGCCTTGGCGTTGAAATACTTCACCGGGAAGGTTACGTTGATGTCAGCGGCGATGATGCCGTTGTTCAGCGTCAGGATCTCGGGAGCGACCGTCAAATTGATGTCGTCGCGATTCTTGGCCATCTTCTTGAAGCAGTTGCAGCTCGAAAAAGCCATAACAGCGATCACGAGCACTGCGCTCAATTTCATTAAATTTTTCATAGTTAATAAATTAATGTGTTTATGTTTGTTTGTAGTTGTTACCGCGTTAGTTTGTATAAATCCGCTTTCGATTTTCTCGTAAAGCATCTTAATATTGTCGCAAATATAGAAAAATATAGCCGTTTGTGCAATTTTCAGTTGAAAAAATCATTGATTTTTGTCTGAAATATCACATTTACAACCGATTTACTCCTCTGTATGCTCCTTGTGCTCGGTGTGTTCGTGATTTTCACGGTGCTCGCCGCGATCCCGACGATCACCACGGTCTCCGCGGTCCCGACGATCACCTCGGTCGCCGCGATCGGTACGCGGTGCACGCTCGCGCTCTACGTAACCTTCGGGTTTGGGCAGCAGTGCTTTGTGCGACAATTTGAGTTTGTTGGTCTTGGCGTCGACACCGATGAGTTTCACGTCGATCTCGTCACCCTCTTTCAGACCGGTATCCTCCATCGTTTCGAAGCGCTTGTAGTCGATCTCCGAAATGTGAAGCAGCGCGTCTTTGCCGGGCATAATCTCGACAAAAGCACCGAATGCCACGATCGAACGAACCTTGCCGTGGTAGGTCTCGCCGACCTCGGGGATCGCTACGATGGCCTTGATGCGGTTCAGCGCTGCGTCGAGCGCGTCCTTGTCCTGTCCGAAGATGTCGACCAAGCCTTTGCTGTCAACCTCGGTGATGGTGATGGTGGTACCCGTAGTTTTCTGAATGTCTTGAATTACCTTGCCGCCGGGGCCGATGATGGCGCCGATCATATCTTGCGGAATGGTGATCTGCACGATGCGAGGCACGAAAGGTTTGTACTCTTCACGTGGCTCGGCGATGCACTCGGTGATTTTGCCGAGGATGTGCATACGGCCTTTGCGAGCCTGCTCCAAAGCGGCTCCGAGAACTTCGTACGAAAGTCCGTCAACCTTAATATCCATTTGGGTGGCGGTGATACCGTCTTTGGTACCCGTCACCTTGAAGTCCATATCACCCAAGTGGTCTTCGTCGCCCAAGATGTCCGACAACACAGCCCACTTGCCGCTCTTTGAGTCCGAAATCAGACCCATAGCAATACCCGAAACGGGTTTTTTGAGCTTCACGCCGGCGTCCATCAGTGCCAAAGTTCCTGCGCAGACGGTGGCCATCGACGACGAACCGTTCGACTCCAAGATGTCCGACACCACGCGAACGGCATAGGGATTCTCCTCGCCCATCGGAATCATAGATTTCAGGGCGCGCCAAGCCAAGTGACCGTGACCGATCTCACGACGGCTCAAGCCGCGTGCTGCTTTGGCCTCACCGGTCGAGAAGGGAGGGAAGTTGTAGTGAAGCACGAATTTCTCGGTGCCCTGTACGAGCACTTCGTCTTTCTGTTTTTCGTCGAGTTTGGTACCGAGCGTCACCGAGGTCAGCGACTGGGTCTCACCGCGGGTGAAGATTGCTGAGCCGTGGGCGGCAGGCAGGTAGCCGATTTCGCACCAGATGGGGCGAATCTCGTCGGTCTTGCGGCCGTCGAGGCGCAGACCCAAGTCGAGTACCATATTGCGCATTGCCTTTTTGAGTACCTCGTCGTGGAAATATTTGTGGATCAGGGGCGCTTTCTCTTTCTGCTCCTCTTCGGAGTAGCGCGCCAAGAATTCAGCTTCGAGGGCAACGAACAGATCTTCGCGCTCGTGCTTCATCGTGCCGCTGGTGGCAATGGCATAGGCCTTGTCGTAGAGTTCGCTGATCACCACCTGACGCAGCTCCTCGTCGTTGGTCTCGTGGCAGTAGGTGCGTTTGATCTCTTTGCCCAACTCTTTGGAGAGTTCGACCTGCGCAGCGCACTGTTTTTTGATCTCTTCGTGTGCGAATTTGATCGAGTCGAGCATTACCTGCTCCGAAACCTCTTTCATCTCGCCCTCAACCATCAGGATGTTGTCGAGTGTACCGGCAACCATAATGTCCAGATCAATATCCTTCATCTGTGAGAAGGTGGGGTTGATCACAAATTGACCGTCGATGCGGGCTACACGCACCTCGGAGATCGGGCCGCCGAACGGAATGTCGGAGACGGCGAGTGCTGCCGAAGCGGCCAAGCCGGCCAGCGCATCGGGTTGAATATCTTTGTCGGCCGAGATCAGCGTCACCGAGACGAATACTTCGGCGTGGTAATCGGCCGGGAACAGCGGACGAAGTGCGCGGTCAATGAGGCGCGAAACCAAAATTTCGCTATCGTTGGCACGACCTTCGCGTTTCATGAAACCACCCGGATAGCGACCGCACGAGGCGTACTTCTCTTTGTACTCCACCGACAGGGGCATAAAATCGGTATCGGGTTTTGCGTCTTTGGCGGCCACCACCGTTGCCAGTAGCATCGTGTCACCCATTTTGATGACTGCGGCGCCATCGGCCTGTTTGGCCAGTTTGCCCGTTTCGATCTCGATCTGGCGTCCATCGGCCAGTGTGATCGTCTTGCGGACTGCGTTGTAGAGCTTCTTCTCTTCCATAAAAATTTTAACCTATAATGTTTTCGAATTGTTGTTCATTACGAAAATGAAGGCAACTCCTTGTTGGAAATTGCCCTCATTTTTTCCTCGCGGATTACTTGCGGAGGTTCAGTGTTTTCAAGATTGCGCGATAACGCTCGATCTCGACCTCCTTGAGGTACTCCAGCAACTGGCGGCGTTTACCGACCAGACGCAACAGGGAACGCTGGGTTCCGAAGTCGTGTTTGTTGCTTTTGAGGTGCTCAGTAAGGTGGCTAATACGGAACGAGAACAAGGCGATTTGGCTCTCGGGAGAACCTGTATCCTTGTTAGACTTGCCGTACGAACCGAAAAGCTCTTGCTTTTTGTCAGCTGTTAAATAAGCCATTATATGGAGAATATTTAAGTTCCACTCTACGACGCATCCTCCTTACTGTGGGATCACGCCAGAGCGTTCGGCAAAGGTACGAATAAAATTAAGAATTAATAGGATAGAATTAAAAATTATCACCTTTTTATAGAGAAACCCAAGGAGGTATTTCGAAAAATAGTACATTTGTTGCAAAATTGACGAAAATAGTATGAAAACGGCTCTCTATGTGATCACTGCGATGCTGATAGCGACGACCTGCGGAGGGTGTGGCACCAAGCAAGCGGACTATACGGTTGTGGACGGGGTAATGCTCGGCACGACGATGCACGTGGTGGCCGATGTGCAGGGGGTGACGGCGCAGGAGATTTATGCGGCGGCGATGGCCTTGGATCGGCAGGCAAAGGCTTCGATGTCGATCTTCGATTCGCTCTCGTTGCTGAGTCGCTTGAACCGCAACCAAACCGACAGTGTCGATTGCCACATCGCGTTCAACTTACATTTGGCCGACAGTATAGGTGCCTTGAGTGGTGGCTGCTACGATGTGACGGTCAAGCCGTTGGTCGAGGCTTGGGGCTTTGCCGGACACAAACGCACGGCGCATCCCAACCTCGATTCGCTGTTGCAGTTTGTCGGGCGCGAGAAGGTGCGCATCGAAAATGGACGGCTCATCAAACAAGATCCGCGCGTGCAGATCGACTTCAATTCGATCGCCAAAGGTTATACGGTGGATCTGTTGGCGGCCTTGGTTGAGGGGTTTGGTGCGAAGAATTATATTGTGGACATTGGCGGCGAGGTGTTTTGCCGTGGTGTCAACCGTGAAGGCAAGGCGTGGCGCATTGGGGTTGAGACTCCGTTTGACGGCAATCAGTCTGAGGGTGAGTTCCTTCAGCGGCGCATTCAGCTGCACAATGCCGGAATGGCCACTTCGGGCAATTACCGCCGTTTTTACCTCGATGCCGACGGCCGCAAAGTCGCACATACGATCGACCCCCGTACGGGGCGCAGCGCTCTATCGCGGCTGTTGTCGGTGAGCGTTGTGGCGCCGACGTGTGCCGAGGCCGATGCTATGGGAACGATGTTTTTGGCGATGGGTGCTAATGCGGCGCTTGCTGCGGCCAAGGCGATGCCCAATGTGAGGGTCTACTTTATTTTAGCTGGCGAGGGTGATCGCTACGAAGAGTACATCTCGCCTGCGATGCAGGGGTTGATTATGCAGAAGTAAATAAATAAGTATAGGATGATGAAACAAGCTATTTTTCTCTACAATCCCCAATCGGGCAAGGGCAAACTCAAGTGTGAAGCCGAACGAATCTACGCGGTTTTTCACGCCTACGGTTACGAAATCATCCCCCAGCAGATCAACTTTGCGGTCAACCCCTTTGACGGCCACGAGCAGATCGACCTGATGGTGGTGGCGGGTGGTGACGGCACCGTGAATTATGTGGTCAATGCAATGAAAAATAAGGAGTTGGATATTCCTATTGGCGTCATTCCGGCCGGTACGGCCAACGATTTTGCCGGTGCATTGGGTATGTCGCGCGAACCGCTTGAGGCTGCGCGGCAGATCGCTTCGGGTGCTATTGATCGCGTGGATTGTGGCTGTGTGAACGGCTTGTATTTCGTCAATATTTTCAGCTTTGGCGTCTTTACGACCACCTCGCAACGCACCTCCGACGAGCGCAAACACAAAATCGGCAAATTGGCTTATATCATCGAGGGAGCCAAGGAGTTGCGGACGATGCACGCCGTGCCGTTGACCATTGAGGCCGATGGCCAAGCGTTTGAATTCAACGCGTTGATGGCGCTGGTTTTCAACGGCGAGACGGCTGGCGGATTCCATTTGGCGCGCCGTTCGTGCATCAAAGATGGGTTGTTCGATTGCATCCTGCTGGAAAAACATCACTTTCTGCGCTCGACCTTTGCGATGGGGCGTTACCTGTTGGGCGGTAGTCCGCACAGCGTGCGCCACCTGCGTGCGCGGCAGATCGACATCCGCTCCACGATCAACGAACCGACCGATGTCGACGGACAAAAGGGTGCGGAATTTCCGTTGCATATCACCTGCTTGGCCGGCGCGTTGCGCGTAATGTGCTCACCGCAGGCATAGTGCAAAAGAGCTTCTAAAACGGCTTTTTGGCCAATGTAGTTCTTTTCGCCCTATTTTTTCGCCCATTTTTTTGGATTTCCGACTGCAAATTGTTACATTTGTCCGAAATACTAAGACGATATGGCGGAAAACGACAAGCTGATACGGGCGGCAAAGGATGGAGGACGCGGTGGTGTGCACAAAGTCTCCATTTCGCGCATCAAAAAGGAGATGAGCGACGTCTCCTACCTCTCCGACGATTTGGTCATCACCTCACTCGATGTGCGCAACAATACCACCAGCGACTATCCGGCGATGATCGACGGCTTCTCGGCCATTATTCTGATGAGTGGCGAGGCGTCGGTCTCGATTGATATGCAGGTCTACCACGTCAAACCCGATACGATCGTCTTTTTCAACCCCGACAGCATCATCCGCACCATCAAATGTTCGTCGAATGCCGCGGCCTATTTTTTGGCCTTCTCCAAGTCGTTTGTCAACGAAATTCAGATCGACCTCTCGACCTCGCTGCCGGTCTATATGCGTTTCGGCAAGGCGCCGGTCTTGGAGGTGCGGCCGCAAGATGTCGAGGAGATTCGACAGCTGTTTCAGCTGATCAAAACGATGTTGCGCAGTGACAAGGAGCTTTATCGCCACGAAATCATCCGCACGCTCTTCACCACAGCCTTCTACATTATCACCGAAATCAACCAGCGCGAGCAACCCGGGGCGTTAAAACGCGGTCGTTGCGAGGTGCTCTTCGATGAATTTATGTCGCTGCTGCAAGCCCACAACAAGCAGGAGCGTAACGTGAGTTTCTACTCCAAACAGCTCAACATCACCCCGAAATACCTTTCGTCGGTGGTCAAGGAGGTGAGCGGAAAGACGGCAGCCCGTTGGATCGACGAGTCGGTGATTCTCGAAGCCAAGGCGTTGCTCAAATATTCGGGAATGAGTATACAGGAGATCGCCTACCACCTCAATTTCTCGACCCAGTCGTGTTTTGGAAAATATTTCAAGCAGCACACCGGAACCTCGCCCTCGCGCTACAAACGCAAAGGATAAAACCGCTTCTGCATTGTCGCAAGAGCCGGGCAAAATCGGATTGTTGCCCACGAATACGAAAATCCCCGAACCATTTGGCTCGGGGATTCTTCTTGGATGTAAAGGTCGTGCGACCGAAGTCGCCGGCGGAATTATTTCAATTTCGGACCTGCTGCGACGAGATTTTTGCCTTCGTCGTTGCCGGTGAACTTCGAGAAGTTCTTCACGAAACGGTTGGCCAAATCTTCAGCTTTGACGTTCCAATCCTTGGCATCTTTATAGGTGTCGCGCGGATCGAGGATCTTGGGATCAACGGCCGGCAGAGCGGTCGGGATCTTGAAGTCGAAGATCGGCATTGTCTTGGTCTCGGCCTTGTCGATCGAACCGTCGAGGATGGCGTCGATGATACCGCGTGTGTCGCGGATCGAGATACGTTTGCCGGTTCCGTTCCAGCCCGTGTTGACCAGATAAGCCTTGGCACCCGACATCTTCATCTTCTTGACCAACTCCTCACCGTATTTGGTGGGGTGCAGCGAGAGGAATGCAGCGCCGAAGCAAGCCGAGAAAGTCGGCGTAGGCTCGGTGATGCCGCGCTCGGTGCCGGCCAATTTAGCGGTGAAGCCCGACAGGAAGTAGTATTTGGTCTGCTCGGGGGTCAGGATCGAAACGGGAGGCAACACACCGAATGCGTCGGCCGACAGGAAGATCACTTTCTTGGCAGCAGGAGCCTTCGATACGGGCTTCACGATGTTGTCGATGTGGTAGATCGGGTACGAAACACGGGTGTTCTCGGTAACCGATTTGTCGTTGTAGTCGATAACGCCTTTGGCGCCCACGGTAACGTTCTCCAGCAGTGCGTTGCGACGGATAGCGTTCCAGATGTCAGGCTCGTTCTCTTTCGAGAGGTTGATCACCTTGGCGTAGCAGCCACCCTCGAAGTTGAAGATGCCGTCGTTGTCCCAGCCGTGCTCGTCGTCGCCGATCAGCTCACGCTTCGGGTCGGTCGAAAGGGTGGTTTTGCCGGTGCCCGAAAGACCGAAGAAGATTGCGGTTTCGCCTTTGGCATTGGTGTTGGCCGAGCAGTGCATAGCAGCCATACCCTGCAACGGAAGCAGGTAGTTCATATAGGAGAACATACCTTTTTTCATCTCGCCGCCATACCACGTGTTGAGGATGACCTGCATCTTCTCGGTGAGGTTGAAGACAACCGCCGTCTCCGAGTTGAGACCCAGCTTCTTGTAGTTTTTGACTTTGGCTTTCGAAGCGTTGAGCACCACGAAATCAGGCTCGCCATAGGTTTCCAGCTCGGCATCGGTCGGGCGTACAAACATATTCTTCACAAAGTGAGCCTGCCAAGCCACCTCCATAATGAAGCGGATTTTGAGGCGCGAATTCTCGTTGGCACCGCAGAATGTGTCGACCACATAGAGCTTCTTGCCCGACAACTCCTGTGCAGCGAGTTTTTTGAGCTCTTTCCACGTTGCTTTCGAGGTGGGTTTGTTGTCGTTCTTGTAGGCGTCGGAAGTCCACCAAATGGTGTCCTTGGTCGTCTCGTCCATCACGAAGAATTTATCCTTGGGCGAACGGCCGGTGTAAACACCCGTCATAACGTTCACCGCTCCGGTGTCGGTCAATTGACCTTTTTCGAAGCCGCGCAGCCCTTTTTTGGTCTCCTCACGGAACAGCTCGTCGTACGAGGGATTGTAGACAATCTCGGTTGCACCCGTGATGCCGTACTTTTTCAAATCCATTTTGTCCATTGTAATTCTATTTTAAATTAAACATCTAAATTCAATTACCATTCCAGTTTACAGAAAAGTTGCAAACTTAAAACGGCACAAAGGTAGAAAAACTTTTAGACTTGTGAAAAAAATAACAGTGAAAACACAAAAAAACGCATTCTTTTTTCCAATATCGCCATAACTTCTGCTGATAGGGGGTGTTTTTGGGTTGTTTGTTTGATTATTTATTGTTATATTTGTAGGAAACAGCTTCACGGAAGCTGATAAAATTAGACTGTTTCTAAGATATGTCCGGAATCTATTTTCATATACCTTTCTGTAAGCGAATTTGCGCCTATTGCGACTTCTACAAGAGCGTCGAAACGGGTCGTATGGACGACCTGCTAAAGGCAATGCACCGCGAGTTGGATGCGCGCCGTGATTACCTTGCCGGTGATGCACTGCGCACGCGCTACATCGGAGGAGGCACCCCCTCGCTCTGCACGCCGACAGCCATCGGTGCGCTGCTGGATCACGCGGCGACGCTGTTCGATAGCACGGCGGTGGTTGAAACCACCCTCGAGGCCAATCCCGATGATTTGAACGAGCGCTATTTGGCGGCTCTGCGCGAGGTGGGCATCGACCGCCTGTCGATCGGCGTGCAGTCGTTCGACGACGCTTGTCTGCGGCTGATGAACCGTCGCCATACCGCAGCCCAAGCCGTTGAAGCTGTGCGTGCAGCGCAACGGGTGGGCTTCGACAATATTACCCTTGATTTGATCTTTGGAGTGCCCGATTTTGGCGGTGATATTCTGCGTCGGTCACTCGACGAGGCGCTATGGCTCGACGTGCAACATATTTCGGCCTACCACTTGACCATTGAACCCAATACCACTTTTGGCCGCCGCGTGGCTCGAGGTGTGTTTCATCCGGTTGCCGACACGGTGAGCGAGGCGGAGTTTGCCACGGTGCACGACACGCTGACGGCTGCCGGCTTCGAACATTACGAGATTTCGAACTTTGCCCGTCCCGGATTCCGCGCCCAGCATAATGCGGCGTACTGGCACGGTGAAAAATATTTGGGCATCGGTCCGGCGGCTCATTCGTTCGATGGTGCGGAGCGTCATTGGGGTGTCAGCTCGGTGACGCAATACATCGACGGCGCTCCGGCGGAGGCCGAGACGCTCACCGCGCGCGATCGCTTCAACGAATATATTTTGACACGGCTGCGCACAATCGAAGGGATTGATTTGTGTGAGGTCGAGAGGCTCTTCGGTGGGGCGCAACTTGCGCGATTGCGCCAGTCGGCCGAATCGTCGCTGTGCGCCCATACATTGCTGCTTTCGGGGTCGCGAATGGCCATTCCGCCTGCCCGTTTTTTGATTTCAGATGCTGTGATTGAGGCGCTTTTTGAGGGGTAGTCTGTTGTGCAATTAAGTGAAAATGAAATGTTAACTTATTCTTAAATATTTTTAGTAAAGCGCAATTTACGATGTTTTTATAAATATATGTATTACCTTTGCAACCGATTTGATCTTTTTCCGTTACGTACAATTATAAAACAAGCATAGTGTATTATGAGTAATGCAAAACTGACCCCCGACTTTCTGTTCGAAGTGAGCTGGGAGGTATGCAACAAAATTGGTGGTATCCACACCGTCATATCGACCAAAGCACAGACCGCGTGTCGCAAATTCGGCGACCACTACATCCTGATCGGTCCCGATCTCTCGCACGAGGGGGTGAACCCCGAATTCGAGGAGGATCCGACGCTGCTGAAGGCTTGGCGTCAGAGCGTGTATAGCGAGGGGCTGCGCATCCGTGTCGGCCACTGGAAGATCAAGGGCAACCCGATGGCGATCTTGGTGGATTTCACTTCGCTTATTCCGCGCAAAGACGAGGTGCTGAAAAAACTTTGGGAAGATTATCACGTCGACTCGATTTCGGGTCAATGGGACTACGTCGAACCGGTGCTTTTCGGCTATGCTTGCGGTGTGATCATCACCTCTTATGTCGACAACTTCTGCTCGGCCACCGAGAAGGTTGCCGCTCATTTCCACGAATGGATGACCGCTGCAGGTGGTCTCTATTTGCGTCGCAATGCCCCCTACGTGGCCACACTCTTAACCACCCACGCCACGGTGATGGGGCGCTGCATTGCCGGCAATCGGTTGCCGCTCTACAACAATCTCACCCGATTTAACCCCGACGAGCTGGCGCGTCAATTCAATGTCACGGCCAAATATTCGATCGAGAAGGTGGCCTCCGCCAACCACGATGCTTTTTTGACGGTGAGTGATATTACGGCCAACGAGTGCAAATATCTGTTGGGACGCGAACCCGATGGGGTGACCCCCAATGGTTTCGAAAACGACTTCGTTTGGACGGGTGCCGAATTTGACGCCAAGCGCAAAGAGGCTCGCCGTGCGATGATTTCGGTGGCTGAAGCGTGTCTGGGACGGAAATTTACGGCCGATCCGCTGATTGTCGGTACCAGCGGCCGCTACGAATTTCACAACAAGGGGATTGATGTTTTCCTCGAATCGCTCAAGAAACTGGCGGCTTCGGACGCACTTCAACGCGAGGTGCTGGCTTACATTACCGTGCCGACCGCCAATCGCGGCCCTCGTGTGGATCTGATCGCTCATTTGGCCGATCCGACCAGTGCGATGGATGCCTCGCAATATAAATATACAACCCATTACCTCGAAAACCAAGCTTACGATCCGACTGTCAATTCACTCAATGACAGCATTCTTACGGCCGAGACGTCGAAGGTGAGGGTGATTTTTGTCCCCTCGTACCTCAATAAGGCCGACGGCATTTTCGACAAAGATTACTACGAGTTGTTGGTGGGTATGGATGTCACGGTATTCCCCTCCTACTACGAACCGTGGGGCTATACGCCGCTCGAATCGGTGGCCTTCTCGGTGCCGACGATCACCACCACGCTCGCCGGTTTTGGCCTTTGGGTCAACAAACAGAGCGAACACGCCGGGGTGGAGGTCATCTGCCGCGACGACTACAACGACGGGGAGGTCGAGACACAGATCGCCGATGCACTGCTGCGTTTCAGCCAGCTGAAGCCCAAACAGGTGGAGGCGGTTCGTGCGTCGGCCTGCGAAATTTCGAAAACAACCCTTTGGGAACACCTCTTTTCGGCCTACGAACAGGCCTATTCCGAGGCGATCGAAAGTTCTATTGTGCGCAGCAACCGAGCTGTGTTGGACGGTGGTGCAGCAACCGAACAGATCAACTTCGTGCGCCAACAGCTGGTTGCCGAGAAGCCCAACTGGAACCGAATGATGGTCGACAAGACCCTCTCCAAGCGGCTGCACGCCCTCGAAGAGTTGTCGCGCAACCTGTGGTGGTGCTGGACGCCGGGAGCGCGCGATCTGTTCGAAGGCATCGACCCCACCTTGTGGGCGGAGTGCGAACGCAACCCGATCGCCTTCCTCGACAAACTGAGTGTGGAGCGGATGAGGGAGCTGGAGCACGATGCTGCTTTTTTGGCGCAGATGGATGCCGTCTATACGCAGTTCCGTGACTATATGAACGAAAAACCCGATCCCAAGGTGCCGACGATCTCCTACTTTTCGATGGAGTACGGACTGCACTCATCGCTGAAGATCTATTCGGGCGGTTTGGGTATCTTGGCCGGCGACTACCTCAAAGAGGCTTCGGACAAAAATGTCCCGATGGCGGCTGTCGGACTGCTCTACCGTTTTGGCTATTTCACCCAGCGCCTTTCGGCTCAGGGGGCACAGGAGGCCACCTACGAAGCGCAGAACTTCTATAAATTACCCATTTCGCCCGTTCGTGATGCGGACGGCAATTGGGTGACGATCACCATCGCAATGCCCGGCCGCACCCTTTCGGCGCGCGTCTGGAAGTGTCAGGTGGGACGTACCGACCTCTTCCTGCTCGACGCCGATGTCGAAGCCAACTTGGAGGAGGATCGTCAGATCACCCACTACCTCTATGGCGGTGATTGGGAAAACCGACTCAAACAGGAGATTCTGTTGGGCATCGGCGGTATCCGCGTGCTGCGCAAAATCGGCATCAAACATCAGGTTTTCCACTGCAACGAGGGACACGCCGCCTTCATCGGCATCGAACGTATCCGCGAACTGGTCAATCACCGCAAGCTCTCGTTCTCGGAGGCGTTGGAGGTAATCCGTTCGTCGTCGCTCTTCACCACCCACACCCCCGTTCCTGCCGGTCACGACGCTTTCCCCGAGTCGATGATCCGCCAATATATGTCGCACTATCCCGACGTGTTGGGTATCACGTGGGAACAATACATCAACTTGGGTAAAACCAACCCCAACGACCCCAACGAGAAGTTCTCGATGTCGGTGCTGGCCTGCAACCTCTCGCAAGAGGTCAACGGTGTGTCGTGGCTTCACGGTGAGGTGTCGAAAGAGATCTTGGGTTCGCTCTGGCCGGGCTATTTCAAAAACGAGCTGCATATCGGCTACGTCACCAATGGTGTGCACTTCCCGACGTGGGTGGCCACCAGTCTGCGCCGTCTCTACTCGCGCTACTTTGCCGATGGCTTCGAAGGCCACCTCTACGACATCCCGGCTTGGCAGAAGGTGCACAACATTCCCGATGCCGAACTGTGGGAGGAGCGAATGAAACTCAAAAATAAATTGGTGCGTCACATTCGCAAGCGTTACAGTGACCCCAATCAGGTGCGTCTGGAGTCGCCACGCCAGATGGTGCAGACCATCGAGGGGATCAAGCCCGAGGTGCTGACCATTGGCTTTGCGCGTCGTTTTGCCACCTACAAACGCGCCTATCTGCTCTTCACCGACTTGGCTCGTTTGGAGGCGATCGTCAACAACAAGGAGCACCCCGTGCAGTTCATCTTTGCCGGCAAGGCGCATCCCAACGACAAGCCCGGACAAGATATGATCAAACGAATTGTCGAGGTGTCGACGATGCCACAGTTTGTGGGTAAGATCATCTTCCTGCAAAATTACGATATGGAGTTGGCGCGCCGTATGGTGCAAGGGGTCGATGTTTGGCTCAACACCCCCACGCGTCCTTTGGAGGCCTCGGGAACGTCGGGCGAAAAGTGCGTGATGAACGGCGTGTTGCAGTTCTCGGTACTCGACGGCTGGTGGGTTGAGGGCTACAAGGAGGGCGCCGGTTGGATGCTTCCGATGGAACGCACCTTTGCCGACCAACACTACCAAGACGAATTGGATGCCGAGATGATCTACAACACCATCGAAGAGCAGATCGTGCCCAAATATTACAAACGCGACAAGAACAACATCCCCTACGAATGGGTCGGCGCGGTGAAGTGCTGCGTGGCGGACATCGCCTCCAACTTCACCACCAACCGAATGATTGGTGACTATGCCGAGCGTTTCTACAACAAATTGGCGGCTCGCAAAGACGAGATCACGGCCGATGGTTACCGACTGGCGCGCGAGATTGCTGCTTGGAAACGCAAAGTTTCGGCGGCTTGGGATCAGGTGCGTGTGGTCGATGTGCAACGGGTCAAAATCGACAAAGAAGCGGTTTTTGTCGGTGAGAAGTACCACTTTGCCGTGACGCTCGATGTGGCGAATCTGCTGCCGACCGACCTTGGTGTCGAGATGGTTGTAGCCCGTCAGATTGTCGGTGGACAGCGCATCAATGTGACGCGTACCATCGCCTTGGAACACACCAAGACCGATGGCCATTTGGTCACCTACGCGCTCGATTATACCCCCGATCAGGCAGGTACGTTCGATGTTGCGTTGCGTGTCTTCCCCAGCAACGAGCATCTGCCCCACCGGATGGATTTTGCGCTGGTGAAGTGGGCTTAAGAAGCTGTTTTAAATTTATTAATCTCGTTCTTTTCGGCTCTTTTTGCCCCAGTTCTCGCCCTGTAAATCCTCATTTAGCTTGCTAAAATCGGATTGACAGAACAAAAACAGGAACAAAAATAGCGCTAAAATAACTTCGGTAACAAATTCAAACAGCTTCTAATTAAAAACGTCTCTTTTTGGATGGATAAAAAAATTATTTCAAACAAAAAGGGTGTGGTTTTCTGATTTTTTTAATATCTTTATAGGACGAATCGTATTTTATAGAATATGTCAGCACTTAGTTTCGACAAAAGCGAATTGGGCAACTTGGAGTATTCACTCCAACGGGAGATGCTCGCAACAGACCGTATCGGTGGCTATATGAGCACGACGATCGTCTGCTGCAATACCCGCAAGTATCACGGGCTGATGGTAGCCCCCATCGACGACAGCGGCCGGACGTTTGTTCTGCTCTCGTCGCTCGATGAGAGTATCATCCAACACGATCAGACCTTCAACTTGGCCTTGCACCGCTTCCAAGGGGTGTACGAGCCGCGTGGTCACAAGTACATTACCGATTTTGAGTACACTCCGACTCCGACGATCACCTATCGTGTGGGCGGCGTCACCCTCAAAAAGGAGATGCTCTGGATCCACAAGCGCACACAGTTGATGATCCGGTATACACTCGTTGAGGCCAATGCGCCGACGCGTCTGCGGTTGCGTCCCTTCTTGGCCTTCCGCGATAAACACGCGCTCACGCACGCCAATATGGAGGCTGACGGCCATTCATATCCGGCAGTCAATGGTGTGAAGTGCCGTCTCTATGGCGAGTTTCCGTGGCTCTACCTCCAAACTTCGAAACCCGAGGCCGAATTTGTTCCTGCCCCCGATTGGTACTACAATTTCGAATACCAACAAGAGATTGCGCGCGGTTACGAAGGTCACGAAGACCTCCTGACGACGGGCTATTTCGAAAGCGAATTGAAACAGGGTGAAAGCATTATCTTCTCCGCCTCGCTCGACGAAATGGGCTCCACCAAAACCATCGAAGAGATGTTTGCGGCCTCCATTGAGCGGCGCACCCATAAAATAGACTTCATCAGTTGTATGGAACATTCGGCGCGTCAATTCCTGATCCGCCGTCCCGGCAACTGCACCGAGGTGATCACGGGCTATCCGTGGCACGCGATTTCGGGTCGTCAGACCTTCATCGCCCTGCCCGGCATCACCCTTGAACAGGGTCACAAAGAGGATTGTATCGACGCACTCGACACCGAGGTGCGCACGTTGCGTAACGGAATGTTTGCACAGACCGCCTCGGCCGCCTTTGCCTCCGATGCACCGCTCTGGTTCTGCTGGACGCTGCAACGATTGGGCAAGGTGATCGGCACCAAGGAGATTTGGAAACGCTATGGTCTGGCGATCAAAGAGTTGCTCGGCAGCTACAAAAAAGGTATCGCCGATGGACGCGTTGCGTTGCACGACAATGGCCTGATTTGGGCCTCGTCACCCGATCTTCCGCTGTCGTGGATGAATTCGGTGGTTGACTCGCGTGCCGTGACACCTCGCAACGGCTATCAAGTCGAGGTGAATGCGTTGTGGTACAATGCGTTGTGCTATGCCCTCGAACTGGCGCAGGACAATGGCGACAAGGCCTTTGTCAAGGCGTGGGAGGCTGTTCCGGCGCGGACGCGCAAGTCATTCAACGACCTGTTTTGTCTACCCGAAGGTTATTTGGCCGACTATGTCAACGAAGAGCAGATTTGCACCGATATTCGCCCCAATATGATTTTCGCTTGTAGTATGGACTACAAGATGCTCGACGAACCAATGCAGATCGAGGTGATTCGCACCGTGCGTCAGCACCTGCTCACCCCCAAAGGGCTGCGCACACTCTCGCCCCGCAATCCCCTTTACAAGGGTTCGCAGGAGGGAGCTTCACCCGCAGAACGCGATTTCGCAGCCAAAAACGGTTCGGTGTGGCCGTGGTTGCTCTCCTTCTACGTCAAGGCTTGTTTCGATGTTGACGGTGATGCTTTCTTGCCGCAGGCCGAGGAGATGCTCGCCAATTTCGATGAGGATATTCAAACCTACTGCATCGGTGCTATCGGTGAACTCTACGATGCCGATCCGCCCTTTACGCCACGCGGAGCGGTCTCCGAAGCGGTGAGTGTGGCTGCTATCTTGGATATTTATGAGATGATCCGCGCGCGTAAGCCGCAACCGGAGGTCAAAGCCAAACGAGCTGCCAAAGCTCCGGCCAAAGCCGCGAAAGCGGTTGCGCCCAAAGCATCGGCAAAGGTGGCTGCAAAGGCGCCGGTGAAGGCCAAAGAGGTCAAAGAGGCCAAAGAGGCCAAAGCGACTAAGGAGGCCAAGGCGGCTGCGCCCAAAGCCAAAGCTGCAGCCAAAAAAGTGATGAAACAAACAAAAACAAATAAATTATGAGAGTCTTAATGTTCGGTTGGGAATTTCCGCCTCACATTGCTGGCGGACTGGGAACAGCTTGTTACGGTATGACGCGCGGACTGGCTCGTAACGGTGTCGATGTGTCGTTCATCGTGCCGCACGCCTATGGCGACGAGGATCAGCGATTTACCCACGTGGTGGATGCCAGTGATGTGGAGGCCGTGTACGGCTCAACCGGCAGTGGCGATGAGGATTTCCTCGAGAAGATGTCGTTTATCCGCATTGATTCAAATATGGTGCCTTACATCTCGCCCGAAGAGTACGAGACCTACCACGAAAAATTCGTGAAAACGGGGCAGACAACTTGGACGACCGACGACGTTTGGAAACAACGCTACACTTTTTCGGGTAAATATGGTGCCAACCTGATGGAAGAGGTGGCTCGCTATGCCGTGGTTGCCGCACAGGTGGCCAAGGATTTGGAGGGCAAGTTCGACGTAATTCACGCCCACGACTGGCTGACTTATTACGCCGGAATCGCTGCTAAACGTGTGTCGGGCAAACCGTTGGTGGTGCATATGCACGCTACCGAGTACGACCGCAGTGGCGAAAATGTCAATTCACAGGTCTACGCCATCGAGCGCGCCGGTCTGCACGCTGCCGATCGTGTGATCGCCGTCTCGAACCTCACGCGCAACATCGTCATCACCCGTTACGGCGTTCCGGCCGAAAAGGTGGTCACCGTGCATAATGCCGTGCGTTTTGCCGAGAATAGCGGCGAGGCGCCTGAGCGCGGTGTGAAAGATAAGATTATCACCTTCTTGGGGCGTATTACCTACCAAAAAGGACCCGACTACTTCGTCGAAGCGGCCGCCAAGGTGCTCAAAAGAGTGCCCAACGTGCGTTTCGTGATGGCCGGTTCGGGTGATATGATGAACCACGTGATTCGTCGTGTGGCGCGCTTGGGAATCTCCGACCGCTTCCACTTCACGGGTTTCCTGCGTGGGGAGGATGTTCACAAAATGTTCCAACTGTCGGATGTCTATGTGATGCCGTCGGTCTCGGAGCCGTTCGGAATCTCGCCTTTGGAGGCGATGCGTTCGAATGTGCCGGTGATCATCTCCAAGCAGAGCGGTGTGGCCGAGGTGCTCGACTACGCCGTCAAAGTCGATTATTGGGATGTTGATGCGCTGGCCGATGCTATGTATGGACTGATCAAATATCCGGCTTTTGCCAATATGTTTGCCTCCAAGGGACTTGAAGAGGTCACCAACCTCAAGTGGAACGACGCTGCGGCCAAAATCAAAGCCGTCTACGAAGCCGCTATCGAAGAGAATAAAAAACAATCAAAATAATCCCTTTATGAAAACCGTCTGCCTCTATTTTCAGGTACATCAGCCTTGGCGTCTGAAAAAATATCGTTTCTTCAGTATGGGGAAGGATCACAGTTACCTCGACGACCTACTCAACCGCTCCATTATGCAGAAAGTAGCTCGCCAGTGCTACTTGCCGATGAATGCCCTGCTGCTGAAACTCATCAAGGAGAACAAAGGAAAATTCCGCTGCTCGTTCTCGATCACAGGCATCGCCATCGAGCAATTCCGTGCGTATGCCCCCGAAGTGCTCGACTCGTTCAAGGAGTTGGCTGCCACGGGTTGCGTGGAATTTCTGGCCGAAACCTACTCTCATTCGCTCTCGTCGCTCTCGTCGACGGAGGATTTTGTCGAGCAGGTGAAACGTCACACATCCCTGATAAAGAAAGAGTTCGGTGTGAAACCGACCGCTTTCCGCAACACAGAGCTGATCTATTCGGATCAAATTGGTCAAGCGGTCGCCGATATGGGCTTCCGCACGATGCTGGCCGAAGGTGCTAAACACGTGATGGGTTGGAAATCACCCAACTACATCTATGCCAATGCCCTCGACCAAAAATTGCGCTTGCTGCTGCGCAACTACAAACTCTCGGACGACATCGCTTTCCGCTTCTCGAATCACTCGTGGGATCAGTGGCCGTTGACCGCCGAGCGTTACGTTTCGTGGCTCACCTCCGAGGAGACCGCTGGCGAGGTGGTCAATTTGTTTATGGACTACGAGACCTTCGGCGAGCACCAAGCGGCCGATACGGGCATCTTCGAGTTTATGAAAGCCCTTCCCAAGGCTATTCTATCTAAGAAAAATGACCTTGAGTTTGCCACCGTCACCGAGGCGGCCAAAAGCCACCAACCTGTGGCCGTGCTGCACTGCCCACACGTGATGTCGTGGGCCGACGAGGAGCGCGACGTGACGGCGTGGTTGGGTAATGAGTTGCAAAACGAAGCTTTTGCGAAGCTTTATGCCCAAAAAGAGAAGGTCAAAGCGCTGAAAAATCCCGATTTTGACTATGTGTGGAGCTTCTTGCAGACCTCCGACCACTTCTATTATATGGCTACCAAATGGCTGTCGGACGGCGATGTCCACTCCTATTTTAACCCCTACGACTCGGCCTACGACGCTTTTATCAACTATATGAACGTCCTTTCGGATTTTATCATCGAGTTGGACGCTGCGCTTGTTGCCAAAACCGTGGCTAAAAAGGGCTAAGCAGTTATTTTTAATAGTGACCGGACTTAATTTTTAAGTCCGGTCATTTTTATTTGAAAAAACGCAACGATAGGCCACATAATAAATATTATTTGTTTACATTTGGCACATTAAATAGCGTATATATGAACAGCGTTTTTATCCTGTTAAACAGTCTCAACGACTGGAAACCCTATTGCCAAACCGACTCACTGATCACAGTGCCGGACTATCTCCAACACTGCTATTCGGGCAAAGATCCCAAGCTGGTCATCAATCTGAGCGACGATTATAGCTACAATTCCGAAGGTTATTATTGCTCCCTGCTGGCGCAAGCACGCGGCCAACGGGTGATTCCGGGGGTCGAAACCCTCAATAAACTCGAGGCCGAAACCGGTATCCGTATGGATCGAACCTTGCAGAAACTTTGCTATCAGTGGATCACCAAAAACGGTATCACCGACGAGACGTGGAGCCTGAACATCTACTTTGGAATCTGTATGGAGAAGGGGCTGGAGCGGATCGCCCGTTATATTTTCGACCACTATCCGTGCCCTGTTTTGCAAGTGACCTTCAACAACCACCAGCGCAATCAGATCGAATCGGTGCAAACTCTTTCGCTCAAGCAGCTCAACGACAAGGAACAGGACGATTTCGCCAACGCCTTGGATAGCTTCAACAAAAAAGTGTGGCGCACACCGCGTTCGTCGAAGCCACCCCGTTACAGTTTGGCAATTCTCTACGATCCGGCCGAGAAATTTCCGCCCAGCGACAAGGATGCGCTCAACAAATTTCTCGACGTGGCCAAGCGAATGAACATCCACGCCGAGCTGATCACCGAGGAGGATGCCACTCGCCTGATGGAGTTCGATGCCCTCTTCATCCGCTCGACCACCTCGCTCAACCACTATACGTTTCACTTGGCGCAGAAGGCGATGCTCAACGATATGCCGGTCATCGACGACCCCGATTCGATCATCCGCTGCACCAACAAAGTCTATCTGTGCGAACTCTTCGAAAAGAGCCACATTCCCGCTCCGGCTTCGCGCCTGCTCTTCCGCTCGCAACCCAACTCTTTTGCCGAAATCAGTGAGCAACTTGGCGCGCCGTTCATCATCAAGATTCCCGATGGCTCGTTTTCAATCGGTATGAGCAAGGTCTCCAACGAAGAGGAGTTGCAGCAGGCGCTATCGACGACCTTCGAACACTCGTCAATTTTGTTGGCGCAAGAGTTTATACCCACCGAATTTGACTGGCGTATAGGCCTGCTGGACGGGGAGCCGCTCTTTGCCTGCAAATATTATATGGCCAAGGGGCATTGGCAAATCTACAACCACGACCACGACGATACGGGCAAAAACCTCTGTGGCGCGTGGGAGACCGTTCCGATCTACCAAGCGCCGCAAAAAGTGCTCGAAACGGCTGTCAAAGCGGCTGCATTGATCGGCAAAGGGCTTTACGGCGTCGATCTGAAGCTCATCAACGGCAAGGCGGTGGTCATCGAGATCAACGACAATCCGAGCATCGACCACGAAGTCGAAGACGCGATTTTGGGCGATGAACTCTATTACCGGATTCTCAACCACTTTGTCCACGAACTCAATAAGTTACACGCCCAATAATGACGACTTCGTTCAGCATACGTCGTGCTGTGCCGCAAGATCTGGCGGCCATTGCAGCGGTTGAAAACAGCTGCTTCGACGACGATGCTTTTTCGCGACGACAATTGAACTATCTGCTCTGTAAAGCGCAGGGAGCCTGCTATGTAGCTTGCTGTGGCGAGCAGATCGTTGGCTATCTGTCGCTGCTCACACGGCGCACGATCTCGAGTGGGCGCATCTACTCGGCGGCGGTCTCTCCGGCGGCACGCTCTGCCGGCATTGGTCAGGCGCTTTTTGAGGCGGCTTTTGCCCACGCTCGCCGCTTGGGATTGTCGAGCCTGACACTCGAAGTGCGCGTTGATAATGTGCGTGCCGAGGCGCTCTACCGCCGAATGGGCTTCACCGCCGATCACCTGCTGAAAAGCTACTATCACGACGGCACCGACGGCTGGCACATGACCCTCCGGCTGGTGTAATACCCCCCCCCACGCACGATGCGTTGGGCGGTGGCGGTGCAGTATCGGGCAATGTGTGTGCCTAAAATCAGAAAATCATTCGCTTCTTCTTGTAAATTTCGCGGAATTCATTGGGCGTGCAACCTTTCTTTTTGCGGAAAATACGGTTGAAATTCGAGATGTTGTTGAAGCCGCAGGAGTAACAGATTTCGGCAATGGTGTGGTTGGAGTCGACCAACAATCGAATTACGTGTCCAATGCGCAGGTCGGTCACATAGTCGGTGAAATTTTTGCCGGATCGCAAGTGAAAAAAACGACTAAATGCCACGGGATTCATTGTGACGAGTGCCGCAACCTCTTCCAAAAGTATTTTGTCACTGTAATGTTGTTGAAGATAAGCGTCAATTTTTTTGATGCGTTCGCTCTCCGTGCCTTGATCGCTACGCGCAAACGAAGAGCTTGACAGCACTTGCGGATTGGGGCACAACGATAGTTCGTGCATTAGCGCCAAGAAGTTGATGTGGGAGTAGAAACCCTGTTCCTCGCTGGTCAGCGCCGTCAGTAGTGAGCGTACCATAATGATTGTTGAGAGTGGGAAAGCCACCCCTTGGCGTGCGTTGTCAAACATTTTGCGGATGCTCTGAAATTGATTTTTCTGTAACATCTCTTCATTGAGCAAGTCGGGTGCAAACTGGATGGTAATTTCGCGAATCTCTTTCGAAACACACTTGTGCGTTTGCCACGCGTGTTCCAAATTCTCACCCGTAATAAGCACCAAATCATATTTGCCGATCATCTCCACCGAATCACCGACGATGCGTTGGGCGCCTGCTGCATTTTCGATGTAGTTGAGTTCATATTCGCGGTGTGTGTGGATTGGGAACGTGAATTCGCGTTTTTTGCGCTCGATGACATAAAGGCAATCTTGCTCAGAAAGCGGTGTCAATTCGTGCATAATCTCTCGCTGGTTAGCCATAGATCGTTGGGGTTTATTGTCTTGGAAGCTGTTTAATCGCAAATAGTTCCCTACAAATATAATGTAATTTACGTATAAAAACAACACGATCAACCTTTCGGCTGACCGTGTTGTTGCGTTTTGAAAAAAAGGTCTCTATTGTTTGATTTTGTCGGCAGTCAGTATATCGCAACGTGCTGTAAATTGTTGCATATCGGCGGCCGCAGCGTGTCCCGGATAGGCTGCATAAAAGTGATTCGGGCGGTTGTAGGCATTGCGCCACAACAGAACGTAAGAGAGTCCGCGCCCCTCCAACAAGGGGTTGAGCACGCGGCTAAACCACGTGCTGTCGGGAATGGTTTCATAACCAGTCTCGGCCAAAATTGGAATTTTGTGGTGCGTGGTAGCCAGTGTGAGCAATCGGTCGATTCGACGACTTACATCGGCTTGATACACCGTGCCCTTCACATCATCGGGTTGTTGATAGGCGTCAAAGCCGATCAAGTCGGCGTAGCGATCCCCCGGATAGTATGCCAAAAATTCTTCGTCCGACGTGAATCCAGATGCAGAGTAGGCCCACAACAGGTTGTGCACGCCTTTCTGCTGCAAGTAGTCGGCCGTCATCTGCCATAGCGCAACGTAGTCTGCGGCTGAGGTGTGGGGTGCGCCCCACCAAAACCAGTCGCCGGTCATTTCGTGGTAGGGGCGAAAAATGACGGGGATCAGTGTTCCACGGTCATCTTTAAGGCTTAAAAAGAGAGATGCAAGGTGATCTAACCCTTTTAAATAGGCTTCGTGGCGATCTCCACCGGCAAGAACCGAGGGCACTGTTTGGGGCGATGAAACATCCCACGCGTCGCCTCCGGTGAGTGGATTGCGTGCGTGCCAACTAATGGTGTTGATGCCTCCCACGGCGTCGGCGCGACGAATATATTCGCGCAGCCGATCGAAATTGACGCTGTCGAGCGAGTATTCGGCGCCGATCTCCAACTCGCCGATCTCCCAACCGAAAATGGCGGGATAAACGCCCGTCGCATCGCGGAAGTCACAACGAAGATCATCGGCGTACCAGCCTACGCCATAAGCAAATGCGTCTTGGTGGCCAATCATTGTGCCTTGGGTGCGTAGCTCAAAAAGACGGTTGTAAAGTGTCGCTGTCGGTGCTGTTGCCGCCGTGTCGGAAGGTTGTTGTGCAGGGGTGCTGTGTGAGCAAGCGCCCACGAAAAGCGTGGTGGTCAAAATAGCGATCTTTAAAATTTTCATACAGTGGGGTTTGTGGCGGAGCGTTTGGCGGTTAGTTCTTGCGAAATTGCCTTCATCTTGCGTTCCGAGAGCGGATAGAGCGAGATGAAGAAGACGGAGAGGGCTGTGCCGATTGCCGGCAGGAAGCTCAGGAACATACGGATGCCGTGAATTGCCTCTTCGCTTTGGACTTCGTTGGCGCGGAATCCGAAGTAGGCCAATAACCAACCCGTTAGTGCGCTACCGATCGCCCAACCGAATTTTTGTGACATCGACGACGACGAGAATATCAGTCCCGTAGCGCGGTTGCCGGTCTTTAACTCCGAGTAGTCGGCGCAGTCGGCATACATCGACCACAAAATCGGAAAGATGCTACCTGCGCAGATCGAAATGAGGACTTGCAACAGGAAGATCAGCGTCAAACTTTCCTTGTCGAGCCAGTAGAAGGCGATGCTGAGCACCGTGGCAATAGCCATCGCGGCCATATAGGTGCGTTTTTTGCCGATGCGGTTGCTGATGGGGGCAGCCAGCACAACGCCGACGATGTTGGCCGCTTGACCGAGAGCCAAATAGAGCCCCGACAGGACGAACGACACGCCGAAGAAAGAGAGGGTGGGGTGGGAGGCTTCGGTAATGTAGTATTTGAAATAATAGACGGTTGCTCCATCGCGTATCGAATTGAAAATCAATGCAGCGACGCCGGCTCCCAGCAAAATCCACCACGGCTTATTTCCCAGTAAATCGCGTAAATCGTCTTTTAGCGGAGCCTGTTTTTCGCGCACAGGTTTCACCCGTTCGTGGGTCAAAGCAAAGCACCCATAAAAAAGTAGTGCGCACAGTGCACCGATAATTGCGACGCTGATTGTCCAGCCGTGTTGTTGTGCCGATAACGAAGCCTCGCTGCCGCCGCCAAAGAAGTTGACCATTGGCATAAAAAGCAGCAAAGCGATAAAACTGCCGATGTAGGCGAAACTCATACGATAGGTCGAGAGGATGTTGCGTTGACTGGGGTCGGGGCTCATCACGCCAAGTAGCGACGCGTAGGGGACGTTGATGGCCGAGTAGACCATCATCATCAACGAATAGGTAATATAGGCATAGACCACCCTGCCGGTCAGTGACAAGTCGGGCGTGGTGAAGGTCAGCACCCCGATCAGCGCGAACGGTATGGCCAGCCATAGCAGGTAGGGGCGAAATTTACCCCAGCGTGACGAAGTGCGATCGGCAGCAATCCCCATAATCGGGTCAAATGCCGAATCCCATACGCGCGTCACCAAAAACATGGTGCCCACGACGGCGGCCGACAGGCCAAATACATCGGTGTAGAAAATCATCAGATAGGATCCGAATAGTTTCCAAAACATCGAGGAGGCCATATCCCCGAAGCCGTAGCCTATCTTTTCTTGCAGTTTTATGGTCATAAGGAGGTTGTCCTATTTGTTCAAATTTCGGTCAATCAGTTGTTTGAGCGTCTCGACGGAGGCCGAGGTGGTCAGTCCATCGGCGGGCGTATTGAGACAGTAATCGACCAGTCGATCGAGGGTTGAGGTGGCTACGTGCATCCGCGTGTCCGACGAGGCATAATAGATGAAGACTTTGCCGTTGCTGTCGGCAATCCAGCCGTTCGAAAAGAGGACATTCATCACATCACCAATATATTCGTCGCCATAGGGAGCCATAAAATAACCCCCGGGTTCGGCAATTACGCGCGACGGATCGTCGAGCGCGGTCATATACAGATAGAGCACGTAGCGCAGTCCTGAAGCACAACCGCGGACGCCGTGTGCCAAATGGAGCCAACCCCGAGGGGTCTTTATCGGATGGGGACCCTCGCCGTTCTTCACCTCTTTGATGGTGTGATAGTGGCGCAAATTGATGATTTTCTCCTCTTTAACGGCTGCGTGTGTCATATCGTCTACCAACGCCCAGCCGATGCCGCCACCCGATCCGGCGTCGATGAATCCATCCTGTGGGCGGGTGTAGAGCGCGTATTTGCCGGCAACAAATTCGGGGTGCAGGACCACGTTGCGTTGTTGGCTGCTGGTTTTCAAGTCGGGCAATCTCTCCCACGTTTTGAGATCTTTGGTGCGTGCAATGCCGGCTGTGGCTGTGGCTGACGACAGATCTCCGGGAGCAGCGTCGGGATTGCGACGCTCGGCACAAAAAAGACCATAAATCCAGCCGTCTTCGTGCGCTGTTAGTCGCATATCGTAAATATTTGTTGCCGGATCATCGGTGTCGGGCATCGTTACAGGGTAGTCCCAAAAACGAAAATTGTCGATTCCGTTGGGTGATTCAGCGATCGCAAAAAATGATTTGCGGTCAGCGCCTTCGACCCGTACAATCAGCAGATACTTATCGTTCCACTTGATGGCGCCCGAGTTGAGTGTGCCATTGACGCCGATGCGTTCCAGCAGATAGGGATTGCTCTCTTCGTGGAGATCGTATCGCCAAAAAAGCGGAGCGTGGGCTGCCGTGAGAACCGGATTTGCGTAACGTGTCCATACGCCGTTACTGAGCGTTGGAAGGTTGTATTGCGACAGCAGTGCCTCGTGGGCTGTTGTCAGTTCGGAGAGTTTTGATTGGAAGTTGAATCCGTCCATAATATGTGTGCTTAAATTTAAACAGTTCTTAGTTAGTCGATCACCGTTAGTCGAGCGGATGCTCGTCGGCCGTCTGTGCTCTCGACGGCAACGATTGCAGTACCGCTTTGGCGAGCGGTCACTTTGCCCGTTGAGGGGTCAATAGTGGCCACCTCTGCATCGGAACTGCTCCAGTGGCGAGGTGTGGATAGAAACCAGTCGCAGATGCGACCACCCAAAAGATTCAGCGTTTGACCGACGCGCAACATCGGAGCGATTGGACGAATGAAAAGTGCCGAATCGGCGGTGGCATAAAGCGGTGGCATTTGTGTTTCGAACAGTGATCGCGGATCGGTATAGATCCGATCGAAGTCGGCGCGGGCAGCGTCGCTTCCGGCCAAATTCATTCCGGCGTAGGGGACAAAGTTATGCCCACTGCCATCTCGGTGCCAATCCGCATTATACCAAGTCATAACCCACGCTATTCGTGCTATCTGCGGATGCTCTTTGATGACATTCCAAACGTAACGTGTCCAAAAATCGGGAATCAGCGTCGGATACGCGCGTTGTGCTGCACCGGCTTCGGTGCGTAACCCCACTTCGGTCCACGCTGCAATTTTTTCCGTGCGATCGGCGTAGTCCACAAGTTTGGTCAGTTCGGCCGTTACCTTTTCGGGCGGCAGTCCCTCGCGAATGCCGGGTTCATAGGCGTCGTAGCCGAGTATATCCACATAAGCATCACCCGGGTAGAAACCGAAGTCGGCGGTGCCATCGGGTGCCCAGCAGTAGAGTAGATTGCGGATTCCCTCTTGACGCAGGTAGTCCACCGTGAGGCGGAATAGTTGCCGATAGGTCTCGTATCCAATCTGATTGCCCCACCAGAACCAGTCACCAGTCATTTCGTGAAAGGGGCGAAAAATCAGCGGAAAGCCCAAGTTGCGAACCACGGGAATGAGCGTGGTATCAAGCTGTGTCAGAAACCAATCAAGGTCGGCGTTGGTGTTCCGGTCGGGGTTGGACACTATTTTAGCCGCTAATTCACGGTCGGAGGTGTCGCCCTTGTTGATGTAAAAGGTGTGCGAAAGGCGTCCTGCCATATGCCAGCAATAGCCGACCACGGCACCGCGTCGATGTGCCTGACGCATTGCCTCCATATCCACCTGCTTGAATTGCGGATTGCTGTACCACATAAAATCGCTCTCGACAAAGGCCGGATTGTCGCCCACTACGTCGCGAATATCGGAATTGGCAATATCTTCGTTGAGGTTGTTGTGATAACCGAGGGTCAGCGCATTGGCCATACCGAACATCGTATAGCCGCTTGCGGTCATCTGTTTCAGTGCCGTGTACAAATGATTTGTTGCCTGATCGCGTTGGGGTGCGGAGGCTTGACTGTTGCTCCACAACAGCGTGAAAATAATGAGAATAACTGCAATTCGCTTCATAGAATATGCTGTGTTTTAACGCGTTCAATTACTTCCAAACACATACGACTGTTGTGGTAGGGGCATTTCCAGAATCCGGCTTTGTCGTCTGCCAAATTGGGCGTGCCGTCGGCTTTGCGACTCCAGTACCACTCCCCCTCTTTGGGGTCAATGAGTTGCTCTCGAATGTAGTTCCAAGCGGCAATAGAGCGATCGAGTGCTTGCTTGTCTGCAAAATGTTGGTATAAATTGAGGTAGCCGATCACGCTTTCAGCTTGCGGCCACCAATGCCGTTCCAAATCGGAATGACCGGTTTCGAGGTCTGTTTCGTAGCAGATGCTGCCATCGGGTTGGACTCCTTCGGCTGCCGCATAGGCGATCTGTCGAACGATGGGTTCGACTTTGCCAAGCAGTGTTGGATCACCGAGCATCAAGGCCGCTTCGTGAAGGAGCCACGAGCCCTCGATGTCGTGTCCGTAGGAGATGATATGGCTGCGAACATCCCACTGATCACCGAAAAATAGGTTGAAATGGGCTGTGACGGGATCGACAATTCGATCGCAAAACAGGATGATTAGCCGATGTATACTCGCTTTTAAGCGCGGTGATGGCCATACGCGATAAAGGTTGGTGTAAGGCTCTAAAATGTGGAGGTGGGTGTTCATCGTTTTGCGCTCGTTGGCGTCTTTATCACTCAAACGCATATCGTCGATCTCCTGCCAGTCGCGACCAAATGCTTCGAAATACCCCTCTCCGAGCGGATCGTAAGCGTGGGTCTCGATCGCCTCAAAAAGTGCTTGCGCGGTATGTAAGGCGCTTGTGTCGCCGGTTGCTCGGTAGTATTCGCTCATTCCGTAGATAGCAAAACCGAGGGCGTAAATCTGTTTTTTTGTGTCGAGAGGTTTCCCCTCGGCATTCACCGACCAATAAACACCGCCGTAATCGGGGTCTATGAAATGACGGTCGATATACACTTTGGCGCGGGTGGCAGCTGTTAAGTAGCGTTGATCGCCCGTCACGCGGTAGGCCGCCGAGAAACTCCACAGAATGCGCATATTGAGCACTGCTGAGCGTGCCGCTTCGGCGTGAAGCGTCCCGAGGCCGTCGATGCGTCCGTAGAAGCCTCCTTGCGCGGTATCGGTCATACGGTCGAGCCAGAAGGGCAAAATATTGCAGATCATCTCCTGTTCGACTTCGTGCGCCATACGATCCAGTATTTCGGGAGTTGTCGCGTTCATAAGCGAATTATTTATGCAAATAAGGTTTGATAGCTTGTGTCCAGAGGGCATATCCTTTCGGGGTCATATGCAGGCTATCGCTCAGAAAATAGTCTTTATCACGCACTTCGCCCTTGGCATCGACCATCAGTGGCCAGAGGTCGATAAACCGCACTCCGCGTGTTGTGGTACAGAACTGTTGCAGCTGTCGATTGGCCTCCATATAGTTGGTGTAGTAGCCTTTGCGTGCAGGGCTGGGTTTGATCGACACAATGCAAATATCAACTTCTGGAAAGCGAATTTGCGCCAAACGTACAAAACAGCGAACGTTATCCATAAAGTCAGTTACCGACGTAAAACGATTGCATAGGTCGTTATCTCCCTCGTAGACAATGATCTGCGTCGGCTTGTGTGGGGTTACGATCGACTCGAAATAGTAGAGCACGTCGCGCATCGACGATCCACCAAAACCTCGGTTGGTGATCGGATAATCGGGCAGGCACGTGCGCACATCTTTCCACATTGTGAAGGTCGAGCTGCCGACGAAAAGGATGCCGCCTGTGGTGACTCCTTGATGGGCGTCTGCTTGCCGAAAGGCCTCGATGTCTTGTTCGAAATGACCTTGTGCACAGACGATTGTCGCGCTACAAAGCAAAAACAAAGTCAGAAAAATATGTCTCATCATCAAATAGTTTCTTGGTGTATCGTGAATGTTGTTTTCAGCAAATCTTCGTCGCGACTTGAGGCGCCGACCATCACTTCGAACTCGCCGGCTTCAATGATCGGGCGAAGCTGTTTGTCGAGCAGCGTCAGTTTGTCGGGCGTGATGGTGAAGGTGACCGTGCGTGTTTGCCCGGCTTTGAGGGCGATGCGCGCAAAATCCTTCAGCTCTTTGACGGGACGCGAGACCGAACTGAAGCAGTCGCGCAGGTAGAGTTGGATGATCTCCACGCCGTCGCGTGTGCCCGAATTGGTGACCTCGACCGTCACTTTCATCGTGTCGGTAGCCGCGATATCGGGGGATGAAAGGGTCAGTTTGTCGTAACGGAATGTGGTGTAACTCAATCCGTAACCGAATGCAAAGAGTGGCGTTGAGGGCTTGACGGCGTAGGGGTGGAAATATTGCGAGGGTTTGTGGTTGTAGATCATCTGCACCTGACCCACGCTGCGCGGAATGGTGATGGCCAACTTGGCCGAGGGGTTGACTTTACCGTAGAGAATCTCGGCGATGGCTTGACCGCCGTACATACCCGGCTCCCACGCTTCGATGATTGCCGGCAGCTGTTCGGCAGCCCATTCGACACCAAGAGGCCGGCCGTTGATGAGGATCAGCAACGTGGGTTTTCCACTTGCCGCAATACGTTGGATCAGCTCATTCTGCAAGCCGACCAAATCGAGGTCGGAGCGATCGGTATCCTCGCCACAGGTGCGTTCTGTCCAGTTGCAGCGCATCATATATTCGCCGGCAACAACGATGTTGAGATCGGCTGTGCGTGCTTTTGCCGCGGCCTCAGCCACCTTCTCGGGCGACATTTTACACGGATTCCAACCCTGATCGACAAATTCGAATTGGGTTTCGGGCGAAACTTCGCGCAGTCCTCGCAATACCGTCCAAACATTTTCGGGGCGTTGCCGAGCCGACCAGTCACCCAAGATATTTTCGTCGTCGGCATTGATCCCCGTCACCAATACTTTTTTGTATTTGTCGGCGGACAAGGGCAGCAAACCGTCATTTTTGAGCAATACGATGGTGTTTCGGGCAGCCTCCAAGGCGGTCTGTCGGTGGGCATCACACAATCGAATTTGCATACTCTTTGCCTCGTCGGCATAGGGCTGTTCGAAGAGTCCCAAACGGAATTTGAAGGTCAGAATGCGGCGTACCGAGGCGTCGATACGCTGCTCCGATAGACGCCCTTCGCGCACCAATTCGCAGACGCACTCCTGCCACTTCACGCCGTGCATATGCATATCCATTCCGGCTTCAATGCTCTGTGCAAAAGCATCTTTCACGCTTGTGGCCGTGTGATGCAGGTCGTAGAGGTGTTCGATGTCCATCCAGTCGGAGACCACAAAACCGCGGAATCCCCACTCTTGGCGCAGGATCTGTTCCATCAAATAGTCGTTGGCGTGGCACGGTACCCCGTTGAGTTCGTTGTGCGCCGTCATAAAGGTTCCCACACCGGCGTCGGCACAAGCTTTGAACGGGGGCAGGAAAATCTCGCGCAACGTGCGTTCCGAGAGGTCGGCCGGTGCGCCGTTGGTGCCGTTGGTCGGTTGTGAGCCGCCGATGAAATGTTTGGCACAGGCCAGTACATCTTGTGGCGTGTCGAGGTTGCCTTGGTAGCCGCGAACCGATGCAACACCCATACAAGCAACCAAATAGGGGTCTTCGCCATAGGTCTCGCCGACTCGTCCCCAACGTGGGTCGCGCGCCACTTCGACGTTGGGATTGAAGGTCCAGTGCATATTCATTGCGCGCATTTCGGCGGCCGTTTGACGTGCAATGCGATGCGCCATCAGCGTGTCGAATGAACCGGCCAGACCGATGTTGGTCGGGTAGACCGTGTTGTCGGGCGCATTGGCATTGCCGTGAATGGCGTCAATGCCGAAGATCAGCGGAATTTGCAGGCGGCTCTGCATTGCTAAGTGTTGCAGGTGGTTGGCCTCTCGGAGCGTGAGGACGTGCAGGAATGATCCGATCACCCCTTGGCTCGTCCACTGCTCGACCTCTTCGGCCGTGTGTCCCGGGTAGTAGGCCTGCGCCGTGTTGGTGCGTAAATCTTCGACCGACAGGGTTTGTGAATTGGCTCGGATGTGGTCGACGCCGACAAATTGATTCATCTGTCCGACTTTTTCTTCGAGCGTCATACGCGACAAAAGGTCTTCCACGCGCTGCTCGACCGAGGCGGTGGCGTCTTTGTAAACTTCACGGTCGGCACACGCCGTGAAAAGAGTTGTAATGGTCATAAGATACCAGTTAAGTTTCATACTACAATCATTTTAGATCTGGCATTTCATCCTGCGTCAGCACCAAGTCACTGTTCATAATCGTGCGAAAATAGAGGGCGTCATTGCTTTTTTCGCCACTCGAATGGTCGCCGTACCACGGCATATACCACGACCACATATCGCCGGACTTGAACAGAGCATCGGGCGACGGAATGCCGCCGCACTCCGATAAAGTTACGATTTTTTTGCCATTTGTAGCGGCAATTAACTGATCAAATTTGATTTTTTGTGAGGCGTGTACATCTCGTTCAGGGTAGGAGTCGTAGCCGACCAGATCGACATACGCATCGCCCGGATACCACGCAGCATCATTACCTTGGCTCGTCCAGACCCAAATCAAGTTGTTCAACCCCTCTTTTTGTAGTGTCTCAAATAGGTAAATCCATAGTTTTTTGTAGGCCTCGGCTCCTTTTGTTCCCCACCAAAACCAACCGCCCGATGCTTCGTGAAGAGGACGCCAAAGGAGGGGAATCTTGCGTGCCTGCAAGCGTTTGAGATGGACAACAATTTTGGCCAAATCGGCATCGACAATCCCCTTTTCGTAGCTGCCTTCGACTGTGGCGCGGCTTATGTCGAACGAGGTTTCTGCCGCATAGAATGCTTTGTCGGCGGGTTGCGTGTCTCCCTCTTTTTTGGGAACATTCCAATGCCACGAGGCGGCCATTAATCCGTGTTGATCCCACCATTGTTGTGCCATATCGAGATCGGCATAGCCCGTCCAATCGGGTTCGCCCCACGATAAGTGAATGTAATCGACGCACCATAGTGCCGGATATTTACCCGTTTTGCGGTGCATCCAATCCACCTCGTCTCGATTCCACGACACTTTGGACATCGCGCCTGAAATAATTTTTTTACCGAACGTCTCCTTCAAAAAAACATAGACATTTTGAGCTTCTCGACTTGCGTTTGGGGTGCAGAGTGTGGGTGCGAGGTCAAATTTGGAGGCGTCGAATCCACCGACAGCTGGCGTGGGCGGTGGTGGCGTGGGTGCGGCCGGGGTGCTGTCTTTGGCGGAGGAACACGCGGCCAAAAGAACGGCCAGAACCAAGAGATGAAGTTTCATTATTGAATGTGTTTTTTGAAAAATTCCATACGCGCTGGCCACCACGCTGCCCCCACATCGTGGCCGCAGGTCGGGAAAATGGTGTAACTTTTTTCGGTGGAAATGCGGTTGTAACCCGAAAAATTGGTGTGCGGAGGGCAAACTTCATCCTGCAATCCGGCGCCCATTTTGATGGGGCACGTGATCCACGGAGCGAGATTTTTGATGTCGAAATAAGAGAGCATTCGATAGAGGTCTACATCGCTGAGACTTAGCTCTCGTTGCTTGTTGATAACCACCTCGGCTGGCCAATGGACGATCCGAAAATAATCTGCATAGTCGGATAGAAACGGAATGTAGGGCGCTGCGGCACAAATGCGGTGGTCGAGGGCGCAAGCAGCCAGTGTAAAAGCTCCGCCTTGGCTACCTCCTTCGGCAAAAATCGCATCATCGCGAACTTCATCGCGCGAGGCAACGAAATCTATGGCGCGAATCAGATCCATAAATGCACCGCGGTAGTAGTACCTCTCTTTATCGCCCAAACCATAGGTAATCCAATCGCCGTATTTGTTGTCTGCTTTGTTGAGTCCTTGTCCACGAACGGACAATACAAATTCGACAAATTGCGGATTGTCGTTGGCTTTCAGCAGCCACGGTTCGGATCCGTAACCCATAAAGGTGATGATCGCCGGATATTTGCCTTTTTTTGTCGGGGTGGCATAATAGCCCGAAATGGTCTCGCCACCCAACGATTGCATCTTTACGAGATAGATGTTGCGCGTTTTGTTGGACTGCTCGGGTAGCAATGTGAGTTCGTACTGAGGGGCAACGGTGGCCAACTCGGCACGCGCCTGATCCCAGAACGCCTTCAGATCGGGCTGCGCATCGCAGAGCGAAACGATGTTTTCGGGTTCGTAGCCGATGTTAAACTTCTTGACTATGTTGTCTTCGCCATCGAGAAGTGTGCAGCGATAGAAACCCGGAGATGGAACCGAAAACGAAAAACTGAGCGCGTTGGTGGTTTGCGGTGCCACGGCGAATTGCTGAACGAAGTGGCTGATGGGCTGGTTGTCGTCGGTTGTGACGCAAAGCGCAAGCGTTGTCTGCGCTGTCTGCGTGCCGCCGTTGGTGGCTATCACTTCGATCTGAGGACAATTGGGACTGTAAAACACCCAGTCGGAGGTCTGTTTGACCGTGTAGGTGAGATCTCCAGCGATGGCAGTACCCAACAGGCAAAGGGCAACTAAAGAGCATAAAAGGGATTTCATAATCTATTTATTTTGCTGTTAGACGGTATAACACAACATCTTGTGCCGGAATATGAATTTGTCGGGGTTTGCTGGTTGTGCCCTCGTTTTTGCCGCTCCATACATTGTGTATGTTGTAGCATTGGGTGTCGAAATTGGTTGATCGTTTCGATAGGGCGTCGGTAAGACAAAAATCGCCCCATTGCAGATCGTAGGTTTTGGGCGTTGTCGTGCGGTTGAGCAGACAAAATGCCCACGCGCCAGCGCTGAGCGGTTTCAACCAAAATTCAAGCCCGTCGATGACTTTGTATCTCAAGGCTTGAATGCCAAGCGGATCTTGATCAATGGCGATTGCCTCGCAATTGAGGATCGTTTGGCGCGTGGCCTCATCCATTGCCGTCAGGTCGTTGCCCAAGATCAGCGGTGCGGCAAGCATACACCACATTGTGAAATGGGCGCGTCCTTGGTTCTCTGTCAGGTTGTTGCCCACCTCCAACATATCGGGATCATTCCAATGTCCCGGGCCGGCATAGTCGCGTAGCCCCTGCTGCTGATCCAGAATCTGAAGCACTCCATCTGTCTGCCACGTGTCGAATTTTTTGACGCCATCAAAGAGGTTGCAAATATCGCCCGTCGTGCGCCAGCAGTGGCCAACATCTTGTGCCCAAAGCCAAGGTTTGTGGCCGCCCCATTCGCAAATACTCAGCAAAATTGGTCGTCCGGCTTGGTGCAATGCGTCGCGCATCAGCGTGTAAGCCTCTTGGGCGTCGCGTGTTCCGGTAGCACACCAATCGTACTTCAGGTAGTCGAAACCCCACATAGCGTATTGTAGTGCGTCTTGGTATTCGTGGCCTTGGCTTCCCGGTTTGCCGGCGCAAGTTTCTCGTCCGGCGTCGGAGTAGATGCCGGCCTTCAATCCGCGCGAATGAATGTAGTCCGTCAGTGCTTTCATTCCCGATGGGAAGCGCTCCGGATCACACTGAATGAAGCCGAGCGAATCTCGTTGGCCGTGCCAACAATCGTCGATGTTGAGATATACATAGCCGGCATCGCGCACGCCCGAGGCAACCATTGCATCGGCTGTGCGGCGGATCAACTCCTCGTTGATGTTGCCTGCAAATTTATTCCACGTATTCCAACCCATTGGCGGCGTGTCGGCCAATCCGTCGAATTTTTGCGCTGAAACGGAGATGCTCGTCAACAACAAAACGCTAATCGCTAAATTTCTGATTTTCATAATTCAAGTAGTTGCTTATGGCTTTTTTAATAGTTCGGTATAGCGATTGATGATTCTCAAGGTCGTTGTGTCACTGGCGAATACCGAGTTTAACCCTTGTTCCTCTTGGGCCGGATCCCCTGTGTAATCGTCGCCTTTTTGCCATTGTGTGTGGTCGTTTGCCACGGTGGCAAAACCACCCCAAGCCCAGAAATTGCAGCCCGAGAAGAGACCACCGCGCGCTCTGTTTTCGGCAAGATAGGCGAATACGGCTTCGAAGTAATTGTCGCGGCTGGCTGTCGATGTCGCTTTGTCGAATCGAAAACCGTCGCGAGGCATTCCGAACTCCTCTAACACAACGGGACGGTTGTGGCGTCGAGCCACGGCGAGGTGTTCGTCGATGTAGGCGCGCGTGTTGGCGATGGCTTGAGGTAGTTTTTCGACGATCGAATCTTTTTGAATCCAGCCCCAGTTGTAAGGCCAGATATGGATGGTCATATAATCTACATTCGCATAGGAGTGGATCAGTTCCCATAATTGGATATCTCCTTCGGTGCCTTGGTAACCTTCGCTACCGGTAGAAATCAAGTGGTTAGGGTCGAGTTCTCTTATTAAATTAGCCACCTCATGTATCCATAGGGCATAGCTTACTTTATTCTCTTCACCGAAAGCACGCGGTTCGTTTCCTATCTGCCAAGACATAATGGCGGGATCATCTACATACT
>JAVVYP010000003.1:0-105335 GCA_036651015.1 Alistipes sp.
GTTTAATTTGTCCAGTGTCTTATTGATCTCGCCAATTTTAACATTAATCTCACCGCGTTGTTTTAGAATTTCAGCCAAAGCCTCCTGATACTTCGCGTCAATCTTCGCGTTGGCATCAGCAATACTTTGGTCGATACCGTCGAGACGGAGGTTGATCGCTTCAATAGCAGCCGAGAATTTTTTGTCAATTGCGATAACTTTACCATCAAGCGTATTGATAGCATCGTTGAGTATCGAGATTGCACCAGTAATATTTTTGACTTCGGTGGTGATGCGGATGTCGATAGCGTCCATACGGTTGCTCATCGCCAACAAATCCTTACCCAACTGAACCTGTGCAGCTGTGAAAGCCTTGTTCAGGTTGTCAAAGTCAATTTTGAGTTGAGCCTGTGCATCAACTACACCTTTGTATTGACCCAACAGCAGATTGATCTGACCCTGTGCAGCACCAAGAGCCTCAGCCAATTTTGTGTTAGCTTCGATGATAGGCTTTGTGGCAGCTTCGATTTGCGCGGCAACCTGTGCCTTGTAAGTCTCGAAATCTGATTTCGTTGCGCACTCTTTGATAGCAGCTTCAGCAGCAGCTACGCGGTCGCGAACGCGATCCATTTCGGTGCGAATCTGAGCAGCCTCAACCTCCAACGCTTTTTTCGCGTCGGCAACGGCCTTAGCAGCAGCAGCGTCAATCTTATCGCCTACCGTTGCTTGGAATGCCTCCAGTGCTTTGATTTTGTCCTCGGCAACTGTCAGAGCACCTTGAAGTTTGGCAACGCCAGCTTCCAAGGTAGCCAGTCTACCGTCAATAACCTCCAACTTGGGGTCGATGGCAGAAATGTCTTTCGACATTTGGGCCAGAGTTTTGTCGGTGGCTGCTTTCCAGCTCTCCAGATCACCAATGCGAGTAGCTTGGCTCTTCATGTCGGCGGTAAGCTTGGCCAGCAGGTCTTTCAGCTGCTCGGTAACCGTTGTCAGCTTGTCGGCCTGTGCTTTGTCCTGTGCCTCCAAAACGGCTAACTGGGCGTTGATAGTCGCCTTGTAGAGTTCAAACGCCTGATCGGCAGTCACTTTGTCTGCGTCGATCCGGTCGTTCATGTTTTTGATGTCGCCATCATAGTCCTTTCCGCAGCCAACGAACATCGTCGACACAGAAACGAAGATCATAATTGCAATGAGCAATCTCCCCCCCCCGAATAAAGTTGTTGTTTTTTTCATAGGTAAAAAAATTAGTTTAACATTAAAAGTTTTGTGTTGCAGTTTCTGTTTTTTTTGTTTGCTTTTTTGTTTTTGGAGAATTACGTGAATAATTATGTGTTTCGTTATGTTGTATATAAATATATATGTATTGCAGCTTTTGTTGCAGCTTTAATTGTAGCAGTCGCAACATTACTGCGTTTTTCAACAAGTCAATATCAATTTTTCAGCGCACACGCCCTCGCAAATTCAGCCGTTTCTACCTTGCTGCTGATTAGTGGTTTGTGTATAACAATACTTACAATACAAAGTTCAGAAAAAAAATCGGAATTTCAAAACATTTTAGTCTATATTATGAACAATTAGTGCACAATATTCCGCTTCGCAACGACACCAGACAGACATTAATGTTCAGTTAAAAAACGTTTTTGTAGGTCAAATATACTGCATAATTATTAAAAAAAGAATTTTTGGGGGTAAATTCAAACAGCTCCTTAAAATTTTCGCATAAATTTGCACTCACTTGGTGCATTTTGGCGCATTTTGGTGCATTCTAACGCGCAAACTATGGAAATACAACGGGCTTAAACACAAAAAAAGGCTTAAAAACAAGCCACGTAAGTTGCTTATTTTCAAACCTTCGACTAATGTGAGCGGAAAACGGGATTCGAACCCGCGACCCTCAGCTTGGGAAGCTGATGCTCTACCGACTGAGCTATTTCCGCGTAACGGTGTACAAAGATACACCGCTTTTTTGATTTTTCAAGCGATTGCCGTTTGAAATGTGCGATTATGAGAGAATTTTTTGGAGCGCCATAAGGTTCTGTTCGTTTTTCAAATTGCGACCATCTGCCCTATAAAGATCCGCCAACCGATCGCTGAAATGCTTTTCAACTTTGTTGCGCATTACCTTTAACGTGCTGTTAACCAATCCATTTTGCTCACTAAATGATTCGTTGACGATGGCCAGCCCCACCGGCAACCAGCGATCGGGAAATTCGTCGGCATAAACTCCGCCGGCGCGATAACGGTCGATCTCGGCGCCGAGAATCTCGGCGGCAACCGAAGCGCGATCCGCGACGGCGATTTTGCGGCGATCCAATTCGTGACGCAACGTTTCGCGATTGGGAACGACGATCGCCCCTGTAAATGGACTCTGGTTGTTGTGGATCAAAATCTGATCAATGTAGGGCGACTTGTCGACAATCGCCTCTTCCATACCTTCAGGACTATATTTTTCGCCGTCCGAGGCAATCAGCAGGCTCTTGAAACGCCCCAGCACATAGAGAAAATCATCCTCCGACACGTAGCCCATATCGCCCGTATAGAGCCAGCCATCGCGCAGCGTTTCGGCCGTCGCTGTGGGGTTTTTCCAGTAGCCGGCCATCACGTTTTCACCGCGTATGACGATCTCACCGTGTTGTCCACGAGGCAGTTCGCGCCCCTGCTCATCCACAATTTTGAGATCCAGCGGAATGAGAATCTTGCCCGACGAACCGAAGCGATGCCAATGACGTTTGGGCGAATTGGTCGAGATGATGGGCGTCGCCTCCGAGAGTCCATAGCCTTGGAACATCGGGATGCCGATGGCGTAGTAGAAGCGTTGTAACTCCGCATCAAGCAGTGCGCCACCACCGACAAAAAATTGCAGGTGACCGCCAAAGGCTTTGCGCACGTGGCGGAACAGCAGCCAGTCGAAAAGCGCCACGGCCGGTCGAAGGCAGATGCGCCAGCCGCTACCCTTGTGATAGCCGTCCCGATTGTAGATGTAAGCCGTGCGCAGTGCGAGGTTGAACAGCGCCTCGGTGAGGCGTCCCTTGGCGTGGATCGAGCTTTCGATGCCTTTGCGGAAGTTTTTGGCCAAAGCCGGTACTGAAAGCAGGAAATGAGGTTGCACCTCGCGGATGTTCTGCGGAATATTTTTGAGCATTTCGATCGGCGTAGCGCCGATTTGCACCGTGGCAACCGTCGCGCCACAAGCAATCATAATGTAGAAACCCACCACGTGCGCAAAACAGTGGTCAAGCGGCAGAATGATCAGCGTGCGGTAATCGGCCGGAATATCGACACGTGAGAGCGCCTGCTCAACGTTGGCCGTATAGTTGCGGTGGGTGAGCACGACACCCTTGGGATCGGCCGTGGTTCCCGAAGTGTAGGTGATCGTGGCGTAATCATCGTTTTGGATCCTCTGCCCTATTTCGAGAAAAGCCGCTTCGTGCTCGGCGAGATAGTCGCGACCGATGCGCTTGAGGGTGCCGTAGGCTATCTCGCCGGTTTCGAGCGGCGTGTGGCCAAAGACGATAATATGCTCTATCTGTTGTAGTTCAGCGCGTATGCGGCGGATTTTTGGAAGCTGTTGTTTCGACACGAAAATCGCCTTCACATCGGCGTGACGCAGGCGAAACAGCAGATCATTCGACTCCTCGAGTTTCACCGAAAGCGGAACACTGATGGCGCCGGCATAGAACGAACCCAACTCCGAAATGATCCAAGCATTGCTGCCCTCGGCCAAAATTGCGACCTTGTCGTGGGGACAAATGGCGAGTGAGGCCAAGCCGGCACCCACCTCGAGCGCCTGCTGCTTGGCCTCGGCGTAGGTCGTGGGTTCAAATTGATGATGCCTTTTTTCGAGCAAAAAGGTTTTAGCCCCGTATTTTTCGACAGAGCTTTCAAATAAATCAAGAATGGTTTTCTTCATGGTGTCAATCCATTTTGAGCACAGCAAGGAAGGCCGATTGCGGCACTTCAACATTGCCGATTTGACGCATTCGCTTCTTGCCTTTTTTCTGTTTATCGAGTAGCTTACGCTTACGTGAGATGTCACCACCATAACATTTGGCTGTCACGTCTTTACGAACAGCCTTTACGGTTTCGCGCGCAATGATTTTCGCACCAATTGCCGCCTGAATTGCAATGTCGAACTGCTGCCGCGGAATCAACTCTTTGAGCTTCTCGCACATCTTGCGGCCGAAATCGTAGGCGTGGTCGGCATAGATCAGCGCCGACAGCGCATCGACGGGTTCGCTGTTGAGCAGGATGTCGAGCTTGGCGAGTTTACTCTCTTGATAACCAGTGCGATGGTAGTCGAACGAAGCATATCCTTTCGAGATGCTCTTCAGCTTGTCGTAGAAGTCGAAAACGATCTCCGAGAGGGGCATATCGAAGTTAATTTCCACGCGATCCTGCGTCAGAAAAGTTTGATTTTTCATCACGCCACGCTTGTCGATGCAGAGTTTGATGACGTTGCCCAAAAATTCGGATTTGGTGATGATTTGCGCCAAAATATAGGGCTCCTCGATGGTTGCAACCTTGGTGATTTCGGGCAGCCCCGAAGGGTTATGCACCTCGATCACCTCGTCCTGTGTGGTGGTAATAAGGTACGACACGTTGGGCACGGTGGTGATTACGTCCATATCGAACTCGCGGTACAGACGCTCTTGGATGATCTCCATATGGAGCAATCCGAGAAATCCGCAACGGAATCCAAAGCCCAGAGCCAGTGAACTTTCCGGCTCGAAGGTCAACGAGGCATCGTTGAGTTGCAATTTTTCGAGTGAAGCACGCAGATCCTCGTATTCGTCGGCTTCGACGGGATAGACTCCGGCGAAAACCATTGGTTTGACATCTTCGAATCCGGCGATTGCATTGCGCGTGGGGTTGGTGATCGAGGTGATCGTGTCACCGACCTTCACGTCGGCCGAGGTTTTGATGCCCGAGCAGATGTAGCCTACATCACCGGCTTTGACCTCTTTACGGGGGATCATCTTAAGCTTTAGTACACCTACTTCGTCGGCATCGTATTCACTGCCCGTGTTGTAGAATTTCACGTGATCACCTTTGCGCAACGTGCCGTTGAAAACACGGTAATAGGCAATAATACCGCGGAACGGGTTAAATACCGAGTCGAAAATCAGCGCTTGCAAAGGGGCGTTTTCGTCGCCTTTTGGTGCCGGAACCCGATGCACGATCGCCTCCAGAATCTCATCAACGCCAAGCCCTGTTTTACCCGAGGCCAGCAAAATATCTTCGTCCTTGCAGCCGATCAGGTCGATGATTTGGTCTTTCACCTCGTCGATCATTGCGGCATCCATATCAATTTTATTCAGAATAGGCAAAATTTCCAAATCGTGACCCACGGCCAAATAAAGATTCGAAATTGTCTGTGCCTGAATACCTTGCGTAGCATCCACCACCAACAATGCCCCTTCACAAGAGGCGATGGCGCGCGAGACCTCGTAGGAAAAATCGACGTGTCCCGGGGTGTCGATCAGATTGAGTGTATATTGTTGCCCGTCCTTGGCGGTGTATTCCATTTGGATCGCGTGACTCTTAATGGTGATGCCTTTTTCTCGTTCAAGCTCCATATCGTCGAGCACCTGAGCCTGCATTTCGCGCTGATTCAGGGTGTTGGTTTTCTCCAGCAGACGATCGGCGAGCGTACTCTTGCCGTGATCGATGTGGGCTATGATACAGAAGTTGCGGATGTTTTTCATACGGTTGACCTAAAATGTGTGCAAATATACGCATTTTTTTGATTTTTTTGAAGATATATTCCGGCTCGATTTGCTGATTTGTGATGAAAGTCTTACATTTGCCACTCAATCAAACTGGAGAAATGTTAAGTAGACAAGTTGCATCTAAACTTCGGAGTCATGAAACTCCTTTTTATCTCTACGATATGGCGCTGCTGCGCCAAACGCTCGAAAGCGTTGTCTATGAGTCCAAAAAATACGGTTATAAGGTACATTACGCCATCAAAGCCAACTACGACGACCACCTGCTTGCGGCGATTCGCGAATACGGATTGGGCATTGACTGCGCCAGTGGCAACGAGTTGCGCAAGGCCATTGAGTCCGGTTTCGATCCCAAGGGCATCGTCTACGCCGGTGTCGGCAAACGCGATAAAGAGCTGCGTTATGCAATCGAGCAGAAGATTATGGCCATCAACTGCGAGTCGATTGAGGAGTTGGAGTTGGTCGATCGCCTTTCGGCAGAAGCCAAATGTGTAACCAACGTGGCGTTGCGCATCAATCCCGATATTGACCCCAAAACCAACCATTGCATCGACACGGGACAAGCCGATAGTAAGTTTGGTATTTCGTACGAAGAAGTACTTGAATTTGCAGTTGAGATAAAAGCACTTAAACACATCAAAATAAACGGTATACATTTGCATATCGGATCGCAGATTCGCGAGCTTCACGTCTTCGAAAATATGTGTAACAAGGTCAATGTTATCGTCGAAAACCTCGAAAAATTAGGTTTTTTGTTTGACTTTGTCGATGTCGGCGGCGGTTTGGGTGTCAACTACGACGTTCCCGAAAACGAACCCATCCCCAATTTTGCTTCGATGTTCTCGATCGTACACAACCATTTGGCCGTCGGGGATCGCGAAGTGCATTTCGAATTCGGACGTTCGATTGTGGCCGAGTGTGGGGAGTTGATCACCTCGGTGCTTTTCAATAAAACCACAGCCACAGGGCGTAAATTGGTCATTGTCGACGGCAGTATGACCGAACTGATTCGCCCGGCGCTCTACGGTTCGTACCATAATATCGAAAATATCACCTCGCAGGACGAGGGACACGACAAATATACGATTGTGGGCACGGCCTGCGAATCGACCGATGTTTTCGATGAGAACGTCAGCCTGCGCAAAACCCGTCGCGGTGACCTGCTAACCATCAAGTCGGCAGGCGCTTACGGAATGTCTATGGCCTCGCGTTACAACCTTCACGATCTGCCCGGAGCCGTTTACAGCGACGAGCTGTAACGGACTATGTGGCTGACTCTTGCGTTCACTTCCGCAGCACTCTTAGGCGTCTATGACGCGGCAAAAAAGAAAGCGCTCACGGGCAATGCTGTGTTGCCGGTGTTGTTGCTCAACACCTTGTTCTCCACCCTGCTTTTCTTGCCGGCCATCGTCTCGGCCGAGGGCGGATTCGGGTGGTTCGACAACACGCCCTTAGCTACCGAAAGCGGTTCGCTTGAAGCTCACGCATTAGTTGCACTGAAGTCGGTTATTGTACTCACTTCGTGGATATTCGGATACTTTGCTATGAAGCATTTGCCGATCACCATCGTAGGTCCCATCAACGCCACGCGACCCGTGATGGTGCTTGTGGGTGCAATGTTGATTTTTGGCGAGCGGCTCAATCTCTACCAGTGGATTGGCGTGTTGCTGGCTGTGGCATCGCTTTTTCTGCTGAGCCGTTCGAGTCGCCGTGAGGGGGTTGATTTCACGCATAATCGTTGGATTTTATTCATCGCTTTGGCCGCTGTGACGGGTGCCGTCAGCGGTCTCTACGATAAATTTATAATGACGCGGCTCGATCCGGTCTTTGTGCAGAGTTGGTACAATCTCTATCAGCTGCTGATTATGTGCGTATTGGTTGCTCTTCTGTGGTGGCCTCAGCGGCGTACCTCGACCCCGTTCCATTGGACGTGGGCGATTCCGCTGATTTCGATTTTTCTTTCGTTGGCCGATTTTGCCTATTTATATGCGTTGCGTGATCAGGAGGCGATGATTTCGGTGGTGTCGATGATCCGCCGCAGCTCGGTTGTGGTGTCGTTTTTGTGTGGTGCCGTGCTGTTTCACGAGCGGAATTTGCGCGCCAAAGCCATTGATTTAGCCTTTATTTTGATCGGTATGGTATTTCTTTGGTTAGGATCGCGGTAGATTATTTGCGAAAATCAGATAAAAATTTGTTACCTTTGTAAGGATTTTTCCGACAATTAAAATATAAATTCAACGATATGAATATCTCTTTCAATTGGCTTAAACATTACATTGATACCGATCTTTCGGCCGAAGAAATAGCTGTTATTCTGACCGACATAGGCCTTGAAGTCGAGGGCTTCGAGAAGATCGAGACCATTCCGGGTGGATTGGCCGGTGTTGTGGTCGGTGAGGTGCTGACTTGCGTCGAGCATCCCGATTCGGACCACCTGCACATTACGACGGTCGGCATCGGCCAAGCGGAACCGCTCCAAATTGTCTGCGGTGCACCCAACTGCCGAGCCGGGCTGAAGGTACTTTGTGCCACGGTGGGCGCGGTGCTCCACCCATTGGACAGCGATGAAGAGTTCAAAATCAAACGTAGCAAGATTCGCGGCGTCGAGTCGCTCGGAATGCTTTGTGCCGAAGATGAGTTGGGCATTGGAACCTCGCACGCCGGCATTATGGAGCTGCCTACCGAGGCTGTGGTGGGAATGACGGCCAAAGAGTACTTGCATATCGAAGACGATTATTTGATTGGTATCGGATTGACACCCAACCGTGTAGACGCTGCTTCACATATAGGCGTAGCGCGTGATTTGGCAGTATATTTCAAGAGCCGAGGTGTAGGGGCTTCGGTCAAATTGCCCGACGTATCGGCTTTTGCTCCCGACAACCACGACTTTGAGGTGAAAATTCGTGTCGAGAACCCCGAGGCAGCACCCCGTTATGTGGGTGTTAGCGTCACTGGTTGCACGATTGCCCCTTCGCCCGAATGGATGCAAAATTGCCTGCGTGCGGTGGGCATTACCCCCAAAAATAACTTGGTGGACATCACCAATTTTGTGCTGTTCGAACTTGGCCAGCCGCTCCACGCTTTCGATGCGGCGATGATCGACGGTCGCGAAGTGGTGGTGCGCACCTGCGCTGAGGGCACTGCGTTCAAGACTTTGGACGGTGTGGAGCGCAAACTCACGGCCAACGACTTGATGATCTGCTCCGCCACACGTCCGATGTGTATCGCCGGCGTCTTTGGTGGCCAAGCCTCGGGCATCAGCGACACGACGACCGATGTTTTCATCGAAAGTGCCTATTTCAATCCGGTTTGGGTGCGCAAAACAGCCAAACGCTTTGGGCTGAATACCGATGCGTCGTTTCGTTTTGAACGTGGCATCGACCCCAATATGCAGGTTTATGCTGCTAAACGTGCCGCGCTGTTGATGAAAGAGTTAGCAGGTGGACATATCGCCAGCGAGATCACCGATCTCTACCCGACACCGATCGCAAACTTCACCTTTGACCTGTCATTGGCGCGGTTGGATATGTTGGTTGGAAAGCATCTGCCCGAAGAGATGGTGCGCACGATTATTGAGGCGCTTGAGATCAAAATTTTGTCCGAGAATGAGGGCGTGTTGACCGTTTCTGTGCCACCCTATCGCGTTGATGTACAACGTGAAGCCGATTTGGTCGAGGAGATCCTCCGCATCTACGGCTACAACAACGTCGAGATTCCTTCGCGCGTTCGCTCGACGCTTTCCTATGCGCCCAAAGTGGATCGCAATAAATTGATGAACCAAGCAGCCGACTTCCTGACCGCCAACGGTTTCACCGAGATAATGTCCAATTCGCTGACGCAAGCATCCTATTATGAGGGGCTTACCTCCTATCCATCGACTCGCTGTGTGCGCATTCTTAACCCCTTGAGTGCCGATTTGAACGTGATGCGCCAAACGCTGTTGTTCAATATGTTGGAGGCCGTAGAGTTAAATGCCAAACGTAAAAATGGGGATCTGAAACTCTATGAATTTGGCAATTGCTACTTCTACGACGAGGCCAAGCGGTCGACCGAAAACGCACTGGCTGCCTACTCCGAGGAGTATCGGCTGGCTATCGCCGTGACGGGCATCGCCGTGCGGCCGTCGTGGAACGAAAAACCGCAACAAACTTCATTTTTCACGCTGCGTGCAATGGCTGAAAAACTCTTGCAACGCTTTGGTATCGACATCTATACGCTCAAAGCAGAGACGTTGAAAAGCGATCTTTTTGGCGAAGCACTCTCTTTGTCGCTCAATGGTAAAGAGTTGCTCCAAATCGGCTCGATTCATTCGAAAATTCGCCGACAGATGGATGTAAAACAGGATGTTTACTTTCTGGAACTAAATTTTGACGCACTGGCAAAATCGACCAAAAAACTAAAAATCACCGCGGAGGAGTTATCCAAATTCCCCGAAGTGAAACGCGATTTGGCGCTCCTTGTCGATAGCCAAGTAACCTTCTCGGCGTTGCGTGAGGTCGCTTTTGCCACGGAACGCAAATTGCTGAAAAGCGTCTCTCTTTTTGATGTTTACGAGGGTGACAAACTGCCTGCTGGTAAAAAATCTTATGCGCTGAGTTTTATTTTGGAGGACAAAACGCGCACGTTGGACGACAAGAGCATCGAGCGTGTGATGGCCAACCTCACGGCGCAGTTCGAGCAGAAATGTGGCGCACAAGTGAGGGCGTAGAACTCTGTATAACCCCAACATATTGGGGAGTATTCAAAAAGCCGGATGACAAATTTTGTCGTCCGGCTTTTTTTAGAGGCTGATTGGCGTGTGAATTACAAGTTGGGTTTGATTTTTGGCGGCTGAATGGTGACGTAGGGTGTGCCGTTGTCGTCACAGGTCGAGACAAGCCGCACGGCACGCACCGGGCGCGCTGGTCGCAACGTGATGCTGCCCTGCTCGAGGTCAGCCACGCGCTCAAAGTTCTGGCCGTCATAAGAGATCTCGGCGTAACCTGTTGTTAGAATGGTCTTTGGAAACTGTCTGTGTCCTGTTTGCAAATACATTTCGCGACACCGTACCGGTTCCGCAAACGTATAGCGTATCCAATCCCCCTGTCGGCAGGCGCGACGCGTCCGCGAAACACCTTTATAGGTAGCTGCATTGGTGTAGGGCAAACGTGCGCTTTCGCCCATCGAAGTGGAGAGCTTTAGCAAAGGGGTAATCGTTTGATAGAAAGACTTTTCGGCCACATATGCACTCCGTCCGCTTTTGTATCGTGAGCAGAATTTGTAGCGGTGCGGTCGGTCGGTTCGTATCGACCGCAGGTAGCGATAGGGTTCCGACAAAGTGTCTTTGAGGTAATAAATTTCCGATCCGTCGTCGGTGGCGGCCGTGAGAATACCTTGCGCATAATTCACCTTTGGAGGCGTGAGGCGAAAGCGGATACCCATAGCCGCCATTCGATCGTAATGTTTGGTTATCAGCGTCTTGTAATAGCTTGTCCAACTCTCAGCATTGCCGCACCACGCCAAACGTGAGAGTGCGCAGATGCGCGGAAAACACATAAAATCGAGATAATCGGGCTTCTCGGGTTCGTGCGACACGTAGACCTCACTCCAAAATGCCCCCTCGATTCCCTCGACTTCGCGTAGCTGCTCCTCGCCGAATCCTTGCGCCGCAAAATCGAAGCCGTAGAGTTTACGCACATCGGTAACGGCAGCCCAATCGTGCCCATCCTCTTGGGGTGTTTGTCGCATATCAAGGTAAAAATATTGACTCGGCATTACGATCGTTCGATAACCTTTTGTTATAGCATCGAGGCAAGCTTTGCTGTTTTTCCAGCCGTAGACCCTGCTTTCACGGGTGAGCGTACCGCTTTGCACCGCCTCGTTCCAGACCGCCGGACGCTTGCCGTTAGCTTGAAGAATCTCGGCCATACGACTCATAAAAAGGTCTTCTAATTGATTTGACGACGTCATTTTGCGCTGTTTCATCAGTGCCTGACAATCGGGGCAGCTCTCCCATTGACTCACCTCGACTTCGTCGCCACCCACGTGAATATATTCCGACGGAAAAAGCGCACAAATCTCGCTCAAAATATCGTTCAATAACATATAGTTATCCTCGCGCGCAACACACCACGCCGAACGGTAGTCGTAACCGTTGGTCGAGAGGGTGTCGGGCGGAAAATTGCAAAGAATTTCAGGGTGCACCGCAGCGATGTTGCGGCTGTGACCGGGCAGGTCGATCTCGGGAATAATTTCGATGTTGCGAAGTTGTGCATAGGCAATCAACTCGCGCATCTGCGCCTGCGTGAAGTAGCCACCGTACTTCTCATCCCACTTGCCATAAACCGGACGAATGGGAGAATCACCACCACGGAAACCTCCTATTTCGGTTAACTCAGGATGCGATTTGATCTCGATACGCCACCCCTCGTCATCCGAAAGATGAAGATGTAACTTATTCATACCGTGGTATGAAAGCAGATCTATATAACGCAATACGTGAGGAAAATCAATCCACGTACGCGCCACGTCAAGCATCATACCGCGATACGAAAAGCGCGGAGCGTCTTCGATCGTCGTACAGGCCAATGTGACGGGCAATGCGCACTGCTTGGCGTAAATTTCGGCCGGCAATAAGCGAAAGAGCATCTGAATGCCATTGAAGACGCCACCCGAGGAGCCGCCCGTGATTTCGATGCGGTGTGTGCCCACCGTGAGCCGATAGCCCTCGTCCGCAAGGGTTGGATCGGTTGCGAGCACGATAGCCTCGTTGGACGAGAGTTTGTCGCTTGCGGTTGTGAGGGGCAGGTAGTCGCAGAGGTAGTCGGCCAACGGCGCGAGCGATGTTTGGTAGCTGAGCATTGTGGTCGAAGTGAGCGTACAGCTGCCTGCAACGGCCGTTTGGTGGCGAGGTGAGGGTTGGGCGCAGGCCGACCAAAGATCGCCAAGGGAGGCTATTAGCAACAAAAGGGCGAAGTGTTTCATAGATAAGCTGGTATTTTGTTCTCTACAAAGTTACTATTTTCCACCGAAAGTGCTACCTTTGTCGTGAGAAATTGTTACTGAAATAAAAAAATGGAAGATAGACGTTTAGAGGCTACGGCCCGACTTTTGGAGGTGATGGATACCTTGCGCCGCGAATGTCCGTGGGATCGGGTGCAAACTTTTGACACGCTGCGTAACAACACGATCGAGGAGACTTATGAGTTGGTGGATGCGATCACCGACCACAATATGGCCGGTATCAAAGAGGAGCTGGGAGACTTGTTGCTGCACGTGGTCTTCTACTCCAAATTGGGTGAGGAGGAGCAAGCGTTCGACTACACGGGCGTCGTCAATGATCTGTGCGACAAATTGATATATCGTCACCCACACGTCTATGGCGATATTCACGCCAATACTCCTGCCGAGGTCAAGGAGAATTGGGAGGCGCTGAAGCTGCGCAAAAAAAATCGGAAAAGTGGCACATTGGGCGGTGTTCCTCGTTCGTTGCCGGCAATGGTTAAAGCCTTTCGCATCGGCGAGAAAGCGGCTGCCACGGGTTTCGATTGGCACAAACGCGAAGAGGTTTGGGCAAAGGTCAAAGAGGAGATCGCTGAAGTCGAAGTGGAGATTGCATCGCAGGATAAACAGTTGTTGGAAGGCGAATTTGGGGATCTATTTTTTGCGCTGATCAACACCTGTCGTCTCTATGGAATTGATCCCGAATCGGCTTTGGAACGCACCAATAAGAAGTTCATCCATCGCTTTAATTATATGGAAGAACAAACTGCTGCTGAGGGGCATACACTCCACGACACTTCGCTCGAAAAAATGGAGCAACTCTGGCAAGAGGCAAAACATAAAGAGTAACGCATTATGGCACTAATTAAGCAGGTTCGCGGTCATACGCCCGTGGTTGGCGAAAATACATTTTTGGCCGAAACGGCCGTGCTTTTGGGCGACGTCACGATCGGTCGGGATTGTTCGATTTGGTACAATGCCGTTCTGCGTGGCGACGTGAACAAGATCGTCATTGGGGATCGCACCAATATCCAAGACGGCGCTGTGTTGCACACCATTTACGACCAAGCCAAACATCCGTCGCAAACGCTGATCGGTAACGACGTCTCGGTGGGTCACAACGCCACGATCCACGGCGCGATCATCGGCGACAACTGCCTGATTGGGATGGGGGCTACCCTACTTGACAACGCGGTGATTCCCTCGGGTTGCATCATCGCGGCCAATGCGCTCGTGCTCTCCAATGCGAAGTTGGAACCCAATTCGGTCTACGCCGGCGTTCCAGCCAAAAAGGTCAAAGAGGTGACGCCCGAACAGCGCGAAGAGATCATCCGGCGCACGGCACACGACTATATGCTCTACGCCTCGTGGTATAAATAATCTGAGCTTCGTGCATTCGACAACAAGATGATTCAACGCTCGAAATATTCCGATGTTATTCTCAATCTGCTGGTTGCGATGGCAATCAGTTTGGTGGTGAACTTCTCGTATCTGCTGCTGCTGATCGTCGATCAAAAGAGTGAGCCGCAGCGGCCTGCGCGCGAACGCCTTGTTGAGCGAACCGAAGCTGGAATCCTCGCGGTTGTTCCCGATGGCCACGGCTATCTGATCTATGAAAATGGCGACAGTATCTATGTGCCGATGTCGCGTATTCGTCGGATGGGGCTTTCGGATGGTGATCGTCTTTCGGTGGCGGTGGCTCCTCCGCGGCAAGCCGGTGCCCATCCGATGCTGGTCGAAATTCGAACACGCAATGGCGAAGAGTTTGATTATAGCACCATTTACAACCGTGCGTCACGCTTGTCGGAACTTTCGTTGCAGCTGCTCTATTACCTCATTGTGTCGTTCCTTTTGTTGTCGATTCTCACGGCCACACGCTACAACTATTCGATTTGGCGCTTTGTGAGGGGATGCTTGTGGTGTTTGGTGGCGGCCGTCGTGCTCTACTTGGTTGCACCGGTCATTGATCGTCACTCGGGACGTATCGTCATCAACTTTATGAGCGGTCATATGCTCGACTATATGCTACTCCTGAAATGTTCGTTTGCGGTGGCTGTGTCGATGCTTTACGGCCGAATTTATGTGCTTATTTCGCAGCAGCAGGCGGTGGTGATCGAGAACGAACAGCTCAAAAACGAGAATCTTACCACGCGCTACAATATGCTTATGGGGCAGATCAATCCCCACTTTTTCTTCAATTCGCTCAACTCGTTGGCAATGCTTGTACGCGAAAAACAGCGTGACAAGGCGTTGACCTATATCGACCAACTCTCCTACACATTCCGCTACATCATTCAAAACGGACAAAGTGCGCTGATTGCCGTTGATGAAGAGCTGAAATTTGCCGAAGCATACAGCTACCTCTTCAAAATCCGCTATGCCGACAAACTTTTCTTCGATATTGCGGTCGATGAACACTATCGCACGTGGCTATTACCGACACTTTCGCTGCAACCGCTCATCGGCAATGCAGTAAAACACAATGCAATAACGCGAAACAATCCGTTCCACATCTCCATTCGTACCGAAGGCGCGTGGTTGGTGGTCTCCAATCCGCGCATTCCAAAACTCATTCCCGAGCCTTCGACAGGTATCGGACTTGAAAATCTACGCAACCGTTGGCGGCTGATCACCGGTAGCGAGATCGAAATCATCGCCACCGACGCCGAATTTATCGTGCGTATGCCCCTCCAAAAACCCGACGCGCAATGAAAGCCCTGATCATCGAAGACGAAACAGCCGCTGCGCTCAACCTGAAAGCGATTCTCAAACAAGTGGCGCCCGAGGTGGAGGTGATCGGCGTGATTGAGAGCGTCGTGGAGAGCATTGCGTGGCTCAACGAAAATCCGCAGCCCGACCTGTTGTTTGTGGATATTCATTTGGCCGATGGCGATTCGTTTCGAATTTTCAGCGCCGTGGAGATCATGTCGCCCGTGGTTTTCACCACGGCCTATGACCAATATGCTTTAGAGGCGTTCAAGGTCAATAGCATTGATTATCTGCTCAAACCGTTAAATGTCACGGATGTACAACGAGCATTCGACAAATTTTGCCGACTGACCAACAGCGAACGACACAACTACGGTGCGCGTGTACGGACGATGGCCGCCGAACGACAGGAGAGCACTTTTTTGGTGCACGTGCGTGATCGGATCATCCCCTTGCGTCGTGACGATATTGCGTTTTGTTATACGAGCAACGAAAAGGTGACGGCCTACGACTTCGCCGGCGTGGCCTATCCGCTCGATCGCACGCTCGAGACGCTGCAAGAGCTGCTGCCGGAGGCAGATTTTTTCCGTGCCAATCGCCAATTTATCATCTCGCGCCGCGCTGTGAAAGAGATCACCGTATGGTTCGGCAGTCGGCTTTCGTTGCATCTGAGCGGCGAGACCCCCGAGCGAATCATCATCTCCAAGGCTCGCGTGCCCGAATTCAAAGCGTGGCTCACAACGTCTCGCCCGGCCGAATAGTCGGCTAACCCCGATAATTAGCCGTTTCACCCTCATCGCCGATTTTATCTGCTCGTTTTGGCTATACATTTGCAGTAGACAAAGAAGCTGTTTGAAATTCATTAATCAGGTTCTAGCAACCAAAAAAAATCGAGCTATGAAAAAGAAAATTTTTGCGGCCGCAATGGCCCTCTGCCTGATGGCAGGAACGAGTGTTTTTGCACAAAATCAAAGCAAGAATCAGAACGCTGCGGAGCGTCCTACCGTTGAGCAACTTGCACAACGTCGGACGGACAATATGACCGCAAAACTCAATCTGAATGAGGCACAAGCAAAGCAAGTCTATCAAATCAATCTCCAGCAGGTCAAGGAGAAGCAGGCTCAAGCCGAGCAAATGCGTGCAGCTCACAAGGCAAAAGTCGAGAAGATGAAGAGCATCCTCACGCCCGAGCAATTCGAGCAGTGGAAGCAGATGGCTCAACAGGCCAACGGCAGACAACACGGGCAAGGTCATCACGGCAATCAAGGCAAAGCTTGTGCCGGCAAAACGTGTCCCAAAAAGTAACTGTGGCGATCGTTTAACTCAATTCGGGGTGCTGTTGGTCAACTGGCACCCCTTTTTTGTCATTTCACCCCTTTTGTGCATAAAACATCGTGAGAAAAAGCTATCTTCGCGATCTCAAAGAAACCGAATTATTTAAGATGAAAAAAATAGTACTAACTACCCTACTGACAATTCTTTCATTGTCATTGTATGCCCAAAAAGGCACGATCACGGCTACGGTTGTTGATGCAGACACAGGAGATAGCGTGATTGGGGCGGTGCTGACGGTGGCTTCGACGCAAGACGCCGAGAACAAACAATATTTCACCTCGGCCTACAAAGGGGCGGTTTCGATGCCGTCGCTGGCTTATGGCGAATATACCCTATCGGTCTCATTTCTGGGTTACAACAACTACGATACCACCTTTCGCGTTGCGGCCGTTAAGCACAATTTGGGGTTGCTGAAACTCAAGCCCGGCGTGCAGATCGAAACGGTTGTCAAAGAGGTAAAAGCGTTGCGCACATCGCAGAAAGGCGATACGGTGAGCTACAATGCCGGTTCCTTCAAGGTGACCAACGACGCCGATGTCGAAGGATTGTTGAAAAAGATGCCCGGTATAACCATCACCGACGGCGCAATTGAGGCGCAAGGCGAATCGGTGAAAAAGGTCTTTGTCGATGGCAAAGAGTTCTTCGGCGAGGATGTGACCACCGCCATCAAATCACTGCCGGCAGAGGCTGTGGATCGCATTGAGGTCTACAACAAGATGAGCGATGCGGCCGAATTTTCGGGTATGGACGACGGGGAGGGTTACAAGGCGATCAACATCGTGACGCACGAAAATATGCGCAAGGGACAGTTCGGAAAGTTCTATGCCGGTTACGGTTACGATGCCGACACCAAAACCGAAGTGCGCAATAAATACATTGCCGGAGGTAATGCCAATATTTTCACGGGCGATAGCCGCATATCGGTCATCGGTCTGTTCAACAACATCAACCAGCAGAACTTCTCGTTCGAAGATATTTTGGGCGTTTCGGGTTCGCAGGGTGGTGGTCACGGCGGTCGTCGAGGCGGCACAGGACAATATATGGTGCGTCCGCAGAGCGGTGTGGCGTCGGTTAACGCCGTGGGTGTCAACTATTCAGATACGTGGGGAAAGCGCGATCAGGTGGCTTTCCAAGGCAGCTATTTCTTCAACAATACCAACACCAAAAACCATTCGACCAACGATCGGTGGTACGAGCCGCCGATGAATATCGACACCCTCGCCACCGAGGGCAACTCCGATACGGAGTCCTACAACCACCGCTTCAACGCACGTATGGAGTGGAAAATTTCGGAGAATCAGAATTTGATGATTCGGCCGAGCATCAGCTATCAATCCAACGATCCATACAGTTTGACGCAAGGATGGCAGTATGGTCAAAGCGGTTACAGCCGCAAGGACAACCTCAATGACGGCCTGCGTCACGGTTACAATATGCGCACCTCGGTGGTCTACCGCGCCAAATTGGGCAAAGATGGCCGCACCATTACCATCGACGGCAATGTGCGTTATGCCGACAACAAAAACAATTCGAACTCCTATTCGAATATATTGGGACGTCAGCCCGAGCGGCCGTCGGGTGCTGCGCCGGAGATGTGGGACACGACCGGCTACACCAATTTGCGTTACTTGCGTTCGCTGGCTCCCTCATCGTCCTATTCGCTGCAAACACGGATCACCTACACCGAGCCGGTGGCCAAATATGCCCAAGTTAGCTTGCAATACCGTGCCGCCTATGACCATCAGCAGCGAGACAAACAATCTTACAACACGGGAGCCGGCTACTCGATCGAGGGGCTTACGCCCGATGCGCAACTCTCAAACTCCTACCAGAGTGGCTACCTGCGGCAGAACATCGGCCCCGGATTCCGTTTTTCGAAGGAGCGCAATATGATCATCGCCAACGTCGCCTACCAGCGTTCGACGCTCGATGGGCAAATTGTACACGGCAATGCCGATAAAATTAAGCACGCCTACAACGATGTGACCTATTTTTTGATGGGGCAGCTCAACATTAATCGGCAAAATTCGCTGCGACTCTACATCTCCTCCTACACCGACAATCCCGATGTTCGCGATTTGCAAAATATTTACGATGTCTCCGATGCGCAGAATATCAGCCACGGTAATCCGAATTTGAATCCTGCTTACAGCCATAATATTCGCTTTCATTACACCAATTCCAACGTGGAAAAGGGACGGACATTTATGTGGATGTTTGCCTTCGAAAGTATGTCGGACTACAATGCCACCCACGTGGTGCAAAACCCCGGAACAATCACCTTGGAAGGTGAAAATTACAAACCCAACTACTACTCGATGCCGGTCAACTTGAATGGTTACCGGACGCTGCGTACGCGTTTCAGCTATGGCTTCCCGATCGGCTTCTTGAAGAGTAATTTCAACATTGCAGCCGGCGTAAGTTACGCCCTCACACCGAGCATTTTGGGCGGCACGGTCGATCAACAAACAGGTAGCATTAGTGGGGGTAAACGCAACGACACCAGCACGATGGGTTACAATGCTCGCGCGGTGTTGGGCAGCAATATTTCGGAAAATGTAGATTTCACCCTCTCGTGGAACGGAAATTACAACGAATCGACCAATTCCTATGATGAAAACAAATCGAAGAACAGGTATTTCGACCACACGGCGCGTGCTGATATGAAGTTCATCTTTCCGTTGGGTTTCACCTTCACGGGCAGTATGGCCTATACGCAATACGTGGGATTCACCAACGATTACGACGATGCGTACCTGCTTTGCAACGCCTATATCGGCAAGAAAATCTTCAAAAATAAGCGCGGTGAGATCCTGATCGGCGTGAACGACGTCTTCAACCAAAACAAAGCTTTTGCACGGTCGGTCGGTTCTGGCTGGACACAAAACGTAACCAACAGCGTTATAGGTCGTTATTATATGTTGCAATTCACCTACAACCTACGTAGATTTGGCAAGAAAGGCTCCCGAAACATCCAAGATTACGAGGGAATGGGATCCTCGACGCCGCATCGTAGCGGCAGTATGCCCGGTGCCGGTGGCCCTCCTCCCGGGGGTGGATTTCACGGCCACAGTCACGGTCCCAGATAACGGAGCTGTTGTGATAGAAATAAACGAGACGTCGGGCGATCGCCCGACGTCTCATTTATTTTGTCTCCCTGTTATTGCGGCGTTTGATCTTCGTGTTGCTTGCGCGTTTCGCTGTCGATGACCAAATGGATGCCAATGCAGGCTAAACCGCCATAGACAACCGTCTGAATGCACAGCATTCTGATCGCCGGCAGCACCTCGTCGATCGAGGCGCCCATCGACTGGATGCGGATGAAGGCATCGACACCGTGACTGCTGGGAAAGAGCTGTCCAAAGGTGAAGAGCCAATCGGGAATCGCCTCACGCGGAAACGATACCCCGCTGAGCATTAGGATCGGGATTGACGTCCAAAGCAGCAGTAACAGTGAATGTTCGCGGTGGCGAAAGAGGGTCGAAACGGCAATACTCAAAGCTATGCAGGCCGCCAAATAGACCGCCATAAAGAGAACGATGGTGCTCGTCGCGCCATTCATCGGATAGTGGAACAGCCGGTAATGTAATCCGAAAATGTAGAAGGTTGTCACAGCATAAATAAGTCCGTAGACCAAAGCTCGACCGAGTACAATCGGCAAAGTTGACATACGTCGCCGGTTGGGTGGGCAGAGTTTGTGATAGAGTTTGAATTCGCGCCACGTGCCGCCGACCATACCAATGCCGATGAGCATCGTTTGCTGGATGATGACGATGATGATGGCCGGCATAACAAACGACCCATAGCCCAGATAGGGGTTGAAGAGGTTGTGCGACTGATAGATGACGGGTTGTGTGGTCGCTGTTGCCTGCGGTATATTGGCTCCTTTGGCCACCAAACGTTGAAATTCGACCATCGCGCCTGTGTTGCCGATCGAGGTCACAACCTCCTGAAATATTTGACGATACATCAGGAAATAGCTGGCATCGACGTAGATCGGAACGGTGGCTTGCGAGCCGCTCAGCAATTTCTCTTCGTAATCCGACGGAATGTAAACCACGCCATAGATTTTGCGGTCGAAAAAGAGCTGCTTTGCAGCCTCCATATCAGTCGGATTGTAAGCCACATAGGTATTCGGACCTGCATTAAAGGTTTCGATCAGACTGCGGCTGGTCGGCGTACGACATTGGTCGATGACTCCGATCGGAACATCGCGCAGCACCTGCGAACCGTAGGCCAGCGAGTATGCTGTGGCGTAGATGAACAACGCAAAGATCAAGATGAGCATCACGCCACCATCGGTAAAGATGGTGTGAAACTCATTGCGCATCACCGACAGTAGTTGCCGCCAGTAAGATGATGTTTGGTGTGATAGTCGGCTCATACTTATATCCTCCCCCAAAATTTCGCCTCGGTGCAAATCTTCTGCAAACGCGGCAGGCACAGCAAAGCGATGATGATAAACAGCGACATATATCCCAAATCGGGCAAGGAGTAGCGAACCGGCGCACCGCGAAGCATCTGATCAACAAACAGATCGGTGTAGTAGGTGAAAGGAAAAAAGCGACTCACCACACGCATCAGTGGCCACATCGCCATAATCGGAAACGTGAGTCCCGAGAAGGTAAATGCCAACACCGAGTAGCCGCCACCGATTGATAATGACAACCGCAGGTTGCTCAGCACCGAAACGATGAGTACGGCGATGGCTTGGTAGCTCAAAATAAAGAGAAGTGTTCCCACAAGAATGACCCACAGACTACCATTGAGTGGTACGCCCACCACAACGAAGATGATGAGCAGCATAATGAGCGACATCAGGAACAGCACCCCAGTAATGGGCAGGAGTTTGCCGGTCAAAGCCGCGCCAATTGATCCGCGAGCTGTGGCCAGCCACTCGCTTGCGGTGGCGTGTTTCAGCTCGCTGCCGATGGCAAAAACGGTCACCATAACGGCAAAGATCATCAGCATCATTGGCATAAAGCTCGGCGAGAGGTAATAGCCGTAATTGATATAAGGATTGAACAATACGTGCTTATCGAAACGCACAGGCATCAGTTGTGCCATTGCTTGTCGTTCGGTGAGTCCCTGTTTGGTGAGCAGCTGAATTTGGATGCCCGATGAGAAGGTAACGATGGCCGTTTGAATGTCTTTGGCGAGCAGTCCGTTGACCGTGATATTGGTGCCGGAGATGTAGGCTTCGAGATGCGGCTGTCCGTTGCTGAGGATCTTTTTCTCGAAAAATGTCGGAATCTGCACGATGGCCATAATTTTACCCTCGCGCATCAACCGTTCTCCCTCGTCCATCCCCTGAATGCCGTAAGCGACCAGCGCCGTCGGTGTCGCGTCGATCATCTGCGTCACCTTGCGTGAGAGCGACGTGTGATCCTGATCCAACACCGCAATCGGAATATCGCGCGCCACACCCTTTTCGAACAACAAGGCGAAAAAAGCAAAGGAGACCAGCGGCAGGATGAACATCAGCACGAAATACATCGGCTGATGCGTCAAGCGCCCCAGTTCTCGCCGTGTGACGGCTAAGGTATTACGCACAAAGTTGCGCATCGTTCGCCTCTATTTTTTGAGTTGTTCCCAATCCACCAGCACACTCATTCCCGGGCGCATATGCTCCACTTGTGTGGTTGGCTTGGCCTTCACAGCAAAAGTTCGAATGTCGAAACCACCCTGCGTGCGCGTAGCCGACCAAGTTGCAAAATCGGCCTGCACAGCGATATAGGTCACCTCCAACTCAACATCACAACCCAAAGCAGGGACAAAACCTTTCATTGGCGTGCCAATGTGAACAGCCGGAAGAAGCGTCTCTTTGATGTTGAAAGTCACCCACATATCTCGCATATCGAGGATGGCGACAACGGGATAACCACTGCCGACCAATTCGCCTTGTTCGGCGATGATGGTCGAAATTTCGCCGGCAATAGGCGCGTAGATCATTGCGTCGGTAATGTAGGATTCCACCTCACTGACAGCCCCTTGCGCTTGACGTACACGAGCCGCCGCAGCCTGTTTATCTTCGACTCGCGCACCATCCATCGCCAAGTCATATTGCGCCTTGGCGGCTTGTGCAGTGGCTTCCATCGCTTTGAAGTTGGCCGACGCCTCGTCCATTTTTTGGGCAGGAACGACACCTTGATCATATAGATTTTTTATGCGTTCATAGGTCTTCTGAGCCAACTCTTTTCCGGCCTGCGCCTTCTCCCACATATTCATCGCGGTTGCGATCTGCTGCACACGGGCACCTGCAATGGCCGCGGCATCGAGTGCCGACGCAGCACTTTCGACAGCCTCGGCTTGTTGCAATTTAGCATCCAATTCGGGCGTCGAAAGCGTATAGAGCAACTGCCCTTTTTCGACCTGTTCGCCCTGTTTGACCTTCATAGCATCAATGCGCCCCGGAATTTTCGACGAGGCTTTGTAGGTGGTGCACTCCACCGTGCCTTGAATCAGCATCGGGGTCGATTTGGTCAGTTGGCGGCTGATGACCACCACTATAATGACGACGATAACCGCAGCTACGATGATTGCAATGATGTTTTTCCGTTTCATATAATTCGTTTTATTTTTTGTCAAACAAAATTTGCCGCGCGTCGGCACGACGTGCATAGGCTGTAAATTCGTCGCTCACACCAGCCGTTTCGAGCAGCTGAGCCAGCAGTCGGTCGTAGTTGTAGGCCGCTTGCAGTCGTTCGGTGCGCACACCAGCCAAATTTAATTCGGCATCAATGAGATCCGACGAGGAGCTTATACCCTCCAAAAATGCCGCACTCTTCGCGCGCAGGTACTCTTCGGCAAAGATCAACGAGGTGTCGATGGAGTTCATTTGGTTGCGGTAGTTGAGCATTTGGTTGTAGAGTTTTTCGACCAAAACAGAGATGTCTTTGCCCGCTTTATTTTGCAATTCGCCCACACGTCGGACGGTCTGCTTGGCTGCCGAATATTTGTATTCACGGTTCAAACCGTCAAAAATTTTGATGTTGACACCCACACCGACCGCCCAACGAGGAACAAGCCCAGCAACTTGGTAGTTGTAGAAAGACCCACCTCCCATCGCTGCTACTTGGGGCAAAAAATCAGCACGTTGCGCCCGTACGCCCTCCTCGGCCAAACGGCGTTTGAGGCTGACTTGATTGAGCAGCGGATTGCGACTTCGTGCCAACTCTTGGTAATAATCCAGCCCTTCAATCTGCTCCAAAATAAACATTGCGGTCACGGGTTGCCACGCATTTTCGCGATCCAATGTGTTGCTGAGAGCGCTGGCGATGGTCTCGGCTTGCAACTTGGCATTGGCGAGTTCGCGCTCGGCTTCGGCCATTTTGAACTCCACATAGAGTCGCTCGCTCTGAGCGATCATCCCGTTTTTCTCGAGGGCAAGGGCATCATTGAGATGGTGACGCACGCCGTCAACGACGATTTGACGCACCTCGACGACCTGATTGGCCAGTGATAGACCGAAATAACGCTCTACCAACTCCGAAATCAGCGCATTACGCGTTTGTGTTCCCTGTTCTGAGGCTGTTTGCTCATTGATTTTTGCGGCACGGTTGGCAGCATTGATTTTGCCACCCAGCCAAATAGGCATTGTCACCTCTGCTCCAACTGTACCCAGACTTTGATCTTGTAGTTTGAGAAACCAGTCGGCACCCATCATTGGCCCGAGCAGTCCTTGAAGAGTTGGGATATGTTCGGGTGCCACGAGGCCACTACCGAGCAATTTGCCCGTAAAATCTTGTGCCGGTCCCTTCAGATTATTGAAGTCGAAGCCAATGTCTTTGGCGAGATAAGTGTATGCACCGGTGACGTTTATGCGTGGCATACGCAGACCGATCGCAGCACGGCGCTCCTGCGTGGCCGCCTTCATTTCGAAGGCCGAAGCCTTCATCGACGGATTCTCCGAGAGAGCCACCGACAACGCATCATCGAGCGAGAGTGTCTGTGCAGTCTGTTGCGCAGCTGACGGCGTGGTCAGCAACGCGGCTACGGTCAGAGAGATGATTTGGACGGCAATTTTCATATTCATCATACTTTTGGAGAACAAAGGTAATTGTTATCTATGTAGCCTGCGCTTTATAGTAGGCTTTTTGACCAATATTAGGCTATTATGGCTACAAATTTTCTTCTTATCCTACTAAATGGGCATTTACAGCCCGAACTTCCTCTGCCAACGAGGGGTATGCACGCACATCAACACCTGCCTCGCGCAATGTAAGAGCACCTTGGCAGCAGACAAAACAGTTGGGCTCGTAAAGCGCAAAAGCCACGTGAGCAAAACCGTGCCGGAGAATGAGTTGCGTGCAACTTTCGGGTTCGCTGGAGCGTGTTGAGCAGGGTTCCATCGAGGAGTATATCGACGCACCACGCAATGTTGCACCTGCCGCAAGAGCTTTTGTAATAGCCTCTTGTTCTGCGTGATGCGAGGGTGTTGTTTCGTGTGTGTAACCCGTGAATAGGCGACCATCACAGCTGACAATGACAGCCCCCACGCAATAGGAGGTGTCGCTTGGGGTGCAATGACGACTCTCGGCAATAGCCTGCTTCAAATGACGTAAATCGTCGTCCGAAGTATCGGGATGCAACTCCCAAGTTGCAACCTCCATATCGCCAAAGGTCTCGTAGAGGCAAGGATATTTGTCCGAAATACAATAATCGAACCGTGCACATCCACCCTGAATGCCCAATCGCAGCGCGGGATTTGTTGCTATTCGCAGCGTGTCGGCCAACCCCTCATCGAGGAAGAGCCGAAGTGTGCGCGCACCACCTTCGACAAAAAGATGCTCGATACCTCGCTTTTCAAGGTCGGTGACAATCTGTCGAGCAGTAATTGAACCATTGGTGCATATAACAGTTGCAATATCTTTTAATTCAGGTAGTTCACGCGATGAAAAAACATAGTGATCGGCATTGCCTTCGGTGAAAAAACGCAGTGTTGGCGCCAGTTGTCCTGTGGCAGTCAACGTCACCTTGGCAATGTCGGGTTTCGCTCCGGAGAGTTTGCGGCGAGTGCGAACCTGCTCATCGTGGATGCGCAATGACGGATTGTCGCGACGAAGCGTCTCTGCCCCCACCAAAATAGCATCGTGGACGGCGCGCAGGCGGTACACCTCGCGCCAATCTTCCGGTGTCGAAATCATCAAGCGTTCCGGCGCTTTGCTGTCCATAAATCCGTCGGCCGTAACCGCGGCAGAGAGTGTCACACGCATTGTTTCAGAGTTATAAGGGTAATTTCAGGATATGCACCCAATCGCATCGGATAGACCACATATCCCGTGCCGTCATTGATATAGAGCGTATGGCCGTTTTCGTCATAGCGACCACTCCAGCGCGAATATAGCAGTTGCGCCGGTGATAAATAGCGCCCAAAGAGTTTGATTTTCAATTGCATACTATGTACGTGACCCGACAGAGTCAGATCGCCGTAACCAGCCGCCATAATCTGAGACCACAATTGCGGCAGGTGTGCTGCCGTGATGTTGTATAACGAGTCGCGCGCGATACCGCGATAGACGGTCGCAAGTTCGGCCGGCGGCAAAATAGCATCGTGGCGGTTGTGACGTAACTTGGAGTCGAAAGACAAACCCGAAAGCGTGATGCTGTCGGCGTTGCGGTGCAGATAAATAGTTGTGTCTTGCAGCACTGTCCACCCCATAGCTCTCTGACGAGCAATGACTTGTGCGAGACATACTTCGTGAGGCAGAGATATAGAATCCTTGACATAGACGCCGACATCGTGGTTGCCCGTGACCGACATCACGCCGTAGGGGGCACGCAAAGAGCCCAAAATGCGCATAGCGCGCGCATCCAACTCCGTGTAGCGGATGTTGATCAGATCGCCTGTGAAGATCACCAAGTCGGGATGAAGGCAATTGACACTATCCACAATTCGTTGCAATTCCCGTTCGGGATTCACCAGCGAACCTATGTGAATATCTGACAGTTGAACGATTCTGAAACCGTCGAATCCTGCCGGCAAGCGCTGCGAAACAACCTCCACACGGTTGACACGAATGGAGGTGCGGCCGATGATCGTGCCCCACATAAAGAGTGCAACAAGCCCTATGGCGGCAATCCACCCGAGCCACGGCAGGTGAAGATACTTGAAGGTATAGCAGACCACACGTGGCGGAACGGTGATGATCCACGCCCACACCGTCCACATAGCAATAGACATAAAGGTGGTCGAGTTGTCGCGCAGGAGCAAACTCATGAGGGCGAGCAGGATCGGTAGCGATTCGGTCACCAGCGCCCACACCGCAAATCCGATGTGCCGCCCCGGAGCAGTACGTCGCAAATGGCGCCAATAGAGAATGTCGGAGACAAGAGCCACGAGGGCCAGAATCCAAGTGATCGCAAGCAGCATAGAGAGTTCAATCAATATTTTCACACAAATTTATAAAAAAAATTTGAATATATGTGAAATATTCGAAAGTCGAAATTTCTCCGTATATTTGCAAAAAGGAGGATATGCTCTGCTCTGTGCGGCAATTGCGGAGCTATATCTCGCGATGGGCTTGACGATTGCCGAACGAGCCTATCGAGCCTATTAAATAAACGTCTTCACCAACGATTGAAAGCTATGAACCGACGCATTTTGTTTTTAGGTGCATTATTTTTATGGATATTCACCTCCATACAAGCGCAACAGATCGCCAATTTACCGGAGCTGAAGCGCCGATCACACAACCCAATTTTCAGCCAATTGGGGCGTGCCTATCGTGCTCCGGCCTACGAAGAGGCCAATTATTGGGTCTGGGGCGGCTCGGTGGTGCGAGACGACGTGGGTAAATACCACCTATTTGTGTCGCGTTTTCCGCAGTCACTCCCCTTTCATCCCGGGTGGATGGTGGCCTCTGAAATCGTTCATTGTGTGTCCGATACGCCCCAAGGCCCCTATGTTTTCAGTGAGGTAGCTCTGCCGGCACGTGGAGCGCAATATTGGGATGGCCGCTCGACCCACAATCCGCGCATTATGCGCCACGATGGCAAATACTACCTATTCTATATGGGTTCAACCCATCCCTTTGCCGACCCCACCCACGAGGAGTTGACACTCGACAGTCCGTGGTGCTCGGTCGGCCGCTCCAACAAACGCATCGGACTGGCCGTCGCCGACTCACCCTATGGGCCGTGGCGGCGGCTGGATCGTCCGATTTTGGAGACCGAGCCCAATACATTTTACTCCTATTTGACCTCCAATCCGTCGCCTGTAATTCAGGAAGACGGATCGGTGATGCTGATGTTCAAAGGTCGCGCTTACGAGGGATACCGCCACTCGCATATGGCGTTGGGGATGGCCTACGCCCCGACAATCGAAGGCCCTTACACGGTGCTTAATGACAAACAACCCGTCTTCGATGTAGCGGTGCAGGGCGAGGGGGAGGATCCGTTTCTGTGGAAAGATGCCAACGGATTTCATATTATCTACAAGGATCAAACCGGCGGCATCACGGGCGAAAAGGGTGGCGGCGTATTGGCTCATTCGCACGACGGGCTGCGCTGGGTGCAAGATGCCGACAAAAAGGCCTATTCGCGCACCATCGAGTGGCAGGACGGAACCATCGGGCTGCAAGGCCAACTCGAACGTCCGTTTATCCTCTTCGAAGCAGGCCGACCAGCCTATCTATTTTTTGCCACGATGGATGGCCCCGGCGAGTTCGAAAACAGCACCAAATCGTGGAATATGGTGATTCCGTTCAAAAAATAGAGATCGCAAAAAAGTTGCGTGTTGCGCGCATCCGGCTCTCCGTGATAACATCCCGATAAAGTCGATCGGGTTTTCTTTGGCATATTACTTGCAAATTATCCATTTGCTGTAAAAATGTTCAATTAAAACCTAATTATCGACTTATGAAAACACTCCGACTTTTACTGGTGGCACTGCTATTTGCAGGCACAGCATCGGCTCAACACCACACGCGCAAAGCGCGCAGCGGCGACTATGCACCGACGGTTTATCTGATCTCAGCGCATCAGATCGACACCCTCTACAACACGCCTAATGCTGCATTGCAAGCAGCTCTGCGCAATCAGCAAACCGTGGCCAACGCCATTGAAGATTACATTGTAACCCAGCGTCAAGGCAATCGGCAGGCGGTCAAACCGCAGTTCATTTTTGCAACACGCAACAACAAATTCTCGTTTTCAATCGGCGGATTTGTAACCCTGCGCACGGCCTACGACTTCGAGGGATCGGTGTCGGGAGGGCTTGATTTCGTCCCCTACAACATTCCTGTTCCGGGCACATTCGCCACCAAACAGCGCTTGTCGATGGATGCAACGACGTCGCGCATCAACCTGAAGGCCATTACCAATACGCGCGCATTGGGTCGCGTGGTGATCTTTATGGATATGGATTTTCGCGGAGGGGGCGAGAGTAGCTACACGGCGCGTTTGCGAACGGCTTACGTGACGTTCAAGGGGTTGACAATCGGCCGCGATGTGACGACTTTCTGCGATTTGCAGGCAGCACCGGCCACGATCGACTTCCAAGGTCCCAATGCGTACAACTTCAATTTCACGCCGATGATCCGCTACGAAGTGCCCTTTGCGCACCACCATATGACCTTCGGTGTGGCTGCCGAGTTGCCCGGTGTGAGTGGCACCTATGACGAACATTTCGCGTCAATGCCGCAGCGTATGCCCGATTTTCCGATGTATCTGCAATATGCGTGGGGCGCTAAACGCGATAGCCACATTCGACTGTCGGGGGTTGTGCGCAATATGTATATGCGCAATCTGCGCACCGACAAAGATACATCGCTGCTGGGTTGGGGCGCACAGATGAGTGGCACAATCAAATTCTGCCGCTGGTTTCAGCTCTTTATGAATGGTGTTTACGGCGAGGGTATCACTCCCTATATCCAAGATTTGACGGGATCGGGACTTGATTTCACGCCCAATCCGACCAATGCGGAGCAGATTCAGACGATGCCTATGTGGGGTTATCAGGCTGCCGGGCAATTCAATCTGTCACCGCGCCTGTTCCTCTCGGGTGGCTATTCATCGGTCTACGTCGAGCAGAAACACGGCGCTTATTCCACGGACGAATACAAGCAGGGTAAATATATCTTCGGCAACATTTTCTACTCACTCACGCCGCGCTGCCAAATTGCCGCCGAATACCTCTACGGCACACGTCAGAATATGGATAAGGTCGAAAATCACGCCAATCGTGTGAATGTGATGCTTCAGTATAATTTTTAGTGATCGAGCAATCAGAAAAAATGATGGGCGGTTCCGCAAAGAATCGCCCATTTTTTGCGTATTTTTACAACCAAATACAAAACCGCTATGATGGAATTTTTGGCACAATACAATTTGACGGGCATCGTGATCGGTGCCGCAACGTTTCTGATCATCGGACTATTTCATCCGTTGGTGGTCAAAGGCGAGTACTACCTCGGTGTGCGCTGCTGGTGGGCGTTTTTAGTGATGGGGATTGTCGCTTTGGTTGGCTCATTATGTGTGACGAACATCCTGTGGTCTACCCTACTGGCTGTTTGGGGCGCCTCGTCGCTGTGGTCGATCGGGGAGTTGTTCGAACAGCGTACACGCGTGGCCAAAGGCTGGTTTCCGCAGAATCCGAAGCGCAAAATTTAACCGTTATTCTTGCGGCTGCGTGGGAATATCGGCCGTGGAGGTCTGCACGTGGTGAGTCTGGAGGATGACGATGATGACCGACAGAATGACCAAAATCAATCCGGCAGCGGCGTCTATGTTGAACCGCTCCCCGAAATGAGCAACGCCGATCAGTACGGCCGTAAGCGGCTCCATTGAGCCTAAAATTGAGGTCATTAGCGATCCGATCTCTTTGATAGCCAGCACCAACGTCAGATTGGAAAGCACCGTCGGAAGCAGCGCTAACAGCAGCAAATTACGCCACGTGTCCCACGTGTGAACAACGGCAATGCCCGTCGAGGAGAGCGCATAAACCAGAAAAATAGAGGCTGCAAAAGTCAACACATAGAAGGCGACGACGAGCGAATTGAGGCGTGCGGCGCGACTTTTCATCACGCCTATAATATAGATCGCATAGCTGAAAATAGTCGATGCGGCAAAAGCAAGCCCTCGCACGGGGTCGTTGTGACCGGCATCACCCCAAGCCAGCAATGCCACGCCGACCAGCGAAATCAACACGGCGACAATGACCCAAATTGAACTTTTTTCGCGAAAAAAGAGCGCCAAGGCGATGGTGACGACCAACGGATAGAGAAAGTTGACGGTAGTTGCAACGCCACTCGGAATGTAGTCATAGGAGCGCAACAGCCCCAAGGAGGTCGCGGCATACATTGAACTCAAGGCCGCCAACACCCCAAAATCGCGCCACGAAATATGAAAATTGCAACCCGAAACCAACATTAAGACCCCCATTATCAATGCCGAAAGCCCCATCCGATAGAAGAGAATCGTCGGTGAGGCCATTCCAGCGTGGAGCAGCGGAAGCGAAAACAGCGGAACAAGTCCGAATGTTGCCGATGAAATGATGGCGTAGAGGATGCCTTTGAGATTGCGCATAGCTGCTTTTTATGTTTTAGCTCGGCAAATTTAGTGCAGTTTTTTGTATTTTTCGTTTTCTGCGTTAACTTTGATGTCCGATGATGACAATTTTCGTACATACGCTTCTTCCGTGGCTGCTGCTGACCGTGGCTTGCGCCTCACCAGCAACGCTGTCCAATGGCGCGTATGCACCGCCGCGGCCTGCGCCGGTGCGCGTGCAATTGCTTTTTGGGGGCGACGTGATGCAGCATATGCCACAGGTCGAGGCGGCACGACGGGAACACGGTTTCGATTACAGTCAGGTTTTTGAAGCATTGCGGCCGCGTTTTGCGGCTGCTGATTTGGTGGTTGTGAACCTCGAAACGACCCTCACGCGCACCTCGAATTTCGCGGGTTATCCTTGTTTTCGCTCCCCGACAGCATTGGCCGGTGCCTTGCGCGATGCCGGGGTGGATGTGGCGGTGCTGGCCAACAACCATTGCTGCGACAACGGAGCGCAGGGCATTCAAACGACCGTCGAAGAGCTGACGGCAAATGGCATACAACATACCGGTATATTTCGCGATTCGCTTGAATACAAATCCAATAACCCACTTTACCTCACGCGACGCGGCATCTGCTTTGCGCTGCTCAACTACACCTACGGCACCAATGGAATACCGACGCCGCGCGGTGTGATGGTAAACCGAATCGACACGGCACAGATGGTCTCTGATCTGGCACAGGCGCGGCGCGAAGGGGCGCAATGTGTGGCGGTCTGCATCCATTGGGGCGTTGAATACCAGCGACAAGCGTGTGCGCAACAACGGCAGTTGGCGCAATTTCTGCGACACCACGGTGCCGATTTGATTATTGGCAGCCATCCGCACGTGGTGCAGCCCATAGAGGCCGATTCGGCACACGTGGTGGTCTATTCGTTGGGCAATTTCGTCTCCAATCAGCGACGGCGCTATTGCGACGGCGGTATGATGGCCGAAATCGAGGTGACGCAACAGCCCGATGGTCGCATAACCTACGCTTGCAAGTCGATACCTGTGTGGGTCGCGATGCCCGGCTATCGAATTATTCCGCCCGAAGTTGGCGACACGATGGCTCGGCAACCCGCCTACGAACAATTTCGAGCAGATATGGATGAACTCCTTGGATCCGATCTATAAATAAATGTGATAGCCCTATAAAAACAAACGATCGTTTTTCTTTGATAATTCACCCGAGATTGTGTTATCTTTGTACAACGAAATTTTACAACATATAAATAGATCAAACTATGAAAAGCATCAAAGGAACGCAAACCGAACAAAATTTGCTAAAATCATTTGCCGGTGAGAGCCAAGCTCGCAGCCGTTATGTATTCTTCGCCAGCGTAGCACGCAAAGAGGGCTACGAGCAGATCGGCGGCATCTTTGCCGAGACAGCCGATCAGGAGAAGGAGCACGCCGAGCGTTTCTTCAAATTCCTCGAAGGCGGTGATCTGACCATCACGGCGACCTATCCTGCCGGCAAAATCGGCACCACACAGGAGAACCTGCTGGCCGCTGCCAAGGGTGAGAATGAGGAGTGGGAGGAACTCTACCCCACCTTTGCCCAGATTGCCGAGGAGGAGGGATTCCCCGAAATTGCCAAGGCTTACCGAATGATTGCCACGGTCGAGGCTGGACACGAACAACGCTATCTGAAGCTGCTGAGCCGCTTGACAGACGGCAACTTCTTCCACCGCGATGGTGAGATTTGGTGGCAGTGCCGCAACTGCGGTTACATCTGCAAGGCGACCGATGCACCCGAGTTGTGCCCCGCTTGCAAACACCCACAGGCCTATTTCGAGCCTAAACGCGAAAACTATTAATCGCAAATTCAGCGACCCCCAAGACGGACCTTTCGAGGTTCGTCTTTTTTGTTGCTATGGGCTGTAAAACGTCCAAATTTTTGCGTATCTTTGCCCCTCACATAGAAATAAATATATTATGGCAGACGAAAAAATAATCTTTTCGATGGTGGGAGTAAGTAAAACTTTCTCCAACCAAAAAAAAGTTCTTAACGACATTTACCTCTCGTTCTTCTACGGCGCCAAGATCGGTATCATCGGTCTGAATGGCTCGGGAAAATCAACGCTGATGAAGATCATCGCCGGCATCGAAAAGAATTTCGAGGGCGAAGTGGTCTTCTCGCCGGGTTACTCGGTGGGCTACCTCGAGCAGGAGCCTCATTTGGACAACACGAAGACCGTGCGCGAAGTGGTCGAAGAGGGATGCGCCGCGACCATTGCGTTGCTCAAGGAGTACGAGCAGATCAATATGAGGCTCTGCGAGCCGATGGACGACGAGACAATGGCCAAACTCATCGAACGACAGGGCGAACTCTACGAATTGATCGACCACGTTAACGGCTGGGAGATCGACAGCGTGTTGGAGCGCGCGATGGACGCTTTGCGCTGTCCCGAGCCGGATCAGAGCATCAAGGTGCTGTCGGGAGGCGAACGCCGTCGCGTGGCACTTTGCCGCCTGCTGCTACAACAGCCCGATGTGCTGCTGTTGGATGAGCCGACCAACCACCTCGACGCGGAGTCGATCGACTGGCTGGAGCAGCATTTGCAACAATACAAGGGTACGGTGATTGCCGTCACCCACGACCGCTATTTCCTTGATTCGGTAGCCGGATGGATTCTCGAATTGGATCGTGGCGAGGGCATTCCGTGGAAGGGCAACTACACAGGTTGGCTCGAACAGAAGACCACTCGAATGGCTATGGAGGAGAAGCAGGAGTCGAAACGCCGCAAGACCCTCGAGCGCGAGTTGGATTGGGTGCGTATGTCGCCGGCGGGACGTCGCGCCAAAAGCAAAGCACGTTTGTCAGCTTACGACAGAATGATGAACGAGGATACCAAGCAGAAAGAGGAGAAGCTCGAAATATTTATTCCCAACGGCCCACGTTTGGGTGATGTGGTGATCGAGGCGCACGACGTATCGAAAGCCTTCGGCGACCGCGTATTATACGAGGGGCTGAATTTCACGCTGCCACCGGCCGGCATTGTGGGCATCATTGGTGCCAACGGCACAGGTAAAACTACCCTTTTCCGAATGATTATGGGGCTGGAGCAGCCCACTTCGGGAACATTCCGCGTGGGACCGACCGTGAAATTGGCCTATATTGATCAGCAACACAAGTCGATTGATCCCGAAAAAACGGTTTACGAAGTGATCTCGGCCGGTGCTGATTTGATCACCTTGGGCAACCGTCAGATCAATGCACGCGCTTATGTGGCACGATTCAACTTCTCGGGGGCTGATCAAGAGAAGAAGTGCGGCGTGCTGTCGGGTGGCGAACGAAATCGACTTCACTTGGCACTTGCACTGAAAGAGGAGGGTAATGTATTATTGCTGGATGAGCCAACTAATGACATCGACGTCAACACGTTGCGTGCCTTGGAGGAGGGTCTCGACAACTTCGCAGGTTGTGCCGTTGTCATCTCGCACGACCGGTGGTTCCTCGACCGCATTGCCACCCACATCATTTCGTTTGAGAGTGATGCCAAAGTGGTGTGCTACGAGGGTTCATACAGCGAATACGAAGAGTGGAAACGCGCACAAGGTGGTGACACACAACCACATCGTGTGAAATATAAAAAGTTAATCGAATAAGAAACTATTTCTAAATTTGTCGCGTTATGGCACAACAAAAACCGTCTATTCCTAAAGGTACGCGTGACTTCTCGCCCACCGAGATGATGCGCCGTCAGTATATTTTCGACACGATCCGCAAGGTCTTCCGCACCTATGGATATGCGCCGCTCGAAACGCCTTCGATGGAGAATCTTTCGACGTTGCTGGGTAAATACGGCGATGAGGGCGATAAGCTACTATTCAAAATTCTCAACTCGGGAGATTATGCTGATTCACTGACTGATAGCGAATTGCATCAAGCGTCGAAGATTTGCGAAAAGGGGTTGCGCTACGACCTAACAGTTCCCTTCGCGCGCTACGTTGTGCAGCACCAAAGCGAACTGACGTTCCCCTTCAAACGCTACCAGATCCAACCCGTGTGGCGCGCCGATCGTCCGCAAAAGGGACGTTATCGCGAGTTTTATCAGTGCGATGTCGATGTGATCGGCACGCGTTCACTGCTCTGCGAAGTGGAGTTGGTGGAGATTGTCGAACGCGTTTTTCGCGCGTTGGGTATTCAAGTAGCACTTAAGATGAACAACCGTAAAATTCTTTACGGCATAGCGGAAGCGATTGGTCACGCCGATAAAATGATGGATATTACGGTGGCAATCGACAAGCTGGATAAGATCGGATTGGAGAACGTCAAAGCCGAATTGTTGGAGCGTGGGTTAAGCGCAGAGGCGGTAGGCAAACTTCAACCGATACTTGAATTAAGCGGAGATAATAAACAGAAGATTAATAAACTGCGTGAAGTGCTATCTGTTTCGGAGACAGGACTCAAAGGCATCGAAGAGATGGAGGTTGTTTTCGATCAAGTCGAACGATTGGGCATCAATTTGCAGGTGGAATTGGATCTTTCGCTGGCACGGGGTTTGAACTACTATACGGGGGCGATTTTCGAGGTGAAAGCCCTCGACTTTGCAATTGGCTCGATTTGCGGTGGTGGCCGGTACGATGATCTGACGGGAATCTTCGGAATGCCCAATATGTCGGGTGTCGGCATCTCGTTCGGTGCGGATCGCATCTATGACGTGATGACGGGACTGGAACTTTTTCCCGAGGAGGTCAACTCAACAACGCGCGTACTTTTTGTGAACTTGGGAGTTGCGGAACAAGCTGTGGTTCTTCCGTTGCTTCGCGAGTTGCACGATGCCGGCGTGGCGGCTGAGATCTACCCCGATGAGGGTAAAATGAAGAAGCAGATGGAGTATGCAAATCGACGTGATATTCCCTATGTCGTTATCATCGGCAGCCAAGAAATTGAGGCCGGAATAGCGACGATAAAGGATATGCATACGGGTGATCAAAAATCAATTGCATTTACCGACCTCGTGAAACAGTTAAAGTAAAAATTATGCGTTGGTTTCTTCTAATTTTCTCGACATTTTCGCTTTTACCCCTCGCTGCGCAGGAGACAGATCCTGCGCAGCAGATGCAGAAATTAACGCAGGTTTATCGTTATCTGAACGGTTTATATGTGGACGATGTCGATATGGCGCCTTTGGTCGAGGGGGCTATTACCGGTATGCTGGAGGAGTTAGATCCCCATTCAGCCTACATTGGTTCCGACGAAATGAAGGGTATACAAGAGAGTTTCGACGGAGAGTTCAGCGGTATTGGTGTGGAATTCAACATCTTGAAAGATACGGTCATCGTGGTCAATACGATCGTCGGAGGTCCTGCCGAACGGGTAGGTGTCCTACCCAACGATCGCATTGTGCGCATTGATACGGTGAATGCCGTGGGTTTCCGACAAACGGATGTTCCGAAATATCTGCGTGGTAAAACAGGATCGCGCGTTGAAATTGATGTCGTACGCCGCGGTGCGCAAGCGCCTCTGCATTTCGTCATTGTGCGCGACAAAATTCCCTTGAATACCGTTGATGCAGCCTATATGGATCCGAGCGGCGTGGCTTACATCAAAGTTAATCGCTTCGGCCGCACCACGATGAGTGAATTTCGCGAAGCATACCATAAATTAGGCAAACCCCAGAAATTGATTCTCGATCTGCGCGGAAACGGCGGTGGACTGTTGGAGCAGGCAATTGAGATGGCTGAATTTTTTCTGCCTCGTGGTGCGGTGATTGTCTCCACGGAGGGGCGTGCCGTGCCGGCCTCGTCGTTCCAAGCGCGACGCAATGGCGAAAATTTGGAGGGGCAACTCGTGGTGCTGATCGACGAAACGTCGGCTTCGGCCAGCGAGATCGTTGCCGGCGCGATGCAAGATTGGGATCGCGCGGTGATCGTTGGTCAGCCCAGTTTTGGCAAAGGATTGGTGCAACGTCAAGTGCCGCTCAGCGACGGTTCGGCGGTGCGCATTACCGTTGCGCGTTATCACACCCCCTCGGGACGCGTGATTCAACGTCCCTATGAAAAGGGCAAACGTCGCGAATACTATATGAATCATCTGCGCGGATACGACGATTCAGCACTCGACTCAACAGCAGTCAAAGCACAAGCATACAGCACATTGCGAACACATCGCACAGTTTACGGCGGTGGTGGCATTCGCCCCGATATTCGCATAGATACCGACACCACGGGCTTCTCGACCTACTACGCCAATTTGATTCGTCACGGTGTGGTCAACGAATACATCATCTCCTATATGGATAGCAAGCGAACGTTGCTTCAAAAGGCCTACCCTACGATCGAGGTTTTTGAAGCGCAATATACGGTTCCGGATCAGATGCTCGACTCGCTGACCACGTGGGGCACGGAGCGAGGCGTGAAGTTCGACAAAACCGAATTCGAGACCTCAGCACCGCTGATGCGCATCCAACTCAAGGCGTTGGTGGCGCAACGGCTCTTCGATACGGGCGCCTTTTACCGCATTATGAATGCCGATCGAGGTGATGCCTACCAGCGCGCCGTGGAGATACTCAAACACTGGGATCAACAGGGTCAGCCGCTGATCGAAAACAAATAAATAGCGTACCACTCCTCCGCAAAGAGCGAAAACCCCAAAATTGGTTTTCGCTCTTTTTTTGATTTTCTGGTCGATCAAAATTTTGAACCTTGCAATTTATTTGCTATCTTGTACAAAATTTACAACAACATTTTCTCATTGACTTGTATGATGGCAAAAACTTACGCTCGGTTTAGAATTTTCGCGCTGATTGTTTTGTGTAATGTGTCGCTCGCAGTGGGCACCGCCTATGCCTCCAACCCCCTTTCAGCCCCCTCAGATGCGCCTTTTGGAGCGCCACGTTTCGATAAAATTCACTGCTCCGACATTGGTCCTGCACTGCAAGAGGGAATGGACGAATACAAAGCCAATATTGAAAAAATCAGGACACTGAAGCCCGAAGAGGCGTCATTTGATCAGGTGATCGTCGCTTTGGATCAGGCCGATCGGACGCTCTCGCGTGTGCGCGCAATCAGCAACTACTTGCGCGGCAATTTCGGGACAGACTCCATCGTCAAGATCACGGTTGAAACCACGCCTGAGATCAGCGCACTCTATGATCAAGTCAATTTTGATCCCCAAATTTTTGCCTTGGTCAAAACGCTCTATGATCGTCGCGCACAGTTGGGGCTGGACTCGCTGCAACTGCGCGTCCTCGACAAACGCTACAAAAGCTATGTGCGCAGCGGTGCATTGTGTACCCCCGAACAGCAGCAACGGCTGACGGAGATCAATGCCGAAATTGCGGTCAAGCGAATGCAGCACGGGCAGAACATCGTTCACGAAAACGAGAATTTCCAAATTATAGTCGGTGATGTGGACTCGCTAAGTGGCGTTTCGGAATCGACACAAACAAAATTTGCATTACACGCTAAAAAGTTGGGCTACACCGATAAATGGGTCATTCGCAGTGGCGACTATGGCATCGTTATGGCCAACTGCACCAATCGCGGATTGCGGGAGAGGCTCTACAAGGCCTATATAACGCGGTGCAATATGGGCAATGCCTTCGACAACAAACAACTGTCAGTCGATCTGATCAACTTGCGCTTGGAACGTGCTAAGTTATTGGGCTACAATACCTACTCCGATTATGTGCTGGAGACCAATATGGCCAAGACACCCGAAAAAGTCTACGAATTGTTGATGCCTTTGACGCGCGCTGCCATCGACAAAGGGCTTAAGGAACGCGCCGAGTTGGAGGCGTTTGCCACGCAAATCGAGGGCGCGGATTTTCAATTGAAACCGTGGGATGTGAGCTACTATGCTGGGCGTCTGCGCAAAGAGGTTTACCACGCCAACACCAGCGCCGCTCGTTCGTACCTACTCTTTGATCATGTTTGCAAGGGTGTTTTTCACGTTGCCAACAAATTATACGGCATTACCTTCACACAACGCAAGGATATTCCCGTCTACAATCGCGACGTGCAGACCTATGAGGTGCGCAATGCCGATGGCTCGCCGTTGGGCGTGCTCTATCTGGATTGCTTCGCACGCAAAGGCAAACGCGGCGGTGCGTGGTGTTCGCGGCTGCAAGACTATTCGTGTGCAGGGGCTGTCGAGCAGTTGCCGTTGGTGACCATCAGCTGTAATTTTGCGCGTTCAGCTGCCGACAAACCGCAATTGCTTGGAATCTCAGAGGTTGAAACCCTGTTCCACGAATCGGGGCACGCCTTGGCATCGTTCTTCGCACGCGGCCCTTATCCCGAAGTGACGGGGAATTTTCCACGCGATATGGTTGAATTACCGTCACAGTTGCTGGAGCACTGGGCGTGGGAACCCGAGGTGCTGGCTGTCTATGCCCATCACCACAAGAGCGGCGAGCCGATGCCCGAAGACTTGATCGAGCGAATGCGCGTGGCCGACCGTTTCGAAAAAGGGCTTTACCTGACCAATTATTACGCCTCGACACTGCTCGATCTGGAGCGGCACAACACCGACCACCCCATCGCCGGTTGTGATGTTGATGCCTTTGAACAGGAGTTTTTGAAGCGCTACGGATTTCCATCGTACACGGATTTCCGCTACCGCACCACCTATTTCAACCATATGTTTGCGAGCAGCTACGCCTCGCAGTACTATGTTTACACGTGGGCAGCGGTGTTGGATACCGACGTTTTTGCAGCCTTCGCGTTGACGGGTGATGTGTTCGATCAGGGGGTAGCCAACCGTTTTCGTCGTCATATTTTGACTGAAATTGGTTATGATGAACCGATGACACAATACGTCCGTTTTCGCGGAGAACTCCCCAAACCGGCAGCGCTGATGCACCGATTCGGATTGACAGATTAATCGAAGAATCAATGAGATGATCGGGTGGAAAACATATCTTACGTGTCTGCTGTGTCTGATCGCAGTGGACGGCAAACGCGTATTAGGCGCCAATATTTCGGAGCCTGAAGCCCTGATTGTCAATGAAAATACCGAAGAAAAGAGCGTCGATCCGGACTATTTTTTAGGTGGCACCAAATACTATTTTTTCGATGATTACCTGAAAATCACCTTTGAGATCACCAAACGTCGAGATATTGACCTACTGTCAGGCATCCTGTTGCAAATTGATACAAATGATGGTAATCAAAAAATTCTGCTGCTCGACTGGGACAAGCAGTCCGATTATATGGAGGTGCTGCTGATCAATGGAAAAGAAATTGTCAAGTACAAAATTTCGGACTTCGTTTGGGCGGATGACAACCCCACAATTCCGGTCTCAATAAGTCTCAATTTCCGTCAAAACACGGCCGAAATGGAGATGAACGGAGACGCTGTGACGATCGACAACCTCGATCTGTCGGTCAACACCGGCTATCGCTTTTCGCTATTGCCGGCACTCTCCTTGCGTCCCGATCCGAATATTCCACCGGTGTTGGAGATCTCAAAGCTTGCTATTTGGGGGCCGCAGGAACCGACACAGAAAAAAATTTGGTATTGGCTGACCGCCATCATCGCCATTGATCTACTCATATACTTTGCGGTGCTGCTCCGTCGGATGCGCAATCGCCGTCGGCAAAGTCGTGATCAGGGCGTTGCCGTCTCGACAAGCGCACCGATGATGCAACCCGATAGTTTTTCAATCGAGGAGTTGCCGCGCCGAAGTGCCATCCATCTCTTTGGCGGATTTTATGTCTATGATGCTACGGGGGAAGATATTAGCAAACAATTTTCGCCACTACTTCGGGAGTTGCTCAGTTTGCTGGTCGTATACTCGGCCGACAACGGTATTTCATCGACACAACTCAAGGAGCTGCTGTGGTTTGACAAAGATATAAAAAGCGCTCGAAACAACCGCGCCGTCTACCTTGGCAAACTGCGCGCACTACTCGACAAGGTGGGCAGTTACACGCTCAACAACGACACAGGTTACTGGTTGCTTTCGACGCCCGGCATCTATGTGGATTATATCGAATACAAAAAGATGGTTTGTGACGCGGTGCCACAGGAGCATCAAATCGAACTCCTGCTTCACGTCATACAACACGGTAATCTGATTCCCGATTCCGATTATCGTTGGCTGGACTCCTACAAAGCCGAGGTCGCGGATACGGTGATCGAACATCTGTGCAACTATTCGAAGGCATTGCAGGCTGAGAAAGCATCGGATTTTATGATAACCTTGGCCGACACCATCCTCCGCTTCGATCAGCTCAACGAGCAAGCGCTCTATCTGAAATGCAAAGCCTACAACTCGTCGGGGCGCCATTCGTCGGCCAAGAAAACCTACGACTTGTTTACCCAAAAATACAGAGAGATCTACGGCAGCAATTTCCAATACGAATTTACCGATGTGCTCAACCAAAAGGTTGGCGAGGCGAGCGACGCGTGAGGGCGGCAACCACATTAAACAAAAACTCCGAATGCTTTATGGCATTCGGAGTTTCGTTTAGAAGCTGAAGGTTATTTGATGACCTTGCGCGGTTTGATCATATTCTCGGGCGAGAGAACGCGTTGCAGCTCGGCCTCGCTCATCAATTTGTGTTCGAGCACCAAATCATAGATGCCCTTACCGCTTTCGAGTGCCTCCTTGGCCAACATCGTCGAGGTCTCATAACCCAAATAGGGGTTGAGTGCTGTCACCAAACCGATACTGTTGTAAACCATTCGGCGGCAAACCTCTTCGTTGGCCGTGATGCCGACGATGCACTTTTCACGCAACGTGTTGATGGCATTAATCAGCATTTCAATACTTTCGAAGAGGCAATGAACGATGATCGGCTCCATCACGTTGAGTTCCAACTGACCAGCTTCGGCGGCAATGGTCACCGTCAAATCATTGCCAATCACGCGAAAAGCCACTTGGTTGACAACTTCCGGAATCACAGGATTGACCTTACCCGGCATAATTGACGATCCGGGTTGACGTGGCGGCAGGTTGATCTCGTTCAGGCCGCAACGTGGACCCGAAGAGAGCAAGCGCAGGTCGTTGCAAATCTTCGACAACTTAACGGCCATCCGTTTTTGTGCCGAAGAGTTCATAATAAATGCACCCGCATCACTGGTGGCCTCAATCATATTGGTCGCCTTAACCAGTGGCATACCAGTCACTTGGCACAGATGTTTGGTGCAGAGGTCGGCATAGTCGGGATCGGCATTGATGCCCGTACCAATGGCCGTGGCGCCCATATTAATTTCGTAGAAGAGCTTCATATTGGCCTCCAAGCGCGCGATCTCCTCGGTGAGGTTGGCAGCATAGGCTTCGAACTCCTGTCCGAGGGTCATAGGCACAGCGTCCTGCAACTGTGTGCGTCCCATTTTGATCACCTGCGAGAACTCCTTGCCTTTGGCGTGGAACGCGTCGATCAGCACCTTGAGCGCGGCGACCAATTTCTCGATGCTGCGCACCATTGCGATCCGCACAGCCGTCGGATAGGCGTCGTTGGTCGATTGTGAGAGGTTCACGTGGTTGTTGGGGTGGCAATATTTGTAGTCGCCTTTGTCGTGTCCCAAAATCTCGAGCGCACGGTTGGCAATCACCTCATTGGCGTTCATATTGGTCGAGGTTCCGGCACCGCCCTGCACCATATCAACCACAAAGTGGTCGTCGAATTTACCTTCGCGCAGCTCACCGCAAGCTTTGATGATCGCTTCGGCAATCGCCGGATCGAGCAGCCCCAAATCGCGATTGGCCATTGCAGCGCCCTGCTTCACATCGGCAAGTCCCTTGATAAACTCCGGAAAAAAGTTCAGACGCACGCGGCTAATGTGGAAGTTTTCGACGGCACGCATTGTTTGCACACCGAAATAGCACTCCACAGGAACGTCCATTTCGCCTAATAGATCGTGTTCACGGCGCGTTTTGCCGGATAGTTTGATGTTTGTAATCTCCATAACTGTAATTGGTTTTATAGGTTAGATAAGAAATACATAATTGTAAATTAGCATAAATATAAGTGTCGAAACGACAGGGATCAAGTTGCGTTTCATCACATCAAAAGCAGAGACGCCGGCGATGTCCGACACCGCAATGATGACGCTCGCAATGGGTGACACCGAACGCCCAAGGCCAGCAGACATCTGCATCGGCAGCATCATACTAATAGGTGTCACACCAATTCGGGCGGCAATATCCGGCACCAAGGGGCCAAAAGAGAAAAACGAGGCATTGCCGCTTCCCATAAGCATTGCCACCAAAAAGATCAGCAGCGTCATCATCACGCCGATGGTAATTCCCGATAGACCAATATTCATCGTCACATCGACCAACGCATCGACAAACCCCAAACCGATAAGCCCCTTGGAGAATATCTCGGCACAGACGATCAGCGTGATCACGCCTGAAAAAGTTTTTCCCATACCATTCCAAAAGGTCTTGAGCGAATGGAACATCGCGCCAAGGCTTCGATAGCGCACCAAATCAAAAGCCATTGCGATGAGTAACGAAAGTAGCGTTGCCGATGTAATATCGAGGTTGACCGAGCCACTGAAAAGATTGGTGTAGTTCGAAAAAATGAGCAGCAACAACAACGGAAGAATAGGGAGCAGAGCGTAGATATGCGGCACGCCACTACCCTCCTCTTGCTCGGTCGTCATTGACGTGCTCTGCGTGTGCTCCGTTTCCAAGCCGTTGGAGAGCGCCTGCGTCCGATCCCGACGATCGAAATAACGACTTGTGAGATAATACATCACCATCAGAAACAGCGTCATGGGTACCACAACACCCAATTGGTAGTCGAGAAAGTAGTGCAGTTTGTTGACTCCGGCCAGTTCTGCCGCTTCGAGGGTGTTGGCCGAACCCGGGCCGATGTCGAAGACCGTACAAGCGGTGATCACAGAGACAGCCGTCAGACGACTCACGCCGATCTTCAGCAGCACCGGTAATACGGTCGCCACCAACAGCAGATCCAGCCCCGTTGCACTCGGGATGCAGATAAAGAGAATTTGGCCGATGGGAATGATCGAGCAGGCCGCCAGATAGGGATAACGGTGCAGCAACGCCAGCGGCTGCATCGACACTTCGACCAACGCATCACTGGCCTTGATTTTTTTCATATAGACCACATAGCCGCCGATGGTGATGATCATCAAACCGCCGTGCATTACGTTCATCGAAAACGAATCGCCAATGGCTTTGAAAACGTCGAAAAATGCCGAGCCGGTCGAGACCGTCGTCGCCGTGTGGGGAATCCCGACAATGGCTGCGGTGAAAAGCATCAAGATGCCCGACAACAACAACACCCCTTGCGGATTGTACCGCTTCGACAGCCAATACACCGTAAGGATAATAAATTGCAGTGAAATCAACGCACCTATATATAACATCTCTTTGATAATTTTCTATAAGCAATACAAAGATAAACTTTGATCATAAACAAAACGATTAATAAGCGACTATAAATCGGGGTAAAATGGAAAAAAGTAAAAAAAATGTAGAAAAAGTGGGCATTAACACATTTTGTGGCTATTTTTTTATCACTTTATTTATAGACGCAGAATACATTTGTATAGAATCAAACCTAAAAACCGACCTGAATGAAAAAAATTTCGCTTTGTATTTTGGCGCTGTTTGCGATGATCGTCACCTGTCGAGGGCAAGCCCCCGAAAAGGTCACCTTCGCGCGCGGCGCCGGCCAGTGCGTCTATGCGGCTTACGAGCCACTCAAGGACAAACCAATTACCCTCTATTACTACATCCCGATGCGCGGCGACATTGCTTTGATGCCTGTGCTTTTTGCGATGCACGGCACCAAACGTCACGGCAACGATGCGCGTGACGCGTGGCGCGAGTTGGCCGAGCGTTACGGATTCATCGTGTTGAGTCCCGAATACAGCAAAAAACTCTTTAGCACGAACGAATACAACTACGGCAACGTGTCGAAGTCGACCACAGAATTTACACCACAGCCCCACGCCTTGTGGACCTACAACACCATCGAAACCATCTTCGACTTTTTTCGCGACGCAACGGGCAACCTGAGCGACAAGTACGATATTTGGGGACACTCGGCAGGCGGCCAGTTTGTACAGCGTTTTCTGCTCTGTATGCCCGAGGCTCGGGTCAACCGTGCGGTGGCTGCCAACGCCGGGACGTGGACGTTTTTGGCAACAGACGGCGTGAGGGATCGTGACGGCAAGGTTTACGGCTGGCCTTTTTCAATCAAAGAGACCCCGTTTGCCGAAAAAGAAAATCTCAAAAAATTCTTTGCACGCAATTTTTTCGTCAATATAGGTACTGCCGACATCAACACATCAACCAGCGATTTTCCCAATTATCCGGCTGCTATGGCACAGGGCGCAACACGTTATGCGCGGGGAGAAAATTTTTATAAAAATGCGTTGGAGGAGGCCAAAATGCTCAAATGCCGCATCAATTGGCAGAAATCGGAGGTCAGAGAGTGTGGCCACTCGAGCAAGATGATGATCTACGGCAAATATGAGATGCAGAACGGCAAAAAAGTGTACCATACGGATTACTTCACCCACACGGGAGCTTTTTGGTTGATTTACGGCGATCGCGTATTAGATAAAAAATAATAAACCACTTAAAACTTTCAATATGAACGGAATACGAACTACTATACGGCTTTTGGCTGTGGTTCTGCTACTGGCGATCACAACCACAACCGTAGTTGCGCAGCGCTCCGGCAAAGGGACTCAGGCCACGAAGACGATCCGCGGAAAAGTTGTCGATGAAGATAACGAGGCGATGATCGGCGTAGCTGTTGTTGTCCCCGGGACTGCTACGGGAACCAACACAGGAGTTGATGGCCAATTTGCAATCAACATTCCTGCTTCAACCAAGGAACTCGAATTTTCTTTCTTGGGAATGAAGCCCCAACTGATCACCCTCAACAGCCGCGAGTTGATCAACGTGGTGTTGGAGAAAGATCAGAAAGAGATCGAAACGGTCGTGGTGACCGGCTATGGTAACATCGCACGCGAAGCCTACACGGGTTCGGCCAGTGTAATCGGATCCTCGAAAATCGGCAATCGCGCCATTGGCTCCATCGAGAACGTCCTGCGCGGTAACGTCGCCGGTGCCATCGTCACCTCAACCGGACAACCCGGTGAGGTGAGCGACGTGCGGCTGCGCGGTATCGGCTCGATGAACGGCAGCAACCAGCCGCTCTACGTGGTGGACGGCGTAATCTGGGATATGGACAATATATCGGGTACCGATATGTCGGCCAACAATCCGCTCAACGCACTCAATCCGTCGGATATTGAAAGCACCACCATCCTGCGCGACGCTGCTTCGGCTTCGTTGTATGGTTCGCGCGGTGCCAACGGCGTGATCGTTATCACCACCAAACAAGGCAAAGATAACAGCCGTACAGCGGTGAGTGTGACCGTGCAAGGCGGTGTCTCGATGATTGCGCGCGCTCCCGATTTTATCGACGGTCGCGAGTTTGCCGATCTGTGGGTCGAGGGCAAAATGCACACCAACATTATGAATAGTATGGTGGAAGAGGCTGAAAGTCAAGGCGGAACATTTAATCGTGCAGATTTGGCCAAGGAGTTAACGAAGCTCTATACTGATAAGAATAAGTACACTTACAAAGGCCGTAATTTCAATGAACATCAAAAAGTCGCACAGCAGCAGTTCAATGCCTTGTTTCAAATGCCTACTGGCGATGGTAGCTACCGCAAATACGACTATTTCGGCGATGATTACAACAAGTTGCCCAACACCGATTGGTACGACAAAATCAGTCGCACGGCCAGCTATTTGAAGGTCAATGCCTCGCTTTCGGGTGGCATAAAATCCATGAAATATTACGCTTCATTGGAGTATATGGATCAGCAGGGCGTGATCCTCAACAGTCAGCTCAAGCGCGAAGCCATCCGCATCAAGTTGAACTCCGACGATCGCAAAAAATTCATCAACTGGGGACTCAACACCTATTTGGCGAACTCCGTGCAGACGGGTCCTATGTCGGGCGGCTCAACCTACAACACCCCGATGTACGCTGCAATGCGCTTGCCGTCGGTCGTTCCGGCCTATTTGGAGGACGGCTCCTACAACTTCGCCTTCCCGTCGAATATTCTCAACTCGAACCATAATCCGGTGGCAAGTGCTCGCGAGAACGAAAATCGCAAACCGCAGTTGAACATCACCGCTTCGGGTAACGTTCGGTTAAACCTCACCAAATGGCTGAATTTGAGTTCTGTGTTATCGGTTTACTACCTCAATTTGCAGCGTCACACCTATTACGACAGCGATTTTGGTGACGGTTATCAATACGGTGGCAAACTCACCGAACGCGATACCCACCGCACGAAAATCACCAACACAACGATGTTGTTTGTGGACAAAACTTTCAAAAAGCGTCATCACCTCAACGTCTCCTTGGGCTTCGAATTGGAAGATATGGATTACAAATACAACGAAACGACGGTAGCGCGCTTCTTGGGTGACGACAACACAAATCTATCGAACGGTTCAGTGGTGCTGGATTGGAATGGAGGCGGTTACGGCTACTCACAATTCTCGATCATCTCGAAGGCCGATTACTCCTACGACTCGCGCTACTACCTCTCGGCATCGTATCGTCAGGATCGTTCGTCGCGTTTCGCCAAGGAGAATAGAGCCGGTAATTTTTGGTCGGTATCGGGTGCGTGGCGTCTGTCGAGCGAGGATTTTTGGGAACCGCTGTCGAAAGTGGTCAACTCCTTCCGCATCAAGGGTAGCTATGGTATCAACGGCAACCTGCCCGATAGCTACTATTATATGCAACTCTACGATCCGAACAACAATATGAATCGACCGGGTGCTTCGCTTTCGAATCTCTCGTTCAAAGACCTCACGTGGGAGAAAAACGCAATCTGGAACGTCGGCATTGATGCCGGATTGTGGAAAAACAGATTGCGCATTTCGGCCGAATATTATTGGCGTCGCACGGACGATCTGTTGTTAGATCTGCCTATATCGAATACCTCGGGATTTGAAACTAAGTTGCAAAATAGCCCAACGGCTGGCATCAACAACTCGGGTGTAGAGATTGAAATCAATGCAACGGTGCTTGACAACAAAAACTGGACGTGGAACCTCAACTTCAACATTGCAACGCTCAAAGCACGCTATTTCGGACTGGAGAGCCGCTTCCCCGATGAGAAGTCGCGGCAGATTGTGGAGAACGGATTCAGCCCCAACACGTGGTGGCTGCGCCCCTATGCCGGCGTCAATCCCGAGACAGGTCAACAACAGTACATTCGCTACGTAGACGGACAACCCGAGGTGGTCACCAGCACCACAGGGGTTGAATACCAGACTCTTCACAAGCAGGGTATCCCGAAATTCACAGGTGGATTCTCCACATCGGTGGCCTATAAAGGGTTGGAGTTGAGTGCTTTGTTCTCATTCGCCGGCGGCCACTACATCTATGATCGGCAAGGTGCTTCCTACACCGAGAACGACGGCAACGAGTTGAGCGCCGTGTCGGTCAATCAGCTTGATCGCTGGACGCCACTGCATACCGATGCCTCGGCTCCGATGCGTTTGCTGGGTTACACCTCACAGTCGCGTACGACTCGCTTCTTGATTAAGGGCGACTACTTGAAACTGCGCAACTTGGCCTTGGCATATAGTCTGCCGCAAAAGTGGTCACGCGCTATGTCTCTGGGCAACGTCCGCGTATTTGTGCAGGCCGAAAATCTGTGGGTGCTCACCAAAATGAAGGATTACGACCCGGAGTTGTCAATCGACGGCTATCGTAATTATGACTCCTACCCCTTCGCTGTGACCGTCACAGCCGGCTTATCGGTTAACTTTTAATATTGAGCGCTATGAAAAAAACAGTAAAATATTGTGTAACGCTGCTGCTCCTGCTCATCACGGTCTCGTGTTCCGATTTTCTGGACAAAGAACCTGAACAACAGTACGAAAACGATCAGCTGCTAACCTCTGTCGAGGGGCTTAATACACTACTCAACGGCGCCTATGACATCGTCAAGGGCGAAGATTACTATGGGGCGCTGCTCTACCAATACGAGGCATCCAAAGGTTGCGATTTCTTCATTCGCGACATCGGCGGTGGCACCTCAATGGGTAGCGAGGCCGGTTATTCGGCTTCATCGACCAGCAGTGGCTCGGCGCGAAATGCGTGGCGCACGATCTATTCGGTGGTCAGTAACATCAACCTCATTTTGGACAACATCGACGCTCAAACGGGTGACATTGGCGAAATTCGCCGCATCAAAGGCGAAGCCCTCGCACTGCGTGGATTGGCCTATTTCGACCTGATGCGACTATTTGCCTATCCACCCCATTTCTCCTATTTGAATGCCGACGATCCCGACAATAGCAAGCTTACGCTCGGCGTGCCTATCATCCGCACATCGGATATGAGCCTCAACCCCGAAAAGTACCAAATTCGCCGCGCAAGTGCCGAAGTGAGCTATAACTACATTCTTGAGCAGTTCACGCAGGCCAAAGCCCTGCTCGAAGGCAAAGCCAGCAGCCAAGGCTACATCAACGCCGCAACGGTGTCGGCACTGCGGATGCGCGTGCTTCTCTATATGGAGCAGTGGCCGGAGGTGATCGCCGAAGGTGAGGAGTGGATCGGCAAATACGAGTCGAACTACTCGCTGATTCCCTATGCCAGTTACCCCTATGAATACTACCACCGCTTCAACTCCGAAAGTATTTGGGAGCTTAACTACACCGAGTCGAATAGTCTTATGTCCGGTTCGCTGAACCATTGGGTACGCAAGCCGACGAACGACGATCCGACCTCGCCGCATTACGGTGAAGTGGTGAAGAATACGGGTTATGCGCGTGTTGGATTTATGTACCAATATTCGACGAATGGACTGCCGTTTTTGCGCGCCTATAAGAACGATGTTCGTCAAGCGTGGATCTGTCAATTGGGTGTGCAAGATCACCCCGAATATACGGGATGCCGCAAATATATTGGCGATCCGTTCCACACCACGCACAACATTCCCATCGTGCGGCTACCTGAAATCTACCTCACGCTGGCCGAAGCCTACAATCAAAGCTCGAATCCCGAGGCCGCAGGTCACTACGCAAGTAAAGTCTCGCAGGCGCGTCGTCAGGCTGATATTGCCGGAAGTGATCGCACCGCGATCTATGGCGAGCGTCGTCGCGAATATATGCTCGAGGGACAGAACTTCTTCGATATGTTCCGCCGTGGGGAGAACATCCGCAACCGGCAATATATCGAGATGGCCAACAACGGCTCGATCACCTTTGGCTCGACTACCTCGCAGCATTATCGGGTGGTCTACCCCATTCCGCTCAAGGAGATGAATGCCAATGCGGATATTCGCGACCAGCAGAATCCGGGTTACGCCGCGTGGGTTCCCGGAGGTGAAGAGTAACAGCAAATTTAAAACTAAAAAACTTCAAAATATGAAACGGACTTTATTCATAGGAATCGCCCTCGTTGCCGGCTTCTTTGCGCTCCAAGGTTGCACGGACGATCAAGCGGAGATCAATCAGGATTTCCAAGTCGATTCCGACCAAGCGGAATACGACAGCGCCACCAACACCCTCAATTTCAAAGGCGCACGCAACACAGCCCAAATCAGCGTTGTCACCGACGACGCTACCGGAAAGTGGGATGCCCGCTGCCCGACCGACGATTTGTGGTGCTCGTTCTCCAAGGAGGGCAATAAATTGGTGGTGACGGTGGACAACAACGCCACCGACAAACTGCGCACCTCGCACATTACCATTGTGTTGGGTGGGACAGAACGCACGGTGAAGGTGGCGCAGGATTACATCCGCAACCTCACTTTTGTCACCAATGATCTGACCGTGGGTGCCGGATCGGGCAATTACGCAATTGGTATCAAAACCAACATTTTGCCCGAAAATCTCCATTTCGAAATTCAGGATGCAGCGGGCAACCCCATTACCGATCCCGATTTCTGGCTCAAAAGCGGCCTCTATGCCGATGGACAGGTGGCCTTTACGGTCGCCAAGAACAAGTCGGAAACAGAGATCCGCACCGCTATGTTGGTCGCCCAAGGCGATGAGATGAAAGCTACGTTTGTCGTCTCGCAGAATATGGCGTCGGGCAAACCTTATAGCGTGTCACTCGCCGCACTCAACTATGAATTCGACGAGGGTGCTATTTACGAGATTTGGGACAACGTGAACAATATCAAAATCGGCAACATCTGCCGCGAATACCTGCTCAAGGCTACCACGGCCTCGGAGGTGGTGGTTCGCACGGTTGGAGTAGTCGCCTATCCGGTCAAGAAGGGTGTTGTGGACCACGCCAATGGCTTTGTGATTGCCACGCTCGATGAAACGAGCAGACCCGTCGCAGACGGTGGCTCGATTATGTGGAATGGTATGATCACCGCACAGACCAAAGGCAGTGAGATGATCGCTACCTACGCCAAAGGTACCGCGACCGAAGTGCCGGCAACGATCTATATGGCGTTGGGTGGCAGTGGATTTTCGGCGACACCGCTCGATGCGGAGGACGCGCCCGATGCCGTGATTGCCGAAATCAAACCGTGGACGGTGACCGACAAGCGTGAAGGTGCCGAGATCACCGATCGCGGAACATTCGACGAATTTACATACAGCGTAGTCAAAGTGGGTTGTCAGTATTGGTTTGCTCAGAACCTCAAGACCACTCGTTTCAAAGACGGCACGCCCATCCCGACCGATAACTGGAATGAGGCCTCTCTGATTGCCGGACCGCAATGCGCCTCGGCAGGTTATGCCATTGACGGAACAAGCTACAACAACGGCAATGCCAATGCGATGAGCGATGCAGCTATTGCTGTGCGCAACGAAACGGGACCTGTGTACAACTTCTTCTCGCTGTTCAACAGCACGATGGCTGACGTGACAAATGCTTACGCCGGATCGGTGGTCGATGCCTTGTCACCCGACGGCTGGGGAGTACCGACACAAGATGAATTTACGATTCTGAACAACTACATCACCCAATGCGCAGACAATCCGGCCAGCGATCCGAAATATGAACTGACGCTGAAGACGAAGATGGAGCCTAAAGGTACTAATATCACCGGCTTCGGGGCTGAGGGTTACCGCTATCGTTCGGCAACAGGAGGTGTCAGCTCGAAGGGAACACACTACGCGACCAGTGATTCATATAGTTTCACAGGTGCAGCTGGTGCCGGCAAAGTCTCCGATCACAATACGGTTGCATTCTGCTGTGGCGAGAAGACAGAAAGCTCGTTCCGCGCTGTGGATATTACCTATGGCATCTACGTGCGCTGCATCAAGCGCGACGCGCCAGCACAGTAAGAAGCTGTTTTGAATTCATTAATCTCGTTCTTTCCGGCTCTTTTTGCCCCCATTTTTGCCCTGCAAATCCTCATTTAGCTTGCTAAAATCGGATTCACAGAACAAAAACTGGAACAAAAATAGCGCTGAAATAACTTCGGTAACAAATTCAAACAGCTTCTAAATAGTCATTGAAATTGACGGACGATCTCGGAGCACAGCTTCGGGGTCGTCCTTTTTTTGTGTCGGAATCTGATGCCCATAAATTTGGCGCGGCGTCCGATTTTTTTTATCTTTGTCGAAATTCACAAGAAAAATGAAATTTTCGCAATATCTGATTCTCGCACTCAAAGGCTGCGCTATGGGCATGGCCGACGTCGTACCGGGCGTTTCGGGCGGCACCATCGCCTTCATATCGGGCATCTACGAAGAGCTGATCAACTCGATCCGAAGCATTGACGTCGAGGCTGTTAAGTTACTGGCCAAATTCCGCTTTGCCGACTTCTGGCGTCACATCAACGGCCGCTTTCTGCTGCCCGTGCTGCTGGGCATCGGCACAGCGATCTTCTCGCTGGCACGGCTGATGACCTACCTACTCACCCACCACCCGATTGCCATCTGGTCGTTTTTCTTTGGGCTGATCATCGCCTCGTCACTGCTCGTGGCCAAGCAGGTCGGCCATTGGAACTACAAAACCATCACCGCCTTCGTCATCGGAGCCATTGCCGCGTGGTTCATCACCGTGGCCACCCCGACCGAAACCCCGACCTCTTGGTGGTTCATTCTATTATCGGGAGCTATCGCGATCTGCGCTATGATTCTACCCGGCATTTCGGGCGCGTTCATCCTGCTGCTATTGGGCAAATACCAATATCTGATGCAGGCCGTGGGCAATTTAGATATTCCGGTGATCTTGATCTTCATCGTCGGCGCAGCGGCCGGCATCATCAGTTTCTCGCACCTGTTGGCGTGGCTGCTCAAACATTGGCACGACATCACGGTCACCCTGCTTATGGGATTTATGGTCGGCTCGCTCAACAAAGTGTGGCCGTGGAAAGAGGTGGTAGAGACCTACCTCGACAGCCACGGCAAGGTGCAGCCGCTGATTGAGAGCAACGTGATGCCCGGACGTTATGAGCAACTCACACAGCTCGATCCGCAGTTGACGCAAGCCATTTTGTTCTGCATCGTGGGATTTTTGACAATCTCGGCCATTGAATTGGCGGCTCACTTGATCGTTCAGAAACAAAAAGATTAAAAATCAATGAGGCGTTTCGGATTGATCGGCCGACCACTCGGACACTCCGCTTCGGCCACCTATTTTGGTGCAAAATTTGCTGCTGAGGGGCTGTCGGAGTGCGACTATGCGCTCTACGAACTGCCTTCGATCGAGGCGTTGCCGGCGTTGCTGATCGCGACGCCCGAGCTTTGCGGCTTCAACGTCACCATTCCCTACAAACGCGATGTAATCCCCTACCTCGATGCGCTGTCGTTCGACGCCCAAGCCATCGGCGCGGTCAACTGCGTACGTCGCACAGACGACGGTCGGCTCATCGGACACAACACCGACATCATCGGTTTGCGCGCCGCTCTCGATGAACTATTGGGCGCAGAGCAACCCGAACAAGCCTTGATTTTGGGCACAGGGGGAGCCTCACAAGCCGTGCAATATGCACTGATCGAGCGCGGCATTCCCTTCGATTTGGTGTCGCGCGATGCGGCACGAGGCAACTACACCTATGATAATCTTCCGTGTGAGGTGATCGAGCACAGTCGTCTGATTATCAACGCATCACCAGTAGGTACTTTCCCCGATTCCGACCAAGCACCACGCATCGCCTACGCCTACATTACCCCGTCGCATTATCTACTCGACTTGGTCTACAATCCGCCGCTCACCCTCTTTCTCGACTATGGGCAGCAGCGCGGCGCACACGGTCTCAATGGGCTGACGATGTTCCGCACGCAGGCCGAGGCCTCGTGGCAGATCTGGAACGAATAAGCGAACGTGGCGAGAGTTTTCGTCGGTACATATTGTTTTAGCAGAAAACAAAGCCCCTTAATCGGGGCTTTTGCTTTACCGGTGCCGCAGCAAAGTCTTGGCCGCCTCGAACTCCTCTTCGCGGACAACAAGTTGCGCAGGCATCGTTCCGATGGGATAGATGGCCGACATATATTCGTTGCGGATTGTCGACCAAATACCAGCGCTGTCAAGCATTGATTTGCTAATTTCAGCCTCCATAATGGTGTTGTACTCCGCCAATACAACCAATGTGTCGTCGCGCATAATCGTTAGGTTTTTATAGAAACTGCCGAAATTCAAACTGTTTCCGGGTTTGTTGTTTAAAGTTAAGCATTTTTGTTGATAAAATGCAATAGCCCTGCCAAGAAAATTGAGGAAATATCGTTATCTTTGTAAATATAAATCTGTGACAATGCCCGAATTCATCCATCTCCACGTACATACGCAATATTCAATCCTTGACGGAGCTGCCGCCATCAAGCCGTTGGTCAAACGAGCCAAAGCACTCGGAATGACGGCTTTGGCCATCACCGATCACGGCAATATGTACGGAGTCAAGAACTTCCACGACACGGCCAACGACAATGGAATCAAACCGATTCTTGGCTGCGAGGTTTATGTGGTGCGCAATCGTTTCGAAAAAGACAAGGATGAGAAGGCAGGTGATCACTTGATTCTGCTGGCCAAAAATTTAGAGGGGTACCACAACCTCTGCAAAATGGTCTCCTACTCCTTTACCGAGGGTTTTTACTACAAGCCGCGAATCGACAAGCAGCTACTCAAAGAGTATCACGAAGGGCTGATTTGCTGCTCGGCTTGTTTGGGTGGCGAGCTGCCTCAGGCCATTATGCACAACGATATGACGGAGGCTGCACGCGTCGTTGAGTGGTTTAAAGGTATTTTCGGCGACGATTACTACCTCGAAATGCAGTTGCATCCTTCGGGTATTCCGCAGAAAGATGCCGATGTCTACGAAAATCAGTTGCGCGTCAACAAGGCGATTCTGCAATTAGCGGCACAATTCAACGTCAAATATATCTGTTCGAACGACGTGCACTTTATTTTAGCCGAAGATGCGCCGGCGCACGACCATTTGATCTGTCTCAATACGGGGCGCGATTTGGACGATCCGAACCGTATGCGCTACACCTATCAAGAGTATTTGAAGTCGCCCGACGAGATGCAAGCGCTGTTTGCGGATCACCCCGAAGCGCTCGCAACAACCCTCGAAATCGCGGATAAGTGCGAGAACTACAAGTTGGTGCACGCACCGCTGATGCCCGACTTTGCGCCGCCCGAGGATTTTCCGATGCCGCTCGACGAGATGCGCGCTTCGTTCATCAAAAAAATTGAGGACGAAGAGCTGTTGAAGCGAGTCGCGGCTTGTCAATCGGCCGAAGAGTTGGAGCAGATTGTCACCGGAGACGAAGATCTGATCGGCAAATTAACCATTGCCAAACAATTCTGCTACCTCAAAGACCTGACCTACAAGGGGGCACATCTCCGCTATCCGGACGACAAATGGACAGATGAGGTCGAAAAACGCATCGAATACGAGTTGAAAACCATCGAGTGGATGGGTTTCCCGGGCTACTTCCTGATCGTGTGGGACTACATTCGTGCCGCACGCGAAATGGGCGTTTCGGTGGGGCCGGGACGTGGATCGGCAGCCGGATCGGTTGTGGCGTACAGCTTGAAAATCACCAACATAGATCCGTTGAAATACGATCTGCTGTTTGAGCGATTCCTCAATCCCGAGCGTATTTCATTGCCCGATGTCGATGTCGATTTCGATGAGGACGGCCGTGCCGAAGTGCTGCGTTATTGCGTGCGAAAATACGGTCAAAAGCGAGTAGCTCAGATCGTTACTTTCGGGACAATGGCACCTAAAATGGCCATCAAGGACGTTGCGCGTGTCCAAAAATTAGCATTGGCCGAGAGTGACCGCCTATCGAAATTGGTGCCCGACAAGATCACACCTGACAAAAAAAGTGGCGAAACCCCCTTTGATTTTGTATTCAAGGAGTCTCCTGAGCTGGCTGCCGAACGAGAGTCGCAGAATCAGCTGATTCGCAACACCTTAAAATATGCCGAGAAGCTCGAAGGGTCAATTCGCCAAACCGGTGTACACGCCTGCGGTGTAATCATCGGCAAGGACGATCTCGAAAAATACGCGCCGATGGCTGTGGCCAAAGATGCGGATTTGAATGTGGTCGAATTTGAGGGGAAAGAGGTTGAGAGCGTGGGACTTATCAAGATGGACTTCTTGGGTCTCCGCACGCTGTCGATCATCAAAGATGCCGTGGAAAACATCAAGGCCGTGCACAACGAAGACCTTGATTTGGACAATGTGTCGCTCGAAGATGCACAAACTTATGCCGTTTTTGCCAACGGCGACACCACGGGACTGTTTCAATTCGAGTCCCCCGGAATGAAAAAGCACCTTCGGAACCTGAAACCCAACCGTTTTGAAGACCTGATCGCGATGAATGCCCTCTATCGCCCGGGACCGATGGAGTACATTCCCAACTTCATTGCGCGCAAACACGGACGTGAAGCCGTGACGTATGAAATTGCTGATATGGAGGAGTATCTCAGTGATACATACGGCATTACGGTCTATCAGGAGCAAGTTATGTTGCTCTCGCAGAAATTAGCCGGATTCACGGGCGGTGAAGCCGATACGCTGCGTAAGGCGATGGGTAAGAAGAAACGCGACGTGCTGGACAAAATGAAGCCCAAATTCATCGAGGGTTGCAAGCAGCGCGGTCACGACGAAAAAATCTGCGAAAAAGTGTGGAGCGACTGGGAAGCATTCGCCTCCTATGCCTTCAATAAATCACACTCAACTTGCTACGCCTATATTGCCTACCAAACGGGCTACCTCAAAGCGCACTATCCATCGGAATTTATGGCTGCACTGCTGAGCCGAAACCTGACGGACATAAAGCAACTAACGCTTTATATGAACGAGTGCAAACGTATGGGGATCCGAGTGTTGGGACCCGACATCAACGAGTCGCGTCGCACCTTTTCGTCCAACCAAACCGGCGACGTGCGATTTGGTATGGCAGCGGTGAAAGGTGTCGGAGAAGCAGCCGTCGATAGCATCATCGAGGAGCGTACCAAAAACGGCAAATTCAAGGATATTTACGACTTTATGGAGCGCGTAAACTTCACGAGCGTGAATAAAAAATGTTTGGAAAATTTGGCCTATGCCGGCGGTTTCGACGCCATATCAGGATTTCATCGCAGCAAATTCTTCGGATTGGATATGCGCGACAGCAACGGGATACCCTTCCTTGAGCAACTTTCACGATATGGACAGCGATTTCAAGCTGAAAAAAACAACGCACAGCAGAGTTTGTTTGGCGGTGGTGATGTGGTAGATATTCAACGACCCGTGCTACCTGCTTGCGCCGACTGGAGCCAGTTGGAAACGCTGACCAAGGAGCGCGAGATGATCGGATTGTATCTATCGGCGCATCCGCTCGATGAATATGCCGTCATCATCAGCCATATGTGTAAAATACAATTGACTGATTTAGACAATCTTGAGCCATTGCGTGGACGCGAAATCGCTGTGGCAGGTATGGTTGTCAGCGTGCAAAATTTGGTGAGTAAAAATGGAAAACCGTGGGGTAAATTTCTGCTTGAAGACTACAACGGAACCCACGAATTCACGCTTTTCGGCAAGGACTACGAGAACTTCCGCAAGTACCTTTTCTCCGATTATTTTCTCTTTGTTCGAGGTAAAGTACAGCCGAAGCTATACAATGAGAATGAACTGGAATTCAAGGTAATATCTATGGTTCAACTCTCCGAGTTGCGCGACACAATGATCAAGGAGTTGTGCGTGCAGATACCCCTTGATGAGCTGTCACTCGAATTGATCAGCAAATTATCGGAAAAAGTACGCAAAGCAAAGGGCGAAACAACGCTCCGAATGAATGTCTATGATCTCGAAGCACAGGTAACCGTCAAGATGTTTTCGAAGAGTTTTCGGATCGCTCTAACACCAGAACTCATCGCTTATTTGGGAGAAAATGGACTCAAGTATTCAATATCATAAACTATATAACAATCTAAAAATCTTACTATTATGGCATTAGCAATCACAAAAGACAATTTACAAGAAGTGCTCTCGTCTGAACTTCCGATTTTGATCGATTTTTGGGCAGAATGGTGCGGCCCCTGCCGTATGATGTCACCCATCGTAGAGGAGTTGGCCAAGGAGTACGAAGGTCGTGCGGTCATCGCCAAGTGCGATGTGGAGCAGAACGACGAAGCATCTATGAAATATGGCGTGCGCAATATCCCCACCATCATTTTCATCAAAGGCGGCCAGCTGGTAGACAAACAGATCGGTGCGTGCTCAAAAGAGGCATTGAAGGCCAAACTCGACAAGCTGTTCTAAGAAATTCATACCATCACACAAGATTAGCGGAGCGCCCTCTCACCAAGTAGGCGCTCCGTTTTTGGTTATAGGGCAGTTTGAATAGCCTTTGCGACAAGCTCGATGAGCGCCGAGCCTGATTTACGGGACACAGTATTTGTTTTTGTGCAGTTATGTGCAGGTGCAAATGGCAATTTTGTCATACAAGGCTGCCAATATGGCAGAAAACTGTCGCTGGCACACCGTTTGTTAGTTAGATAGTAACGAACCTATAAAATACAATGATAAAGTTATGAAAAACGGAAAAATCGGGGTTACAACGGAGAACATCTTCCCTGTAATCAAAAAATTTCTCTATTCAGATCACGAAATTTTCTTGCGTGAGCTGATTTCCAATGCAGTAGATGCCACACAAAAACTCAAAACACTCTCGTCGATCGGCGAGATCAAGGGCGATTTAGGCGATCTGACGATCCACGTTGCCGTGGACAAGGAGGCAAAAACGCTGACGGTGACCGATCACGGTGTGGGTATGTCGGCCGAGGAGGTTGACCGCTACATCAATCAGATTGCCTTCTCGGGTGCCGAGGAGTTTATGGAAAAGTATAAGAATCAGGCTATTATCGGCCACTTCGGACTGGGTTTCTACTCGGCATTTATGGTTTCGGACAAGGTGGAGATCATCACCCACTCCTACAAAGAGGGGGCAAAAACCGTGCATTGGAGTTGCACCGGCTCGCCCGAATTCGAAATGGAGGAGAACGACGAGGCTCACGATCGCGGCACAACGATCATTTTGCACCTATCGGAGGATGCCTTGGAGTATGCCGAGGCTTCGAAAACCGAAGAGCTACTGCGTAAATATTGCCGATTCCTGCCGATTCCCATTGTGATGGGCAAGGTCAAAGAGTGGAAGGACGGCAAATACGTTGACACCGACAAAGACAACGTAATCAATGACACCGATCCGCTGTGGACGCGCAAACCGGCGGAGATCACCGAGGAGCAATACAAGGAGTTTTACCACGAATTGTATCCAATGGGCGAAGAACCAATGTTTTACATACACCTCAATATCGACTATCCGTTCCATCTGACAGGCGTACTCTACTTCCCGAAGATCCGCAACAACTTTGAGATTCAGAAAAACAAGATTCAGCTCTATTCGAATCAGGTCTATGTGACGGATCAGGTCGAGGGCATTATGCCCGAATACCTGACGCTGCTGCACGGTGTGATCGACTCACCCGATATTCCGCTGAATGTGTCGCGCAGTTATTTGCAGAGCGACTCGAATGTGAAGAAAATTTCGAGTTACATCACGCGCAAAGTGGCTGATCGGCTCCACGAATTGTTCACCACAATGCGCCCCGACTACGAATCAAAGTGGGATGATCTCAAAATTTTCATCCAATACGGCATCCTCACCGACGAGAAATTTGCCGAAAAGGCCACCGATTTTATGTTGTGGAAAAATGTCGAGGGCAACTATTTCACCGCCAAGGAGTACACCGAGAAGGTGAAAGAGACGCAGACGGACAAAAACAAAACCGAAATTTTCCTCTATGTGGACGATCCTGTGGCCAAACACACGTTCCTCGAAGCGGCCAAAAGCAAAGGTTACGATGTGTTGCTGATGGACGGACAGCTGGACAACCACTATATCAATTGGTACGAGTCGAAGAACAAAGAGACGCGTTTCGTGCGCATCGACAGCGACGTTGTTGACAAGCTGATTCAGAAGGACGACAATTTGAAGCTGTCGCTCACCGAGGGTCAACAAGAGGTGCTGCGTCCTGTTTTTGAGAGCCAAATGCCGAAGGATGAAAAGATCCATTATAGCATTTCGTTCGAGCCAATGTCGCCCGACGAAGCTCCGGTGGTCATCACGCAGAACGAGTTTATGCGTCGTATGAAAGATATGGCGGCGATGGGAGGCGGAGGCGGTATGAGCCAATTCTATGGTCAGATGCCCGATAATTTCATCATTGCCGTCAATGGTAATCACCCGATCGTTGCCGATATTTTGGCCGGCGTGGAGAGCACTTATGGTGACAAATTGAAATCCATCACCAAGAAAATTGATGCGGCCGTGGCCGAAGAGAAACGCTTTGACGAGGTGATTAAAGGCAAAAAAGAGGAAGAGCTGACCCCCGAGGAGAAATCCACGCGCGAAGAGGTGTCGAAGAAAATTGTCACGCTGCGCGACGAACGCAACGAGCGTCTGACCCAAATCGGCAGCGAAAACGGACTAATCAAGCAGATCATCGACTTGGCGCTGTTGACCAACGGAATGCTCAAAGGCAAAAACTTGACCGACTTTATTCAGCGAAGTATTGCTCTGATTGAAAAGTAGATACGCAAATAATTAGAGAAGGCCGCTCAGAGGATGAGCGGCCTTCTTGTTGTAATTTACAAACGCATTACCCTACTTCCAGCGGTCGGTGAGCAGCTGCATAAACCACTCGGGACAGCGACAAGGGCGTCGCGTGTCACTGTGGATGAAGCCCAGCTGTGTTGATCCTGTGTTGAGCAGATCGCCTTTCTCGTTGAAAATCTCGTAGTAGAAGGTAATGCGCGCCATTGGCAACTCGCGGAGCGAAATGCGTACGGTGAGCAGCTCGTCGTAATATGCCGGCTTGTGATATTTGGAGTTCACCTCCAAAATCGGCATCATAATTCCCCGTCGCTCCACCTCGGCAAAGGACATACCCAATTCGCGCAATAATTCACTGCGTGCCGCCTCGTAGTAGCAGATGTAGTTCGAATGGTGGCAGATAGCCATCTGGTCGGTGTGTTTGTACCACACCCTGATTTGACAGTCGTGCGTAATCATTTTCAGTCTATTTGCAGCGGATGGCCAAGCAGGCGTTCGGCCTCTGCGATTTTTCCATTGTCGATCAGTTTGCGAATGACCGTTGAACTGATATGTTCGCCCCCGATGTTACATTCATCAACCTGCACGATCTTCAATTTGTGCGTTGCGGCAAGTGCGTGTCCGTCAATTCGATCGTGGCCAAAACGGTGGTTATAACCCACGATGAGCGTTTCAGCACCAACTTTTCCAAGGATGTATTCGTCGATAAATTTTTGTCCCGAGAGGGTGCTAAATGCCCTGTCAAAAGGGATAACAATCAAATTATCAACCCCTAAAAGTTCAAATAATCGAATTTTCTCGTCAAGCGGCGTCAGAATTCGCAACCCCTCTGCGCGATGAAGTGTAACGCGTGGATGCGGATCAAAAGTCAGCACCACACTCTCGCCTTGCGCCCTGTGTGCTTCAGCCACCAGTCGTTCGATCAACGCCCTGTGTCCGAGATGCACACCATCATACGATCCGACCGTAGCGGCCGGATGCGCAAAGTGCGGAAGTGAATCAAAACCGTAAAAAACTCGCATCATTTTCTCCCCCACGCCGCATCAGGTATTACTGCCGTCGCTCTCTTTAACGAAATAGGCGACCTTTTCGAGCAACGTGGTGATGTCGTAATTTTCGACGATGATACCTTGTGGAAAATTCAACGGTGTGGAGGTGAAATTCAACACGCCACGGATGCCGGCATTGATAATCGGCACAACCAGTTTCGGCGCGACAGAGGTGGGTGATGAGACGATGACAATGCTGATCTCCTTGTCCTCGACCACCTCCTCGAAGGTGTCCATATGGTAGCAAGGGATGCCGTCGATCGTTTTACCGACTTTCTCGGGATTGACGTCGAATGCGGCGGTAATCTTCAGCTTCAACCCCTTGCTGTTAAAATACTTAGTGATAGCTTGTCCCAAGTGTCCCATTCCCAATACGGCAATATTCATTGACGCCGGGCTATCGAGAATTTGACTAATGTACTCGATCAAAATCTGCACATCATAGCCTTTTTTGGTATCACTCGAGAAGCCGATAAGCATCAGATCGCGACGCACTTGTACCGCAGTAATGCCGTGGATGCCGGCCAGCACGTGCGAGAAAATGTGGGAGATACCCTGCTTGTGGCTGGCAAGGAGTGTGCGGCGATATTCGCTCAAGCGCTCGATGGTCTTCTCGGGAATTCCACTGGTCAAAGTTCCCATATTATTCGATGGTTATCGTAAAATCGTTGTTGTAGTTGACGCGCGTCCAATTGTGATTGACGTGGTTATCGCCTCCCGCGGATTGACCAAAAACATAGCTGGTTTGCAAGGGCGTATAACGACGTTGCGTCATATCGTATTCAATATCGTTGTACATCGCCGGGCAAAAAATAGCCGCAGCATCGTAACCGCGATAGGAGTAAAGCGTTGGCAAAGAGCCGAAAGCGCGAATATAAGCACTATCGAAATCGACAACAGCTTGCGAATCGCGTTTGGCGTGGTAGGTCGACAGAAAGACCACACGATCTTTGAAAAACATCGTTCGGTCGATGTTGTTGTACCGATTCCAACGCGCATTGCCCAAGATGACAAACCGCGCAGGTGTGTTGCCGCGGCTCGACAAGCTGGTGTCGGCCGAAGCGATAGCCGCCAACACGCGATCGACGTCGACTTCGTTGTTGGCCATAATAATGAAGAGGTTATCGTCGCCATTGGCCAGCAGCGTCGTTAAATTGCTGGCCGGGTCAATGCTCTGAGAACCCGAAGTGGGATGCGTGTATTTATAGGTCTGCTTGCTGAACGGCACCTCTTTGAGCAATGCTAAAATTTCCTGTTCAAAATCTTTGTCGGTGTTGCCCGAATAGATCAATGTAATGTGTTTGTCGCTGCCAATCAGATTCGCCACTTTGGCGTATTTGGACGCAGGATCGGGCGCCAGTTGAAACAATACATTGCTGTTTACGTGGGCGATCTGTGCCAAAGGCGTCACCACCGGAATTTGTTGTTGCTCGGCAAAACGAATGACCGGCAAAAGCTCCTCTTCGTAGACAGGACCCACGATTAGATTGGTGTGCGCGAAAGCATCACTGGCCAAAATTTCACGCATTTTCTCCTTGTTACGTCCTGTATTATAAAGGGTTACATTCACGCAGACGCCCTGTGTGTTTTTCACACTATCAAGCCCCAGCAAAAAACCTTGGTAGAACTCCAAATAATTGGTGTTGGCATCGTCCGAAACGGCAAGAGGCAGCATCAGCGCAACGTTGAGCGGTTCACTTGGACGAAGAGCACGAAACGGAATTCGAACCGTCTCCGCTGTCGGCTCGGTTGTCGTGGAGTCGGGTAACAGATGATCGGTACCCGTGGCAACCTCCTCGGTCTCGGGTTGTTGGGTTTGTTCGCTGGCCGGGACTTGAATCATAGCACCGGCCTTAAGCTCAGTCGCTTTCAGTCCACCATTGAGTGCCGAAAGCTCCTGCTCGGAGATCCCGAAACGGTGCGAAAGCGAATAGAGCGTTTCCCCGGCTTGCACAATGTGATAAGCACGACCTTGATCGGAGACCTTGTTGAGTTGATTGCGGTACTCCTCCCATTGGGCTTTGCTTCCTCGTTCGTCTTCGGAGCCGATCTCCTGCTTGCGGATGCGGATCTGATCGCCCAGTCGCAGATGAATCGGATCCAAATTGGGATTATCGTCAAGGATCGTCTGAATCGAAATTTGATACTGCCGCGAAATGCTGTACAGGGTTTCGCCTTTGGCTATGAAGTGGTTATCGAAGGTTTTGCGTAGCTGTTTATTCGACATTGGCTCCGTCATCTGAGCGCGAAAAGGAATCTTGATGCTGGACGCAGTCTTCAATCCGGCGGTTATCGTCGGATTGTTTTCAAGGATAATCTTTTCGCCGACATCATAGAGTTTGGAGAGGCCATAGAGGGTCTCACCGGGTTGAACAGTATGGATATAAAATTTCGAACCATTGATGTAGACTACAGCATCGGATTTTTCCGCCGCCACAGCGCAACATCCGAGGATTACCAATAAAACAGTGAGACAGAACCTTTTCATTGTTACTTTGTTTTTTCGCGCATCCGAATTTCGGTGATGATTTTTTTGGTGTAGAGCGGAAAATCGCCGTTCATCATCCACGCGTAGTAACTCGGCTCACTGCGAAAGATCTCAGCTACCGAACGACCCTTGTATTTACCGAAGCCGAAGATCTCCTCCCCTTTTTCGTTGAAGATGATTCGACCGGCAAAGTCCGCCCATTCGCCGCGCGACGAGAAGTCGGCCAGCGCGTCCATATCGTTTTCCAAATCGGGATAACATTCAAGTTGCGCCTTGAGCACCTCGTAGGTGGCCAACGTGTCGGCTTCGGCCGAATGCGCGTCGTTCAGCTCCTTTTTGCAATAGAACTTATAGGCGGCGACAAGTGTACGTTGCTCTTTCTTGTGGAAAATATTTTGAACGTCGATGAATTTGTGTCGTTTGAAATCCACATCCACACCGGCACGCAAGAACTCTTCGACCAACACCGGCAGGTCAAAACGGTTGGAATTGAAACCGCAAAAGTCACAGCCCCGAATAAATTGTTCGAGGGATTTGGCAACTTGCACAAACGTCGGAGCATCTTTGACATCCTCGTCCGTGATGCCGTGAATGGCGGTGGACTCGGGTGGAATGGACATTCCGGGGTTGAGTTTGCGGGTTTTGATAATCTCTTCGCCGTCGGGCATCACCTTGACCAACGAAATTTCGACGATGCGATCCTTGGCAGTATCCACACCGGTGGTTTCGAGGTCAAAAAAGATGATCGGGCGTTTGAGGTTTAACTTCATATTGGGTGCGGTTAGGCGTTGATCATCATCGGCATAAGCAACATCAGCGTGGTGCTGGTCTGCTTGTCGTCGTAAACTGGTTTGAACACGCCGGCACGGGTCGAATCAGCCAGCTCGACGACCACGGTCGAGGTCTCCATATTCGACAGAATTTCGACCAAGAACGTTGACTTGAATCCGATCGAAATCTCCTCGCCCTCGTAGTTGCACGAGATTGATTCGTTGGCCGAAACCGAGAAATCAATATCTTGCGCCGTAAGGTTGATTTTGTGATCCCCGACATCCATTCGGATGAGATTGGTGGTCGGATTGGAGCAGACAGCCACGCGCTTGATGCCGTTCACCAGTTCGATGCGATCGACCAGCACTTTGTTGGGGTTATTGGCGGGAATCACAGCGTTGTAATTGGGATAGTTACCTTCAATCAAGCGACAAACCAACGTGTGGGTTTTCAGGCGGAACAGCACGTTTTTCGAATCGAAGCTCATTTCAACGGCTTCATCCTCCTTCAGCAGCACCGATTTGAGCAGTGTGGCTGGTTTTTTGGGCAGGATGAACGAGGCTGATGCTTCGTTTTGGGCTTCGGCTTCGTATTTCACCAATTTGTGGGCATCGGTACCGACAAAGGTGATTGCTGTCGGTTCCAAGTTGATGTAGATGCCGTTCATCACCGGACGCAATTCGTCATCGGCCGTCGCGAAGATGGTCTTGTTGATGCCATTAACCAACGTGTCAACGTTGAGTTGCAACACCATTTTTTCGGATGCCAACTCCGGCACGGCGGGATAGCTGACCGCACTGGCACCGGGGATGGAGAGCGAACCGCTCTTCCAATTGATACGAATCTCCCAATTTTTGTCGTTGACATCAATGGTCAGGGGCAGCTCGGAGAACTCTTTAAGCGAATCGAGCATCAATTTGGCCGGTGCGGCGATCGTGCCTTCACTCTCCACGTTGTCGACCGTAATCGAGCCAATGAGCGTTGTTTCGAGATCCGACGTTGTAACTTTCAACTGATCGCCCTTTAACTCCAACAGGAAATAATCGAGAATGGGTAGTGTGTTTTTATTGCTGATAACCTTGCCGGTGGTTGCTAAGAGCGAGAGCAGAGCGGAGCTGGATACGGAAAATTTCATATTTTTCTGTTTTATACTGTTTATTGTCTATTTCAATATGGCAAGGCGATCGAGTGCCATAACGATCATCTTGCGAACAAAAGGCTTGTAGTCGGTGCAGGCATCGAGGGCGATACGCTGAGCGATGATGGTGCAGATGGTCGCAGCACGGTGTCCCATCAGGGCGCTCAAACCGGCCAACGCCGACCCCTCCATCTCGAAGTTGGTGATCCGACGACCGTGGTAGTCAAACGATTCGACCTTCTCATTGAGGTGAACATCCTGCGGTTCGAGGCGCACCCAGCGACCCTGCGGCGCGTAGAAACCCGGGGCGGCAACGGTGATGCCTTCGGTGGTGCAGTCGCGGAAATGGTCGAAAAGTGTCTTGTCGGCGTCGATAAAATAGGGTTTGGGCAGCAGTTCGTTCCAACCCGTATGCTTCATAAAAGCCTGTTCGATCGGCAGATCACAGACCTCGTTGCGGCCTTTGTAGTAGTTGAGTAGGCCGTCGAAGCCGACCGAGGTGCGCGAAAAAACGAAGTCACCCACCTTGATGTCGGGCTGAATGGCGCCCGAAGTGCCCAAGCGAACCAGCGTCAACTGACGTTTAACGGCCTTCTCTTGGCGAGTGGCGAAATCGACATTGGCCAGTGCATCCAACTCGGTCACCGAGATGTCGATGTTGCCGATGCCGATACCGGTCGAAAGAACCGACATCCGTTTGCCTTTGTAGGTACCCGTTACCGTATTGAATTCGCGGTTCGAAACACGACACTCAATATTTTCGAAATGTTCGGCCACCAGTGCCACTCGTCCGGGGTCACCGACCAAGATGACCGTGTCGGCAAGCTGCTCGGGAAGTAAATGCAGGTGAAAAATTGAACCATCGTCGTTGATTATCAATTCTGAAGCAGGAATCGTTCTCATAAATGTCGTTTTAAAATTTTCATAATTGGCATAAAAGTAATATATTTACCTCGAATATCAAAACATACGCGTGAATTTTTCATAATTATAAGTACGGCTTTCAACGAAACAGTTTAAATTACAAAAACCTATCCAATATGACACTCATTAAATCAATTTCGGGCATTCGCGGAACCATCGGAGGCCCTTGCGGCGAGAATCTAACACCGCCCGATGTCGTTAAGTTCACCACGGCTTACGCGCGTCTGATTGCCCAGCGCAACCCGGGCAAGAAGCTCACCATTGTCGTCGGACGCGATGCTCGCATTTCGGGCGAAATGGTCTCCAACTTGATCGAGGGCACACTGCTGGCCTGTGGTGCAGATGTGATCAACGTCGGACTGTGCACCACACCGGGCACCGAGATGGCCGTCACCACCCACAAGGCCGCCGGCGGCATCATCATCACCGCCTCGCACAACCCCCGTCAGTGGAACGCGCTGAAGCTACTCAACGGCGACGGCGAGTTTTTGAATGATGTCGAGGGCAAACAGGTGCTGGCAATGTCCGAGCAGACGGATTATCTCTATCCCACCATCGACGACATCGGTCGCGTGCTGTCGCGCGAGCCATTCAACGACGAGCACATCCGCCGCGTGCTGGCGATGACACTGGTCGATGTGGAGGCCGTGCGTCGCCGCCATTTCAAGGTGGTCATTGATGCTGTGAACTCGGTGGGCGGCATCGTAATGCCCAAATTGCTGCGCGAATTGGGCTGCGAGGTGGTTGAATTGAACTGCGCGCCGACCGGCGAATTTGCCCACAACCCCGAACCCGTGCCGGAAAATCTGACCGAAATATCAAAAGTGATCCTGCGCGAGAAGGCCGATTTGGGTATCGTCGTTGACCCCGACGTCGATCGGTTGGCATTTGTCAACGAGGACGGTTCGATGTTTGTCGAGGAGTACACGCTGGTGGCTGTGGCCGATTATATCCTCTCGAAGTGTGTCGGCAACACGGTCTCAAACCTGAGTTCGTCACGGGCACTGCGCGATGTGACGGAGCGTCACGGCGGCAAGTACTTTGCAGCGGCAGTCGGCGAGGTGAATGTCGTGGCCAAGATGAAAGAGGTCGGCGCCATCATCGGGGGCGAAGGCAACGGTGGCGTAATCTACCCTGAATTGCACAACGGACGCGATGCGTTGGTCGGCACGGCACTCTTCCTGACGTGGTTGGCACAGCGACAAATGACGATGACCCAACTGCGCGCGACCTATCCGTCGTACTACGCATCGAAGAACAAAATTGAGCTGACACCGGCCATTGATGTTGATAAAGTATTGCGTGAGATAAAGGCGCGTTACATCAATGAGGATGTGAATGATATAGACGGCGTCAAAATCGACTTTGCGGAGAACTGGGTACACCTGCGCAAGTCAAATACCGAAGCAATTATCCGCGTCTACACCGAGGCCAAGTCGATGGCCGAGGCCGAGGCGCTGGCACAACGTTTTATTAAAGAGATCAAAGCGATCTGTAAAATATGAAAAAACTCCAGATCTTAACATTTGTAACCGCAATTTTTCTGGTCGCTTGCGGTGGAAATGCACAAAAAAAGGCGGCCGATGCCTCCACAGCAACTCCGGATATGCACACGGCAGAGACGTCGCTCGACTATGTCGGCACCTACGCCGGAACCACTCCTGCGGCCGATTGCCCGGGCATCGACGTGACGCTGACGCTCAAATCGGACGGCACCTATACCGAGCACAACAAATACCAAGAGCGTGATGCCGAATACGATGCACAAGGCGGCTATGCCGTTTCGGGCAATATATTGACGTTGACCGACAAAGAGGGCGAAATGAGCTACTACAAAGTCGAGGAAAACCGGTTGCGCAGACTCGATCGCGACAAACAGGTAATCACAGGTGCGCTGGCCGACAACTACACACTCTCAAAAACTGAAAATTGATGGATAAAGTAAAGAGTTATATCGAATCGAATAAAGATCGGTTCATCAGCGAGTTATTTGATCTGCTGCGCATCCCCTCAATCAGTGCCGAATCGCAGCACAAACCCGATATGCAACGCTGTGCCGCGTGGTTAACGGCTGCCCTTGTGAAGGCTGGTGCCGACCACGCCGAGGTAATGCCAACCGACGGAAATCCGGTTGTTTTTGCCGAAAAGATCATCGACCCGAAGGCTAAAACGGTGCTGGTGTACGGCCATTATGACGTGATGCCGGTTGATCCGCGCAGCGAGTGGCACACCGATCCGTTTGAACCGGTGATCAAAGACGGGCGCATCTGGGCACGCGGTGCCGACGACGACAAGGGGCAACTTTTTATGCACGCCAAGGCTTTCGAGGCGATGTGTGCCACCGACACCCTGCCCTGCAACGTGAAATTTATGTTGGAGGGCGAGGAGGAGATCGGCTCGTCGAGTCTCTATAAATTCTGCGAACAGCACAAAAAAATGCTCAAGGCCGATATTATATTGGTCTCCGACACGTCGATGATCTCGATGCAAACGCCGTCGATTACCTGCGGACTGCGCGGATTGGCTTATATGGAGGTCGAGGTCACGGGACCCGACAAAGATCTGCATTCGGGTCTGTTTGGCGGCGCGGTAGCCAATCCGGCAAACGTTCTTTCGCGACTCATTGCTGAGCTGGTGGACGACAATGGTCACATAACCATTCCCGGCTTTTACGACGATGTGCGTGTATTGACTCCTGCCGAGCGAAAGGCCTTCAACAAGGCGCCGTTCAGCTTGTCCGATTACAAAAAGGCGCTCTTGATCGGCGACGTGGAGGGCGAGGCGAGCTACACGACACTCGAACGCACGGGCATTCGCCCTTCGTTGGATGTCAACGGCATCTGGGGCGGCTACACAGGTGAGGGAACCAAGACCGTAATTCCGTCGAAGGCTTCGGCTAAAATCTCGATGCGGTTGGTACCCAATCAAGATTACCGCAAGATCAGCAAGCTCTTCGAGCGGCACTTCAAGGCCATTGCACCCAAGAGCGTCAAGGTTTCCGTCAAGGCGCTGCACGGCGGTATGCCCTACGTTGCACCGACCGATATGCCGGCCTACAAAGCAGCCGAAAAAGCCATTGCAGAGGTCTTCGGCAAGAAGCCACTACCCTTCTATTCGGGTGGTTCGATTCCGATTGTCAGTGGTTTCGAATCCATTTTAGGCATCAAATCGCTGCTCGTCGGATTTGGCTTGGCAGAGGATGCAATTCACTCGCCCAACGAGAGTTACGGATTGAATCAATTCAGGTTGGGCGTGGAGACGATTCCGCTCTTCTACCACTATTTTGCAGCGCAGAAAGACCAATAAAGCCTCTCCTTTTGCGACAGACAGCTATGCTTGCATTGATGAGCTGCGAAAAGAACCACAAAAAAGATCCGAAGTCAAATCAGACTTCGGATCTTTTTTGTTGCAACAGTTGTCCGGCAGATCAATGGCTGAAATTAGCACGAATATACTCCTTCATCGTAAAGGCCTTTGGCACATTGGGCACATTGAGTGGCGTGACATCGGTGTCGATGATCAACGGTTGACGCCCCAAAACCAACTTATCGAGGAAAGCATCAATCTCGTAGCGGTTGTCGTCCATTGGCCGCGTAGCCATTACGTGGTCGGTATTGGCCACCGAATAAAAGGCGTGCGGAATACGTCGACGGCTCAACTGTTCGGCAATATACTTCGAACCAAAGAACCCAAAGCCGTCGTAACGCACTACATTATAAGGTACATTGCGATCGGCATCTCCGTGAAAAAGCAGAATCGGTGCCGGCGACGTCGCCCACGTCAAGTTCTCTCCCATTCCGAGGATGGCGCCGGCAAATGAGATCACGCCGGCATAGTTGAAGCCCTCAGGTAGTAGCTGCACCAGCGGACTGGAGTTGCAAATGCCGAACTCCCCCATCAGCACCGTGATGGCACCGGCCGACGAACCACTGGCTACGATCTGCTTGGTATCAACACCCCACGCAGCAGCTTGCGCGCACACGTAGGAGGTGGCATCGTAAAGATCTTCGGTTGCCATAGCCAACGTGTTGATGAAAATCGGGGCAAACGTTCGATCGCTGAAGGTTCCATCCGCCATTGCCTTTTTGAGACCCAAGCGATAGTCGATCGACACCACGGTGTAACCTTGCTGGGCGTAATAGGTAAAGTAGGGCACATAACGCGCCTCGTCACGTGTCCCCGAGACGAATCCGCCGCCAAAGACGAACAACAGGCAGGGGCGCGGTGCAAGGGCTGGCGTCGATGCCGTATAGCGATCGAGCCGCAACGTATCAGCGCCCTTTATAGAATATACAAATGTCTGTTTGTCAACAGATTGTGCGCGAACCGCAAAAGCGGTCAATAGCGCAAATAACACCAAAATTTTTCTCATCACATCATCTCTTCGTGTGCAAATTGTACGGCACGATTGAGAATTGCCACGAACGGCTGTGTGCGCCGAAACTCCGCAAGAGTCTTCTCCAACAGATGATCGTCGAGCACGAATGCTTCGCTGATCGGTTTGTCGAGGTAGAAATCGCGGAGACGGAGCATCGCATCGAACTCACTACCCGAAGGAAAGCCTACTGGCGTGCGTTTGAGCGAGTTGGAGCTGTTCAATGTAAATCCTGTCGCTGCCGTTACGGCCGACACAATTTCCGCGCCATTGTCCAAAATCTCATCGCGAACCGAGCGCAGAACAATCGGCTCGGGGCAGTAGAGACCCGACGAAAGCAAGCTATGCCCGATCATCGAGTCGCCAATGGGTTCGATGTGGAAATAGTAACCGGCAAACCCCGATTTTTTACCACGTGGCGCAATGTAGGCGCCAATGTGATTTTTGTAGGGCGTTTTGTCGGGGCTGAAACGTGTATCGCGGGCAATGCGGTAGGTGCAATCCTTCGCTGTGAGACCGCTCACCGAGGGATCGAACGATGCGATACCCTCGATGAGTTGCTCCACAAAAACATTAAATTGCTCCTGCACGCGCTTCCACGCTGTGCGATGTGCGTTGAACCACTCCCGTTCGTTGTTGGCGTGCAGCGCCTTCAGGAACGCTATGATCTCCTGCATACAAGGACTCTCTACCAAGCGAAAAGCGGATAAGACGCCATCATCGTGTTCACCTCCTTGCGGACAGCGGCGATGTTGGCCTCATTCTCGGGATCACACAACACACGGTCGATTAGACCGACGATTGTATCCATCTGATCCTCTTTGAGTCCGCGCGTGGTGATGGCCGGCGTTCCGAATCGCAAACCCGAAGTTTGGAAGGGCGAACGGCTATCGAACGGAACCATATTTTTGTTGGTCGTAATGTCGGCCGCAACCAGACATTTCTCGGCCAATTTACCCGTCAAGTCGGGGAATTTGGTACGCAGGTCAATCAACATCAAGTGGTTGTCCGTACCGCCCGAGACAATTTTGTAGCCCCGTTTGGCGAAAGCCTCGGCCATCGCCTTGGCATTTTTCTGCACCTGAGTTTGGTAGATCTTATAGGTAGGATCCAACGCCTCGCCAAAAGCAACCGCCTTGGCAGCAATGACGTGTTCGAGTGGCCCACCCTGAATGCCCGGGAAAATTGCCGAATTGAGAATCTGCGACATCATCTTCACGACACCCTTGGGCGTGGTGAGTCCCCACGGATTCTCGAAATCCTTGCCCATCAGAATAATACCACCACGAGGGCCGCGCAGGGTTTTGTGGGTCGTCGAGGTGACGATGTGGGCATATTTCACCGGATTTTCGAGTAGTCCGGCTGCGATCAAACCGGCCGTATGCGCCATATCGACCAAGAGCAGCGCCCCCACCTTGTCGGCAATCGCACGCATCCGCTTGTAGTCCCATTCACGCGAGTAGGCCGAAGCACCACCGACGATCAATTTGGGCTTGCACTCCAGCGCCTTACGCTCCATAGCATCGTAGTCGATGGTACCCGTCTCCTCGGAGAGTTGGTAGCCCACAGCATTGAAATATTTGCCCGACATATTGACCGGCGAACCGTGAGAAAGGTGACCACCGTGGGACAGATCCAGCCCCATAAAGGTGTCGCCCGGTTGCAGCACGGCAAAGAATACGGCCATATTGGCCTGTGCACCTGAGTGGGGCTGCACATTGGCATATTCCGCGCCGTAGATCTCACACAAGCGCGCAATGGCCAGCGACTCAACCTTGTCAACCACCTCGCAACCACCGTAATAACGCGCTGCGGGATAGCCCTCGGCGTATTTGTTGGTCAAAACGGAGCCCATCGCCTCCATCACCTGATCACTGACGAAGTTCTCCGAAGCAATAAGCTCGATGCCGTGCATTTGGCGACTACGCTCGTCGGCAATTAAATCAAAAATCTGGGAATCTCTTTTCATTATGGATACAATTAGTATTGTTGTTTTCGGAATGTAAAGATAATACTATTTGGCGAAATTTCCCAGCGCAAAAGAGGCGTTTATAATATTTTTTGTAACTTTGGGCAGCCGAAAGGCCGGAAATACAGAGAATACGTACAAATAGTATAACTTTAAATTTACGAAAACTATGAAATTACTCGAAGGAAAAGTGGCTGTCATCACAGGTGCAGCGCGCGGCATCGGCAAAGCGATTGCACTTGAATTTGCCAAACAGGGCGCCAATATAGCTTTCACCGACTTGGTGATCGACGAAAACGGCAAGGCCACCGAGGCCGAAATCGCCGCGTTGGGCGTGCAGTCCAAGGGCTATGCCTCGAACGCTGCAAATTTCGAAGAGACCCACAAAATCATCGACGAAATCGTCAAGGATTTCGGTCGCATTGATATTCTGGTGAACAACGCCGGCATCACCAAAGACGGCCTGATGATGCGTATGAGCGAGGGTCAATGGGACGCTGTGCTGACCGTGAACCTCAAATCGGCGTTCAACTTCATCCACGCCGTGACGCCCGTTATGGCGCGTCAACGCGGTGGCTCGATCATCAATATGTCGTCGGTGGTTGGTGTCAGCGGCAACGCCGGACAGTGCAACTACTCGGCATCGAAGGCCGGTCTGATCGGTCTGGCCAAGTCGATCGCCAAAGAGATGGGTCCTCGTGGCATCCGTGCCAACTGCATCGCCCCGGGTTTCATCATCACCGACATGACGGCTCAGCTGTCCGAGGAGGTGAAGGAGGGGTGGTACAAGCAGATTCCGCTGCGTCGCGGCGGCACGCCCGAAGATGTGGCCAAGGTGGCACTCTTCTTGGCTTCGGATCTCTCGTCGTATGTCAGCGGTCAGGTGATCCACTGCTGCGGTGCGATGAACTGCTAAAAATCAAACAGCCACCGCAAGGTGAGGCACAAATAGAAATGCCTGCTCAACTCAATTGGGCAGGCATTTTGCTGAGCCATTGAGCAGCCGCTGCATTTCGCAAGTCAGCACAATCACCTACAACCGTTTATTTTGTCAAAAAAATTTCATACATTTGTGCAAGACAATTCGCGATGAAACATCTCATAACACTTCTCACACTCGTTGTGTGCGCACATACAGCCTCGGCACAAGAGGCAACACTTCCGAGCCTCGACGCCAAATCGCTGAGTATGGGCGGTGTGGCAATGACGACCTTTTCGGGTTCACACGCCATCTACGACAACCCGGCATTGCTCGCTTTTTCGCGAACACCGACACAAATTTCCTCGTCGTATTACGGCCAAGGCGACTTCGATTATTATGCGGTAACCGGTTCGTATGCCATTAACCATCAGAATTTTGCACAGATAGGTTGGCGGCAATACTTGCGCGAACGAGGCAACAACGATATGGCTGTTGATTTGGGCTACACGCGCCGCATCAACGACAAATGGGCGGTGGGTATCGTGGCGCGCTATATGCACCTGAAACGCTACAAGCAGACCGAAGATGCCCTGTCGGTAGACCTCAGTGCGGCCTACACGCTGCCGTTGGAAAATATCGGTAGTTACTCCTCTTTGCGTGCCGGTGCAAAATTAAGAAACTTGGGTGGCTATTTTTCCGATTCAAAATACACACTACCCGTAAATTTCACAACCGGTGTGGCGCTCGACACCTTTCTGACCGATGCACACGAAATCACGATCGGAACCGATTTGGGCTACTACTTTGCGCCTTCAAGGGTGCGCGGTTTTCAGCTCTCGGTGGGTGCCGAATATAACCTGATGCAACTGGTGCAGTTGCGCGCAGGCTACCACTACGGCGAACGCAAAGACTACTACCCCAGCTACGCTTCAATCGGCGCCGGTGTGCGGATTTTGCATCTGCGGCTCGACTTCGCCTACCTGTTCGCCAAGAAAAACACCCTGCTACACAACACGTATAGCCTCAGCTTTGGCTTTGATTTTTAAGGTATTCCAAGATTCCGGCACAACCATCTTCCAGTAGGTCAAGCACCAATTCAAAGCCGTCACGCCCCTCGTAATAGGGATCAGGGATATAGGTACGATCGGGATGATGGTGGACAAATTCGGTCATTCGGAAAATTTTCTGCGCCGCATCACGCGACGGAGCCAGACGATGCACCGTCTCGTAATTCATATCATCCATCACCACAATCATCTCGAAATCGTCGAAATCCGCCTCCCGAATTTGCCGAGCACGATGTGTCAGACAATAACCTCGGCGTGAAGCCGCACTGCGCATACGCGCATCGGGCAGATCACCCGTATGGCCGGCATAGGTTCCGGCCGAATCAACCGCGATCTGTGCCGTCGCATTGTGCGCCTCGACAAGGTGGCGCAGGATACCTTCAGCTGCCGGAGAACGGCATATATTGCCAAGACAAACAAAGAGAATTTTCGTTTTCATAGCGACAAAGATACAAATTTCTGGAACTTTTGGAATAGTAATTGCACAGCGCATCCTTATGGAAAAAAGAATGCGAAACTGGATCGAACAATATCAGCATATGGATTGGGCAGTGCTCTATGTGCGTTTATTTGCTGGAGGAATGATGTTGCTCCATAATATTGGCAAAATTCAGACTTACAACGAAATAATTGGTTCATATCCATCATTACTTTATGTAAATAGCGCGACGCTATTCGTCCTGATAGCTGTTGTCGAAGTGTCGCTATCGGTACTGATTATGATCGGATTGTGGGTGCGAATGTCGGCTTTGATAATGGCGATCGGTTTTGGGGTTATGTTCTTGTGGCCTGCTTTTGGAGCAGGAGATCTCCAGTTCGTATGGCTCGGAATTTACATTTTCCTGATCATCTCGGGTGGTGGCATCTACTCATTCGACGGAATTTCGAACCCTTCTCGGGGAGCAAAACAAACAAACAGAACAATATTATAGCATCAGGTCTTTTCGTTGTTGCGAGAAATTTCCTATCTTTGCAGCGGTTTATTTTCATTTGAAACTAAAAAAAATTGAAACCAATGAAGATGAAGATGATTTGTATGTTTGCGGCATTAGCCCTCGCAACATCGGTTGTATCAGCTCAGGAGATTCCTCACAAAGTGAAAAATGTAGAAGTGTTGAATTTGAACGGTGATCCGTGCGAGCTACCCCATTTCGGCGAAAAGAATCTTTTGATATTTTATGTGGATCCCGATCGTCACAAACAAAACCAAGATTTCACCGAGGAGCTGGAGCAGAATCATCGCGCTGCCAGCCCTAAGATCTACGGCTTTGGGGTGATGAACCTCAAAGATGCGCCAATGGTACCGAATGGAATGGCGCGCAATATGGCCAAAAAACGCACCGCGAAAAACGGTGGTTTGGTCTTGGCCGATGAAAATCGCATCTTGAGCACCACGTGGGGCTTGGGCGACTGCAACAACCAATTTGTGCTGATGGTCGTCTCGAAAGAGGGCGAGTTGGTATTTATGCGCAAAGGACAGTTGAGCGATCAGGACAAAGCCGACTTCTATAAGTTCATAGAGAAGTACAAATAACACTGAATGCGCCGCCGAACATTCGTCACCTGCCTCGCCTTGTGTTTTGTCCTGAATGGATGGGCGCAGCAGCAGACCTACGTCAGCGGACGCGACACGGTACGCTATACATATAGTCCGCTTTCGGCGCAAGATACGATGCCGATGCCTCGCAAAAAGCCTTTTTTGCATCGCGTGGTGGATTATTTCGGAGATGCAACCATTGATCGGACTTTCGAAAAAAAGATTGATTTCACCTTTGCCGGTGGTCCCAGCTATTCCAAAAATACGAACTTCGGCATCGGATTGCTGGCGGCCGGACTTTATCGCATAGATCGAACCGATTCGGTGACCCCACCCTCGGATATTTCAATTTTCGGCAATGTGTCGGTATCCGGATTTTATGCGTTGGGAGTTGTGGGCAACAACATTTTCACCCACAATCGACAACGAATCGACTACACAGCAGCGTTTTCATCGGCTCCCAGCAGTTTGTGGGGTCGCGGTTACAACGCAGGACGGCACAATCCCGAAAGCACGTATGTTGAAAAACATTATTTTGTTCAAAGTCGCTACCTGCATCGGATTTTGCCCAACACTTACCTCGGAACAATGTTGAGTTTCGAGCATACGCGAGGTTCAAAATTTACCGAAGAGTCCTACTTGTTAGGTGAAAAACACAGCTACACAGCAACGGGTATCGGTCTGATCGTCGAGTACGATTCGCGCGATTTTATTCCCAACCCCTACCGCGGCTTGTATCTGAGTTTGCAAGAAACACTCTTCGCCAAAGGTTTAGGTAACTGTGGTAAATCGCTATGGCGCACAACATTCACAGCCGACTATTACAAACAAGTGTGGAAAGGTGGAATCCTCGCAGCCGACTTCTACGCCGAATTTAACTCCAAAGGAACGCCGTGGCCAATGTTGGCGCGGATGGGCGGTTCGCACCGGATGCGTGGCTACTACCAAGGACGCTATACGGACAACAATTTGGTGACCTTGCAAGTGGAGTTGCGTCAACGCATTTGGCGCCGAATTGGCGGCGCGGTGTGGGGCGGCGTGGGCAATGTTTTCAGCGAGTGGAAAAAATTTAACGGACACGAAACCCTACCCACCTATGGCGTGGGGTTGCGTTGGGAGTTGAAAAAACGGGTAAATATAAGAATTGATTATGGTCTCGGTAAAAAGACAAGCGGATTTCTGCTGAACATCAACGAGGCGTTTTAGAAGATGTTTTGAATTATGAATGCTGACCCAAAAATAATAAGACATCGTAAGATCAAGATACGCAGTCGATTCACGACACTGCTGACTGTTTATTTCTTTGTGGCGCTAATTATTCCCAATTGCGTGCTGGCCAATACGGAACCCTATTCGATTTGGTCAATCGAAGCGTTGATTTTGATGCCGTTGGGGTTTCATATGATGTGGAGCGTGGCACTGCGCCGCTCGGGCGTGATGATTTGGGTGGCATTCCCGACGATCATCTTCTGCGCCTTCCAAATTGTGTTGCTCTATCTATTTGGAAATTCGATCATTGCAACGGATATGTTCACCAACCTGTTAACTACAAATCCGGGTGAAGCAGGTGAACTATTGGCCAACATCTACCCTGCCGTCGTAATTGTTTGTGTGATCTATTTGCCGCTGCTCTGGTTCGCCTCGCGGGAGATCGGTCACAAACGCGATATTTCGCGTACCACGCGGTTGACAGTCGGACTAACCGGTGCCGCTCTATTCACCTTGGGCACATTGGCCTTGTGGCCAGCATACCACGTAAGCGAGGATCGGCACGTGTTGCGTGACGAGATTTTCCCACTCAATGTGATCTACAATATGGGGTTGAGCGGCTATGAATTTCGCAAAACCTACAATTTTGACAAAACATCGCGCACATTCACCTACAATGCCAAACGTACAGCCACACCTCCGGGTCGTGAAATTTATGTATACATTATTGGTGAGGCTTCGCGCGCAATGAATTGGCAGCTATATGGTTATGGACGCGCCACAAACCCCTGTCTATCCAAAGTTACCGATTTGGTCGTTTTCCCCGATATGCTAACTCAGAGCAATACAACGCACAAAAGTGTGCCGCTGTTGCTCTCTTCGGTCAACACCAATGAGCACGAAGAGCTGTATCGCCGCAAGGGACTTCCGGCGCTGTTCAACGAAGTGGGCTTTGAGACGTGGTTTGTGTCGAATCAATCGCCACAACGAGCGATGGTTGATCACTTGGCGCACGATGCCGACCATCTGATTTACATTCGCACAGAGCGTTACGATATGAAATTATTGGAGCAAATGCGGCTGGGTATCGAAAAAAGTTCGTCAAAGAAGATGCTCTTCATTCTCCACTGCTACGGTTCACATTTCAGCTACCACCAACGTTATCCACGCGAATTTGCCCATTTTACCCCCGATACGGACGTGGCAATTTCGACGCAGAACATCGCTATGATTCACAATGCCTACGACAATTCAATTGTCTATACCGACTATTTTCTGGCCCAGACAATCGACTACCTGCGTTCATTGACCGACGTCTCGTCGGCGATGATTTACTGTTCGGATCACGGTGAAGATATGCTCGACGACGAGCGCGGACGCTTCTTGCACGCCTCACCGACCACCACCGCCTATCAGCTGTACGTAGCATCATTGGCGTGGTTTTCACCGGCTTATCGGCGGAATTTCCCCACAAAAGTAGCCGCCGCCGAAGTCAATGCTCGCTACCCGGCCTCCACGCACATTTTGTTTCACACGATGGCCGATATTGCTTCGATTCGCGGCCGGCATATCGACACCACGGCATCGGCCGTCAGTGCCGGCTACAACCGTGCGGCACGACGCTACTATTTAAATGACCACAACAAAGCCGTACCCTATCAAAAAACGGGGCTTTCAGAGGGCGATATGGAAATTTTCCGTCAGTTCAACATCAAGTTGTAGCCACACCCGACACGTTCATAAACCAAACAATAAAGGCTGCCCCCGAAAGGACAGCCTTTATTGTTGTTTGGTGTACGTCAAATTATTTCGCAGCTTCAACGGAGGCCTTGCGGAACTCCTTCATCAGCTTCGAAATTTCAAGAGCCGACTTGCGTGCGCGTGTACCTGCTGCTTTGTTGCCCTTTTCAACTTGTGCTTCTGCGTTCTCTGCGAAAATCACGAACTCGGCATTGATCTTTGCTACTAATGCTTTCATAGTTTTTTAGGATTATGGGTTTGTTATCATTGCAAAGATATAAAATATATCTAAAGTTCATCCTTTTAACCCCAAAAAAACGCTGTTTTTTAGTGAAAAATCGACGTTTAAAGGGTGTAATACCCCGTTTGTAGGCAAAATTTTGCACAACGGGTCGTTTGTTGTATCTTTGCTCACGACAAAATACGCCCCTCTGATAATGCTTGGACTTTTTTATATACTTCTTTGTTGGCTTTTGGGCAATGCCTTGAGTTTGCTGATTGGTGGTTACATTTCGGGCAACATCATCGGTATGATCTTGCTATTCGCCGCCCTGTGTATGCGGTGGGTGAAGGCCGAAACGGTACGCCCGGCCGCCAAATTTTTACTGGGAACGATGGCGCTTTTCTTTGTTCCCTATGGGGTGGGACTGATGGACTCCTACCGCGTGATCCTCGACAATTTGTGGGCAATTGTCGTTTCGGGCATCGTCTCAACGATCCTTGTGCTGTTTGTGACGGGTAAGACTTTCCAAAGTCTCAATCACCGTCCCCTCAAAACCAAAGAACCCGATGATTAACGCCGAATTTCTCTCCTCCGATCTCTTTTTGATCACGCTTACGGTCGGTCTTTACTGCCTGAGCGGCGCACTCTACCGCCGAACGCGATTGGCGTTGTTGCATCCCGTGCTACTCACCTTCTTGGCGATGATCGTTTTTTTGCGCTCGGCACAGATCGAATACAGTCGCTATCAGGAGGCGACGCAGATACTGAATTTCGCCCTCGGATTATCGGTTGTGGCGCTCGGATACCTGCTCTACGAACAGGTCGAACGACTCCGCGGCAGCCTGCTTCCGGTGGCGGTGGCCACACTTGTCGGATGCGTGATCGGAGTCTTGAGCGTAGTCTACATAGCCATGGCATTCGGCGCTGATCGCTCCATACTCAACTCCATCGCACCCAAATCGGTGACCGTGCCGATCGCCGTATCGGTATCGGCGCCCTTGGGCGGCATCGTCTCGATCACCTCGGTCGTAGTCTTCTGTGTCGGAATTTTCGGCAGCATTTTTGGGGAATGGATACTTCGCCGTGGCGGAGTGACCGATCCCGAAGCGCGCGGATTTGCCTTGGGAGCCGCCGCCCACGGCATCGGCACAGCACGCGCCATCGAATTAGGCGCGGTCGAGGGAGCCTTGAGCGGACTGGCTATGGCGCTGATGGGTCTCGCCACGGCGCTGCTGATTCCGTTGATGGAAAAATATATCTATTAGAAGCGGTTTTTGCCTCCCCACGGCAGCAAGTTCAACCGGCGCGAACCTTGTGAAAACATTATTTCATAATAAATTTTAATTTAATTTTTAAATATTCTAAATAAATGCTACTTTTGCAACGGTAGCAGTTTAACTGAAAAAATAGGTCTTATGGAGTGGCTATATTCATTGTTCTTCGAAGAGAGCATTGCCCACGCTGTGCTAACATTTTCGCTGGTCATCACGATCGGCATTGTGCTGGGAAAAATTAAAATCGGCGGGGTGTCACTTGGCATCACGTGGATTTTATTTGTAGGTATCGCGCTGAGCCACTTTGGAATGAGTGTCGATGGCGACGTCCTGCACTTCATCAAAGAGTTTGGGTTGATACTCTTCGTCTTTTCAATCGGATTGCAGGTTGGCCCCGGATTTTTCGTATCGTTTCGTCACGGTGGACTGACTCTTGTCAGCTGCGCAACGGCCATCGTCGCTCTGGGATTAATAACGGCCTACGTCATCCACCTTGTGACGGGTGTTCCAATCCCCACCTTGGTGGGTATACTTTCGGGCGCGGTGACCAACACCCCCGGCTTGGGTGCCGCCCAGCAAGCTTATGCCGATGCTTCGGGCATCAACGATCCATCGATTGCATTGGGGTACGCGGTGGCCTATCCGCTGGGTGTAATAGGCATCATCTTCACGATGATTTTCGTGCGCTATGTTCTGCGCGTGAACTTCGCAAAGGAGGACGAAGGGCTTGCAGCCCTCTCGCTCGAGCAGAAATTTGCCGACAAGGTTTCGATCGAATTCACCAACAAAACACTCGACTCGCACACGGTGGACTATACGCGCGAATTGATCAACCGCCAATTTGTCATTTCACGCATTCAGCACGCCGATGGCACCATTGGGATGGCCGATGCCGACAGTGTTGTCCATCTGGGTGATCGTCTGTGGATCATCTGTCAAACCGAAGATACCGCAGCCATCGTAGCCTTTTTAGGGCGTCGTGTCGAGATGACCGACGAGGATTGGGGGAACAATACTCCCAATGCGGTGCTCGTGTCGCGTCGCATTCTGATCACCAAATCATCAATCAACGGCAAAAAATTCTCGGATCTGCGTCTGCGCACCAAATACGGCATCTCCATCACGCGTGTTAATCGTGCCGGTGTCGATCTGATTCCTTATCAAGGACTTGAATTGCAGGTCGGAGACCGTGTGATGGTTGTCGGTCCCGAAAAAGCGGTTGCTCAAGTGAGTGACGTATTGGGAAACTCGCTCAAAAAACTCAACCAGCCCAACTTGGTGACCATCTTTGTGGGTATCGCTCTCGGCGTGCTGCTGGGTTCGATTCCGCTGCTCAACGTTCCGCAACCCGTGAAATTGGGGTTAGCCGGAGGACCTCTGATCGTGGCAATATTGATCGGACGCTTCGGTACGCACTTTCACTTGGTGACCTACACCACGGCCAGCGCCAACCTGATGTTGCGTGAAATCGGCATCGCCCTATTTTTAGCCGCCGTAGGCATCGGAGCCGGTGACGGATTCATCGACGCCATCGTCGATGGCGGCTATCGGTGGATTGGTTACGGAGCCATTATCACAGTTGTGCCGCTCATCATCGTATCGTTTGTGGCGCGGTTGTGCCTCAAAATGAATTACTATACGCTGATGGGATTGATCTCGGGTTCGATGACCGATCCTCCGGCACTGGCCTATGCAAACGCCACGGCAGGCAACGATATGCCCGCGGTGGGCTACTCGACGGTCTATCCGGTCGTGATGTTTCTACGGGTACTCACGGCACAAATATTTATCCTGTTTGCCTTGTAAAGGGCACCGCTTGATTCGGATTTTTTAAACCTATTATAAGTATGGCAAAAGCAGTCAACATTCCTCGTTCTCATCGGCTGGACGGTATCGGTGAGTACTATTTTTCGCGCCGTCTGCGCGAGATCGCTGAGATCGAAGCCGCCACCGGTCGCCAGATCGTAAAACTCGCAATGGGTAGTCCCGACCTGCCGCCTCATCAGTCGGTCATTGATCGGCTCGCGAAAGAGGCACAACGTCCCGACGTACATAAATATATGTCCTACAAGGGCGAACCCATTCTGCGCAAAGCATTTGCCACGTGGTATAAAAAATGGTACCGCACCGAGCTGGACTATCAATCGGAGATCCTGCCGCTGATCGGCTCCAAAGAGGGTATTATGCACATTTGTATGACCTTCCTCAATCCGGGGGACAAAGTGCTGGTGCCCAATCCGGGCTACCCCACTTATTCGGCTGCTGTGCGACTGTCGGGGGGTGTGATGCTACCCTACGCACTCAACAAGGCGAACAACTTCTATCCCGATTTCGAGGCAATCGAAAAAGCAGGGTTGGATGGGGTGAAGATGATGCTCATCAACTACCCCAATATGCCGACCGGACAAACTCCGACGCCCGAACTGTTTCAGCAAATTGTGGATTTCGGTGCCAAACACAACATCCTGATCGTCCACGACAATCCGTATAGTTTCATCCGCAACACCCAGCGCCCGATCAGTTTGATGGAGGCCGAAGGTGCCAAAGATGTTGCGCTGGAGATGAATTCCCTGTCGAAAGGGCACTCGATGGCCGGCTGGCGCGTAGGTGTGATTGTCGGCAAAAAGGAGTGGATCGACGACATTTTGACCTTCAAGAGCAATATGGATTCGGGTATGTTCTACCCCATTCAAGCTGCGGCCGACACCGCCTTGGCTCTCGAAGACGACTGGTTCAAGGAGCTTAACGCGATCTACTACGGACGCGAAAAACAGGCCTATGAACTGCTCAATGCACTCGGATGCCACTACCGTGAACACCAAGCCGGATTGTTTATTTGGGCTGAACTGCCCGCCGATTACAAAGGCGACAGCTTTGCATTCTCGGACGAGGTAATGGAGAAATGCGATGTATTTTTGACCCCGGGTGGAATTTTCGGTTCCGAGGGCACGCACTATATACGCATCACACTTTGCTGCCCCGAGCAACTTCTGAAAAAAGCAACAGAGAATATCTTGACGCGATTCAAGTAATTACACCGAATATTACAAATGGAAAATCCGAAAAGCCACTGCTGGTTTTTCGGATTTTTCGTTTGAAAACAACGCGCGTCGTCTACTGCTCGACGATGCGAATCGAAAGGATCAAATCACCCGGACGGATGGCGTCAATAACCTCAAGTCCCTCGACAACTCGACCGAAACAAGTATGGTGTCCATCAAGGTGTTGCGTTTGCTCGCGACTCATACAGATGAAGAACTGCGAACCACCCGTATCCTTACCAGCGTGCGCCATCGACAACACGCCACGATCGTGGTATTGACGCGGCGCCGAGGTCTCGCATTTGATGTGATAACCCGGGCCTCCCGTGCCGTCGCCTTTGGGGCAACCGCCTTGAATCACGAAACCGGGAATTACGCGGTGAAAGGTCAGACCGTCGTAGAATTTTGCGTTGGCAAGTTTGACGAAATTGGCCACCGTACCGGGCGTTTCGGCGGTGTAGAGTTCAGCTTTAAGATCGCCTTTCTCGGTTGAAATAATTGCAAATTGTGTCATCTTTATCTATTTAATATGAGTTGTCAAAAAAACCAGCGCCCCGAAATATCGAGGCGCACGGTCGTTGTGGTGGAGGTGGCGGGAATCGAACCCGCGTCCAAACAGGGAACCCAATAGCTTTCTACACGTTTAGCTACCCTTTGATCCTTCTCCTCGAGTCTGGCAGGCAGCATCCCAACCCGAGTCCCAGTCCCTAAATTTCGCATACCGATCGGGACGATTCGGCACACTATCTCTAAATGAATGATACCCCATAATGGTCGACCATTAAAGAGCGGAACGGTCTTCCGGGATACTCGTCACCGAACCACCTTGGGTTCAGCGATTAAGCTAATTTTCTTGGAAAATTAGGCAGCGAGTGCGTAGCTATTATTGCCATTTGAAATCTGAGCCTCGGGATTAACGAGCCGCCACCCAGCGCTCGACGTGCTTACAATCAAACTCTGCCTGCTGTCAAAACCGGGCACCCCCAATTTCTCCGCGCAAAGCTCTATCGGAAACAGTGCAAAATTAATACAATTTTCGGAATAATTATCATTATTGAGCAAAAAGAACCTGTTGCGAGCACAAAGGGGCAAATCGTTATTTTCGAGCAAAAACGTATTCTGATCCGGATTTTTCATTATCTTTGTATATACTAAAACCAATTGCCTATGTAAAAAAAACGAATTTACTACTTTTCACACAACAACATTCCTGCTCTTCAACGCACGAAAAGCGTCAGAGCAAAACATATAAGAAGCGTTATCTTTGTTTCTTGCATATCGAAATCTGGAAAATTTCTTAGTGGCAAGGAAGTGAAGTTAGTGCTCACGTTGTTTTTCAGCGTGGGCTTCACTTTCGTACATTGCCACAAGGTCCTCCAGAACCTCGATATGCATGTGCTACAAGTAGGCTCACGTTTTTTATATGTCTTTTCAGCACAAACCTAAAACCTAAAACCATGAAAAAGACATTTTTCCTCCTTGTGTTCTCCATTTTCGTGTTCACCACCGCAGCTCACGCCCAAATCACACAGATGACAGCCACCGATTTCCTCCTCGATGTGATTCCTAAAATAAATGACGACGACGCCAAGTGTGTATTTCTGATGTATTCAAACGACTGCGAATATTCGTTACGCGTCTATCGTTCGCTCAGCGAACTGAGTTACGAATTCCCCAACATACCATTCTACGCCATTTGCGTTGATGAAGAAATGTGGGTTTTCGACCGCTTCGATATGAAAGGAGTCCCCACTTACGGATTCGTGAATTTCAGCGACTCGCAAATGTATTCGGGGGTTTACACCAAGAGCGAGCTACGCCGGAAACTGCAACAAATTTTCCACTAACCTCCTGAAAAATGTACGATTATGAAAAAAATTATCGCTTTGACCGTGCTGCTGCTTTCAGTTGCAACAGCTGCACACGCTATTTCGAGCAGCGTCAAGTATAGTAACGGGCTTTATTTGGTTTATTTCTCAAAAAGCGAGTCCTCGCCCTGCCGCATATGGTACGATGTACGCACGTATGACAACGAATGGCAACGAGGACTCAGCTGCGAACTTTCTTCGGGGAGTGGCTCCGAATGGAGCGGCTTTCGTTCCAATAAAAACGTCGACGTATACATTCAACGTGTAGAATGGCTCTCCTCATCATCCGAGAGTCTGTCCTATTCCGAACCCTCACCCGGTTCAGCCTTAGGAGAGGGCATAGCCAATGCCTTCCAAGCCGGAACACAAATACATGCCGGATCGGAATATATGTATTTCGGCGCAGGTGCCGGTTACGGCAATACGTTCGGAGCCGGAGTTAAGCTCTTCGGGCGCTTCGGAGAGGCCGTGTGCACAATCGGAGTATCGCTGGCAGGCGGATACGTATTTGCACGTCCCATCTACGAAAAGGGCAGTTTCGCCTACGATGTCGGATTGCAGCTCTACTTCGATAATTGTTACCTCAATGTCAGTTTCTCACATTCGCTCTACAAAGATTTTTACGAGGACAATTACCACCGTGTCGGTAATGGACTGGTAGCATCATTTGGCTACAACCTCTTTATCGTGGACACGGGCGGCTGTCGGCTCGGTCTGAATGCCGACCTTGGTGTAAAGATGTGTATGGAGAAGTGGGCAAATAAAGAGAAAGTGCAATTCGCGTGGAGCGCCTTGTTTTTCGTAGCATTTTAACAAGAAACATCCACAAACACAAACAAAACGGCAGGAGATTCCTGCCGTTTTTGCCGCTACAAACGAGAACCCCATCGTTCGAACAACCGAATAGATAGCAATTCAAAAACAGATAAAACAGACCTTTCAAGATAAAAGAGTCTATCACAAAAATTTCTGCCTTTTTTTTGTATCTTTGTATGGCTAAAATTCCAACAATATCTATGGATGATAAATACGTTGTAAGACTCCACGATGTGGCAATCTACCACGCCGACGATGCGTTTAACCCCAACGCGGCGACGGGTCAGGGCGAACTGGTGCTCTCGGAGGTGAACCTCGAAGTAGCCGCGGGCGAAATCGTCTACTTGATCGGACGGGTGGGAAGCGGCAAAAGCACTTTACTCAAAACTTTATATGCCGAGCTGCAACTACTAAGTGGTGAGGGATATATCGCCGGATTTGATTTGCGCCGTTTGCGTCGTCAGGAGATTCCCTACCTGCGTCGAAAAATCGGCATTGTATTCCAAGATTACCAGCTGCTCACCGACCGCAACGTTTTCGACAATCTCTACTACGTGATGGAAGCCACGGGCTGGAAAGATAAAATAAAGATCCGCAAGCGCATCGAGCAGGTGCTGCAACTGGTCAACCTCGAATCCAAAAGCTACAAGATGCCGTTTGAACTTTCGGGCGGCGAGCAGCAGCGCTTGGTTATCGCCCGTGCGCTACTCAACGATCCTCAGGTGTTGCTGGCCGACGAGCCTACCGGCAATCTCGATCCGATGACCGCCGACGGTATTATGCAGCTATTTTTGGAGATAGCCCGGCGCGGTTGTGCCGTGGTGATGTCCACCCACAACACCGCCCTAATCGAAAACTATCCGGCGCGAGCGATCCTTTTTGCACAAGGCAAAATTCGTGAAGTGGATCTGGAAGCTGAATTTTCGTAGCGCACAATCTGAAGTTGACAAGGCCGCACAAAATCTGTGATGTGGGCAAAAATCCGGCGGAAATGCCGCTGCTTTATGTTGTATTATTCGAAAAAAAATTCTATATTTGTACGATATTTTAAAGAGATCAAATGAGCACCGAATTAGAAAACGTTAAAAAGCAAGAAGAGGAATATTCCGCATCCAACATTCAGGTTCTTGAGGGACTGGAGGCTGTGCGTAAGCGTCCTGCTATGTACATCGGCGACATCGGCGAAAAGGGTTTGCATCACCTTGTTTACGAGGTTATCGACAACTCAATCGACGAGGCATTAGCCGGTTATTGCACCGATATAGATGTGACAATCAACGAGGATAACTCTGTCACGGTGAGGGATAACGGCCGAGGTATTCCGACCGATATGCACGAAAAAGAGGGCAAATCGGCCTTGGAAGTTGTGCTGACCGTGTTGCACGCCGGTGGTAAATTCGACAAGGGCAGCTACAAGGTCTCGGGTGGTCTGCACGGCGTGGGTGTATCGTGCGTGAATGCGCTTTCCAATCTGCTCGTTGCGGAAATTCACCGCGGTGGCAAAATTTTTCGGCAATCATATAGCAAAGGTGCCCCCACCTCGTCGGTTGAGATTATCGGCACGTGCGAAGACCACGGAACGATCGTCACATTCCGCCCCGATGACACCATTTTTGTGCTCACAAGAGAGTATAAATACGATATTTTAGCCAGCCGTCTGCGTGAGTTGGCATTTTTGAACAAAGGCATCCGCCTGTCACTCACCGACAAACGTCAAAAAGACGAAAACGGCGAGGCTGTTCACGAGGATTTTTTCTCGGTAGACGGCCTTAAGGAGTTCGTCGAATATTTGGACGCCACACGCGGCGCCCCGATCATCGACTCGATCATCTACCTCGACACCGAGAAAAACGGCGTTCCGGTGGAGGTGGCTATGCAATACAACGACTCCTTCTCGGAGAACGTGCACTCCTATGTAAATAACATCAACACCATTGAGGGCGGTACCCACATGACGGGTTTCCGTCGTGCCCTGACCCGCACCCTCAAGAAATACGCCGATGATTCGGGTATGCTTGCCAAGTTGAAGTTCGAAATCAACGGCGATGACTTCCGCGAGGGGTTGACCGCCGTGATCTCGGTGAAGGTCGCAGAGCCACAGTTCGAGGGTCAAACCAAGACTAAACTGGGTAACGACGATGTCTCGGCCGCTGTTGATCAGGCATTGTCGGGTGCGTTGGGACATTATTTGGAGGAGAACCCCAAAGATGCTCGTTCGATCGTGCAAAAGGTTATTCTCGCCGCTACGGCACGCCACGCAGCACGTCACGCGCGCGAAATGGTACAGCGCAAGACGGTGCTTTCGGGCGCAGGGTTACCGGGTAAGTTGGCCGACTGCTCGAGCCGTGACCGTTCGATTGCCGAAATATTCTTTGTCGAGGGTGACTCGGCAGGTGGTACGGCCAAAGCCGGTCGTGATCGTAACTTCCAAGCTATTATGCCGTTGCGCGGTAAGATTTTGAACATCGAAAAAGCGCAGGAGCATCGTATGTGGGAGAATGAGGAGATCAAAAATATGTTCACCGCTCTGGGTGTCACCATCGGAACCGAGGAGGACAGCAAAGCTTTGAACCTCGAAAAGCTGCGCTACGACAAGATCATCATTATGACCGATGCCGACGTCGACGGTAGCCACATCGCTACCTTGATGCTAACTTTCTTCTTCCGCAAGATGAAGGAGTTGGTCGAAAACGGCCACATCTACATTGCTACCCCACCGCTCTATTTGATCAAACGCGGCAAGCAGGAGCGTTACTGCTGGACCGAGGAAGAGCGTGAATCCATCACCGAAGAGTTCGGTAAAGGTGCTCACATACAGCGTTATAAAGGTCTTGGAGAGATGAATGCACACCAATTGTGGGAGACAACAATGAACCCCGACACGCGTATTCTGCGCCAAGTGACCATCGACAGTGTTGCCGAGGCTGACCGCGTCTTCTCGATGTTGATGGGTGACGAAGTGCCGCCACGACGCGAATTTATCGAGAAAAATGCACATTACGCTAATATCGACGCTTAATAATACCACGAAAGGATTGCCTGCATAAGGTGATCCTTTTTTATAGATAACCTCGACTTAACGACTGACACAATGAAAGTTACCGTAATCGGAGTTGCCGGAGGAACCGGCTCAGGGAAATCGACACTCGTCAAACGGCTGCAAGAGGCCTTCAAAGAGGACGACGTTGTGACGCTCTGCCACGACTACTACTACAAGGCTCATCCCGAGCTGACCTACGAAGAGCGTACCAAACTCAATTACGACCATCCACAAGCATTTGACACTCAAATGCTCGTGGAGCACATCGAGGCTCTCAAAAACAGCGTTCCCATCGAACATCCTGTCTATTCGTTCGTTGAACACAATCGAATGACGGAAACCGTCAGCATCAAACCGTCGAAAGTGATCATCGTTGATGGCATTCTGATTTTCGAGAACAAGGAGCTGCGCGAGATGATGGACATCAAAGTCTATGTGGATACCGATGCCGACATTCGTTTGGCGCGACGCATATTGCGTGACGTTTGCGAACGCGGACGTACAATGCAATCTGTCATTGCACAATACACCGGAACGGTGAAACCGATGCACGAGGAGTTTGTCGAGCCGTCGAAAAAATATGCCGACGTGATTATTCCCGAGGGTGGCTTTAATTCCGTGGCCGTCGCAATGCTGATTCAAAACATCCGATCACTGATCGAACGCAACTAAAAGCTGTTTTCAAACTATGCCAAAAACTCCTTGCCGCGCAGAAATACACGGCTAATTAGAGGCGTTTGGTAGGCATAAGAGAAAAATTCAAATGACGGCATTGGCTTTGTTATAAAGAAGTTAGCCACTTTACCTAAAGTTATAGAGCCGTACTCATCACTCAATCCCATTGCATAGGCGCCATTGAGTGTTGCCGCGTGTAGTGCCTCCGTCGGGGTCATCTTCATACAAACCGAAGACAACGCCATCACCATCCGCATATTACCCGAGGGCGACGAGCCGGGGTTGTAATCCGAGGCCAGCGCCACGCCCAGACCATTACGAAGCATTTCGCGCGCAGGAGGATAGCTCATACCGAGAAAAAATGCAGCTCCGGGAAGCAGTGTCGGCATCGTCATCGAGCCACGCAAAGCGACAATTTCCGCCGCCCCCATTCGCTCAAGGTGATCCACCGAGAGCGCCTTATGCTGAACGCCAACCTGCACCCCACCCGAGACAGCCAACTCATTGGCGTGGATTTTCGGGACAAGACCCAATTTGGCTCCGGCGCGCAGAATCTGCGCCGTCTGTTCCACGGTAAAAAACCCTGCATCGCAAAAAACATCCACAAAATCGGCAAGTTGCTCAGCAGCTACCGCCGGCAACATTTCACGACACACCAAATCGACATAGGCCGACTGCCGCCCAATGTAATCGCGAGCCACGGCGTGTGCCCCTAAAAAAGTCGCCCGAACCGCCAGTGAGGTCGTCTCACGAATGCGTCGAATGACGCGCAACATCTTCAATTCATCGACCGTTGAGAGTCCATAACCGCTTTTTATCTCCACGCAGCCGGTACCCATCAGCGTAATTTCACGAATGCGTTCCATCGCCTGCGCATACAATTCGTCTTCGGAAGTGGCGTGCAACCGATCGGCGGAGTTGAGAATACCCCCACCCCGTCGCGCAATTTGTTCGTAGCTCAGACCGTTGATCTTATCCAAAAATTCCTGTTCGCGGCTACCTGCATAGACCAAATGAGTATGTGAATCGCAAAACGACGGGAAGAGCATACCACCCTGAGCATCAACTATTTCATCAGCTGCATAGTCGCAAGTCTCATCCATCGGGCCATAAGCCGCAATGCGTCCTTCGTCGCAGAGTAACCACGCATCGCAGAGCGATTGCAGCTCATTCATCTCAGCGCCGCACACCCGTAGGCGCTCGGCAGGTTGGATTCCAACGATCCGACCGATATTTTTAACGAGCAGTTTCATCCTGCAAGAAATGAACTGAGGCGTCAATCAAAGGATACATTACCCGATCGTTGTCGATAAAAGGCACGTGGTGACGATAGTCGGTCAACAGTTGTTCGATGAACACCGACGAGTGTGCCGGACGCCGAAATTCGAGCGCTTGCGCAGCGTTGAAAAGTTCGATTGCCAGCACGCGTTCGGTGTTACAAGCCACGCGATAGAGTTTCGTTGCGGCATTCGAACCCATACTAACGTGATCCTCCTGCCCCTGCGACGAAGGAATGGAGTCAACCGATGCCGGCATACATAATCCCTTGCTTTGGCTCACGATCGAGGCCGCCGTATATTGGGGAATCATAAATCCGCTATTCAAACCCGGTGTGGCAACCAAAAAATTGGGAAGTCCGCGGCTACCAGAAATGAGTTGGTAGGTGCGACGCTCAGAAATGCTACCTAATTCGGCCAGTGCGATTGCCAGAAAATCCATCGCCAAAGCGATCGGTTGTCCGTGGAAATTACCAGCCGAAACAACCATATCCTCATCGGGGAAAATCGTAGGATTGTCGGTCGTGCTGTTGATTTCGGTCGTCAGGACGCTCGCCACATAGTCGATCGTATCTTTCGAAGCTCCGTGTACCTGCGGAATACAGCGGAATGAATAGGGATCTTGTACGTGTTTTTTAGTTCGGCTAATCAGCTCACTACCAGTTAGTAAGCGACGAATATTTCGCGCCGTTGTCAGCTGTCCTTTGTGGGCACGAATCAGGTGCACTTGGTCGCAGAAAGGTTCGATGCGTCCGTCAAAAGCATCGAGCGACATCGCCGCAATGTTATCCGCCCACCCACTCAGACGGTAGGCACACAACAGCGACCAGACACCGTAGGCACTCATAAATTGAGTACCATTGAGCAGTGCCAAGCCCTCCTTGGATTGCAATTCAATGGGTTGCCAACCTTGTGCGGCCAACACTTCAGCCGCTGCTCGCACCTCATTTTTGTAGACCACCTCACCCAACCCCAACAGCGGCAAACTCATATGAGCCAGCGGTGCAAGGTCGCCCGATGCACCCAACGACCCTTGTTGGTAGACCACCGGCACGATGTCGTTGTTGAAAAAATCAATCAACCGCTCAACGGTCACCAACTGCACGCCCGAATGTCCATAGGCGAGCGACTGGATTTTCAGCAGCATAATGAGTTTTACAATCTCAGACGGAACGCGCTCCCCCGTGCCGCAAGCGTGCGACATCACAAGGTTCTTTTGCAATTGCGCCAAGTCGTCAAAGCCCACCGAGATGTTGCAGAGCGAACCGAAACCGGTTGTGATGCCGTAGATCGGACGCTCGGGATTGCGCATTTTGCAATCGAGATACTCGCGGCAGCGAACGATGCGCGCACGGGCATCATCACTCAACGTCAATATTTCGTGATTTTCGATTATTTCGCGGACACGATTCAACGAAAGGTGCTCCGCACTGATGGAATGTATCATTTCAGGTAATCTATTCTAATTATTAGTCTTTCAAAGCATTACGTATAATTTCATCGTCGGCAATATGGGGCAGCGTAACCACCAATCCGGGGGTGCGCTCCATCTCACGACGAATGGCGAAATCAGCTCCGTCGTTGCGCGCCCAACTGCGGCGAGCAATGCCGTTATTGACATCCCACAGCAACATTTCGCGCAGCCGGCGATCGCACGCCTCCGAGCCGTCGATAACCAACCCAAAACCGCCGTTGATCACCTCACCCCAGCCCACGCCGCCACCATTGTGAATCGAGACCCACGTAGCACCGCGAAAAGCATCACCAATCACATTTTGCACCGCCATATCTGCCGTGCGTGACGAGCCATCGTAGATATTCGACGTCTCACGATAAGGCGAGTCGGTACCCGAAACATCGTGGTGGTCGCGGCCAATGACCACCGAAGCCGAAAGACGTCCGTCAGCGACAGCCCGATTGAAGGCCTGCGCAATTTTGCTCCGCCCCTCAGCGTCGGCATAGAGGATACGCGCCTGCGAACCGACGACCAATTTATTGCGACCTGCTTCACGAATCCAATGGATATTATCATCCAGCTGGCCTATAATCTGTTGCGGTGCCGAGCGACGTATCTCTTCCAGCACTTCGATCGCCAAAGCGTCGGTGGTCTCCAGATCCTCGGCTCTTCCCGAAGCGCACACCCAGCGGAAAGGACCAAAGCCATAGTCGAAAAACATCGGTCCCATAATATCCTGCACATAGGACGGATAGCGGAATTCGCCGTTTTTACCCATTACATCGGCACCGGCACGCGAGGCTTCGAGCAGAAAAGCGTTGCCATAATCGAAGAAGTACATTCCATTGGCAGACAACGCGTTGATCGCTTTAATTTGACGACGCAACGACTCCTGAACACACTCCTTGAAGCGCACAGGCTCCTCGGACATCATCTTGTTCGAAGCCTCGTAGGTCAACCCCACAGGGTAGTAACCTCCTGCCCACGGGTTGTGGAGTGAGGTTTGATCGGAACCCAAGTCAACCGCTATATTCTCAGCGGCAAGGCGCTCCCAAAGATCGACAATATTGCCCACATAGGCCAACGAGACCACTTCACGACCTTGGCAAGCTTGACGGATCCGCGGAATCAGCTCATCGAGTGAAGAATGCAACTCATCAACCCACCCCTGCTCATAACGTTTTTGCGCTGCCTTGGGGTTGATTTCGGCAACGACACTCACAACCTGCGAAATAACACCGGCCTTGGGCTGAGCACCCGACATTCCGCCCAAACCCGACGAGACGAAGAGCATACCGCGTGCATCCGTGCGGCCTGCCGTGAAACGCTTGCGAGCGGCATTCATCACCGTGATGGTCGTGCCGTGAACAATGCCCTGAGGGCCTATATACATATAGGAGCCGGCCGTCATTTGGCCGTACTGCGACACACCAAGTGCGTTAAATCGCTCCCAGTCATCTGGTTTCGAGTAGTTTGGAATCACCATTCCGTTGGTCACCACCACACGCGGCGCATCAGGATGCGACGGGAAAAGCCCCATCGGATGACCCGAATACATCACCAACGTCTGGTGGTCGGTCATCTGCGAAAGATACTGCATCGTTAGCCGATACTGCGCCCAATTTTGGAATACAGCACCGTTGCCGCCATAGGTGATCAATTCGTGGGGATGTTGAGCAACATTCTCGTCCAAATTATTCTGAATCATCATCATAATGGCCGCTGCTTGCGAACAATTGCAGGGATATTCGTCGATCGGACGCGCGTAAATCGTGTAATCGGGACGCAGACGGTACATATAAATGCGGCCATATTTGTGCAGCTCGTCGGCGAACTCCCGAGATAGCAGCGCGTGGTGTTTGGTCGGGAAATAGCGCAGGGCGTTTTTGATCGCCAGCACCTCCTCATCGGGCGTTAGAATTGCCTTCCGTTTCGGGGCGTGATTGATCTGTTTATCATAGGGTTTCGGGGCAGGAAGTCGATCGGGAATACCTGCACGAAGGTCGTTTTGAAATTCTTGGAGTGTCATACTATTTTATCTTTTGTTCTACCAACGCGAGCACCTCTTTTTCGAAACTCTCAGCTTGTGCGGCAATTGTTTTGGCCTCAGCAATCAGCTCATCAGCCACCGCACGATCTTTGAGTCCTGCGGCATTGATCTTCACATTGAGGAAAGCCCCCAACACGGCACTTCGGGCAGCCAGCGCACCCACACCGGCATCGGAGACCGAATTGGGATTACCCTCGGCCGCCATAGCACGCACCAAATCGAAGATGCCGAGTGCTGTTTTCATCGTCCGCAGCGGAACTTGCGTGGCGTAAAGTGTGGCCTCCTGCAACGCTGCACTGCGAGCTGCCTTCTCCTCGTCGGAGGATTTGGGCATCGCAAAAACATCCATAATACGGTTGAAGGCAGCAGTATCTTCATCGACCAAATGCAGCAATTCGGACAGCAGCGTCTGTCCCTTATCTGCCCACGTCGAGAACTCTTCCCAACGCTCGTCCCAACCTGCTTTGTGCGACGAAAGATTGGCAACCATCGTACCGAGAGCCGCCCCCAAAGCACCCATATAAGCCGCAATCGAACCGCCACCCGGAGCCGGAGATTCGCTGGCAGTCTCCTCAGCGAAACCTTTGCAAGTCATATCAATAAGTCGTTTCTGCTGATCTTCTGCTTCAAGTAGATATTCGATCACTTTCTCCTCCGGTTTGAAAGGTTTCAAATCATCCAAGCCCATCGACTTGATGGCCATCCGCACGATCTCCTGTTCGGCGATACCCGTCGACCGACACTGCTTGCGCAGGAAATATTTGCCGGCTTCGATCAACGCTCGCTTCGGCACCAGACCCACGATCTCGGTACCTGTCACGCGCACGCCGCGCGCATCAGCTTTGCGGCACACCTCGTCGAAAGCCACGTGGAGCGGTGTCACCGAGAGATCCGTAATGTTCATCGACACTTGGGCGATGCCATACTCCTCGATGAACCAGCCGATGGCCTTGGTGGCACGCAGTGTTCCGGGTTGCATCACGGCTTTGCCGGCAGCATCCTTGAGGGGTTTGCCGGTAATCGGATTGCCCTCACGCACAGGCCTACCCTTTTCGCGCACATCGAAGGCAATGGCGTTGGCGCGACGCGTGGAGGTGGTATTGAGGTTGAAATTCACAGCGATCAGAAAGTCGCGCGCTCCGACCACCGTGGCGCCCGTGCGAGCAACCCCCTCGTCGAAAGGACGCGCTCCGAAATCGGGAGCCGACTCTTTGTGAGCAAGTTTTTCGGGCAATGCTTCGTATTCACCTTTGCGGCAAACCGCTAAATTGCGCCGCTCCGGTGTAAAAGCAGCAGCCTCATAACAATAGGTGGGGATATGAAGTTGATCGGCAATACGTTTGGCCAACGCACGTGACAAGGCGGCACACTCTTCGAGCGAGACGCCGCTAATGGGGATCAACGGCAGAACATCGGTAGCGCCCATACGCGGATGCGCACCTTTGTGGTGACGCATATCAATCAATTCGGCAGCCTTCTGCACACCGACAAAGGCGGCTTCGACCACCGCCTCGGGCGAGCCGACAAAGGTCACCACCGTGCGGTTGGTCGCCTCACCCGGATCTACATCGAGCAATTTAACCCCTCCGGCAGCTTCGATAGCCGCGGTAATTTGGTGAATTACTGTTTTGTCGCGTCCCTCACTGAAGTTGGGAACGCACTCTACAATACGCTTTTCCATATAATAGTACTAAGGTTGGTTTCTTATCCTTCAAATATAGCAATTATTTGGAACAAATTGAACGGAAAAGGAGGTATTTCATTGCAAATTGATAGAAGAGGTAAAAAAAGCCCACTGCGCGATGCAGTGGGCCGAATATTTGCAGCCGGTTTTTGTTACTTATCTTCCGATCGTCAGCACAACTCCACCGGTGACCCAAGCCCCCGGCAAGCGGATGCCGCCCAGATCACAGTAATTGGTAGCGGTGATGTTGGTCGCGTCGACGTAGAGTTTGCACCACTCTTTCTCCCACGCCAGACGTCCGTCAAGCAGAAAGTAAGGTTCGTAGTCGCGCACCTCGGTCGGCGTGGAACTGCCCGATTTCGGATAGTAGGTGTAGCTGCCATTGCGGTCGTAAACCGAACCAGTCAGCGCCAGAGAGACGTGCCGCAGGAAGCGAACTTCAACGGCAAGCGCCGCCTTGTGACGCATATAATCCATAGCGCTCTTGGCCACAACATCGGTGGCGCGATCGGTGGTGATATAACCATAGGACACCGCAACGCGGCGCACGAAGCCCGAGATCGCAGTGTAGCCGCCCGCGAGTTCCACGCCATAGGTGTTGAGTCGGCTGGTCTGCTCCGAATGCCATTTATTGCCCAAATCCTCGCGCCATATCCAGTCGATAATGTCGCGTCCAGAGCGGTAATAGGTCAGCAACGAGACATTCCAGCAACGCTTTACATAATCGACTCCCAAACGGTATGTTACAGCACGTTCCGGCGTAAGATCAAGGTTGTTAATCTGCGCCGGTGAAGTGTAGTAAAGATCGGTGAAAGTCGGTAATCGCATCGACTGCGAAGCACCCACACCAAGATGCAAACCCCGGCTCGGAATATAGCCTGCCGAGAGGTTCCACAGCAACGACGAACCATAAGGCGTGAAGCTCGCACCAATGGAGCCGGCCACATCGAATTTTTGCCATTGTTTGGTGTGGCGCAACCAAATATTTCCCGTGTGCCGCGATTTTGCGCGGAGATAATCACCGTGTGGATGCGGCAAAACTTCGCCTAAATTGGTGCTGAAAATGTGGTTGAAAGCGTAGTCGCCACCCAACGAGGTGACGCCGGCCAACCAATCGACATCACTCCAAAGTCGTGCGCCCACATTGTCGGTGTTGTGGCGATTCATCGCCTTGCCGCGCGTCCAATCGTAGCGGTCGAAATTTTTGCGGTAGCTGGCCGAAGCCCCCAACAAGAAGCGCCCTGCCTGCTTCTGCCAGCGCAGTGACGACAACGCTGTGGAGGTGTGCTCCCACTGGTTGGGATTGTAGGCCGCATAGAAACCATTGGAGCCGAAAGCACGGTTTTGGTAGCCCGCTTGCAGGTCGAAAAATCCGGCACGCGGCGACTCGTAAGTGGCTCGCACAAAGGCGTTGTAATTGTCGTAATCGGTATTGGGACGGTAGCCGTCGCTGCGTCGGTAGGAGGCGGCGCCCAGCAGCGAAAATCGGCGCGTAGTCACAGCGCCCGAGAGATTCGCCGAAGCGTAGCCATATTGACCGCCAGCGCCCTCAAAGCGCAAGTAGCGCGGCCGCAAAGGAGCTGTTCGGATATTCACCGCGCCGGCATAAGCACCGACCCCCGGCAGCCCCTCAATCAACTCCACGGCCGAAATGCAGTCGAGATCGACCGGCAAGGCGTGAGATTGATGTCCGGTGCGAGCATCGGTAAAATCAATGCCGTTAAGCAGTACCATTGTTTGATCGGGAGAGCCTCCACGTATCGAAATGTCCGCCTGCGTGCCCTTACCCCCACGTTCGCGTAGATCGACCGAGGGCGTAAGACGCAGAGCGCCTTCCAGAGTCTGGACGGGCGCTGCGGCCTGTGCTTTTCGGTCGAAAAGCGGGGTTTGCGACAAGACATTGCGCATCGGGGAGGATTGACTTCCCGATATGCCGACTTCGGCAATCCTCAGAGAACGGAGGATGGTCGTTGTGTCGGCATTCTGCGCTGACGCCTGTGGTGTCGCGAGCAAGAGGATGGACATCGCAACCGAGAGAACTCCGATCGTTACCTGACGGTGAAAGCTGGCAAAAGCTGCCCAGCCCTTGCGACTCCACCGTCGGAAACACGAAATTTGTTTCGTTTGGATGTTTTTCATCTTTTGTTTGTTGGTTTGAATGTATGAATAAAAAAAAACAGTTTGAGACGACCGGCTGCAAACCACGTATCAAACTGCTGTGGAAAAGTTTTTTCTATGCAAAGAGTGCTTCGACCTTGGCGACAACATCCTCGACTTCGGGTTCGAGGGGGAAGGTGTGGCTCGGTTTGAGGTACCAAAGTTCTTTACCCTCTTTGAAATGCTCCTCGCCGCCGCCCGTGATGTTGAGCATAACGGTGGCATCTTTGGCGATCTTGCCGTCGGCCACAGCTTTGAAGAGTGAGGCCAAGGCAACACCCGACGCCGAATAAATATCGACCCCCTCCTGCTCCTTGAAAATAGTACGCGCCTTGCGAGCTTGGGCGTTGGTAGCCACAAAGACCTCACCCTGAGTCGCTTTCAGCGCATCGTAGAGACCGCCGATGATGCCATAAGGCGGACGACGATTCGAGAGCACTTTGGCGTCGATGATCTCGGCATCGCGACGCGCTTTGTCATCGTCGTATTCGAGCATCTGACGCGAATCGACACGCCAAGCGTTGTACATTGGCACAAACGGCGCATTTTGCGAGACCATCAACTTCATCGTATTGGTTCCGAAACGGCCATCCTCGATCAAGCGCATATTGGCTTCCCAAGCGGCAATAGCTCCCGTACCGCTGCCCACAGCTTGAAAATAGTAGTCGGGAATGCGGCCGATGGTGGTTACGGCAGAGAGCACCGTTGTGGCCATACCATCGCGACGCGCGATGTTTTTCGCACCACCCTCGGCATAAAAAGCTCGGCTTTTAAGCGCCAAATTGCTCAAGCGAATCGCATCGAAGTAATCGCCGCCCTCGACGCACGAAATGAGTTTCACGCAGGGATTGAGCGGATGTTCGAACCACAGCGCGTCGATATTCTCGGCCGGAACAGCCAACAGTAATTTGATGTTGTTTTCGGAGCAGACTTTGGCAAAAGCACGCGCCGTATTACCGGCCGAAGCAACCACCAACACGCGTTTTTCGTCTTCGGCAGCACGTCCACAGACACTGTAAGCCTCCGTCTCTTTGAACGAGCAGGTGGTCATCGTGGCGCCAATGGCCGGATAATAGCCGTTGAAGGTAATGTAAAGATTTTCCAGTCCGAGCAGTGTGCCCAGCCCTTTGCTTTTGTAGGTTACCGGAGCCGAGGAGCCTTCGAGAATCCGCTGTACAGGCATCCAGTCGCAGAACTTGTAGAGACCGTAGTCGGCAGATTTCACGTCAAGCTGCTTGCAAGCATATTTGGCGCGCACCAACGACGGTGATTTGCAGGAATGATCTTCGAGCATCCAGCCATCGTCGGCAAATTCACGACCCGTAGCGACACATTCGAGCGTGTAAGAGGTAGGGGTAAAATCTTTCATCTATCTGAGTTTGTTTGTTTTAAGACATTCGGTTTTTAAAATCCTCGTAACCGAATTCGCGAACGATCTCGATCTGCCCGTCACGTCGCACAACGACGATTGCCGGGTGTGCCACGCCGTTGAACATCGTGGTTTTGACCATCGTATAGTGGATCATATCTTCGAAAACGATGCGTTCGCCCACTTTCAATTCGTGATCAAAAGCCCAATCGCCGTAGAAGTCGCCGGCCAAGCAGCTTGTGCCGCCCATACGCCAGCGTTTTTCGCCCGCATTCGGTTCGTGTGCACCGACAATGGCGGGCTTGTAAGGCATTTCAAGGCAGTCGGGCATATGGCAAGCAAACGAGACATCCAACATCGCCGTATGCACACCGCAGTTCTCAACCAAATCTTCAACTGTGGACACCAAATACCCTGTGCGCCAAGTAAATGCGCTTCCCGGTTCGAGAATCAGCCGCAGGTGCGGATGCCGCGCTTTGAAGGCGCGTAAAATTTCGATCAAAGCATCACAATCGTAATCGGCACGCGTCATCAGGTGACCACCGCCCATATTGAGCCATTTGATCTGGTCGAGAAACTGTCCGAAATGTTGCTCGACAGCCTCCAAGGCCAACCGCAGATGTTCGGGACCCGATTCACACAGCACGTGGAAATGCAATCCTTCGACACCGGCAGGCAACTCCGTCAGGGCGTCCGCGGTGATGCCCAAACGCGAACCGGCGACACACGGGTTGTAAAGATCGGTTTCGACGGGCGAATATTGGGGATTGATGCGCAGTCCACACGAAATACCGCGCAGCAGTGCCATTTGGCCGAAACGTTCGAATTGCGACAGCGAATTGAAGGTGATGTGGTCGCTGCAACGCAGGATCTCTTCGATATTACGATCGGTGTAAACCGGCGCGTAGGTGTGTGCCGGACGACCAAACTCCTCGAAAACCAGTCGCGCTTCGGCAGCCGACGATGCCGTCGCTCCGTCGGCGTGACGCGCCAACTCCGGAAAAATCCGCCACATAGCGCAGGCCTTCAAAGCCACAATAATCTCGGCACCCGATGCGTGGCGTACGCGGTCAATAAGCGCCAAGTTGCCAGCAAGCAACTCCTCGTCGAGGGCGTAGCACGGAGAAGGCAATTTCAAGAAGTCAATCATCCAAACGTTTTTATTGCAAAGGAGCTACAAAAATAGCGAAATCATTGTTAAAACCAATCTTTCACGCGATTGATTCTTTGAGAAATAGGTATTTATACGTAGCCGGGGCTTACACACGCACGGCCAGTTGCCGCAGCCTGCGTTTCATCACAGCCGGGACGATCATCCTGTGGAACGGCCTGACGAAGAAAAAATAGATATGTCCGAGGCGGTTGTGATACCTCACCAGCGTGGTGACCGTCACGCGTTTTCTGTCTCCGCCGCCATCATGCGTCAGAGACAGCTGTATCCTAAAATCGAGGTGCTTGTCGTCCTCGCCGAGGATCATCGTTTGGTCCGTTTGCCCCAAAACCTCGAACACCCCCACACGCGGCTTGCCGTCCGCAGGCACAGCATCGGCTTTGAGTCCGAAACACCCCACGATCCGATTGCGCAGTGCCATCAGAGCACTCACCCACTTCGGTCCCGGGTCGGCGAACATCCCGCCGACATCAGCAATGCCGATCCGGTTGCCGGAATCGGAGATCACCTCTTCGAAACGATCGCAGTAGTCGCAATCCGAATAATCGAACGTATCCTTTGGTTCTTCCATAATTTTCAAAAAAAAGGTGGCATACAAAACCGCCACCCCGAATTTCTACAATTCGATGTCAGTATCGAACAACTCGTGCCACGGAAGACCTTGATCCCCCAACTCGGCCAAGAATGGATCGGGATCGAACTCCTCGACGTTGAAGACCCCGGCGCCACGCCACAGCCCCTTCGCCCACATCGCAGCTCCCAACGCAGCAGGAACGCCCGTGGTGAAGCTGACGGCCTGCGTGCCGGTCTCCTTGAAGGCCTGCTCGTGGTCGCAATTGTTGTAGATATAATAGGTGTGCTCTTTGCCATCCTTGAGTCCGCTAATGCGGCAACCGATCGACGTTTGACCGTGGTAATTGGCTCCCAGCGACTTGGGATCGGGCAACACCGCCTTCAGAAATTGGATCGGCACAATTTCGACCCCATTGTAGATAATCGGGTCAATGCGCGCCATACCGATATTCTGAATCACACGCAGGTGGGTGAGGTACTCCTGACCGAAGGTCATCCAAAAACGCGCGCGGCGAATGGTCGGATAGTTCTTGACCAGCGACTCCAACTCCTCGTGGTAGATCACATACGATTCGCGATCTCCAATGCCCGGGTAGTTCAGCGGACGGTGAATTTCGTGCGGCTCGGTAACCACCCACTCGCCGTTCTCGTAGTAACGCCCCTTTTGAGTCACCTCGCGGATGTTGATTTCGGGATTGAAGTTGGTGGCGAAGGCCATACCGTGGTTGCCGGCATTGCAATCGACAATATCGAGGGTATGGATCTCGTCGAAATGATGCTTGGCGGCATAAGCCGTAAAAATAGCCGTCACTCCCGGATCGAAGCCGCAGCCGAGGATAGCGGTCAAACCGGCTGCTTTGAAACGATCCTGATACGCCCATTGCCACGAATATTCGAAGTGTGCTTCGTCTTTAGGCTCGTAGTTGGCCGTATCGAGGTAGTTGCAGCCATACTCCAAGCACGCATCCATAATGGTCAGATCTTGATATGGGAGAGCCACATTGACCACAATATCGGGCTTGAAAGCACGGAACAATTCGCACAAATCGGGAACACAGTCGGCATCGACCTGCGCCGTTTTCACACGATTGCCTCCGATCGCTGCTGCCACAGCGTCACATTTGGATTTGGTTCGGCTGGCCAGCATAACATCCGAAAAGACGGGATTGGCGGCGATTTTCTGCGTCACAACCGTTCCAACACCTCCTGCACCGATAATAAGCGCTCTACACATACAATAATATAGGTTAAAAGTTAAAATTTCGCATTTAGCACTACAAAAATATCGTTTTATTTTGGTAAAACAAAAATAATCTCTACATTTGCACCACCAAAATGAAACACACGTTTCGAATTGGTACCGATGAATCCGTAGCTCAGCTGGTAGAGCACAACACTTTTAATGTTGGGGTCCTGGGTTCGAGCCCCAGCGGGTTCACAAAACGGTAGCAATACTGTCAGAAGGCATTCGTATCCACATACGAGTGTCTTTTGTTTTTTCCGGATGTCAGACACCTCCCCCACTCGCGCGGCAGAAAGCGGATCAATCGGGCTTATTGGTCAAAATAGTAGATAAAATCGGGGTGGTTTCCGTTTATTGGTCAAAAAGAGTAGATAAATGAGCGGTTGCGACCTATTCATTACTTCCATTTGAGCCTGAAATACTCATCAATAAATAGCTTGCGATACCTGCGACTCATCCCATTATGTACCCTAAGTTTGGTTTTCAAATCCAGATTAATTGCTTCCAGTGAGTTGTTAGTATTTGGTATCGGAGGGTCAGAAAAATCATAAAAAGTCCACAACCATTTCATATTCCTTTTCATCGAGAAATAGGCACTTCTCACTCTGCAATGGGTATATGTTTTCTTTCGGATCAAGTGCAAACTCCGGTGGGACGAATCAGTCACAACAATATAAGTCGTATCTTTGCAGTATGAAGACAAAGAAGATTGACCCCTTGCATTTGCTGCTCCCCAAGGAGCTGTTTAATTATTTTGAGTTAATAGATAGCCAAGTCGGCGAACACGACATTCATCTGTTTTTGGACGAGAAAAGTATTCCGCCACAAGGTGGGCACTATCACTCAGCCGGTTTTACCGAGCAGCGAATAATCAACGATTTCCCAATTCGCGGCAAAGCCGTCTTTCTGCATATTAGACGGCGTAAGTGGCTTAATATCAACAGTAGTGAGGTTGTTACA
>JAVVYP010000004.1:0-75797 GCA_036651015.1 Alistipes sp.
ATACTCATACTCCATGTGGTAAGAACCAAAACCGGCAGCTACGGTCGTCTTGGCGTAATCGGCCATACCCAACAGCGAGGGCATAGTCTCACCTTTGGCATTGATGTAGTCCATACCACCACTTTGCCACAATGATTCGAAATTCTCGGTGAAGATCATCTGCTCGGCTTTCCAACCGACGCGAGCAGCTGATTGAGTTCGGCCGTCCAAATCATCGGCATCAGGACAGTAATAAGCCTGCGAAACAGCATAGGTGCAAAGTTCGGCAATGCCTTGATCCAGTGATCCGATGTTGCCGTCGATCAAGAACATACGGCCGGTGTTCGATTTTGGGCCGATATACTGGCTCAACTGTACGGCGAATTTCTTGAAAGCTCCCGGCGTGGTGTTCAGCGGCCCTTGGTGGTCGACAGACGTCTCGAAGTCGATGTCGATACCGTCGTATTGGTACTTCTCCATCGAATCCTTGCCCCACGCTTTGGCGTAGGCGGCAATGGCGGCATCGGTGATTTCGCCGTTCTCTTTAAATTCGGCAGGTACATCGCGTGCCGAGATACATATCACGACCTTGGTGCCCTTGATTTTCTGCACAAAGGCTTTGTCGTCAATTTGCGCTTGGTTCAAGCTATGCCATTGGCTCCAAAGTGAGATGATGTCCATAGAGTCGGGGGCACTCGACAACCGACTGATCTCGGAGGAGGCGATACCAGTCCACGATCCGTACCAACCGAAGGCCTTTTTGTGGTCGGTCAGTTTGTAGGCGCGCAGACGTGCATAATAGGCATCGTCACGCAGGATGGGCGACTGGTCGCTTGGGTGCTGGATGCGCACCGGCTCCGGCGTTGTCTGCTGCTCGCACGCAAAGAAAAAGGAGGTGCAGGCCAGCACGAGCAAGGTATATATTAAGTTGTTTTTCATAATACTTTCTTGGTTTTACGTTGGTTTCTTACCTGTTATTTCTTATCCCACCAGAGTTTGGTACCGCCTCTGTCTGCGCCACCCAACAGACGAGTTGCAGCATTGACAGCACCGGCGTTGTTGGCATATTCGGCTTTTGGGAAGACCATACGGCGAATCTGGGTGTTTTTGTTGACGCTCGGATCTTGGCTGTCTGCAACAATGGGGAAAAGACGGGGAAATCCTGTGCGGCGAAATTCAGCCCAAGCCTCCATACCGTTGGGGTAGAGTGCAATCCACTTTTGGGTAATGATGCGCTCCAACTCGCTGCCGTCGTTGTTCCATTTGACGGTGACTTTTCCGAGGGCTCTGGTGCTACCGGGGTTTCCGGGCTGTGAGGAGGCGTCGGTAAAGGAGGCCGGCGTTGTGGTTTTTTCCGCATAGGTGGCAGCTTCGCCGTCGGAGAGACCGTTCTCGACAAACGAGAGACGAATGCCGTCTTTGTAGTTGGCCTCAGCTCCTGAAGCGTTGTTCTTGATCAGCTCCACTTCGGCCTTCAGGAAGGCAACCTCCGAGGCCATCAACCAGCGCATCGGGGTGTTGGCCACAATGTTGGGGGCGGATAGCTCTGTGTAGAATTTCTGATCGGTGGCGTCCAATCCGTTGCGGACACCGTGGAATTTGCCGTCGGCAGCCGCTTTGAACATCTTGGACAACCGCGGATCACCGTAGCCATTGAGGTAGGAGTCCATCGAGGCACTCATACGAGCATCATTGTAGGAGTTCCAGAGCATCTCGAGTGGATTGTTGACGGTCATCTGGCGGTAATTTTGCAGCTGAGCGTTGTCCTCGACTGCGGTGATCACACCGGCCGCAATTGCCTCTTGTGCATATTTAGACGACAGCGTTGGTTCCACGTAGCGAATACGCACGGCCAGACGCAGCTTGAGCGAGTTGGCAAATTTCAACCATTTGGTATAGTCGCCGCCATAGATGGCATCCACCTTGACCAGCGGTTTGGCATCGGGTGTGATCGCTACAAAGGCCTTGAGCGTGGCGATCGACTTGTCGAGGGTCTCGAAAAAGTAGTTGTAAAGCTCCTCCTGCGAGTTGTAGGGGTTGCGTGCCTCGCCGAATTTGAGCACCGGCAGCGGCCCATACATATCACTGGCGCGGTGCAGGGTCAGCACCTTGAGAATGTCGGCCAGTGCCATTGTCTCTTTGGTGATCTGCCCCTTTTCGAAAGCGATGTTGAGTTGCAACCACGCAGGCATCACTTGGGTGAAGGCGACCTCAAAGACCGTGTTGCTCCACGTGTTGCTCAGGTTGTAGACCATCGGGCAGTTGCCACCATCGAAGTGGTTGGCACAAGCCATATAGCCGGCATAGTGGTCGGCCAGCAGGTTCCAGCCGGTCTGATAGCGGTTAACTGGCTCGGTGGTTTTGCCGGTGGTGGGATAGGCGGCATCCAACTCCATCGTTGTGATCAGGTTCGTCTTATCCATAGTCTGTGCTGAGTTGGGATCGGTGTTGAATTCCTCGAATCCGCTTGTGCAGGAGGAGGCAATCAACGCACATACCGCAGCAATGCCCAGACATATTTTTGTTTTATATAGTTGTTTTTTCATGGGTGTTGTCGTTTAGAATTGGAGTCTTACACTAAAACCGATGGTGCGCACACTGGGCTGCATAAAGAAGTCTAAGCCCTGATAGTAGGTGCCTGTGGAGGCTGTGGATTCGGGATCAAACGGTGCTTTGTTGTAGAACATAAACAAGTTGCGTCCAACCAGCGAGACTGTTGCCGAGAGTTTGTCTCCAAACCATTTCGACGGCAGATCATAGCCCAACGACAACTCACGCAGACGCACGTTGGTCATATTGTAAATATATTGCGACATCATACTGGTGCCGTCACCTGAGTTGTTGTAGAAATCCTTGACACCGGTAATGGTTTGGTACTGCGAGATTTGAACACCACCTGCTTCGCGCGCATCGGCCGAGGCTTGCGATACACCGAAACGATCCATCAAGGCCTGCGTGACCGAAACACCGCGACCACCGATACGTGCATCAATCAACACGCCGAGCGAAATGCCTTTGTAAGCAAAGTTATTGTTCCAGCTCATACGGTAGCGAGCCTCGGTGTTGCCGGCGAAGATCCACGTATTGGGGTCGGTGGTAACCGTACCGCCATTGGGATCGACGTAGACATTGCCTTGGTCATCGGTTTTGAGACCTGTGACATAGAAGTCGCCGATCGAGCCGCCTTTGAGCAGTTTGGCGCGGTAGCCACCGAAGTCCATATTGACCTCTTTGATATCAACCACAGCACCTGTCACGGGGTCGATTGTGCCCTCGGGAACCAACTCTTTGATTTCGTTGCGGTTCATCGAGAAGTTGAAAGCCGTCGACCACGAGAAGTCGCGCCACGTGTTTTTGTAACCTGCGACTGCCTCAATACCCCAGTTGTTGACCTTACCTGCATTGAGGTAAGCTTGTTTGTAACCGGTGCTCGGGGGTGCATTGTAGAGGAAAAGCTGGTTGTAGGTATCCGTGTTGTAATAGGTAGCATCCAACCAGAATTTGTTGCCGAGGAACTTGGCATTCAAACCCACCTCAAATGATTTGGTACGCTCGGGACGCAGGTAGCTGGCCGGAGCGTGGGTTTCGGCGGAGATTGTACCTCCCGAGATGCCGTAGTTACGGCCAGTGATGTAACGCTCGGGGGCGTTACCGACCTCGGCGTAGGAACCGCGAATTTTCAAGAACGAAATGCCGGCTTTCGAAAGATCAGTCATCGACGAAATGACGGCTGAAAGACCTACCGAGGGGTAAAAAATGTTCTGCTTGTCGGTGAATGCCAATTGCGAAGCCCACTCGTTGCGCACCGTTGCATCGACATAGATCATCCCCTTGTAACCCAATTGCAGGGTGGCGTAGATGGCTTGATTCTGATCGTGGTAATCCTCTTGCATCGGTGCGGTGTTGAGGTCGCTGCTCACGATGTTGTTGAATGTGAATTTGTTGGGCAGACCGGCCAAGTGACCCTCGTAACCCGTGCGTGAGTTCTTGTCATCGACGATGCTGGCACCGAAGTTGAACTGGAGCGAAAGGTCGTTGTCGAAGAAGCTCTTGTTGATGCTCATCAAAGCATCGGCATAAAGGTTGTTGTGATTGAGCTTGTGGTTGAGGTAGTTACCATACTCCGACGCGAACAACGTATTGGACGAAGCCGAAATCTTACGGGTGTAGTTCATCGCCATATTGTCGGAACGAACGCGTCCCGTCAGGCTCATCCAGTCGGTCACATCCCATTTCATAGTGGCGTTGAAGGTGTAGCGTTGTGCGGTGTTCTCGAACAGCTCGCGGTTGGTGACCCAGTAGGGGTTCTCCACGCCGTTGATGAATTCGAGTCCCCAGAACTGTTCGCTGTACCCTTTGCTGGCATTGTAACGCTCGTAGACCTGATATTTGCTGATTTCGTCGCCACGTGGGAACAGATAGGCACCGATCAGGGGGTTGTGGTAGATACCCTGCACCAAGGCATTGCGATCGTATTGGTGCATATAGGTGGCACCCAAATCGAGGGTCAATTTGTCTTTGATCAACACGGCGGTATTACGCACCGAGAAGTTGTAGCGGTTGTAGACGTTGTTGGGGATGATGCCGCGTGCATTGACCGACGAGGCCGAAAAGTAGGTTTGGTTACGCTCTGTGCCGGCCATAACACTCACCGAGTTGGTCTCGTTGAATCCCGTCTGGAAGAAATCCTTGGGATCGTAGGAGCTTGGTGTGTCTAACTTGGCACCCCAGCTCATCGACGGTGAGTTGAGATCGGTGCCGTAGGTGTTTTGGAACTTTGGCATCACAAAAGGCGATGTGAAAGTCGTGTTGTTGGAGTAGTTGACGCGTACCTTGCCCTCGCCGCCTTTTTTGGTGGTGATCAGGATCACACCATTGGCACCCTGCGAACCGTAAAGTGCTGCTGCGGTAGCTCCCGACAAGACCGACATAGATTCAATATCCTCCGAGTTGAGGTTGGAGATACCCTCGAAATCGCCGCCGTCGGGGGTCTCATAGACGCCTTCGGTTTGTGCCGAGCGCAAGCTTGGCAGCGGAATACCGTCGATTACATAGAGGGCGTTGTTGTTGCCGTTGATGGATTTCACACCGCGCATAACCACACGGGTCGAACCACCGGCACCCGAAGCGCTGGCGTTGATCTGAAGACCGGCGACCTTGCCCGAGAGTGAGTTGACGAAGTTGGCATCCTTGACCGTGTTGACCAGCGATCCGGAGACCTCTTGAACGTTGTAGGTCAATGATTTTTGGGCGCGTTTGATACCGAGTGCGGTGACCACCACAGCATCCAGCACGGCGTTGTCTTCGTGCAAAACGATGTGCATCGGAGCGCGACCTGTGACGGTGACGCTCTGTTGTGTGTAGCCGATCAGCGAGATATCCAACACGTCGCCCACTTGAGCGGTCGGCAGCGCGAAGTTCCCTTCGGCATCGACGGCTGCACCCGTTGTGGTGCCGTGGATGAGAACCGTGGCGCCGATCAGGCTCATACCCTTCTCGTCTTTAATGGTGCCCGAAACACCCCCCCCCTTGGTTGCAGTGGGAGTTTGCTCAGACTTTTTGGAGAGCACAACGTGCTGATCCTTGATGGTATAGGCAATCCCTGTGCCGGCAAATAATTTGTCGAGCAGCGCGGGAATGGTCTGGCCTTTGGCGCTGATGCTCACCTTGAGCATCGGATTAATATCCGAGGTGTTGTAGACAATCGAGTAGCCTGTTTGCTGCTGGATGGCTTGAAAAACTTTGGTGATGGCTGCGTCTTGGATTTCGATGCTGACGCGAGGTACGGCAGTTTGTGCCACGGCCACCGTTCCCCAACAAGAGAACAGCAAGACCGACACGAATAGCAAACGCCGATAACATACGGAGAGACCGCAGGTTCTCCGCCCTGTTTTTGGGTAGCTTTGTTTCATAGGTAAATTAGGTTAGGTTTTTTGATTTTTGTTTGGAAATACGCCTTGCGGCGGGTAGAAAATAGATTGGTTGGTTTTTTTGAGTGAGTTTTTTTTGAGATTTATATTTGGTTTTATGTTCGGTTAATTGGCGTAAAGCAGGATGTTGTTGTGGTCGATCTTGTAGTGAAATTTGTAGGTCAGTTGTAGAATCGACATAATGTGGTAGATGCCGTCCTCGACCTTGAAATCGCCTGAGAAACGTTCGTTTTTCAACTTTTCATCCATAAAACGAATCTCCACATTGTAGTAGCGTTGTAGTTCGGCAACGATCTCTTCGAAAGTGTTCTGTTCGAATTGGAATCGGCCGTCGATCCAGTTGATCGAACGTTCGGCCGCCTCGCAGTTACTCAACTGCATATGCTGGGTTTGGGTGTTGAAAGCCAACTGTTGCGATGGATGCAAACGAGCCGACGGGATGCTCGAATCGCTGGGATGTGCCAAGACGGCGCCTTCGAGCAAAACGGTGGTTACAAGGTGTTTATCTTCGTCGTTGCGTACATTGAATTTGGTGCCTACGACCTCAATATCCAGTCCGTTTGTGCGGACGACAAAGGGGGCATCTTGGTCGTGATGAACCTCGAAATAGGCCTCGCCGGTCATTGCTACGTGGCGTTCGCGCGAGAAGAGCGAGGTGTAATATTCCACGCGGCTGCACGAGTTGAGCCACACTTTCGATCCGTCGGGCAACACCACCTGAGAGCGTTCACCCAGCTGGGTGACCACGGTCAACGGGCGCGAGATGCGCTCGGAAAGTGAGGCTGTTGCCCAGATGCCCGAAACAAGGGCTGCGGTCATCACCACGGCCGCGGCGGCGCGCCAAGTAATGCGGCGTAGGGTGCGCAGGGGGGTGTGCCGTGGGGTTTGCTGGGAAGACTGCTGGGTGGCCATTCGCTTTTTGAGTTGCTGGAGCGAATGCTCCACGTCGATGTTGGACGTGGCGTTGATGCGGTCGTTGATATACAATATATAATAGATCTGTCCGAGTGTGCGTTGATTCTCTGCTGATGCGTCGTACCACTGCTCCACCTCGGCAGCATCCGTGGCGGAAAGTTCCCCTTTCAGGTAGGAGATTAAAACCTCGTCATTGATGTGTTCTCGTGTCATTTTTTCGCTTATCTACATAGTAATACAATCCATCTGCACGGATTGCTAATGAGAAACTGTATTTTTTTTGATATTTTAGGATAAATCGTTGCCCAAGAGGAGGGCGATAAGAGGCCAATAGTCTTTCAGTTCATCGCGTAATAATTTAACAGTCTGCCCAATACGGTAGTTGACTGTCTGTGGAGAAACGTGTAGTTGTTCGGCAATTTCTTTGTGAGACATTCCCTCCAAGCGGTGCATACGGAAGGTTTGTTGAAAATCGGGAGGCATTTTGCGCAACACTTCGGTGAAGCGCGTGATCAGCTCATTTTCCAGATATAGGTCGGGATCATCGAACTCCACTTCGTAGTGCTCGGCCAGCTGCTGAAGTACCCGACTTTTGATGGTGTTGTGTGAAATGCTGTTGAGCGATTTGTTCTTTACAATGGTGAATAACAGCGATTTGAGCGACATCTCCGGAATCAGTGTCGTTCGGTTTTCCCACATCCACATCATCGTGTCCTGCACCAACTCTTCGGCGCGCCCGGCATCGACAAAGCGTGTTGCATAGGTGCATAACGCCTTGTAGTAGCGACGATAGAGCATATCGAAGCAGGCCTCGTCGCCCGACCGAAGGCGGTTAATGAGGTCGCGGTTTTGTTCCCGATCGAAGGATGGAGTGGGGTGTACCATACTTTTTCCGCTGTTGTACGGGATTTCTAAAAATTTTTCCGAATTAATTGCGGACAAAGTTACATTTTTTGTATGAAATTCCAAAAAAACAAGGATGTCCCTCTCGTTGGTTCTAAAACCTAAACCCGAAATGCAGCCTCGAAAACAGTTGTACAATAATTTTGTTGATAAATTTAAGCGGTTTTTTTATTCTCAATTTTTTATTTTGCTATCTTTACACAATGAAGATAACTGTTTTAGGACCAGCTCATCCCTATCGTGGCGGCTTGGCCTCCATTATGGAAATACTTGCGCGCACGTTCCAGCGTCGGGGTGATGAAGTTGATTTAAAGACTTTTACACTCCAATATCCTGCGTTGCTCTTCCCGGGCAAAAGCCAAATTGTCGACACACCGCCGCCTGCGGATCTGCGGATTACGCGCTGCGTGAATACGATCAATCCGTTCAATTGGCTGCGCGTTGGTCGCCGTATTCGTCGCGAGCGACCCGATTTTGTGTTGATGAAGTATTGGACGCCGTTTATGGCGCCCTGCTTTGGTACGATTGCGCGCATTGCTCGCGGTAACGGCCACACCAAAGTGCTCTGCCAGATCGACAACGTCGAACCGCACGAACATCACTTCACCGATACGCTTTTCAACCGCTATTTTTTGCGCGCTGTGGATGGATTCATCTATATGTCGGAGCAGGTACACAGTGAGTTGCAGGCTTATACAGCGGCGCCGGCGCTCTTTTCGCCCCATCCTTTGTTCGAAAATTTTGGCCAGCGCGTTGATCGCCAACAGGCCTGTGCGCGGCTCGGGCTGACGCCGACACGGAACTATGTGCTCTTTTTTGGGCTGATTCGCGACTACAAAGGCCTTGATTTGCTGCTTGACGCGTGGACTGAATTGCGGCGCTCAGGTGGCACCGAGGGGCGTAAGTTGATCGTTGCCGGGGAGTTTTACGCTTCGAAAGAGCGTTATCTGCGGCAGATTGCCGACAACGATTTGCAAGAAGAGGTGCTGCTCCACGATTGGTTCATTCCCGATGAGCAGGTGAAAGACTATTTTTCGGTGGCCGATTTTGTTGTGCAGCCCTATAAAACGGCCACTCAAAGTGGTGTGACGCAGATTGCTTACCAGTTTTGTGTGCCGATGGTGGTCACCAATGTGGGTGGATTGCCCGAGATTGTGCCCGACGGTCGCGTGGGTTACGTTTGCCAACCCGACAAAGATTCGGTGGCCGAGGCGATGGGTAGAATGTGGTCGGGAGATGCGCTGACGCGCTTTCGCGTTAACTGCATCGAAGAGCGCAAGCGTTTTTCGTGGGAGCAGATGTGCAACCGCCTGACGGAACTCTACCAACAAATTTCAACGCGCACCAAGTCCTAAAGGGCTTTGCCTCTGTCGAATTATCTGCCCTCTGATTTCTTAATTCTATTGTTTGTCCAGCTCGCCGATCAGATCGCGGATGACAACCGATGCGCAGCCGATGCCGAACAACGCCGGAATGTAGGAGATTGTCCCCACGTTCGATTTTTTGTTGGTCTCCTCGCAGAGGATCATCGCCCCTTCGCGTATCGCCTCGGGCGAAAATACGGCGCGAAATCCGGTGTGAATGTCGATTTTGTGGAGTCGCTTGCGCAGCATATGTGCCAGCGGACAGTGGTGCGTCTTCGAAATGTCGGCAATCTCCATCTGTGTGGGGTCGGTTTTGGCGCCGGCGCCCATCGAACTGACCAGCGGAATGTGACGATCCAACGCCCCCTTGATCAGCGCCATTTTGGGCGATAGGGTGTCGATGGCATCGACCACATAGTCGTATTGCGCGGCATCAAGCAGTGCGTCGGTCTGTTCGTCGCGGATGTAGCAGTTGACGACCCTCAGCTCGAGGGTAGGGTTGATGTCGCGCAGCCGTTCGGCCAACACTTCGGCCTTCTGCCGCCCGATGGTTGAGTGCAACGCCACCAATTGACGGTTGATGTTCGAGGCCGACACCTCATCGGCATCGGCGATGGTCATCCGCCCCACACCGGCTCGAGCGATCATCTCGGCTGCATAAGCACCCACACCACCCACGCCGACGATGAGCACGTGGGCTTGCATCAGCCGTTCGAGTTTTTCGTGTCCGAGTAATAATTCGGTGCGTTCCGTCCAGTTATCCATTGTCTGCTATTTGTTCGTCGTTCGAGTTTGTTGCTCGCTTATCCGGACAAAAGTAGCCATTTTATGTAAATTTTAAAAAATATTAGATAGTGCATTCGGTTTTCTCGGAAATAAATAGTACTTTCGCACGCAATTATACTGTTAGCTTACTAACAACGGGTAAAAAACAATACACTTAAATAATCAAAATTTTTAACTATGTCGAAAATCATTACACTACGCAAGGGTCTCGACATCAATCTTCAGGGCAAAGCTCGGGAGTCTTTGGTCGATGCACCTATGGCTTCGGAATATGCCCTTTCGCCCCTCGATTTCGAGGGCGTAACTCCCAAACTGCTGGTTAAGGTGGGTGATGTGGTCAAAGCCGGCACGCCGTTGTTCTTCAACAAGTACAACGAGCGTGTGCTTTTCACCGCGCCCGTCAGTGGTGTGGTGGCTGCCATCAACCGCGGCGAGAAACGCAAGATTCTCACCGTGACCGTGACGCCCGACGCCCGACAGAGCTATGAGGAGTTCCCAAGGCTCGATTTACAACGAGCTTCGCGTGAGGAGATTGTTGAGCTGTTGCTTCATTCCGGTCTGTGGCCGATGATTCTGCAGCGTCCCTACGGCATTATCGCCGATCCGAACGACACGCCGAAGAACATCTTTGTCTCGGCCTTCGATTCCGCGCCGCTGGCTCCCGAATACAACTTCGTGTTGTGCGCCGAGCAGAGCAACCTTCAAACAGGTATCGAGGTGTTGCGCAAACTCACTTCGGGCGAGGTGCACCTCTCGGTGCGTGCCGAAGCCGAAGGCGAGATGACCTCGCTCAAAAATGCGACGCTGCACACCTTTGCCGGCAAACATCCGGTGGGTAATGTCGGCATCCAAATCCACCACATTGCCCCGATCAACAAGGGCGAACAGGTGTGGACGCTCAACATCCAAGATTTGGCGATCATCGGACGTCTGTTCAATGAGGGCCGTGTCGATCAGACGCGTATCATCGCTGTCGCCGGCTCTGAGATCCAAAAACCGCACTATTGCCGCCTTATTTCGGGCGCCAAAGTCGATTCGTTGCTCAAGGGCGCCGTCAAGGCACAAGCCGAGGGTGACCACGTGCGCATTATCTCGGGCAACGTGCTCACCGGCACCAAGATCGCAGCCGATGGTTTCGTCACCTTCTATGCCAACCAGCTCACGGTGATCCCCGAAGGCGACAAATACGAATTGTTGGGCTGGGCACTGCCTCGTTTCAACAAATTCTCCGTATCGAAAGCCTACTTCTCGTGGATTTGTCCCCACAAGGACTATGCACTCGACACCAATCTCAACGGTGGCGAACGTCCGTTCGTGGTGACGGGACTCTATGAGCAGTATCTGCCGATGGATATCTATCCGATGTATCTGCTCAAAGCGTGCTTGGCCGGTGATATTGACAAAATGGAAAATCTCGGTATTTACGAGGTTACGGAGGAGGATTTCGCGCTGTGTGAGTTTGTCGATCCCTCGAAGATCGCCATTCAACAGATCATCCGCGACGGTATTAACTTAATGATCAAGGAGGCATAACGATGAGCGCTATACGTAATTTTGTAGATAAGATCAAACCCACATTCGCCAAAGGTGGCAAATTGGGTTTTATGGAATCGACCTTCGATGCGTTTGAAACATTCCTGTTCGTGCCCAATACGACCACACTGAAAGGTGCGCACGTGCGAGATTGCAACGATATGAAACGTACGATGATCGTGGTGGTGATGGCTTTGATGCCGGCACTGCTGTTCGGTATGTACAACACAGGCTATCAGCACTTTCTCTCGCAGGGCATCGCTCCCGAGATGTGGAGTTCGCTGTGGTTCGGATTCTTGAAGGTTCTGCCCATCATCGTCGTTTCGTATGTGGTGGGTTTGGGTATCGAATTCGCCTTTGCACAATCCCGTGGCCACGAGGTCAACGAGGGTTTCTTGGTGACGGGTATGCTGATCCCGATGATTATGCCGGTGGATATTCCGTTGTGGATGGTCGCGCTGTCGACTGCTTTTGCGGTGGTCTTCGGCAAAGAGGTCTTCGGTGGAACCGGTATGAACGTCTTCAACCCGGCCTTGTTGGCACGTGCCTTTGCATTCTTTTCCTATACGCCTTCGATTTCGGGCGCTACGGTTTGGATCGCAGGACTTACGTCGGGCGAAGGTGTGGTGGACGGTTTTTCGGGCGCCACGGCTCTCGAACAACTTGGTGCGAGCGGCACGATGAGCTACTCGGCGATGGATGCCTTTTTGGGCTTCATCCCCGGTTGTATCGGTGAAACCTCGACGCTGGCTATTCTTATAGGTGCGGCGATTTTGCTCTTCACGGGTATTGCCTCGTGGCGGACGATGATCTCGGTCTTCGTCGGCGGTTTGGCGATGGGTTATCTCTTCCAAGCATTGGGCGTGACGACCTATCCGGCGTGGTACCACCTGATCATTGGTGGATTTGCTTTCGGAGCAGTCTTTATGGCTACCGATCCGGTGACCTCGTCGCAGACCAACAAAGGAAAATACATCGTGGGCTTTATGACCGGTGCGCTGGCCATTATGATCCGCATTGTGAATCCGGCCTATCCCGAAGGTATGATGCTTTCGATCCTCTTTATGAATGCACTGGCACCGCTGGTGGATTATTTTGTGGTGGAGTCGAACATCTCGCGCAGAAAGAAACGTGTTAAACTGGCAAAATAGGGGAGATTATGGCAACGAAAAAATTTAAATGCAACGTCTGCGGCTACATCCACGAAGGAGAGACCGCACCCGACATCTGCCCCATCTGCAAAGCTCCTGCTTCGGAGTTTACAGAGCTGAAGGCAAAGGGGCTGTTCAGCGACAAGAACGGCAATCCCTATATCCTGCTCTACTCGACGGTGATGGTGATCATCGTGGCTGCGCTCTTGGCGGTGGCTTCGCTCGCACTTCAGAGCCGTCAGCACGCCAATATTCTCAACGAGAAGAAACAAGCAATCCTCGAATCGTTGGGCGCTGTGGGTGAAAATTACGATACCTTTGTCTCGGCCTATGCGGTTGATGCCGAGGGTAATAAGATCGAATCCGTCACGCCCGATGCGGCGCTGCAAATGCTCTTCGATATGAAGACGGCAGTCGAGAACAAGACCTATCCGGTCTTTGAATCCCAAGACGGCCGCGTGGTGTTGCCCGTGAACGGATCGGGTCTCTGGGGCCCGATTTGGGGCTATGTGGCACTCGAAAAAGATATGGATACCATTGTCGGTGTTGTCTTCGGTCACCAAGGTGAGACTCCGGGTCTCGGAGCCGAGATTGCAACACCCAAACACTGGGCACATTATGCCGGTAAGACGATTTTTAGCGGTGATGAGTTTGTGTCGGTGGTGCTGCGTAAAGGCGGTGCCAAAGATCCGGCTCACGAGGTGGACGCCATTTCGGGCGGTACCAAAACCTCGGACGGTGTGACGGCTATGTTGCGCTCGAGTTTGGGCAATTATCTGCCGCTGCTCGAAGCCAAACGGCTGAGTGGTGCGCCCGAGGTGACGGAGCCGGTGCTCGATCAGACTGCTCCTGCGACGCAAGTGTCTAACGAAGAAAATGTAGAAAACAATGAGTAAGAACGAAAAAGAGCCTTTGTTTTCGGCTAAAAATCTGAAATTTCTAACCGGCCCGTTCTCTGCGAACAATCCGGTTATCGTGCAGATCTTAGGTATCTGCTCGGCGCTGGCGGTGACCGTACAACTCAAACCGGCCATTGTGATGGCACTTTCGGTGATGGTGGTGACAGGATTTTCGAACCTTGTGATGTCGCTGCTGCGCAACGGTGTCCCCTCGCGTATCCGCATCATCGTGCAGCTGGTCGTGATCGCGGCACTGGTGATCTTGGTCGATCAGGTGCTCAAGGCCTATGTCTTTGAGGTCTCGAAGCAGCTGTCGGTTTATGTGGGTCTGATCATCACCAACTGCATCGTGATGGGTCGTATCGAGGCCTTTGCCTTGGCCAACAAGCCGTGGCCGTCGTTCTTGGACGGAATCGGTAACGGTCTGGGCTATGGTCTGATTTTGGTGGTTGTGGCTTTCTTCCGCGAACTATTCGGATCGGGTAGCCTCTTCGGATTCCGCATTATTCCCGAGAGTTGGTATGCTGCCGAGGGTGGCTGGTACTACAACAACGGTTTGATGCTCTTTCCACCGATGGCGCTGATCCTTGTGGGTTGCATCATCTGGATTCACCGTTCACACAACAAGGATTTACAGGAAAAATAGGAGAATAGCGTATGGAATCATTAAATATTTTTATCCGGTCGATCTTTATCGACAACATGGTCTTCGCGTTCTTCTTCGGTATGTGTTCGTTCATTGCCGTATCGAAGAGCGTCAAGACGGCTATCGGACTGGGTGCAGCCGTCACGTTTGTGATGGTGATGACCGTGCCGTTGAACTACCTCTTGTATGAGTATGTGCTCAAGGCCAATGCCCTTGTTGAGGGTGTCGATCTGAACTTCCTTTCGTTCATCATCTTCATCGCTACCATCGCTGCCTTCACGCAACTTGTGGAGATGGCCGTCGAGAAATTTTCGCCGACGCTTTACAGCCAGCTGGGTATCTTTTTGCCGCTGATCGCCGTGAACTGCGCGATTATGGGTGGCTCGCTCTTTATGCAGCAAAAGGTCGATGCTGCGCAGATTGTGTCGCTTTGGCAGTCGATCGTCTACGGCTTGGGTTCGGGTATCGGCTGGGGGCTGGCAATCGTTATGATGGCCGCCATTCGCGAGAAAACGGGCTATTCGCAGATCCCTGCGGCGCTGAAAGGCCCGGGTATCGCCTTCATCATTACCGGCTTGATGGGTATCGCTTTTATGATATTCTCGGGCATTCAATTTTAACCTTAAAGAGAGATTCGGAAAATGGAATTGACAATATTAATTGCAATTGTAGCCTTTCTGGTTGTAACCCTTGTTTTGGTGGGGTTGCTGCTCTTTGCAAAGGCTAAACTCACCTCGTCGGGCGATGTCACCATCGACATCAACGGCGGAGAAAAGGTCATCACCACCGAGAGCGGCTCGACGCTGCTCACGACGTTGGCCAACAACAAGGTCTTTCTGCCGTCGGCTTGCGGCGGTGGCGGCTCCTGCGGTATGTGCAAATGCCAAGTTGTGGAGGGCGGCGGCGATATTCTGCCTACCGAGACGGGTTTCATTTCGCGCAAAATGGCCAAGGATCATTGGCGGCTGGGCTGTCAGGTGAAGGTCAAAGAAAACCTCAAAATCCACGTTCCGGCTTCGGTGCTGGGCGTCAAGAAGTGGAAGTGCGAAGTGGTTTCGAACCGCAGCATTTCGACTTTCCTCAAGGAGTTTGTGGTTAAATTGCCTGCCGGCGAGTCACTCAACTTCCGCAGTGGCGGCTATATCCAGATCGACATCCCCAAGTACGAGGGCATCAAGTTCTCGAATATGGACATCGACCCTGCGTTCCGCGCCGACTGGGACAAATTCAAAATGTGGGACTTGGTTACCAACAACCCCGAAGATACTTTCCGCGCCTACTCGATGGCCAACCACCCGGCCGAGGGCAATATCGTGATGCTCAACATCCGCATCGCGACGCCTCCCTTCGACCGTGTCAACGGTGGCTTTATGAAGGTCAATCCGGGCATCTGCTCCTCCTATGTCTTCTCGCGCAAGCCGGGTGACAAGGTGACCATTTCGGGTCCTTACGGCGAGTTCTTCCTGCCCGATAACCTGCCCGACGATCAGGAGTTGATCTTCATCGGCGGCGGTGCCGGTATGGCGCCAATGCGCAGCCACATTATGCACCTATTCAAAACTGAGAAGACCCACCGTCCCGTATCGTTTTGGTACGGAGCGCGTGCCCTCAAAGAGGTGCCCTATTTGGACGAATTCCACCAAATCGAGAAGGATTTCCCCAACTTCAAGTTTAACTTGGCGCTCGACCGTCCCGATCCCGAGGCGGATGCCGCAGGGGTTAAATATACGGCCGGTTTTGTGCACAACGTGCTCTTCGAGAACTACTTGAAGAACCACGAGGATCCCGAAGGCTGCATCTATCTGATGTGCGGTCCTCCGATGATGATCGCTTCGGTGGTCAAGATGTTGGACAACTTGGGCGTTCCGGCCGAGAATATTCTCTACGATAATTTCGGTTCGTAGCCAGCGAGGCAATCCTATGTAAAAGAGGAAGACGGTCTAATTTATTGGACCGTCTTCCTCTTTTTATGATCCCATAGATATTTGCAGTTTGCATTTTCGCATTGTATCTTTGCAAGTATGAAAAATATTGTTTTTGATCTTGGCGGTGTACTCTTTGCCCGTGACCGCAACAAATCTACGCAGGAATTTATTGACTTTTTTAGCTTCATTCGTACGGAGCAGATGCCCCGATTCTGGGTGGAGTACGACCGCGGCACTTCGACGCTCGATGAGACGATCGCAACGCTCTGTGACCTGTCGGGTTTTCCTACCGAAAAATGTGCTGCCTTAGTGCGACAATCAATTGATATGCAAATGACTGTGAAATCTACCGAACAGTTGATTGTCGATCTGAAAGGGGCTGGTTATCGGCTCTATGTGCTGTCGAATATGTCGCACGAGTTCATCGCTTTCCTGCGCCAATTCCCCGTCTATGCGCTTTTCGACGGCGAGGTTGTCTCGTGTGAGGAGGGCGTGGTGAAACCCGAACCGCGCATCTACCAAATTCTGCTCGAACGCTATGCACTTGCTCCCGATGAAACGCTTTTTGTTGACGACCGATCTGCGAATATTGTTGCTGCCGCCAATTTAGGCATTCACGTTCAGCTCTTTGACCCTCACCACGCTGTCGATTCGTGCCAAACCTTGCGGAAGTTATTGCTTTAGAAGCTGTTTTAAATTTATTAATCCTGCGCTTTTTTGAGTTTTTTTCGCGCTGTTGCCGGTATTTTTGCGAAGAGAAAGCGGAAATGGACTTTTTTGTAAAAAATTCATAGCAAAATGGTTGCTTATTCGAAATATTTATTATCTTTGTTATTCCAATAACACTGGTCTGCTACAAATGATTAACCTTTTAAATTGATAGAACAATGGCTGGAAATCTCAAAATTAGGGATCTTACATTGCGCGACGGACAACAATCGTCGTTCGCAACTCGTATGAATCAGGCTCAGGTGGATCGCTGCCTGCCTTTTTACAAAGATGCAAATTTCTACGCGATGGAGGTCTGGGGCGGTGCTGTGCCCGACTCGGTGATGCGCTACCTGAACGAAAATCCTTGGACGCGTTTGGAGAGCATCTATAAGGCGGTGGGCAAAGTTTCGAAGCTGACGGCTCTTTCGCGCGGCCGTAACTTGTTCGGATACGCCCCCTATACCGACGAGATTATCGACGGTTTTAGCCGCAATGCAATCGAGAGCGGTCTGGGCATTATGCGTATTTTCGACGCCCTGAACGATGTGGATAACGTCAAGGCAACGGTCAAATACGTCAAACAATATGGCGGCATCGCCGATTGTGCAGTTTGCTATACGGTCGACCCCAAATATCCCGAACCCGGATTTTTCTGCAAATTAATGGGCAAGAGCGCGCCGAAACCTGTCTTCACGGACGCCTATTTCCTCGACAAAGCGACTCAGATGGCTGCCTTGGGCGCCGATATGATCACCATCAAGGATATGTCGGGTCTGATTCCGCCTCGTCGTGCGGCGACGCTCATCCGTCTGTTCAAGAAAAATATCGGCATCCCGGTCGATTTCCATACCCACTGCACCCCGGGCTACGGCTTGGCTTCGGTGCTCTCGGCAATCGTGGCTGGTGTGGATATTGTCGATACCAATTGCTGGTATTTTGGTGGTGGTACGGCCGCTCCGGCGCTCGAATTGGTCTATGTCTTCTGCCAAAAAATGGGGATCGACATTGGCGTAAATATGGAGGCTGTGGCCAAGATCAACGTGCAGCTCAAAGATATTCGCAAGGAGTTGGAATTGTCGGTATTCGGCAAGGAAAAACCCCTGCCGCATCCGTTCAACCCACTGACCGACAAGCTGCCTGCTGAAATTGACGCACAGTTTGATCGCGCTATCAAAGCCGCTCGCGAGGACGACGAGGCGACCGCTATCGACGCTTGCCGCAAGATCGAAGCCCACTTCGGCTTCCCGGCTCCCAACGAATTGGTACAGAAGGCCGAAATCCCGGGCGGTATGTACTCCAATATGGTAGCTCAACTTCAGCAACTCAAGGCTGAGGATATTCTGCCCCGTGCGATGGAACTCATCCCGACGGTGCGTTTGGCTGCCGGTTTGCCGCCGTTGGTGACGCCGACCTCGCAGATTGTCGGTGCGCAGGCTGTGAACTGTGCTCTTGACGAGAAAGCCGGCCGACCGATGTATACCAACAAGAGTGCGCAATTTGTGGGTCTGGTGAAGGGCGAATATGGCCATACACCCGTGAAGATCGACCCCGAATTCCGCTTCAAAATTTGTGGTGTGCGCGAGGAGACTCCCTACGATACGTCGAAATACCAGATGCAGCCCAACCCGACGCTTGCCGAAGCCGGTGGCGTGAAGTTGGCGGCCAACGAAAAAGAGGTTCTGCTGCTCGAGCTTTTTCCACTGGTGGCCAAGGATTTCTTGACCAAACTCAAAGAGAAGGCTTATCAGGCCAGCAAACCGGCCGATGCTGCTGCTCAGACCAAGGATGCCGACGCGACGAAGGCTACGGCAATCACCGGTCACACGGTGAAAGCTCCGCTGCCCGGTCGTGTGATCGAGATCAAGGTCAAAGTCGGCGATATGGTGAAAGCTGGTCAGGAAGTGGTCGTGCTGGAGGCAATGAAGATGGAGAACTCGGTAACTTCGGACTATGCCGGTAAGGTGAAACAGATCTTGGCGCAATCGGGCGAAACCGTTGCGACGGATGCTGTTCTGCTCGAAATCGAGTAGTCGCACGTAGTAGAAATAATTTGTTGAGAGGAACCTGCTTTTATCGCAGGTTCCTCTTTTTTGTTGCCGATGAACGAAAAGTCGGCACAAAATTGGATACTTCTAAAAAAAATGTTTAATTTTATAGAGCGGAACCAATTCTTAACACTTAAAACTTATAAATCTATGGCATTTTTCAAGGAATTCAAAGAATTTGCCCTCAAAGGCAATGTGATGGATATGGCTGTCGGTGTGATCATCGGCGGTGCCTTCGGCAAGATTGTCTCGTCGTTGGTCAACGATATTTTGATGCCGCCGATCGGTGCGCTGCTGGGCAATACCGACTTCTCGCAGCTGCGTCTCGACATCTCGAAGATGCGCGATGTGACCGAGGAGGCGACCCACGCCGTCACCAGTACCCTCGCTGAGGGTGCCGATGCGGTGACCCCCAATTCGATCCACGTGACCGACGCTGTCAACCAAGTGATGGGAGCCGCGCCGTCGGCCGAACCCATTTGGTGGAATTACGGTGCTTTCATCCAGCAATGTGTTGACTTTACGATCTTGGCGCTCTGCGTCTTTATGATGATCAAGTTGATGAATAAGCTGATGAAGAAGCCCGAACCGGCACCTGCCGCTGCTCCTGCGCCCTCCAAAGAAGAGGTGCTGTTGGGTGAGATTCGCGACCTGCTGAAAGAGCAAAAGAAGTAGGGTATAGCCCCTCATAGCTACTCCTCGAAGAGTCCGGCGTTATTCGTCGGACTCTCTTTTGTGGGTGTATTGCTTGAAAATATAGGTGGTGAAGATCGGAAACATCATCATACCCAAGGTTGGAAGCAGCACGGTGGTGATCTTGCCGATGGTGGTGACGGCAAAGATCGGAGCACCGACCGTGGTGACATTCATCCACGCCCACCACAAGGCGTTGCCGAAGCTGTGAAGTTGGGGATTTACCACTATTTCGTAGTCGTAAAATAGAAGCGCCGAGAGGTAGGTGAAGACAACGACGGTGAAGATGTAGGCGGTGAATAATCGACTGATCTTGGTGTCGGCAAGCCATTTGACGACGATGTAGAACGCCAAAAATGCACGTGCCAAAGGCATTAGCCCGATGATCATTGCCCAGTCGCGCGGCAAGTCTTGTCCGCTCCACGCGAGGAGATTGAGGTAGGGGATGGCGAGCACGAAAAACAGGATGTTGCGCAAAAAAAATCGACTCCACGACTCGGCCGCCGATAAACGGACAAAAAAATCTGTGAGAAAAAGCAAGCAGACGACCAACTGAATGGTGAGGTAGGTGCGTGAAAAATGGAGGTGGTCTCCACTGAGTATCTCCCACGAGAGCGCTGTGAGTAGGACGACTCCTGCCCCGACTTTGAGCAAATTGAGTGCACGACCGAAGTTGACTTGTGAAAATTGAGATCCTAACATCGTTTTTGCTTTTGTGTAGTGCGCTCAAAACCAATGCCACAGCAGTTTTAGCTCGAATTTTCGGCATTTTTATGCACAAAGATTTTGTGTGATTGAAAATTTCTATTACCTTTGCAATCGCTTTTGTGCAATGGCGGGATAGCTCAGCTGGTTAGAGCGTGTGATTCATAATCACAAGGTCCCGGGTTCAAGTCCCGGCCCCGCTACAGAGAGGTTGCGAACAACATCGCAACCTCTTCTTGTTATTTGTTTGTGGCCTGATTTGTATAGCATTAAATCCATATTGTGTTATAAAACAACCTTTTTTGTTTGCATTATTAGCTTTTTATTGATAATTTCGCAAATAAATTTAATATTGGAACTATTTTGATGAATCGTCTTTTGCAAAAATTGCGTTTGGATCGCTATCTAAATGCGCGCCTTGTGCTTATATTGGATACCGTTGTCTCGTTGTCGGCATCCTTGTTTGCGTTAATTCTCGTGAGATTATTGACGGCGCACGTGTCGTACGACACAAGTTTTGCCGTTATATGGCTTGTGGGTTCGGGCGTGACATCACTTCTCTCGTTTTTGCTGTTGCAGACCCACCGCTCGATTATCCGCCACTCGACACTTCGTGAGGTGTGGAAATTATGTGTCGCCGTGTTGGGCAAGGAGGTGCTGCTGGGCGTCGTCATCGTCGTGAGCGTGAGCTTTAGTGTTTTGGATAACTACGTTTGGGGAACCCTTGTGGTCGACCTGATGATTTCGCTCTGTTTTTTGGTGATTGGCAGGGTTGTGGTAATTGTTTTGTATGATATGTTGCAAGCGCGTTTCCGCAACCGCCAGACGATCCAACAGGTGCTGGTCTATGGAACCAGCGATAAATCAATCTCTTTGGTGATGCGCTTGCAAAATTCGCCCCACTATAAGGTTGTCGGCTTCTTGACGTATGGCGCCTCACTCAAACACCACACGCTGTCCGAATGCCCGGTGCATTACTTTGAAACGCCCGAAAATGTTGCCTATGTGGCCGAAAAATTCGATATTGACGCGGTTCTGTTCTCGGTTTATGACGAAGCTCGTGCTGAGCAGGAACGTCTGGTGAAATACTGCACTGCGCAGGGTACCAAGATTTTAATGGCACCGCCGATCGACGAGGTTGTCGATGGATGCATCAAACCCGCCATCCGCGCCATCAAAATCGAGGACTTGCTGGGACGTCCCGAGATCAAGATTTCAATGGATGCGATTATCTCTAATTTTCGCGGTAAGACGGTGATGGTGACCGGTGCTGCCGGCTCCATTGGCTCCGAATTGTGTCGCCAATTGGTGTCGTTCGGGGTCAAACAGCTGATCCTTTTTGACAATGCCGAGACCCCGATGCACAACATTCGATTGGAGTTGGAGGATCGTTTTCGCGATCAGAAAATTGTATGTATGATCGGTGATGTTCGGTTAAAAAACAGCTTGGATTTTGTTTTTCGCACCTATCATCCCGATGTTGTTTTCCACGCTGCGGCCTACAAACACGTTCCGCTGATGGAGGAGAATCCTTGCGAGGCGGTCTTTGTCAATGTCGTTGGCACGCGCAATGTGGCCGATAAGTGCCTCGAATACGAGGTTGAAAAGATGGTGATGATCTCGACGGATAAGGCTGTCAACCCGACCAATATTATGGGTTGCACCAAACGACTGGCCGAAATTTATGTGCAGTCGCTCGGACAGGCAATCGCCCAAAATATCGAGCAGGGCAAAACTCGTTTTGTGACGACACGTTTTGGTAATGTGCTGGGTTCCAATGGATCGGTGATTCCTCGCTTCCGCGAGCAGATCGCCAAGGGTGGCCCCGTGACGGTTACACACCGCGATATTGTGCGCTTCTTTATGACCATTCCCGAGGCTTGTCGCTTGGTGATGGAGGCTGCGACGATGTCCACTGGCAATCAAATTTTTGCCTTTGATATGGGCGAACCGGTCAAGATCACCCATTTGGCGCGTCGTATGATTGAGTTGGCCGGATTCAAGCCCGATATTGATATTAAGATCGAATTTTCGGGTCTTCGTCCCGGAGAAAAACTCTACGAAGAGGTGTTGTCGAATGCCGAAAATACTTCGCCAACCAAACACGACCGCATCAATATTGCGAAAGTTCGCGAATATGACTATGCCGATGCGTGCCGTGTTGCCGATCTCTTGGAGGGTTTTGCCCGAGAGGTCAATGTTGCCGACACAGTGCGGTTGATGAAGTCTACCGTGCCGGAATACAAGTCACAGAATTCGCAGTTCGAGCAATACGACCACGAAGCGCTTAAACAAGCAATTTAGAAGCTGTTACTCGATCACGTCGCGCACACAACGCACGCCGCCACTGGCATCTGATCCATTGAGCAAATAAAGAACACCTGCGTTTGTTGTTACCGAAAATCCGGGACGCGTCGCTGGCGAAAAGCTAAAGGTGGTTCTCGAAAAATGATCCCGCAATGGCCACGAGGTATTGTTCTTGGGCATACGCGAGTACATCAGCGATAGCTCGCGCTGATTGGGCACACGCCAGCCCACAGGACATACCGGATTGGTGCCACCGGGTTGCGAGCGTGCACGCACCGCCTCCCACGTCAGATTGTTGCCTGAGGTTGCTGCGTTTATTTCAAATTTTGTCCACGGTTTGTTGTATCCACGCACATCGCGTTCGTTGTGGTCGGCCAACTCACCCACCGTCGAGAATCCGCGAATAGATTTCTCATCCAATTTATCCAAGTTTATCGTGCGAGTTGTCGGGTCATAGGTGGCAAAATCCACGGGTAGCACGGTCTCGGCAGCCGTTGGCGACAAGCCCAAATTGCGGACACAACGATAATAGACCCTCGCCGAAATTCCATTCGTAGCTCCGTCCAATCCACCGACCGAAGAGCCTTCGGACGACCACAAAATCAGCGGATTATCCTTGGAGCTGCTTCGACTGGGTACCGTGCTGCTGACATACCATCGCTCGTTCCACGTTGACAGCGTGTAGAGTCGCGCGGTGTTGTTGTAGGAGTTCTCGCCGATCCACATATCGGTCACTTGGTTGATGCTGGCCAGATACCACTGCACCTCTTCTGGATCAATATTCCCGTTGCCATTCATATCGCGGTTGCAGCGCAAACATTTGTATTTGGCCAGTTCATAGGCCGTTTGCATCTTCCACGTTGTCGAGACAATATAATCGTCCCACTTGTGTGCTGTCGGAAGCCACATATGGAGGGAATTGAGGCGGCCATTGCGCTCGTCCGAATAGTTCGTCGAGAGTGCGTTTTTGTTGTCAAAGGGGAGTGGGGTTGGATCCTGAATCATCTGCGAACCCCACGCTGTGAAATTAGTCGTCAGAAACTTGTTGTACATAGTCTGTATGGAGGCCTGACGCACCGAGAGATAAGCCTTTGACTGAGAACTCATTCCGTCCTTGCTGTACGTGAGTTCCGTGAGAATATTGATCATTCGCTCCTTCTCATTGACAAATTTCTTCCACAATCCGTTTTGGACAGTTTCAGTGGCGTTGTTGGGATTGGCTTCGTAGTAGAAATCGCTCAGAAAAGCGGTGAAACTGATGTTTTTCGCCGTATCAAATAAATTCGCACCTTGGGGCACGGCGTCGTATTGTCTTTTGCTCTCTTTCATGACGACGAGCAACTGATTGACGTACAGCATCTTTTGTGTTCCGGCAGCAATGTCGGCCATATATCGGGTCAATGCGGCTGCGGGATCTGCCGAAGGAAGTTCCGCATCGGTATAGACGTTTTGATCGCCCAAATATTTGACAAACGCTGTGGTGTAAACTCCACCGCTTTTGGTGTTGATACCGAAACGAATCCACTTCGAATCCGCTGGTAGGGGCTTCCCTGCCTCCTCGGCACCGTTGGAGAAGGGGGTGATCACCTGCCACGTCAGCTTCTCGAAGATGTCTTTGTAGTGGAAGGTGATGGGGAAGACTTCGTTGTGGGCATCGAAATTTTTGACAACTTCGGGCAACACAACATGGCCTTCGGCACCCGGGCGTTCTTCTCTGTCAGTGGTGACCTCCAAGCGTATTTTGTCGACCGATTGGATCTGTACAGTGTAGGTGTAGAAGGTGTTGCGCAGGCTGTTGTAATCATTCACAACATTTTTCGCCGCCCCCAAATGGATGGTGTAGACCACGTCGGCCGACACGGGTGTACTGGTATCTACGTCCGTATATTTCACGTTGCCGCGCAACTCCACATAGGTCGCGGCCGGTCGTGCGTAGTGGAAATCGAGATTCAGCCCATTCGCGTCTTTGTTCTTTTTTTCGCGCAACGCATATTGCGCCTCGGCCGTTCCTGTGGCTGGAATCTGGGTAAGGGGGCTGATTTTATTCTCCAACACATAGAAGGCAAATGTGTTGTCTCCGGCTGCCGACACCTCGAAGTTGAACCAAGGGGTGTTGAAATAATTGTTGGCAAAGGGGAATTGATCCGTTATCGTGGTGGGCAACACGCTGACCATTTTGGGCACTGCGACCACACGCCAGTCCTGTGGGGTGAAGCTCACACCGTTCGGGGTGGTGATGTTGAAGCGAATTTTGGCGTCGACCCGATACATTGGAATCGAGATCGCGGTGTTCTGGCCGGCCGTCAGCGTGACGCCGTCCTTCAGTCCACTCATCAGAAACGCACTACCTCTCTCCACGAAGTCGCCCTTGATGCGCGAGGTCAGCGCCTCCAAAGCGGCTTTGGTGGTGATTGCGTCCAATTTGGCTTGGGTGACATCGACAATCGAGTTGTCGATATTGGCCAATGCAGCGATAGTTTTGGAGGTGCCGGAGGGGATGTTCGTGATCCGCGCAAGGGTGGTGGTGTTCTCGACGTTGATGTTGGCATAGAACTTTGAAAAGGCCTTCGAACCGTCCTGATTAAAGATAAACAGGTAGACGTTGTGGATGATTCGCTCCTCGGCATCACTCGACACGGCGCGCGATTGGATTTGATTGCTCTCCGCACTGAGATTTAGGGTCAGCATTGCCTGCCCTGCGCCACCGACAGCATCCACATCGTCCTGCTGACAGGCCGCCAACGCAAGACACAAAGCACATATATAGACAATTTTCTTCATAGTCACTAATCAAATGGAGGTACTATAATCGACTCCGATGCCCACGCCGCGACTGTGCAGGTCAAGGTCGCGTCTGCCGTTTGCGGTGCAACCCGTATTTTCACGGTGTAACGTTTGCCGGCCGCGAGTTGCGATTGGGGGATCAAATCCGCCAACTTGGCTGTGACATTGCGTGTTATGGGGGTCGATGTCGCGCCGGCGGTGTAGAGGTCAATCGAAACCGTCACTTGGTCGCCAGCATCCGTCACCGATTGCGGCAGCAGGATCAGCTGCGCATCAGCGGCCGAAATATCGACAAACGAGGTTGTCGAAGCCCCTACATTCACATCTTGCAGTCCGCCATTTTGAAGGGTCAAGGCGTAGCTTTTGTCCACGGCATCGGTGGCGATCGTCCACGGCGTGCTCACTCCGCTGTTGTAGCGGTAGGTCGCCTTGTTTTTCAACGCGCCGATGGTGACCGAATTGACTTTGACCGGATAGGCGACTGCGTCCGACATTTTCGCTTGGAAGACGATCGACGAGAGTGCGTGCCGAAAAGGAATAACCAATTTGTGTTCCGCATTGATATTGGTCTTGGTCTGATCAATCAGCGGCGTGGCGATCAGCAGATCGCGCTGGTTGACAATCACATCAGGCACGGTGTAGGTCAACTGCGGCGGCCCAGGTGTGGTCGGTGTCGAGGAGAGCTGCAACGAGGCGTCGCCTGCTGTGACATAGGGCGCGTAGGCAAAGAACGACACGGTGCCGCTGTTGGGCCAGTACATAATCGGGTTGTAGAGCCACGCGCCACCCGTTTTCGTCACCTGCGTGTTGAACATAAAGTTGGGCACCGAGGTGGTGGCGTTGTAGGTGGTGGGCGCATAGTAGGCGTAGACCCCGAAATTGAGGAGTGTTGTGTTGTCGGTTGTCACGCCGCGCGTCGCAACACCTGCGCGCTCGGATGATTGCGTGTCAGCCCACTCGGCTGCTGCAAATTCGATCCGTCCATCGCGCGGTGTCGGAGTGGGTGTGTGCTCGCTGCACGAGGTCAGCCAAAGCGACACCGCAACCGATAACATCAAACACGCTCTTTTTTTCATAACTTGGTCTGTGGTCTGTTTTATTTTGGTGCCTATGGAGAGACATTCAACCCTCCATAGGCTCTATTCCGAGACACTTTATACCAAAGTGCTCTGGTTAAAAAGCTGTTTCTTAGTTTTCAACGGTTCCGCCGTCTTCCGACACCCATGTTTCAACATCGGCTGCAAACAGAATAGGCTCCAAAGTGCCACCCTCACCAATCAGGATGTTGTAGGTAACTTTCTTGTTACGCTTCCATACTTCGGTAGCTTCTCTTTGACTGGAGATAGGCACTTCAACCGTTCCAAATGTCGTGGCATCACCCACCAAATAGGTTTTCTCGGTGGGAGTAGCACCCTCTTGGTAGATCTTGCACGAAATGGTCAAAAAAGCACCGGCAGTCTCTGTCGCAGTTTTTGCTTTAAATTCTTGGGGCAACAGCATCAACGCTTTGTCGGCAGTGCCAACTACTTGGTAAGCAAACGGGGCACCGGCTCCAATATATCCGGCTCCAGTGACTGCATCCGAAGTTACCGTATAGACTGCGGTACCTGCGGTGGTAGGAAGAGTCCACGATTCAATACCTGCTGCGCTCAATTTAAACTCGCCCGTGTTTTTGAGCTTGTTGATTGTGATGCCATTTGCGGCCACATCCACTTTCAGGTTCGTTGTTTTGGTGCCGATACGGAAGTGCACCTGCGTCAAGGCGTGTTTGAAGGGCATAGTCACTCTTTCGCCTGCTGATGCCGGTTTTGCTTTTTTCGCATCCAATGCAAACATTACATCTTGTTGCTCAGCTTCCGTAGCAGGAACGGTGTAGGTGAAAGACATACCGTTTGCTTTGTCGAAAGCAAGAGCGGTGATAGCGGTTGTACCAAAAGGCGCATAGCCATAGAAATCAAGCGTTTCGCCCTTTGTCGGCCAATAGGCCAGATCAGCAGGGTTTGCATAGTTCCACTGTGTTCCATCGGCTTTGATGGGAATACCGGCAGTTGCGGTTCCCATATAAGGCGATGTCGTGGTGTTGTTGATAAATGCCGTCACACCGAATTGGTTGCCGGACGTCATAAACTCTGCGTTGTCGTTCACCGGATTACCGCGCGACACGTTTTTGTAGGTGGAGAAGCCAATCGCATTTTCCATCTTGTTGACACTGGAGTCAACCACACTTTCTTGCGAGCAACCGGCCAACATGGCGGCAGCTGCTGCCCACGTAAATAAAAGACCTGTTTTCATTTTACAAAATTTTAGGTGAATAATGATTTAAGAATAATAATTTAAGAATAATGATTAATTAATTGTTTTATAGGTTGTTAAGCTGGTAAACCGATTTCTACATCCTCCCACTCCTCCACATCGGGATTAAAAGGACCCTCACCGTTGCCGATCGTCTCAGGCAGGGTGATCTCCGCACGGATTTTATGGACATATTGCAGGCCGTCGAACTCGGTCGTGATGCTGTTGTTCACATCGAGCGTCACCGGATAGGTCGTGTCGTTGACCAGCACGAAATTCATCACCAGCTGGTAGTTGGCCTCCGCACTTTTGACGGCCGGCGGCCCGAACGAGATGAGTTGTTTGGTGATGGTGCCCCGTTTGTGATCCACGGGATCAATGACCTTGTTGTTCAACACAAATTCGAAGGTCAGCAGATCGCTGCGCTTCGCCGAGAGCCCGACGTCGTAGCCGCGCGACATATCCGACAGCAGCGAACGAGGTGCGCCCGCCGCCGAGGTGAGGTTGTTCACGGTGATCTTAATATCAATGAGTTCGGTGATGCGCGCCGGCGCAACGGTCTTCTCTATGGCAATCTCGTAATCTTCGGGCAGCGGACGGTTGTAGAAATACTGCACGTCCTCCGAGTGGATTTCGATGCCTTGGATGAGCTTCGTGGCCATCACATCGCAGCCGGTGGCATAGCGCGTGCCCACGCGTTGCTCGCCCAATTTGTAGCGCGACTCGCTGTTGGTGCTGATAAGGGCTTGGAATGTAGAGAGGTTGTCGAGTCCCACCAGATCAATGTTGTCCAGCTCCTCGTCGGTATCGTTATGGATTACAATGTCATAGGTGCCGATTGGCAACGCCACATCCACACTATTGGGGTTGCCGCTGATCACACACTGACCCACGGCGCGCCCCGTTTGGTGGTCAAAAGCATAGGCCGACACCCCATTGGGTTGAAGGTGCGAGGGGTTCCAATCCACGTTGATGCGCACCACGGCGCATTCGTTGGTGGCATAATAGAGGTGGTCGCGGTGGCAAGCCGTGCAGAGCAAGGCCAAGCCAAGCAGAAGGATGAGGGCACGGGGTTTCATCGGACATCCCCTCCTTTCTTGACGGTTTTGTAGTGCAGCAACCAAACCAGCGAGATCTTGGCCGAAGTCGGCCCGAACCACTTCTGTCGTTTGGTCTCCCAAGGCGATCGGAACACCTTGATATCGCCATATTTGGTATCTAAAACCTTGTCGTATTGTTTGTAGTCGCTTTGCAGATAGCCGATGCCCACCAGATACTCCAATCGCCACGACCGGCCGATCGAATGCGCAAATCCGCACTGGAGACCGCCGTTGAAGAACTCGCCTTGCACGCCGTCCTTGTCGAAAAATTGAAAGTCATATTTGCCGGCACCGCCATACAGGCCGAGGCTCCAGCCGCAAAGTGTCGCGCGACGATCGCGATCGCCCAACCAATATTTCACAGCTAACTGACCCGTCATGAGCTGCATAGTCCAATTCGATGAGGCCGACTGCCACCACGGGAACATCCACTCGCCCGACACCGACCAACGCTTGCCGATCGGAACCTCCACCTCTATATTAAGTGCCGTAGCGGCATCGAAAAGCAAGTTGGTTTTGAGGGCAAACAAGGGGCGCCTTTCGTACGCAATGGGTAGTTGCACAACGGGTTGCGGCGACGTGATGATCGGTTCCGGTGTGGGTTCCGGAATCGGTTCGGGCGTGGGGTTTGTCTCCGGTTCGGGAGGCTTTTGGGGGGTTGGCAGCTCTACTTTCTTATAAAAAACGACGCAAGTGGTGCCCGAACGCAGACTGCGTAAAAAATTCTGTTCGATGTAGCGCCAAGACCCTCCCCCACCAATTTGCTTGAGTCTCCACTCCTTGGTCGCCAGATTGACGTCGGTATTTATGACTTTGAGTACTTGTTCTTTATGAGGGATATGCTCATCCGCTTCAACCAACGCCTTCAGCCCATCCCAGTTCTCGTTGATGTGGCTTTGGTGGATGATTGATCGGTCAATTTGAGGGTGCTTCCACAGAATGTAGGTCGTGACCGCCTCGGCGCGTTGCTTGGCCAGCCGACTGTTGTGTTCAAGATTTCCTTCGGGAGAGGCCGCAGCCACCACCGCAATCGAATCCAAAGAATTGAAAATAGCAGGGGAGTTCAGTAATGTATCTAAGTCGCTCAGCGTTTGTTTATTGTTCCGATAATCTTTTTCCAGTAGTGCACGGTCAAAACGGAAATAAAGCAGATAGTTGGTCGTCGTGTCAACGCTGTTTTGAGGCAATTGCGCATAGCCCTTGTCCGCATAAACGACAAGGAACAGCGCCACGATCACAACAAATGCCTTTTTAATCATCTTCACAATAGCATAATAGAGGACAGCGAAATTTTATTATGACAATTTCTCGATGATTTTGGAGTGTCCGTGGTAGTCGTAGCGATTGCTATGAAACTCTGTTTTGGCACAGGAAAAAGACGAGAATGAGCCACGATAAAAACGTTTCACCACTTAAATTCAAACGAATTTATGCGACTAATATATGCAATATAATTCAAACGCACAACAAAACCGTTCAAAAATATTATTTTCTTTAGAAAAAATTCAGTTTTGGAGCCTATGGTCGTGAGGCTTGCAATCGAAACATCCGCTGCCGAGCCTTTTGTTACACAACATCAAAGGTCACCGTAAATCGGCTGCCTTGCCCCACGGCACTTTCGATGCGGATTGTGCCTTGGTGCGCCTCCACAAAATCTTTGGAGATGGCCAACCCCAAGCCGCTACCTTGGATCTTCGTACCCGGCACCCGAAAATAACGGTCGAAAATGGTTTGGTGGTAGCGAGGATCAATACCCTTGCCGAAGTCCTGCACATAGAGTTCGATCGTCTTCTCCACCTGACGTGCCCCGACGATGATGCGCGAATCGGCCTCGGAATAGTGGATGGCATTGGAGAGCAGGTTGGTGATGACCCACGCAATTTTCTCGCTGTCCACAAAGAGTTTGGGCAGCTTTTCGGGGTACTCGATCTCGATGTTGCATTTGAATCGTTCGGACAGCACGCGGGTGGCATTGATGGCGTAGTTGATCAGCTCGATGGGTTTGGTGATCTTGGGATTGAGTTGCAATTTGCCCGTTTCGACTTGGGTCATCTTCAGCAATTCGCTGGTGATATTGAGCAGCCGATCGCTATTTTCGCGAATACTCTGCGAAAGGGCAGTCTGCTCCTCGTTCAGTGCCCCCACGCGGTTGTCGTCGAGTAGTTTGAGGCTCATCATAATCGCCGCAATCGGGGTTTTCAATTCGTGCGAAATGATCGAAATGAAATTGGTCTTGGCATTGTCTAACTCCTTGTAGTGGGTCACATTACTAAGGATGATGACCGTACCTTGGCCATCGGAGATGGTCGATGCGTAGCGCACCTGAAAGTAACTCTCCTTGTTGTCGGAGTAGATCTTCAGCGGTTCGTCTTTGGTCTCGGCGTTCTCGATGCCACGAATCAGCCTGCGAAACAGATCGTTGTGGAGCGAGAGATCGAGTGCCGATTGATTGACCAACTTGTCGTGTGTGATGTTGAGAATCGACGTGGCTGCGTTGTTGGCAAAAACCACCATTTTTTGACTGTCCAAGCCGATGATCGGTTCGTCGATCGAGTTGATGATGATCTCCAAATATCGTTTGGTCGCCATAATTTTTGCCATACTACTTTGGCGGAAAGTGGCAAGTTGTTCGGCCATCACATTGAAAGATTCGGCCACCTTGCCAAATTCGGAATCGGGGCTGAATGTCAATCGGCTATCGTAATTTTGGTTAGACACCTCGATGATACCCTCAGATAGCTCGCGAATCGGCCGCGTGAAGGCCTTCGGAAAGCGAATCAGCATCCACAGGGCAATTGCCACGCTCAGCAGCGACAGACCAACGATAAACAGTAGTGCCGTGTTGGCGGTGGTGTTGGCAATCTCAGCCTTGTTCGAGATCGAGGTGATGTTGAGCCGAATAATGTGGTTGATGGTTTGGCTCAGGTTGATGTAATTCTCCGCCACCGGATTTTGCTTGAATCGTTCGAATTGACTGACAAGGACTTCGGTCGTCTCCTTTTCTTCCGATTCGGTGATGTTGCCCGTTTGCAGCAACAGGCTCTGTTCCAGCGCAAAGAGCGCACTGCTGTCGCGATAGAAGGCATTGAGTGCGCTCTGCATCTGCTGTGCATATTTCACCGAGTTGTAATTGTCGGCCAAAATATTCTCGGTGTCGCGCTTCATATCACGGATGTTGTAGGCCGAAAATAGGCCTAAGAGTGTGATGATCAACAGAAGTGCTCCGATCGAAAAGCTTAGTTTGTGCTTAATTTTCATCTATGAAAGTATGATAAGATCAATATTGGATTTTGCCAACGAATTGAATAAATGCCGATACCTGAAGGCTGCAACCACGATATTCCACATTTGTATTTTGGGTTTTCCGATGCACACAGTGCTTATTTTCTGCTGGTTGCAAGCCTTGATGATGCCGGTAATCACATTGGGCGCGTCGACTTGTATCACGCCGCCGCCTAATTCGGTGGCCAGCTTGAAGCTGTTGATCAAGTAGCGTTGGGCGGCCAGTGTGATTTTATCGGCCGACTCCTCGGGCGTCCGAACATAGAGCACCGAAAATTGGGCGTTGTTGCGCGTTGCAAGGCGCGCCACTTTGCGAATTACGCGTCGGGGTCCTTTTTCTTGGCTGCTGATGCAGGCCAGTAGGCGTTCGTGGCGGATGCCGATGTTGGCCGTCATTTCGTTCTCGACTTTTTTCTCCACACGCAGCGCCACCTCCTTGAGCGCCAACTCGCGCAGCTGGAGAATATTTTCGGATTTGAAGAAGTTGCTGAGCGCGATGTTGATTTTGTCGGGATGATAAATTTTGCCGCTTTTCAACCGAGCAATCAACTCATCTTCAGTGAGATCAATGTTTACAACATCGTCGGCCATCACCAACACACTGTCGGGAATGCGTTCGGCAACTTCAATGCCGGTGATGCTCTCAACTTCCTGATTCAGGCTCTCGATATGTTGAATGTTGACCGCCGAGATCACATTGATCCCTGCGTCGAGTATGTCGAGCACATCCTGCCACCGTTTCGCGTTTTTGCTACCGCTGACGTTGGTGTGAGCCAATTCATCGACGATCACCAATTCGGGGCGAATTCGGAGTATCGCCTCCACGTCCATCTCCTCCAACTCCTTGCCTTTGTAAAAGATCTTGCGGCGCGCAATGGTGGGCAGTCCCACGGTGAGTTGCTCGGTTTCGGGGCGTGCGTGCGTTTCGATGTAGGCGATCTGCACATCGACGCCACTATTGAGTAACGTGTGGGCATCCTGCAACATACGGTAGCTTTTGCCCACGCCGGCAACCATACCGATATAGACTTTGAATCGACCTCGACGCGCTGTCTTGATAAGGTTCAGAAAGTGCTGAACACTGGGTTGGGATTCCATTTCACACAAAATTAAAACAGTTTCTAAATTCAAAACAGTTTCTAACGTTTCCGCAGACGACAGGACAAAGATATTTAAAATTTTGTGATTTGCTCATCGAGTGCTATGTTGAGTTTCAGGACATTGAGGACGGGCAGTCCCACCAAGGGGGTTTCAGTGAGGGCTGCAATGAGTTGTTCGACAAGGACAACATCTACCGCGCGCGCCTGAGCTACGCGCTTGGCTTGTGCCATAGCGGCAGCTACACTGATGTGCGGATCGAGTCCGCTGCCGCTTGCGGTCACCATCTCCGACGGCACTTGCGAGCGATCCAAATAGGGATGTGCGGCCAGAAAAGTGTCGATGCGCAGCGTGACTTGGGTTAGGTAGTCGCCATTGGAGACCCCTTTGTTGCTGCCGCCCGAACCGCTACCGTTGTAGGCGACTGCCGAAGGGCGTGACCAAAAGTAGGTGGCTGCGGTGAATGTTTGCCCTACATTGGCAGCCCCCACGACCCTGCCCTTGAGCGTCAGATGTTCCGCCTGACCGTGATTGGGGGTGGCGATTGCTGCTATGCCCCACAGCAGCAGCACATAACCGCCGAAGAGTAGCACACAGAACGAGAGCGTGAGTTTGAGTGATATCAATAAGTTTTTCATAGTCGTTAGAGAATTGAGACCAGTGCCATATCTATTAATTTGATGAAAATAAACGGTGTGACGGCGCCCCCTATGCCATAAATCATCAAGTTGCGGCGTAGCAGTGCCGAGGCTCCGATCGGTTTGTATTGCACCCCCCGAAGTGCCAGCGGAATGAGCGCCGGAATGATGAGGGCATTGAAGATTACCGCCGACAAAATAGCCGATTCCGGCGAATAGAGGTTCATAATGTTGAGGGCGGCAAGGGCAGGAATCGAGTTCATAAACAGCGCCGGAACAATGGCGAAGTATTTGGCCACGTCGTTGGCGATGCTGAAGGTGGTGAGCGTGCCGCGCGTCATCAAGAGCTGCTTGCCAATCTCCACAATTTCGATCAATTTGGTCGGGTCGTTATCCAGATCGACCATATTGCCGGCCTCTTTAGCGGCTTGCGTTCCGCTGTTCATCGCCACGCCGACGTCTGCCTGTGCCAACGCCGGGGCGTCGTTGGTGCCGTCACCCATCATCGCAACTAACTTACCGGCAGCTTGTTCGCGGCGAATGTACTCCATCTTGTCCTCGGGTTTGGCTTCGGCAATAAAATCATCGACACCGGCTTTGGTCGCTATGTATTGTGCGGTCAGTGCGTTGTCGCCTGTGACCATCACCGTCTTGACTCCCATTTTGCGCAGTCGTTCAAAGCGTTCGCTGATTCCGGGTTTGATAATATCTTGCAATTCGATCACTCCCAGCACCTCGCAACCACAAGCAACCACCAGTGGTGTGCCTCCGTTGCTGGCGATTTTTTGCGATAGCGTGCGTGCAGCGGCTGGAAAGGTGCCGCCCTCCAACTCCACCAGCGCGCAGATGGCCTCCGTAGCCCCCTTGACGATCGACACACCGCTGCGCAACTCCACCCCGGAACACTTGGTTTGTGCCGAAAATTCAATCCACCGACAGCCGATCAACGTGCTGGCGTTGAGGTTGCAATCTTGTTCGCGGCTCAGCTCGATGATTGATTTACCTTCGGGCGTCTGATCGGCCGTCGACGAGAGCACGCACGCTTCGATAAACTCACGTTGCCGAGCCGAGTCGATGGCGTGAAAACCGGTTGCTCGGCGGTTGCCGATGGTGATGGTTCCTGTTTTGTCGAGTAGTAGGGTATCCACATCGCCGGCCGTTTCGACCGCTTTGCCCGATTTGGTGATCACATTGGCACGCAGCGCGCGATCCATACCGGCGATGCCGATGGCCGACAGCAAACCTCCGATGGTGGTCGGAATCAAGCAGACAAAGAGCGATACCAACGATGCTATGGTGACCACTGTTCCTGTGTAATCGGCAAAGGGTTTGAGCGTTACGCATACCACCACAAAGACCATCGTGAAGCCTGCAAGCAAAATTGTAAGGGCAATTTCGTTGGGACTTTTTTGGCGTGAAGCACCCTCGACAAGGGCAATCATTTTATCCAGAAAACTCTCGCCCGGGGATGCCGATACGCGCACTACAATTCGATCCGAGAGCACTTTGGTGCCGCCCGTGACCGAGGTTTTGTCGCCACCTGCTTCGCGAATTACCGGTGCGGATTCGCCGGTAATGGCACTTTCGTCAATGGATGCCAGCCCCTCGATGATCTCGCCGTCGGTGGGGATCTGTTCGCCGGCCGAACACGCGAAAACATCGCCTTTGCGGAGTGCCGAGCTGCTCACCACGACCACCTTGCCGTCCACCAATTGGTTGGCAGGAGTCTGCTCGCGACTCTTGCGGAGGCTTTCGGCCTGTGCTTTGCCGCGTGCTTCGGCGATTGCCTCGGCGAAATTGGCAAAGAGCAATGTGAGAAGCAGGATCAGAAAGATCGCAAAATTGTAGACAAATGCACCCTGTCCTGCCCAGCCAAAGAGCACGCCCAGTGATACAAACAGCATAACGGTGGTGGCAACGAGGACGGTGAACATAATCGGATTGCGCACCATTGTCCGCGGATCGAGTTTTACGACCGACTCCTTGAGGGCAGCGAGTAGCTGCTCGCGGTTGATCAATTTATTTTTCTCCATTTCTGATAACAGCTTCTTAATTGATTGTTAAAAATTCGGCAATAGGTCCCAGTGTCAATGCCGGGAAAAAGGCCAATGCCGCAATAATATAGATGACGACAAAGGTCATCACCGAAAAGGTGGCCGTATCGGTGCGAAGCGTTCCGGCGCTTGCCGGCACGTATCTCTTTTGCGCCAAGATGCCCACGATAGCCACTTGTCCGATGATCGGAAGGTAGCGGCTCAAGAGTAATACGACACCAGTGCTGATGTTCCAAAATGGGGTGTTGTCGCCCAAACCCTCGAAGCCCGAACCGTTGTTGGCCGCCGACGAGGTGAATTCATACAGCATTTCGCTCAGCCCGTGGAACGAGGGGTTGTTGAGCCACGCCGCCGCCAATGCCGGATCGGAGTAGGCCAAATAGCTTGACAAGGCGGTGGCAGAAAGGATGACAAACGGATGGAGCAGTGCGATGAAAATAGCGATTTTCATCTCGCGTGCTTCGATTTTCTTGCCCAAAAATTCGGGGGTTCGGCCGACCATCAATCCGCTGAGAAAGACGGCGATGATGATGAATACATAGTAGTTCATAAAGCCCACGCCGACTCCTCCGAACCAGCAGTTAATCTGCATATTGAGCATCGCTAATGCACCGGTTATCGGCGTCAGACTGTCGTGCATACCATTCACCGAACCGTTCGAGGTTGCGGTGGTGGTCATCGCCCACAGTGCGGTTGCAGCCGAGCCAAAGCGCGTCTCCTTGCCCTCCATACTGCCCATTGTTTGCGCGATACCCAACTGCCCGATATGTGGATTGCCGCCCATCTCCTGATCTACCGCAATAAATATCCCCACAAGGTAGGCGAAGAGCATTACTCCGAAGATGCACGCGGCCAATTTGCGCCGCTTGAGGTAAAATCCGAGTGCCCAGATCATCGCCATCGGAATCAGCATAATCGAGATGCACTCCACCATATTGGTGAAGTAGTTGGGGTTTTCGAGCGGATGCGAGGAGTTGCTACCGAAGAATCCGCCGCCATTGGTACCCAACTGCTTGATTGCCACTACGGCCGCTACGGGACCTTGCGAGATGCTTTGCTCCGCACCCTCCAACGTTTGCAAGGTTTGCTTGCCCTCCAAAGTCATCGGCGTGCCACCAAAGATCAGCAGCACCGCGACCACGATGGACAGCGGCAGCAGAATACGGGTCACGCTGCGCACCAAATAGACCCAAAAATTGCCCAACGAGTGGGTCGTCTTGGCCGCCATACCTTTGAAAACAGCCGCCAATGCAGCCATACCCGTTGCGGCGGTGAGAAACTGAAACAGCATCACCACAAATAGTTGCGTGAAATAGGTTGCGCCGCTCTCGCCGCTGTAATGTTGCAGGTTGCAGTTTACCAGAAAGCTGATGCAGGTGTTGAAGGCCTGCCAAAGCTCCTGACCCGGATTGCCATCGGGGTTGAGGGGCAAAACGCCCTGCATAAGCAGCAGCGCCATACCCCACACGAACCAAAAGAGGTTGACCGTGAGCAGAACGACCAAAAAACGTTTCCACGTCATCTCCTCTTTGGGGTTAATGCCGCACAGCCGGTAGAGGGCGTTTTCGAAGGGGGTGAGCAGGTCAAGCAGCGACCGCTCGCCACGATATACCTTGGCTATGTAGCGCCCCAATGGATAACTCAGGACGATTACCAATACGATTTGCACCGTGATCCCAATAATTTCTACGTTCATTTCAGTTTAGAATTTTTCGGGTTTCAAAAGCACGTAAACCAAATAGCCGAAGACGACTATGCTTAAAATAAGTAGGGCGGTAAACATCTTTTATCATTTAAGTTTACACTCCTTACTGTGAATTTTATGCCAAAAACATACGATGCTGATAATCAGGCTTATGCTGTTGGTGCATAACAAAAAACCCTTCCAGTTTGGAAGGGTTGATTTCTATTATGACAAGTCTGTTGCGTTTTATGGCGTGGTGATTCCGTACTCCTCAATCTTTCGATAGAGTGTTGTCAATCCGATTTTGAGCAGACGTGCCGCCTCGGTCTTGTTGCCCGATGTGTAGTGTAGAATCTTGCAGATATGCAGCCGCTCCATCGCTGATAACTCCATCGAATTGAGCGTATTGCCATCGGAAATCTGTATCTCCAACGGCAGATCGGCGAGGTGCAACGTTTTGTCCGACGCGAGGATCATACTGCGTTCGATGGTGTTGCGCAGTTCGCGGATATTGCCCTGCCAGCGGTGTTTCAAAAGTGCATCGAAGAACGGTTTTTCGACGGTCATCGTCGGCCGTCCCATTTTGGCCGTGAAGGCCGCTATGAAACTTTGTGCCAGCAAGATAATATCGTCGCCACGCTCACGCAAAGGCGGCAATTCAATGGTGAAGACCGACAATCGGTAGTAGAGGTCTTCGCGAAACTCGCCTCTGGCAATTCGCTCTTTCAAATCTTTGTGTGTGGCGGCAATAATGCGCACATCCACTTTGGTGGTCTTGTGATCGCCCACCTTGATCAGCTCGCCGCATTCGAGCGTGCGCAGCAACTTGGCTTGCAGAGCCAGCGGCATATCACCCACCTCGTCCAGAAAAATCGTACCGCCGTTGGCCTGTTCGAAGAGTCCTTTTTTGTCGTGAATGGCTCCCGTGAACGCTCCGGCTTTGTGTCCGAACATCTCGCTGTCAAGTAGTTCGCTGCTAAATGCGGCGCAGTTGAGTGCCACAAATTCGCCGTTTCGACGACCGCTTGCAGCGTGAATGGCGTTGGCAAATACCTCTTTGCCGGTTCCGGTTTCGCCCGTGAGCAAAATCGCCGTGTCGGTCACGGCAACTTTGCGGGCAAGTTCCACGGCAGTGAGCAATGGTTTGGATCGACCAATGATTGATTCAAACGTATATTGCTTATTTACAATATTTTCTAACTTTTTTAATTTGGATTTCAAGGCAACCTTTTCGCTCGCATTGGCCAGCAAAGGGACAATGCGGTTGTTGTCGTCGCCCTTGGTCAAGTAGTCGAAAGCTCCGTTTTTGATTGCTTGCACTCCGTCGGCAATGTTACCGTGAGCCGTGAGCATAATCACCTCGGCGTCAGGGAGTAGCTCCTTGATGCGCGGCACAAATTCAACCCCATTACCGTCGGGCAAGAAGACATCGCACAACACCACATCTGCTCCGTGTGAAGAGATCAGTTTGGTTGCTGCGGCCAGATTCTCCGCTTGAAAGACCTCATAACCTTCGAGCGATAGGATGCGCGCCAACAGCGTGCGTATCTGCGCTTCATCGTCTATGATCAGTATTTTGGGCATCCGTCAGTGCTTATTGTCAAACTAACTAACTTCTTCTGCGACGAAAGGGTGTCTCTATTTTTTAAAGCTTTTGGCACCAATGCGTTTGGCGGCGGTGACTGCCGTCTTCGGCGTTTTGCGAACGCTCTTGGTGGCTTTGCGTGCACCAGCGTCATCACGACCCCACTTCTCGCCGTCGTCGTATTTCATAAATGCCGACCAATCGAAACCCTCGTTGGGGGCTTTGGCCTTGCTGAAATCGCTCGCTCCGGCACCCTCCTCCTTGTGTTTATAGGTCCGTTTGGGTGCTTCGGTGCCTGCAACAACTCCGGCACTCTCATCGCGACGTTTGTAAGCGCGTTTGGGCGCATCGCCGTAGCTGGCACCCTCGTCGCGACGTTTGTAGGCGCGTTTGGGCGCGTCGCCGTAGCCAGTACCCTCGTCGCGACGTTTGTAGGCGCGTTTGGGGGCATCGCCGTAGCTGTCACCCTCATCGCGACGCTTGTAAGCGCGTTTGGGGGCGTCGGTTTGAATTGCGCCGCCGTTCTCTTCACCGGCAATTTCGGCCATTGGGGCCTTGCCGTGGCTGAGGTTGTTGAGTTTACGAACAATGGCTTCGGCTTCGCTAAAAGGCACGCTCACAAAGGTGTAGCTGTCGAATAGTTTCACATCGTCGATGTGTTTGTCGCGCAGTCCACATTTGTATTTGAGCATATCGACGATCTTCTTGGCCGAATAACCGTCCTTGATGCCAATGCCCAACAGCAGTCGGGTTGTACCTTGACGATCGACCGAGAAGGTGCGGATCTCGGAGTAGCTGGTCTTGGTCAGCTCGTTGCGGAAAGCCAGACGCAGCAGTGCGCTGAGTGCCACTTCGGGAGTGTTCTCGGCCAACAGTTCCTGTGCCACGTCCGCGTAGTCGGAGTAGGTCTCGTTGTTGATGATCTCCTGCATATCCTCCTTGATCTTCTGTCGTTTCATCGCCACGATGTCCTGCGGTGAAGGGAGGGTCTCTTTTTTGATGTCAACCTTGATGTCGCGCATCAGGTTGTTGAATTTGCGGAACTCCGAAGGCGAGATGAAGGTGATGGCTGTGCCCTGATTGCCGGCACGTCCCGTGCGACCGATGCGGTGCACATAGCTATCCGAATCCTGCGGCAGGGAGTAGTTGATCACGTGGGTCAGGCAATCGACGTCAATTCCACGCGCTGCCACGTCGGTGGCAACGAGGATATTGGCCGCTTTGCTTTTGAATTTTTTGAGGATCTTCTCGCGTTGTGCCTGCGACACGTCGCCGTGAAGAACCTCGGCGGCGTAACCTTGTTCGAGTAATCGGGTAACGATCTGATCGACACCGACTTTTGTGCGGCCGAAGATGATGCCGTAGAAGTCGGGCGCCACGTCGATGATACGGGTCAGGGCGTCGAATTTGTCCCCTTCACGCACCTCAAAATAGATCTGCTCGGTGAGTTCGGTGGTGAGTCGTTTGCTCTCGACCTTCACCAATTCGGTATCGCGCATATAGGTTTTCGACAACCGGATAATGCGCTCGGGCATTGTGGCCGAAAAGAGCATCACGCGACGCTCCTCGCCCGTGTGGCTCATAATCTCCTCGACGTCTTCGACGAAACCCATATTGAGCATCTCGTCGGCTTCGTCCAGCACCAAGAAGCGCACTTTTTCCAAGCGCAACGTTCCGCGGTGGATGTGGTCGAGCACGCGACCGGGGGTACCGACGACAATATCAACGCCTTTCGACAGGCGTCGCAGCTGTTCGCTCATCGCGGCACCGCCGTAAATTGCCGTTATGGAGAGGTGACGCTCCTGATTGTAGGAGTTCAACTCGTCGGCGGCTTGGATGGCCAGCTCGCGCGTCGGCACGAGGATAATCGCTTTCACCCCCTCTTTCGACGGCGTGAGCAGTTGCAGAATCGGAAGACCGTAGGCTGCTGTTTTACCAGTGCCGGTTTGCGATTGGGCAATAATATCGTTGTTCTGGTTGAGTAATCGGGGAATGGTAAGAATTTGGATGGAGGTAGGAACCTCGAAACCTTTGGCCTTGACCGCTGTGAGCATCTGCTCGGACAGCCCCAAGGTGCTGAAATCGTCTGTAATCGTCATACGTATGTGTTATTCAGCGACAAAAGTACGACAAATAAACGGATAAACACCTATCTTTATGGACAGCAAGTTAAAATAAATCCGTTAATTACATATTGATGGGGCGAATATGGCGCATTCTGAGTGCGAGCACGCCGAAAAATGCCTCGCCAAAAATGCCTCCGCTCATCTTGGAGGTGCCTTCGCGACGATCCACAAAAATAATGGATACCTCTTTGATTTTCAACCCCAAACGCCAAGCAGAATATTTCATTTCGATCTGAAATCCGTATCCTTTCATCTGCACCGTGTTCAGATTAATGGTCTCCAACGCTTTGCGTGAGTAGCAGACAAATCCGGCCGTGGCATCGCGCACGGGCATCCGCGTCACCGTGCGCACATACATCGAGGCGCAGTAGGAGAGCAGCAGCCGCGACATCGGCCAGTTGACCACATTGACGCCTTGCACGTAGCGCGAACCGATGACCACGTCGTTGCCCTCGATCGCTGCCGCGTAGAGCCGCAGCAGATCATCGGGATTGTGCGAAAAGTCGCAATCCATCTCGCAAACATAGTCGAATCCTTGCTTCAAAGCCCAGCGGAATCCTGTGAGGTACGCTGTCCCAAGTCCCTGTTTCCCGGCGCGTTCGAGCAAATGCAGTGTGTCGGGGTGGGCTGCTTGATGTGCCTTGACGATCTCCGCCGTGCCGTCGGGCGAACCATCGTCGATGATCAGCACTTCGAAAGGCTCCGACAAGGAAAAGACCTTGTCGATCATAGCCGCAATATTCTCTTTCTCGTTGTAGGTGGGGATGATTACCAGCTTGCGCATCGTGTTCGGTTGTCGATTAAACTCATACAAAGATAGCATTATTTTGCAGAAAAGATTAACTTTGCCTAAAATATCGCGAGATGACCTTCGAAGTAAAACAGGTGACCGAGGTCACTGAACCGCTTTTGGCGGCTTTTGCGCGGCTTTTGCCGCAGCTGTCGCCTCGGCTTGCAACCGTGACACGCCAGCGGTTGCAGTCGGTTTTGTCGGCACCTTCGACCGTGCTCTTTGTCGCTCAAGATGCCGATCAGTTGGTCGGGGCGCTGACACTTACGTGGTATGTTACCCCCTCTGGCTGCAAGGCGTGGATCGAGGATGTTGTTGTTGATGCCGCGGCACGTGGCTGCGGTGTGGGCGAAAAGTTGGTGCACGCGGCTCTTGCGCACGCCTCGAAGATTGGTGCCGAAAGGGTCTGCTTGACCTCGAATGCTACGCGTACGGCAGCGCGGGCTTTGTACCGTAAAATGGGCTTCGAAGAGGCTGCAACGACGGTTTTTGTTTATAAAATTAAATAACAATGAAGAAATTTGTGAAGATCGCATTGGTGCTTGTCGTTGTCGTTTTGGCGGCGGCTCTTGTGGTTCCCGTGCTATTCAAAGGCCAAATCGCACAAGTGGTCAAACGTGAAGCCAATGCGGCGTTGCGTGCCACGCTTGATTTCGAAAAGTTGGACATCAGTCTGTTGCGCCATTTTCCAAATGCCTCGCTTGAGCTGAAGGGCTTGACCATTATCGGCACAGAGCGTTTTGCCGGTGATACGATCGTGGCGGCAAAGCGCATATCGGTGGTGGTGGATCTGCTGTCGATTTTTGGAGACAAAGGCTTCGAAGTATCGAAAGTTTTCGTCTTGTCACCGGCTCTCCACGCCCATAAATTGGCGGACGGGGCTGTCAATTGGGACATCGTAAAACCCTCAAATACAACCGATACGACGGTCGTTACCACGGCGGACGATTCGCAATTCAAGTTTTCACTTCGCGATTTTCGAATCAGTGACGCGTCATTGCGTTACGAGGACGATTCGACCAGCGTGCACTTTACGACCACGCCGGCCTCGTTGCGTTTGCGGGGCGATCTTTCGGCCGAAGCGACTTCGCTCGATCTGCGCCTGAGTGCGCAGCAAATGCGTCTTTTGTCGGGCGGTGTGCCTCTGTTGAGCGATACCGAAGCCGAACTCAATGCAGTCATTGCGGCCGATTTGAAGAACAATCGCTTTACATTTTCGCAAAATAAACTGCGTCTGAATGCCATTCAACTGGTGTTGGACGGCTGGGTTGAGCTGCAAGACACTTGCTTGCTGGTCGATCTCAAAGCCGGTTGCGACAAGGTGCAGTTCAAAGATGTGCTTTCGCTGATTCCGGCATTCTATACGCGTGATTTCAAGCGACTTGCTGCTGGTGGCGAACTCTCTATGGCATTGTGGACGCGCGGTCGTGCCCAAGGCCAAATGATTCCGGCCTTCGAGCTAAAAACCGAGGTGCGCGACGGTAGTTTCCAATATTCGTCCCTGCCCAAGGCGGTCAACCATATCAACATTGCAGCGCGCATTTCGAATCCGGGCGGTGTGATGGACAAAACCGAGATTGACCTGTCGAAATTCGACTTGGATATGGCCGGAAACCCCTTCTCGGCTACGCTCTTCGCTACGAACCTGATCAGCGATCCCATCTATCGCGCCTCACTCAAAGGACGGCTCGATTTGGAGACGCTCAAGGAGGTTTATCCGTTCGAAGAAGGGGTCGATTTGCGTGGTCAGCTGTCGGCCGATGTGAAGCTTTCGGGTCGCATTTCCGATGTCGAACAAAAACGCTACGAGCAAATCGGCGCCGCTGGAACCTTCGTGATCGAGGGGCTGGATTTCCGCGTGCCGCAACTGCCTGCCGTGCACATTCGTCGTGCGGCGGCTACCATTACACCGGCTGCGATGACGTTGGGCGAATTGGGCGTAACGGTCGGAGGCAGTGATCTTTCGGCCAATGGCCAGTTGACCGGGTACATTGGCTATTTGTTGCGTGGCGATATGCTTTCGGGGCGGTTGTACGTCAAATCCGATCTGCTCGATCTCAACGAAATTCGTCAATCTACGCCAGCCGCCGACAGTGCTGTCGCTGCCGATACCACGGCGGTGAAGTCTGTGCGTGTGATCAACGTTCCTCACAATATGAATCTTACTTTGGTCACCGAATTGCACAAAGTGCTGTTCCAAAAAATGACACTCACCGACGTCACGGGGCAGATGCGTGTGGCCGACGGAGCGCTGCTTCTCGAGCGGTTGGGGATGCAGCTTTTTGGGGGGCGTGCAATGGCTTCGGGCAGCTACTCCACGGCGATCAATCCGCAGCGTCCGGTGCTGAAATTGTCGTTAGATATGGCTGGCGCTTCGTTCGAAAAAACGTTTCAACAGTTGGAATTGGTGCAAAAATTGGTGCCGATTTTCGCCAAAACGGGCGGTGATTATGCCCTGTCGCTCAACCTTTCGACGGCGCTCGATGTGCAGATGTCTCCCGAATTTCAGACCCTCGATGCCACCGGCGAAATCCGTTCGGCGAATATTCAGGTGCAAAACATTGCCGCCTTCGATGCGCTGGCCAAGGCGTTGCACAACGATGCTTTGCGCCGCATCGAAGCCAAAGATGTTGCCATTCGCTTCTCTATTCGCGAAGGACGTGTCTATACGCAGCCCTTTGATCTGAAAATGGGCAATATACGCATCAATCTTGCCGGTTCGACGGGGCTTGATCAGACGATCAATTATGTGGCCAAAGTCGCACTTCCGACGACTGTAACGGGGGGCGTGCTTCAATCGGTCGACGTCGGCATCGGCGGCACATTTGCTGCGCCCAAGATTTCGCTCGATATGCAGAAGGCAGCCGAGGAGGCTGTGAAGAACGTCATTGACCAGCAAATCCAAAAATTCACGGGCAGCAAAACGCTCAGCGACGAGGTGCAAAAGCAGGCTGTGCGCCTGCGCGACGAGGCGGCAAAAGCCGGCCAGCGATTGGTCTCGGCAGCCGAAGAGCAAGGCGCCAAGATAGTCGAGGCTGCGGCTGCAAAGGGGCAACTGGCGAAGTATGGGGCGCAAAAGGGAGCCGACAAAATGGTTGCTGAAGCCCAACGTCAGGCTGCAAAACTCCAAGCCGAAGCCGAGATACAGATCGAAAAACTAACGACGAAATCTGAGTAATAATGCTAATTATTTTTGCCGTTCTTCTCGGAGGTATCATCACAGGGCGCCTGCTGTCAAGCTGGCGCCTTGCCTTTGTCGCGCACCTCATCACGCTGATTATTTGGGCTTTGTTATTTTTGCTGGGCTTGGAAGTCGGCGCTGACGATGCCGTTGTGCAGGGGTTTGCTGTGTTGGGTGGCGCGGCATTTATCATCTTTTTCTGTTCTGTTGCCGGCAGTATCGGCGCTTCGTGGCTGCTGTGGCGGCAGATCCGAGGGCACGGTGTGGTTGCGGTCGATGATAACGACGACGCTTCGACCGATCCGAGCGCTTCTGTGTGGCGTGCATTGCGAGGTAGTCTGGTGATTATTGCCTTTTTTGGGGTCGGATCGCTCTTGGGTCTCTGCCACGTGTTGCCTTTCGATGTTGCCGGCTCGCGGAGTAGCACCTATGTATTATACGCTTTGATGTTCTGTGTCGGCATTACCCTCGGTCACGATCGTACGCTTGCCGGCCGCGTTCGACAGCTCGATCCGCGACTGGCTTTGCTGCCCGTGATGACCGCCCTCGGTACGCTGTTGGGGGCTGCTGCGGCCGTGCCTTTTTTAGGTGCGTGGACGCTGCCCGATTCGCTGGCCGTGGGGGCAGGCTTTGGCTACTACTCGCTTTCGAGTATCTTCATCGCCGATCTTCGGGGTGCTGAATTGGCCACGATTGCCCTGCTGTGCAACGTGATGCGCGAAATATTTACACTGCTGGCCGCACCCCTCGTCGCGCGGTGGTTCGGTCCTTTGGCTGCCGTGTCGATCGGTGGTGCCACCTCGTTCGACACCACGCTTCCGATTATCACGCAGGCGGCAGGTCGCCCCTATGCCGTGGTCGCAATTTTCCACGGTTGCGCCCTCGATTTCACGGTTCCGTTTCTGGTGACGCTGTTCTGCACGATTTGAAAAAGGTTGACCCACGGGTCAACCTTTTTGGATATAGCTCTGCAATGCCTCGACATATTCGGCAAAGGCGTCGCGGCCTGCATCGGTGATGCAACAGACCGTGCAGGGCACTTTGCCGCGGAAACTCTTCTCTACGGCGATGTAACCTGCCTTGCTGAGTTTGTCGATCTGCACGCTTAGATTTCCGGCCGAGGCCTCGGTCTGCTTGCGCAGGAAGACGAAGTCGGCACTCTCCAAGCCGATGAGTATCGACATTACAGCCAACCGCAACTCGGAGTGTAGCAGTGGGTTGAGTTCTTTAAACACGACGGTTGGACTTGTAGTTGAGAATGTGTCCGGGGATGATCATCATCGCCACAAACGCCACGATAAACAACGCTGGTGCCCACTCATTGGCTACCACGAGCATCAGCGGCGCGAGGATGATGCCGATGAATCCGCCGATCGAGGCTGGTGTGAAGCGGATGATAAGCCCTGTGGTGGTGGTGCCAATGCCCATCAACAGTACGATCAGAAATAGAATCGGTGGCTGCGCGATGGCCAGCATCGAGAGCGTTGCGGTGAACCAAGCAGCCAACCCCAATACGAGCCATACGTGGCCAATCACGCGATCCACAAAGGTGTAGGCGTGCTCTTCGGTCTTCGCTCGCCGCGTGAGATACATCCCCAGTCCGCCGACAATCGGCAGTCCAAACCAGAGATAATTCCACCGTGGGTCTTGCGTGTAGATGATCAAGCCGCAAACCAGCAGCGTGAAGATGACGGTTGTGTAGCCCCAGATCAAGAAGGGGCGTCCGGAGTTGCGTTCCATTTTGTTGCGCGTGTTTTCGATCATTCGGCTGATTAGAGCGAAGCTCTCGGCAGCCTCCATTTGTTTCTCTTCCATCGTTTTTTTGTTTGAGGGTTGATTGTTGGTTTATAAATCTGCTGCAAATATAAAGTAGTTTATTTAATAAACCAAATTTCCGAAGTGATTTTTCCGAATTTTATTAAATGGGGGACTTGGCTTTGCTTTTTGCGTGGGCGCACAAGGCTGAAACATTGAGGATTGTTTTTTTTGTTGTGCTATCTGTTTTTTTCTCCGTTTAGCGGCTGTTTTGCCGAATCGTCAAGTGCACTATTCGCAAAATAATTGTAATTTTGTTTCTAACAAAAGAACCTAAAAAACCTAAATTTAATCTACGATGAAGAAATTCTTATTGATTGTGATCGCTCTTTTTGCTGGATGGAGCGTGTCGGCGAAAGTCGAATTACCCGAGATGATCGGCGACAATATGGTCTTGCAACAGAACACCTCAGCCACTTTGTGGGGCTGGGCATCGCCCCGAGCATCGGTGACTGCCGAGGCATCGTGGGGTGCACGCGCCACGGTCAAAAGTGACAACGATGGCCGTTGGACGTTGCAACTCAAAACGCCCGAGGGCAGTTACGAGCCGCAACAGATCACCCTTGTGAGCGGTGATAAAGTGGTGTTGAATAACGTGTTGATTGGTGAAGTGTGGCTTGGTGGCGGTCAAAGTAATATGGAGATGTCATTGGTCGGATACCACAATTGCCCGGCTGTTGGGGCAGCGAAGGTCATCGCCTTGGCCAATACGCAACGCAATAAAATTCGCTATGTGAGGATCAATCGCGTTGGTGCTTATACGCCCCAAGAGCGTGTTGCCGGTCGCTGGAACGCCTTCACGCCGCAAACTGCTGCCGGTTGTACGGCGGTGGGCTACTATTTTGCTTCGATGCTCAACCAAGCGCTGGATGTGCCTGTGGGCATCATCGACTGTGCGTGGGGTGGCAGTATGGTTGAGTGTTGGATGAATCGCGAATCGCTCGAGAACTATCCCGATGTCGATCTTTCTCAGCAAGGTATCGCTGCGCGTGGCGATGGTCAGCGTCCGATGGTGATGTTCAACGCGATGGTGCATCCGGTGTCGCATTATACCCTGAAGGGGTTCATTTGGTACCAAGGCGAATCGAATATTGGCGGCCATCTGGCCTATCCCGAGCGCCTGTCCAAGATGGTCGCACTGTGGCGCTCGCAGTGGAATCTGGGCGAACTGCCGTTCTATTTCGTCGAAATTGCCCCGTTTACCTATAATAATGGTCTGGCAGCCTACCTGCGCGAATCGCAATGGAAGGCGCAGAAGTTGATCCCCAACAGCGCTGTGGTTTCGACCAATGACTTGGTGGAGCGCTACGAGGCTTCGAATATTCACCCCAAAAACAAATACGATGTGGGGTGCCGTTTGGCCTACCACGCTTTGAGCAAGACCTATGGAATGACGGGCATTCATAGTGATAGTCCGCAATATGTTTCGATGGAAATCGTTGCGGATAAAGCGCTGATTACTATGACACAAGTCGAGTTGGGTTACAACCGATTGGTGGGTATTGAGGGGTTTGAAATCTGCGGTGCTGATCGTGTTTTTCACCCGGCTCAAGCTGCGATCGACGGCAATTTCCGCGTCGTTGTCTCGTCGCCCGAGGTCACCGCGCCGATCGCTGTGCGCTATGCTTTTGGCGATTTCACCCCCGGTAATCTACGTAATGTATGGGAGCTTCCGCTTGTGCCGTTCCGCACCGATAATTTCTAATCCGATTTAGAAACTGTTTTCACAGTCGTCTGCCGAATTTTTTTGGTAGACGACTTTTTTTGAGGCTTGAGATGGAATTATGCGTCCATAACAATCGTTCGCGCGCGCTTCGACAGCCCATTGAATGCTTTGTTAAAATATTTCTAATATGCCAGTAAAATCTAAAATAATTGTTTTCATATCAAATAATTACAGCAGTTTTATTAGCTGTTTTTTGCCATTTCTCTTATCAGATCCCTATTAATCAAGGTCTGATATGGCTATCATAAAAATAACAATGCTTATTATACTTTGATTTTAGATAATTGCAGGACCATACAGGCAACTCCTCCTTGATGCACATCTCCTTGTAGAGATCATGACAAAATATAGGAAAAAGTTCTCTGTCACTGCCAGTAGCTCCTCGTGTCATATTAGAAGTGTGGTCATACCTCAGACAGTGGGCAAATTCATGGAAAGGCGTTATAGTAGCATCCCCGTCGGTAGTATCATGATAATGAGCAAACCATATAAACTCAGATAGTGCAAATATGTATCTACCAGCAGCACCCATTGGCGTAGAAAGTTTAACAAGTGGCTCTATGTATCCTGTCAATTTTTGGTACAACTCCTTCGTATCAATCCAATCTCCCACACCACCGTCACCATACAAACGCCCCTGCAAGCTCTGCAAACCATCTTCAAAAATTTTCTGAGAAAACATATACGACATATTGGAGAGTAGCGCCACAGCCTCTCTTGCGTGCACAGGCAATATTTCTTTATCAAAAACTCCAGCCTCTGTACCGCCATAAAATTGCAGCACCCACTCACATTTATTATTCGTGGCGATCTTCTTATAAAGTGGATCTTCACAAATAATTTTCAGAGCATCTGTTGTGCTAAAATGGTAATCTGAGGTAAGAATCTTAGTGGCTCCTGATTCCAAAACCACGGAGGTTCCGCTATCGACCACCGGAAGCGGCGTTTTTGACAACTGAAATCCAGCAATAGAGTCATAAGTAGCCAACTTGAACCAATCCAGATGGTCGACTGTCTGTGCATAGATTTGAACATTTAATACAGGGCGAACTGCAAAAAATTTCACTTGCAACTGATTCTTCTCATTTACAGTCACTTGCAGCGGTTTGTTGATTTGAAACACTCTCTCAGGATCATTATATAGCACCGTTAATGGTTCATCATCCTGCATCATAAGCATAAAATTATCTGCGTTGTAGGAGTCGGCAGTGATGTGCATCAAACCAAAACTGCTGGGAACAGCAGCCCCTTTAGCCTCCTGCAAAACATCAATAACGATAGGCGTAGACTTTCCAGCAGTTACAGTTATTTTAGTGGTTCTCGCAGCGTCAGTTGTATTAGGTTCTGTTTTGATTGTCAGCATTTTATCTGACAATGACAAACTGCACCACCCATCAGCTTCAGGACGCGTAGCATTCCACTCCGATGAATTTGTTTTTATTTTCACAACTTTACTCTCACCAGTGGACGAAAATTCTACCTTAGTAGATTCAACATCCAACGTGGTATCTGGCATCCCATCAACATCCTCTTTATTATTACAAGAGAACAATCCACAAAGCAATATTACGATGGCAACTTGTGATAATTTAAATGTTATTGTATTCATAACTATTTTCACTAATACCCTATTAAATTGGGGCTGGTTATATTTTGCAAATATAGTTCGGAAAATCGGAAATCTGCACGTGATTTATTACATTTGCATCCACGATGACCGAAATAGCTCCCATATTGTGCCAATGGTACGCCTCACAGGGGCGTGACCTGCCGTGGCGACAGACGCGCGATCCCTATCGCATCTGGCTCTCGGAGGTGATTCTTCAGCAGACGCGCGTGGCACAAGGTACGGCCTACTACCTGCGTTTCACGGAGCGGTTTTTCGATGTGCAGTCGCTCGCAGCGGCTACCGAAGACGAGGTGTTGAAACTGTGGCAAGGATTGGGCTATTACAGCCGTGCGCGTAACCTTCACGCTGCGGCGAAGCAGATTGTGGAGCAGTTTGGAGGCGTTTTTCCGCGGAATTTCGAGGACGTGCGTTCGTTGCGCGGCGTGGGCGATTACACCGCGGCGGCCATCTGCTCGCTCTCCTACGATGCTCCGTGCGCGGTGCTTGACGGCAATGTCTATCGGGTGCTGTCGCGCGTGTTCGATGTGGAGCTGCCGATCGACACGCTGGCCGGCAAACGTGCGTTTGCCGAACTGGCACAGTCGCAGTTGGATGTGTCGCGTCCCAGCGTTTACAACCAAGCAATTATGGATTTTGGGGCATTACAATGTGTGCCCGTGGCACCGCGCTGTGAGGTGTGTCCGTTGGCGTCGTGTTGCCTTGCTTTGGCGGCCGGAACTGTGGCGATGCGTCCCGTGAAACAGGCGACCACCAAGGTGCGCGAACGGTGGTTCAACTACCTGCACATTACCTCGGGCGATCGGCTGCTGCTGCATCGACGCGCGGAGGGTGATATTTGGCAGGGACTCTACGAATTTCCGTTGATCGAGACGCCGGCACCGGTCGATTTCGCGCAATTATCTGATTTGATGCCGTTCCGTGAAGTTCTGGGCGACAGCCCGTGGCACTTGGTGCGTAGCGTTGAATCGCCGCGACACCAGCTTACGCATCAAACACTTCACGCGGTTTTTCACCAGATAGAATCGTTCGCGCTGACCGCTTCGACCGAGAATTTGATCATCCCGATCGCCACGTTGGGCGACTACGCCGTGCCGCGATTGATCGAGCGTTACTTGATCAAATACACGATATAAGCGACGTATATCACCACGAAAATCACCCCTTCCCAACGATCAATTGCTTTGCGTCGAAAGGTGAATGCTGTGACGAAGAGCAGTACGGAACTTAGAACAACCATCAGCAGATCGGTCATCGTGATGCCGCCCATTGCCAGCGGATGGATCGTTGCGCTGATGCCTAAAATCAGCAGGATGTTGGCGATATTCGAGCCAATGATGTTACCCAGCGCCATATCGGCTTTGCCTTTCAACAGCGAGACGATCGACGAGGCCAACTCGGGCAGCGAGGTGCCACCGGCCACCAGCGTGATGGCGATTACCGACTCGCTGACGCCCAGCGTGCGAGCGATCGAGGTGGCTTGACGCAGGAATAATTCGCCGCCGAAAACCAACCCGACAAGTCCCCCGATGATCATCACCGCGGCCAGCCACAGCGCCATTGGGGGCTTCGTATCGACGCTTGCGGCGACTTTGGGTTGCTTTGTTTTGCGGATCGTGTAGCTGATGAGTGCAATGTAGAGCACGATCATCACAATGCCGTCGATGCGGCCAATTTGGTTGGCTACTCCGAAGTGCAGAAATTTGTCCGAAGCAACGGCAACCAAGAGCAGCGAAATGGCCACGCCAAAGGGAATATCGCGGCGGATGTTGCTGGCGGTGAGCGGAATGGAGCGCAATAGGGCACAAATTCCCAATATAACAAAGACGTTGAAGATATTGGAACCCACTACGTTACCCAATGCCACATCGCTCTGTCCGCTGATAGCCGACAACACCGAGACCACCAATTCGGGGGTTGATGTTCCGACGGCAACGATCGTCAGTCCGATGATAAATTCGGGGATGTGAAACCGTTGGGCGAGTGCCGCCGAGCCGTCTGTAAGGTAGTTTGCGCTGCCGAGGATCAAGCCCAGACCGACGATCAAAAGTAGTATTTCCATATTTTTAGGCCAACATAATTAGACTGACGGCCATCATAGCCATACCGGCCACCACGCCGTAGATTGAAAGGTGCGGTTCGCCGTATTCGCGCGCGGCAGGCAGCAGCTCGTCGATCGAGATGAAGACCATAATACCGGCCACCAAAGCGAGCATACAGCCCATTAGCGTCGGGGTCATAAAGGGCATCAGCAGCAACCAAGCAAGCAGCGCGCCCACTGGCTCGGCCAGACCCGACAGCAGTGAGAGCTTGAAGGCTTTGCGGCGGCTTCCCGTGGCGTAATAAATCGGAATCGACACAGCGATACCCTCGGGAATATTGTGGATAGCAATGGCGACCGCGATTGCGAAACCAAGATTCATATTGTCCACCGCTGTGGTGAAGGTGGCGATACCTTCGGGGAAGTTGTGAATGCCAATGGCAAGGGCGGTCATCAAACCCATTCGCATCAATTTGCGGTTGTGTGGTTTGTGATCCATCTCCTCAATCGAGTGGGCTTCGTGGGGGTTTTCGATCGACGGAACCAGCCGGTCGATGATGCCGATGAGCAGGATGCCGGCGAAGAAACTCACAACGGTGACCGTCATACCGATCCGCAAGCCCCATTCGTCGGTAAGGGTTAATTGTGCTTGGTGAAATAGCTCGACCATTGACACGTAGATCATTACGCCGCCCGATAATCCGAGTGAAAACGACAGTAGTCGTTTGTTGGTGCGGCGTGCGAAAAAGGCGATTGCACTACCTATGCCGGTTGCCAGTCCGGCGCCAAGTGTTAGCAAGAGAGGAATAAGTATATCGTTGTCCATCATTTTATTTTTGCAAATATAGTGCATTTCTCTGAAAAATTGCGAAAAAAAACCGAACCATTGCGGATTCGGTTTTTTCGAAGGTGTCGATCGTGCTATTTGTGTGCCTGTCGAAGTAGCTCACCCAACACCTCGATGCTGTCGGCTGTCAGGTGCGGCTGCTCCTCGGCTTGATCGGCAATGTCGAGTGTCGTCTCGCCCGAGAGCACCAGCGCACCCATCGCGTGTGCGTTGTGCGCCATCGCAATGTCGGTGTAGATGCGGTCGCCGACCATCATAATCTGATCGGCCGTCAAGTTGTGGCGCGTGAGAATACCCGTGAGCATATTGGGGTCTGGTTTGCCGAGCGTGATGTCGGGATGGCGGCCGGTGGCGTGTGCCAAGCAGGCGCAGATCGAGCCGCAATCCACCAAAACCACCTGTTGATCGGTGGGACAAACCCGGTCGGGGTTGGTGGCTATGTAGGGAATACCTTGCGAGATCCACCACGCAGCACGGCAGAGCCGGTTGTATTGCAGTGTCATATCGAAGGCCGCAACGATCACATCGGGGCGATCGTCGGGCGAATCGGTGGTCGAAAAGAACCCTGCGGACTCAAACTCCGATTGCATACTCGGCGTGCCGAGCAGAAACAGACGGTGAGCCGTGGGGTAGTGCTCCTTGATATAGTCGATCGTGGCCAGCGCCGTGGTGTACATCTGATCGCGAGAGGCGGCAATGCCCAACACTTCGAGCTTATGGAGATAGTCGGCGATGGATTTCGAGGGGTTGTTGGTCAGAAACGAATAGCCGATGCCCAGTTCGCGTAACGTGGCCAAAAATGGCGGCGTGTAGTCGAAGAGCGACATTCCCATATAGATTGTGCCGTCCATATCGAGTGCCACGTGCTTAATTTTGCGCAGGCGCTCCAACAGTTCGTCGGGGGTGTAAATCGAGCGGTAACGGTGAAAAGGTTGCATTAGCGTGTGAGTTTAATATCTTGAAACAGATAGGGATAGTCGGTCTCGATCACGTCGCAACCCGACGGTGCCTCTATCCGATAACCTTGGATACGCGCGATGTCGTTGGCGCGACGGTCGTGGGTCGGCGAGACTGAGATCATACACATAACCCCGTTTTGGTGAAGTCGGTCGTAGAGCGGCTGCTCGTCGGCGATCATCATAGGACCCACGTAGGCCATCATCTGTGACCACGGAATCTGCAATGCGGCATATTGGTCGAACTCTTTGAGGTTCTTGCACCAGCCCGAGAACATCGCTTGCGGATCGCGATCGAGGTAGGTGCGCGCCTGCTCGGCGTTGCGCACGGTGTACATAACGTTGGCCGGATTGATTCGGTTGACGAACTCCGACATCACCTCCAACGGCACATCTTTGATGTCGAGGTTGAGGATGGTCTTGCCTTGGCTCCACGTGATACACTCCTCGAGGGTCGGAATTTTGTAGGAGGTGATGTTGCCTTCGCGGTCTTTGAGGAAGAGTTGCTGCAACTCGGCGTAGGTGTAATCGGCCACCTTGCCCGTGCCGGTTGTGGTGCGGTCGAGGGTGGAGTCGTGCATCAATACGATCACGCTGTCGCGGGTCATTCGCGGGTCGATCTCGAAGAACGAGGGCATCAGGGTGAGCGTCTTTTCGAACGACTCGATGCAGTTTTCGGGATACCCGGTTAGCATACCGCCGCGATGTCCGCTGATCACCACCGCACGATCGGGAGCGTAGCGGAACCAGTCGTGTAGCTGGGCGCGGCTCTCGATATTAATGTAGTGAGGAGCCTCGGTTTTTGGAGTTTCGGTGCAGGAGCTAAAGGTTGCGCCCAATAGCAGCAGGGATAGTGTGTGAAGAAATTTCATGGTTGAAGGTGCTGTCTAATGTTTTGAAATGTGGTGTTCTTTGATCACAGTGCCGGCGGTGTTCATCACCTGCACGTCAATGCCTTTTGTGCGGTCAACGCGCACCACGAGTTTGTCGACGTTGGAGTTGACCAGTACAGGAAAATCGGTATGACGACTTTGATCGTCGATGAAGGCATAGCGATGGGTGTGGCCGCAGAGCATCAAATCGAGTCCTGCTGCGTTGAGTGTGGGAATCAACAGTCGGCTGATCTCCTGCTCGCCGTGCCAGCTGTTTTTGGTGGCTGGAAGCATATGCAAAAAAGCAATGCGATAGGGTGCCGAGCGGAACTCTTCGCTCTCGACGATCTCTTTGAGCCACGCAGCCTCCTGTTCACGGTAGGCGTCGGTGGTCGACAAACCGTAGTAGCGAATATCGCTGTCGGGCTTGTCCTCGCCGCCTTCGAGTGCGAGAAAAAAGACGGGTCCTTGTCGAAAAGCATAGTAGGTCTCACCGGTGACGGTCGGAAAGTAATCGAGGAATTTTGGGGCTAATTTGCCACGATTTTCGTGGTTGCCGCGTGTGGCGACAATCGGAATGCCGACCGTGGCGAGGAGCTTGGCCGCCGAACGCAGATAGCCTTCGGAGAGTTGCTTCTCGGACTCCATTGCGCTGAGCATATCGCCGTTGAGACAGACAAAATCGGGACGGCTCTTGTCGACGCCTTTCATCAACAGCCGGAAAATGGAGTCTTGGGCGTGGATGTCGTTCACCACCCAAAATTCGATCTGCTCCTTGGTGGGGTCGAGCGTGGTGGCGGTGTTGATCTTGTGTTTGAGAATATCGTTGCCGTAACCCTCGCCCAGAATGAGCCGTTTGTTGCCCTCATCACAAATGACCCCTTGCTGCATAATACGATAGCGATAGGTTGTGCCCGGTGTCAGATGCTCGACACGTACCCGATGCAGGCGTCCGATACGGCGCTTGCCAATGTGCGAATCGTAGTACTTGGGGCGCTCGGTGGCGTAGAAGTGTGTCCCGTCGTTGGGGGCGACCTCCACCCACGCCACAGCATCCATATCGGTTGTCCACACCACGGTGAATCCGTCGGCGGAGAGTTGTTGCAGGTAGGGCTCTTGCGCGATTCGTACCGAGGGCTGTCCATAGACGATTCCAATCGATATGACCAGCGCCAGTGTTGCGATGAGTCTTTTCATGGGTGTTATGAAGTAATATTTATCAGACAAAATTAATAAATATAACGTGAGTTTCGCCTTTTTTGCCAAACTCACGTTATATTTTACAGATTTGTTATTCTCCTACCGGATAGTCGGCAGCCTCTCCTGAGGTGAACGTTGACTGGGTGTAGGTGTTGCCGAAAGGATCGGTTGCTTTCACCTCGACGGTGGCCGTGGGGGAGGTCAGTGTGTAGTAATAGAGGTGCGAGTTGTTGGTGCGGTCGTAACTGTCGGGATTGCGACCTTGCACACCGCAGTGGTAACCCGAAGCCCACGCATCGCGCTTGGTCACAGAGGAGGCGAAAGGCTTCATAGAACCGCTCTTTGTGCCATTCTCATAGACGTCGATGGTCCACTTTGCGTCGGCATTCCAAACGTTGGCGACGATCTGGTTGTCGGCTTTGTAGTAGAATTGGTAGCTGGGCTTGTAGCCGGTCATAAAGGTGTCGTTGCCGCGATAGAGCCGAATCTGGTAGGTGGCGTCGAGACCCGTTGCTTTGTAGCTCCAACGATCGATGGTTGCGCCTTTGACGGTGTAGATGGCATAGCCGTTGGGGGTGCCGTCGGTGTTGACCGTCGAATGCCACCAAGCACCGCACGCAGCACCGTGGACGTGCTCGTAGATCTCGCCGTAGATGTTATTTTCGGCATAGTGGGTGTGTCCCGACATAACGTGTACCTCGGCGTAATCCTTGATCAGCGCGAGCACCGCCTGCACGTTTTGCGCATTGCTGTCGCGCAGCGGAATATGAACACAGAGGATGATCATCTTCTCTTTGGCGACGTGGCTCAGATCTTGGGTCAGCCATTGCACCTGATCCTCGCGAAAGCCGAGCGAATAGTCGTCGTGGTTGGGGAACAGAATGTCGTCCATCACCACAATGTGCGCGTTGCCGCGGTTGAACGAGTAGTTGATCGGGCCGAGCGCATATTCGAAATTGCGCTGTGCCGCTACGTCGTGCTCGACGGTGTAGTCACCCTTCTTGACCGAGATCACTTTGTTGTCGTGGTTGCCCATCGACTGGAAAATCGGCAGCCCGGTTCTGGTTTGCGCCATCGCGAGTTTCATCGGGGACATAATGTCGTTGGTGACGTCCTTTTTGGCGCTGTTCCAGATGATATCACCCAGCGTGATGCCGTAGCAAGGCAGTGTCGATGCGGCTACTTGGGCGGCGATGTCGGGCACGGTCTCCTTGCTGAAGCGAGCGACGTTGGTGTTGGATTCGCATTGTGGGTCAGCGATGCAAAAGAGGTTGAAATCGGTCTCGACGCCACCCGTCAACGGTGTCAGCGCGAAGTCGTAACGGTTGCGTTCGCCTTGCAGTTGCTGCCAAAAGTAGGGTAACCCCGAGCTGATCGGAACCTCGTATTGTTCGGGAATCGAAACGTAGACTTGGTACGATAGGGCGTTACGCGTCAGCTGATAGACACCGTTTTCGTCGGTGGCATCGCACGAATAGCCGTCACTTACGACCACATTGGGCAGAAAGTTTCCTTGGTTGTCGGTCACCACGCCGTAGAGATCCGTTGCGGAGTCGATGGGACTCTTTACCGGATTTTCATCGTCATTCGAGCAACTTGCCAAGAGCAGCGCCGAAAGTGTGGCGATAGTCCATATGAATTGTTTCATAATTTGCGTAAAAATTTAGGTTTATGATTTTGAACCCTTGCCGGAGAGCGCTTCCGCCCTCCGGCAAAGTTTCACCCTGTTATTTCCAGTAATAATTCTGTCCCAAATCGGGGTTGATGTCCAAGGCGGTCTTCGGGATGGGGCGCAGGTAGCGCTTCTCCTCGAAGTTACGTCCCACGGAGTAGATCAAACGACCACTTGTCCCGTTCTCCAACGAATAAGACTCTCCGAGTGGGATGTAGCTTACACCCGGCTCTTTGCCCTCGCCACCCTTCGCTACCACATTGATGTCGTTGATGCCGTCGTCATTGAGGTCGTAAGAGGTGTTCATCGCCGCAATGTAGATACCGTACCACGGTTTGTTGAGTTTCTCGCCCAGATGCCAACGCATCAGGTCGTCGTAGCGCAGGTTTTCGAGCAACATCTCAATGGCGCGCTCGCGGCGAATCTCCAACAGATCGCAGTCGCTGATGCCGTAGTAGGTCGCCAAATAGGTGTCGGCTTGCGTAGGACGCTTGCCATCCACGCCGGCGCGTTCACGCAGCACTTTGATGGTTTTGTTCCAGATGTCGGCCGTGAATTCACCCAATTCGGCTTTGGCCTCGGCGTAGTTGAGCAACACCTCGGCGTAACGCAGGATAGGCAGCGAGTTGTAGGATACCTTAGCCGACTCGTAAGCCTTGTCGTCGATGTTGTACTTGATGGTTTGATAACCCGTCAGTGTGATCGTGAAATCGGGAGGGGTCAGCGTCGAATTGCCACCGACGAGTTTGCTGTATCCCGGGGTGACGATGCTCTGCTTGAGTCGGTAGTCACGATTCTGAACCTCGGTGGTGAACGATTCGTTGGCGGCTGTGTGACGCGAGCCGTCGAGGTTGAGGTAGGTCTTCACAAAATCCTGATCGAGCGACCAGCGTTCGCCGTAGCTACCCGAAGTGTAGCGCCACGTCAAATCGTGATAGGTGGTCATACCAATGCTCATCTCGCGTGCCCAAATCACCTCGGCCGTGTTGACAGCCTCTTTGGTGAAAAGGTCGCGGTATTGGGTTTGCAACTTGGCTGCGTTGTTTTGGATGGTGTAGACACCGGCGGCCATCAAATCCTCGCAGGCCTTTGCGCATTCACGCAGGTATCGTTCCGAAGCCGTTGCATCGACCCACGCTTTGCCGGTCGAGGGGTCTACCCTGTGGTACTTGCGGTAGGTGCCTTCGTAGAGACAAACGCGGGCTTTGAAGGCCAGTGCGATGTATTTGTTGATGCGCGCACCGTTGATCCAATTGGAGGAGGTGAAGCAGTGTTGGCAAGCGAAGTTGAGGTCTTTGAGCAGATTTTCCATAACCACTTCGCGGCTGTCGCGTGTCTTGTAGAGCGCTGCTTGATCTTCGGAGTCGATGGGGGTGTCGTACCAAGGTACCGCACCGAAAGTCTGCATCTTCTCGTAGTATTGCCAAGCGCGCCAAAAGCGAGCGACGCCTTCGTAGTGGTTGAAAGTCTCCTCCGAGACACCCTGTGCTTCGCGCATATGAACCAAGAAGTAGTTGATGTTGTAGATCGGTTTCCAACTGTCGATGCTCCAGCCGCCCTGCAAATCGGGTGTCCACGAAGCATTGGTCAGGTAGGTGAACGATCTGGAGGTTGCCAGAATGTCGGAGTATCCGTCACCAAAGCCCAAGGTTTCGGGCGAAGGGGTGTATTTTTCGCTAAAGCCATTGGCGTAGGTCAGCAGCGAGCCTTCGTTGGCAAAATAGGTGTCCGAACCGACCTCTGCGCTGGGCTCTCGGTTGAGAAAATCCTCGCAGGAGGTCATCAGAAAGCAGACGCAAACAAGCGTATATAATATTTTTTTCATGGTTGTCGCGTAATTAGAATGTTAAAGTTAAACCGATGGTGTAGGAGCGCATAACCGGATATCCATCGCCGTCACCTGAGTTGTCGCTACCTGCCTTGTTGCCTCCAAAGTCGGAGTCACCGGCGTAGATACTCTCCGGATCGTAGTTCTCGGCGTGCTTTTTCAGGGGCGAGAAGGTCAGCAGGTTTTCACCCGACACATAGATTTTGAGTGCTTGAATGCCGATTTTGTTGATCAGCTCCTTGGGGAAGTTGTAGTCGATGGTCAGGTTCTTCAACCGGATGTACGACGCATCTTGGATGTAACGCGTGTTGGGAGCCGAGAGGATACCGCCCGAATTTGAGGCCGAATAACCCACCAGACGCGGCCAATAAGCTCCGCGGTTGCTCTCCGACCAACGGTCGGCGTGCTGCGGCAACGACATACTGTAAGGACGACCATATTGTCCCCAGAAGTATCCCGACTCCTTGGCCGGATACCAATCCCGTTTGCCGACACCTTGCCACATCATACTCAGGCCAATGCCGTTCCAACGTGCACCGCCTTGGATGCTGTAACAGTAGCGCGGCGTGGTGTTGCCGATTTTTTGCAGGTCACCGTGGTCGTAGATGGTGTTGTTGCCGTTGTTGATGTAACCGTCGTTGTTCAGATCGACAAAACGCGGATCACCGGCCTGCCACGTTGCGTTGTTGTTGGTGAATTTGGAGTAGTTGGCGTGGGTCTGTGCCTCCTCGTTGCTTTGGAAGAGTCCGTCGCACTTGTAACCCCAAAGTTCGCCGAGGGTCATCCCTTCGTAGTAGCTATTCTTGAAGTTGGTCGATAGCGTACCGGTCTTCGAGGTGTATTTGGTGATTTTGCTCAAGTTGTCCCACACAGCGACTTTGATGTTGTAGCTGAAGGGTTTGCCGCCCACCGTGCGCGTGTCGCGCCACGAGATGCTGGCCTCCCAGCCGTCGGTACGCATATCGGCGTAGTTGCCTTTGGGCGCCGAGTTGCCGAATACGGCAGGTAGCTCATCACCCACCACATACATATCGGAGGTTTTTTTGCGGTAGATATCGGCGGTCAAACTCAAACGACCGTTGAGTGCCTCGAAATCGAGACCCAAATCATAGGTGGTAGCCTTCTCCCAAGTCAATCCGTTGGGAATGGGGTTGGGCGCCTGCGTGTAGTTGAAGACCGAACCGTTGTTGAGCAGACCCGACTGCGAAATGGTCATCGAGGAGAGATAGGCATAGGCATCGCTGATCAAACCGTTGCCGGCCGTACCGACCGATGCGCGGATTTTGAGGTTGTCGAGCCAGTTGGCACTTTTCATAAAGTTCTCCTCCGAGATACGCCAGCCCACCGAACCCGAGGGGAAGAAACCCCAACGTTGGTTGGACGGGAATTTGGAGTTGCCGTCGTAACGACCGCGGGTCTCCAACAGGTATTTGCCTTTGTAGGAGTAGCTTACGCGGTAGAATGCACCCACCAAGCCCCAATCGTAACTGCCGTTGTCTTTGAGCGTCATCGCTTCGCCGTCGAGCAGACTGAAGTTGGGTTGTCCGGGGATGATGATGCCCTCGCGGTTCATCAAGTTGCTCTTGTAGGTGTAATCCTCGATATTCCAACCGCCGAGCACCGTCAGCGAGTGGTTGTCACCCAAGCGAGGGGTGTAGGTCAGTGTGGCACTCGATGCAACCTTCTGGCGGTTGTAGCTGCGCTCTTCGTAGAGCGAGCCTGCGGGGCGTTGTGCTGAACTGGTAGGTCCTGTATAGTAGGTGTAGCTGTTGACAGCCTGACGGCGGTCGGTTTGGTTGAAGTAGAAGCTCACATCGGCGTTGGCCACCAACACATCTTTGATCAGGTCCAAGTTGACCGAGGTGAGGTTGGTCATATCGAATTTGCGATCTTTGCGCCACGAGTTGCCCTCGACAAAGCCTGCCCAGCCGGTGTAAACGGCAGCTTCGGTCCACGTTCCGTCGGGGTTGGTGACTTGGGTGACCGGATAGGCTTGGTGGTTCAACATACGCGACACGGTCATCGGGGTGGTGTTGATTCCGGTGTGTCCGGTTGGCTGATGCGAGTTGCGGTACATGAAGTCTGTGGAGTTCTCGACGCGCAACCACGGTTTCACGTTGACGACACCTTTGGCCTTGACGTTGAACTGTTTGTACTTCTCATCGCCGGCATTGTAGATGCCATCCTGTTCGAACATACGACCCGAAACATAGTACGAAGCCACGTCGCCGCCGCCCGTTACACTGATGTTGTGCTGGTGACCGGTGGTGTAGTTCTTGTAGAAAACATCGTACCAGTTGGTGTTGCCGAAGTATTCGTATTGGTTCTTGTTGTTGACGCGCCACTTCTCATACGAGGGGTCGGAGTTGCGGCGTCCGAGTTCTGCGTACCAATCGCGCGAGAATTTGAAGACGTTGTTGATATTTGCCGGATCCTTGCCGTAGGCGTTGGTGTAGGCCTCCAAATACGAGGTGGTGAAGTCGTAGCCATTGGTGACCATTTCGGGCTTGGTGGCGCGTTGATAGAAGGTGAAAGTACCGTTGTAGGTCACCTTGGCGGTGCCTTTCTGCGGTGCTTTGGTGGTCAAAAGGATCACGCCGAATGTACCGCGTGCGCCGTAAACGGCCGTCGATGAAGCGTCTTTGAGCACCGAAATACTCTCAATATCGTCGGGGTTGACCGTGCTCATATCGGTTTCGACACCATCAACCAAGACCAGTGCCGAACCGCCCGATCCGATCGAGTTTTCGGCACCACGGATGCGGATGGTGGCGCCACGGTTGGGCTTACCATCGGAGAAGGTCATCGTCAGACCCGGGATTGCGCCCTGCAACGAGCGCGAAATGCTCATCGACGAACCCATACGATCTTCGAGTGTCTTGGCCGAGAGGGTCTCGACGGCACCCACCACATCGCGGCGTTTCTGGACGCCATAGCCGACCACAACCACCTCTTCGAGGCTGGTGTTGTCTTCGACCAAAGTGATGTTGATATTGGACTTCTCGTTGATGGCGATGTCTTGGGATTTGTAGCCTATGTAGCTGAAATACAGGTTTTCTTTGCCTGTAACGGGGAGTGTGTAGGCACCGTCGACGTCGGTTGTGGTGCCTTTGGTGGTTCCGGGGATGGTGACGGTAACACCGAAGATCGGGTTGCCTGTCTGATCTTTGACGATGCCCGAAACAGTTTTACCTCCACCCTGAGCCAGTGCTGGTGAAGCGCACGTTGCAAGGAGCAGTGTCGCCACAATGAACTTGGTGTAGGCGCAGATTCTGCTCCACACACCGTGTTCGGTTAGAGTATAACATTGTTTCATTTCACAACAGTTTAAGTTATTAATCGGTTCATTGGCGAATTTCACACCTATAATATATAAGCTGCGAAATTTCGCTGTTTTTGTTTTGCTGCAAGCTATTCCCGATTCAACTTCCTTTGAAAGTGTTAGTAGTGGTTTAGGCTTTTCTCTTTTGCGTTTTTAAAATTATTTATATTATACGGTTTTTTTATCGTCTAAATATATGCTTTTATTTTCTTTTGTGCAACTATTTATCTTAAAATAATCAAAAAGAATAGATAAAGCAAGTAGATTGATTTGCATTTGACCTGTTTTATGCGTCTATAATGTTGAAAATCATTTATTTGCCTTTATGCTATCTTTTTGGGTGTAAAGTTCGTTAAAATTGGTTGCAAAGGTGTTGCGAAATGTTTAAAATATTATTAAAAGAAATTATTATTATCTAAAAATTGTTTTTCTCCTCCTAAAACTTGCACGAAAGGAAAATACGTATTACTTTTGTGGTGCAAGTTATTCAAGACATATCTTTTGAGAGTAAGGAGGCGCTTCCTGCGCATCCGCATTGCTATTTTCTGACAATAGTTTATTACTCTAATCAAAATGTTATGATACTTATGAAAAATTGGATAAAGACGATGCTCGTAGTGTCGGCGTTGTGTCTGGTGGCTTGTTCGGACGATCCCGACGTGTCTCCGCTCAAACGCGATACCGACGCCGTCCAACTGACCTACAATGCCGCTGCCACGTCTCAATTCACCGTCCGTTTCAACGGATCGTGGGAGACACGTGTGGCTTGTGGCGCCGAGGGAGCCACCGATGTTCCCGCTTGGTTCACCGTTTCGCCTGCCAATGGCGTGGGCAATGGTAGCGACTACCAATATGTCACTGTTACTGCCGAGCGTAATGCCGGCGACAAACGCGTGGGCTATGTCTACGTGAGGCCGACCAACGGCGAAGAGCTGAAGATCACCGTTACACAGGCCGATGGCCACTTCTCGATCGAAAAACCAGTCGTTGAAGGCGATGTGAAGATGAATCGTGTATCGTCGGGTCTGCTGGTTGTTGCCTACGACAAGGCCTTTTCTGGTCAAAAAGTGGAGATTGCAACGACGCTTTCCGGCATCAGCGGCTTGACTGTGAAAACGCCTTTTGAGGGCGTCATTGAGCAGGAGGGTCGCGGTCAATTTGCAATTCCTATTACGGGTACTGCCACTGCAATGGGCGCGCTCAAGGTGGCTGTTGTGGTCAAACTCGATGGTGTGGAGGTTTATAACGACAACATTGCAGTGAGCGTTGGTTCGCCCAACGAAAAACATACGTGGACTTTCAGCTCGTTTATCTGGGGCGGCGACTACGTTGCCGATAAAGAGGGCTTTAGCCCCACGGGTAAAGAGGCCGATAAAGCCAGTACCGGTTTGGAGACCGAGAAAAAGACGTGTACGCCCGGAACGAATGGTTCGAGCGACGTTTTCAAGACCATGAGCGAAGAATATCGCAAAAATCGCAACGTGGCAGACTGGGACGGCTATGGCATCTACGAGCGTCCGGGCTACCTGCGCTTCGGTACAGGCGGAAAAGATGGTTGGTTGTTGACGCCGGCTTTGTCGGCTTTGACCTCTACGCCTCAAAAAATTGTAGTTTCGGTGGATCTGTGTCGTGTTGTGGGCGAAGAAGGTGATATTATGATTTCAGCCGAAGGTGGCGGAACGGTAATTAGTGGTGGTACGATTTCGACAGCTGTGCTACCCGTGCCCAATGCTGTGTCTGAGTGCAAGTGGCAGACTTGTATGTGTGTCGTTGCCGATGCAACCAGTGCAACGCGCATCAAGATTGCAATGCAAACGCCCTCAGGCGGCAAAGAGGGAGGACGCCGTTTCCAACTCGACAACCTCGTGATTATGTCGGAGGATCAAGTCGTTCTGAAAGATCCCTTGGCCGCTCCTGATATGAAGACCTTGGACGTTACAGCTACCTCGTCATCCTTTGATTTGCAATGGGCAACGGTGAAAAATGCCGACGCCTACGATGTGGAGTTGATCGACGTGACGCGTCCGCAGTTCTCGTTCAAGCGTCGGGTCACGGAGCCGAAAATCACCATCGTCAATATTCTATCGGGTTATTACAGTTTGCATTTGACGGCGATATGGGCTGCCGACGAAAAGATGAATTCCGCAATGGCGACCAAATCGCTTGCAACTTTGGGCGTGCGTACCGACCCGTTGGATGCTCCCACGGATCTGAAATATACCAATAGTGGCTATGCGATGACCGCTACGTGGGCTTTGGTCGATGGCGCTACGGGTTACACCGTGTCGCTGCTCGACGGCGAAAAAACGGTTGAAAGTGCTGATGTACAAGAGGGAACTTATACCTTTGCAGGGCTTGAGGGTGGCGAAAAAGCCTATACGCTGTCTGTTGTTGCAACCTTCAAAGCCAACCCCGAATTGAACTCCGCGGCTGCCACACTGGCTGTGAAGACCTTGCCCCACATGATTGCACCGGTGGCTACGCTCTACGCCAAGACGCACGGTCTGGCGGTGATCGAATGGACACTGTCTACTGACGCATTGACGCAACAACCGGTTGCCAATTATGACAATTACGACTTCCGATTGAAAGACGCTTCGGGTAAAATCTTGGAGGGTTGGAGCTACGACAACGATGCGAATTTCAACTTCGGCAAATACAACCGCTATCGCTATACATTTGGCGCATTGAACTCCGGTACCGCCTATAAGATGGAGATGCGACGCGTTTCGACAGCCGACAAAACGAAGTGGGTCGATTCGGAATGGGTGAGTGTGGCGGTGTCTACCGATGCCGCACCTGCGAAAACGGGTTATCTGTTCTACAAGGATTTCGAGAATGTGCCATTTGGTGCGCAAGCACTGCTGTGTGCCTATGGCCGCGGTGGTTTCTCCGGCACGGAGGACTTCTCGGATATTACCAAGATCGTATGGACAAAGGGCGATAAAAACTGGGTCTATTGTCCGGGTGCCTACTACGCTAATGCTTCGTTCTGTGCCGCTTATATGCCCGAATGGGATGCAGCGGAGTTGGTAGATGAGGATCTGAACAAAAATGCGCATATTGCCGTAGGTTATATGAAATTCGGTGGTGGCTCGAAGCCCGGATGGTTGACACTGCCCAAACTTTCGACGCTTACAGCAGCTACGGACATTGTACTCGAAATGGATGCCTGCCCCTACTACGAACCTTCGAAGGACGGTACGAATTTGGAAACGGGTGCTACCGATGGCGCGAATTTCTTCATCGAAGTGACTGGTGGTGGTACGATTGCCGAGGTGAACGGGGTGGCCAATACGGCAACGGGTGCTGTGACGCTGACCAGCCAAACAGCAGCCGAAACTAATGCCAACGGACTTGGACGATACACCTTTACCAACCACAAATTGAAGATCACAGGTGCGACTGCTGCGACCCGTATCAAAATTTTTACGGGAACTGCATCGACTCCCAAGGGTCAGCATCGTATGTGGATGGATAATATCAAAATCAAGGCTGCCAACTAAGAGGCCAAATCTAATCGGAATCGGGGGTTGCGGTCGCCGCAACCCCCGATTTTACAGACTTTTCGATCTAAAAATAAAATGACTAAAGTAGAAAGTGCCTTATCGCGCACGACCGATACCAAAGCATTGGTAATCGGTTCCGATACCCTTCCGCAGGTTGCGGCTATGTTCCAACAACTCTTTCCTGCACAGCGCGCTGTGGTGGTTGCCGACCTCAATACGTGGCGCGTGGCCGGCGAGCAGGTGCATCGCATCTTGGCCGATGCCGGCATTCCGCAGGATGCTCCCCATATTTTCACCGATCCCAAACTCTATGCCGAGTGGCGATTTGTAGAGGAGCTGGACAAAGTATTATCGACCACCCAAGCGATTCCGGTGGCTGTGGGTTCGGGGGTGATCAACGACCTGTCGAAACTCTGCTCGCACCACAACGCTCGCCGCTATATGATTGTCGGCACTGCCGCGTCGATGGATGGCTACACCGCCTACGGAGCTTCGATCACCAAAGACGGCAACAAGCAAACTTTTGACTGCCCGGCACCGCTGGGTATGGTGCTCGATCCGACGATTGCCGCCGCAGCACCTGCCCGAATGTCGGCTTCGGGTTATGCCGATCTGATTGCCAAAATTCCGGCCGGAGCCGACTGGATGCTCTCCGATGCCGTAGGTTCGGAGGCGATGGACGATTTTGCCTTTGCGCTGGTGCAGGACGGCCTGCGCGATGCGCTCTGCGACCCGAAAGGGGTGCACGAGGGCAATGTGGCCAAAGTCGAACAACTGGCCGAAGGGTTGCTGCTGAGTGGTTTTGCGATGCAGGCCACGCAGTCGAGCCGCCCCGCTTCGGGAGCCGAACATCAGTTCAGCCACCTGTGGGATATGGAACACCTGCAATTCGAGGGCAAATCGGTGTCGCACGGCTTCAAGGTCGGCATCGGCACCTTGGCCTCGACGGCTTTCTTGGAACTGCTGTTGGAGGCGCCGATCGAACAACTCGACATCGAGGCCTGTGTTGCGGCGTGGAAGCCGTGGGACGAGACCGAGGCGGATATTCGCGCCATTTTCAACAATGACCCCGAATTTGTGGCGCGCGGCTTGGTCGAGACGCGCAACAAATATGTCGACAAAGCAGGTTTGCGCAATCAGCTGATTAGTTTGAAGAGCGTGTGGCCGGAGCTGCGTGGGCAGATTCGTGCCCAAATACTCCCCTTTGACGAGGTGCGGAGCCGCTTGAAGGCCGTAGGTGCCCCCTATGAACCCGAACACGTTGGAGTTTCGCGCGCTAAATTCCGCGCCAGCTTCGAGAAGATTCCCTATATGCGTAGTCGCTTCACGGTCATCGACGTGGCTTTCCGTTGCGGTTATATGACCCCGTGGCTCGATAAACTTTTTGGAAAAAGCGGAGTTTGGGAGATAAAATAGCTATATTTGCTACACAAATTAAAACAATTTTCTAAATGACACCCGAACAAACTAAACGCTTCAAATACTGGCAGATGCGGACGATTTTTGCCACGATGATAGGCTATGCTCTTTTCTACTTCGTGCGCAAAAACTTCTCGCTGGCAATGCCCGGTATGGAGGCCGATCTGGGAATCTCGAAGACCAGTCTCGGAATTTTTCTGACACTCAATGGCGTGGTCTATGGTCTTTCGCGCTTCTTCAATGGCATTTTGGCCGACCGTATGAATGCCCGGTGGTATATGGGTATCGGTCTTGCGCTCTGCGCTTTGGCTAACTTTTCGTTCGGCTTCGGCGACGAGGTATCCTATTGGATTACGGGCGAACACAGTGGCGCGCAGTTCACCAACACGATGGTGCTCTTTATGATCGTCTTGTGGATGATCAACGGACTGCTGCAAGGTACCGGTTTTCCACCGTGTGCGCGACTGCTGACCCATTGGATCCCTCCCACGGAGCTGGCAACAAAGATGTCGATGTGGAACACCTCGCACTCCATTGGAGCTGGTTTGGTGGTGATCCTTTGCGGTTATATTATGAGCAATTTTGGGGTTGGCGCAAACCACGTAGGTGCTTGGAAATGGTGCTTTTGGATCCCTGCCGGCATCGCTATGGTGGGTGCCGTGGGTCTGATGATCACCTTGCGTGACACCCCATCGTCGGTCGGACTTCCCGAGTTGGAGGGCACCGAAACCAAAGACGCTGTGCAAGCCGAAAAGAGTGGTGCTCACCGTGCATTCTTGGTCAAACACGTCTTCCGCAATCCGCTGATCTGGATCTTGGGTTTCGCCAATTTCTTCGTCTATGTGGTTCGTTTCTCGGTGCTTGATTGGGGCCCTTCGCTGCTGAGCCAGTCGAAAGGGGTCAGTTTGGCACACGCCGGTTGGCTGGTTGCGATGTTCGAAATCGCAGGTATCCTCGGAATGTTGTTCGCTGGCTGGGCTACCGACAAATGGCTCAAAGGTCGCGCTCATCGTATGTGTGTCTTCTGTATGGCAGGTGCCTCTGTCTTTGTCTTTTGCTTTTGGCAGTTGCCCGTCAATGCCCCCGTTTGGTTGTTCTTCGCCACGCTTTGCGCTGCCGGTTTCTGCATCTACGGTCCGCAGGCGCTCATCGGCATTGCGGCGGCCAATCAGGCTACCAAAAATGCGGCCGCTACGGCCAATGGCCTTACGGGTTTGTTCGGCTATGCGAGCACCATCGTGTCGGGTGTCGGACTGGGTTATGTGGCGCAGCACTACGGTTGGAATTTTGCCTATATCGGTATTTTGAGTATGGCTGTGGTGGGTATGCTGGTCTTTCTGTCGATGTGGAATGCACGCGCTAATGGCTATGATGCGCAACCCGAAAAACAGTAATTTGCGCTCCAAAAACTTCTGCCAGTCAGACAATAGTGTCAAAATATTTTGTAACTTTGCCACGTAACAAAAAACTTAGGATCAATGCTGAGCATCGCTGAACGCCATAAATATATACTGGACAACCTCAATAAATTTGGTTTCGTCCGCATTACCGATGTGGCCAATGAATTGGGTGTCACCAAGGTGACTATTCGCAAAGATGTCAAGATTTTGGAAGAGCGAGGTTTGCTCTACAAAGTTCACGGCAGTGCTCGTCCGGCCAATCCCCACGTGGCCGATTTGGATGTCCACGTCAAAGACAACATCAACAAGGAGTTCAAGCGTCGAATCGCCCAGCGTGCCGTTACCCTGTTGGACGACAACGACTCGATCATCGTCGCTTCAGGCTCCACGATCTATGCTTTTGCCGAAGAGATCAAGGCGCGGCAGTGGCACCATCTGAACATCGTTACGCCCTTTCTTCGATTGGGGGTACTGCTCAACGAGTCGGAGAATGTCAATGTCGTCCAATTGGGCGGTTGTGTGCACAAAAAATCGCTTTCGACCCAAGGTGAGGAGGCCTCGTCGGCGCTCGAAGATTGCATCTGCTCCAAGCTTTTCTTTGGGGTGGACGGCATTGACCTCGAACACGGCATCACCACCTCGACCATCGACGAAGCCAAGTTGACGCGCAAAATGATGCGTGCCTCGTCGCAGATCATTCTGCTGGCCGACTCGTCGAAGTTTGGGCAGCGCGGTTTCGGCCGAATCTGCTCGCTCGAAGATATTGATGTGATCGTCACCGACGATCGGATCTCGAAACAGATGATCTCGATTGTCGAAGACGCCGGCGTTGATCTGATCATTGTCAAACAAGAAATTGTTGATAAATAATTGTTAAAAAGTTTGGTTGAAACCACTAAAATGCGCTATCTTTGCACTCAATAAAAATGATTTGGAAATCGTGAAGTGTAAATCCCACATATCGTCGGCGCATATTTTCTGGCAGCAGGCCTATTGGTCGGGTAACGCATTTCCTCCGATTCTTGGTGATTTTGTCCTATTAGGGTAACTGTTTTTCAGTTGCCCTATTTTTTTGTGCTACGTAGAATGAAAACTTATTATACCAACGCAAATATTTATCGCAACGGCCGTTTCGAAGTCGGAGACGTGGCCGTCGAGAACGGTCACATCGTGGCTACGGGTGTGGCTGCGGCTGGCGATCGAATGGTCGATTTGACGGGGCGGCACCTATTGCCCGGGCTGGTTGATGTCCACGTGCACCTGCGCGAACCCGGTTTTTCGCAGAAGGAGACCATCGCTTCGGGTACGGCTGCGGCGGCTCACGGCGGCTATACGACCATCTGCTCGATGCCCAACCTCAATCCGGCACCCGATGCGCCGGCGACGTTGCGTGTGCAGCTCGATCAGATCAACCGCGATGCCGTGGTGCGCGTGGTGCCCTACGGCTGCATCACAATGGGGCAGCGCGGTGGTGGTGAGTTGGTCGATTTCGAAGCCTTGGCGGCTAATGTGGTCGGCTTCTCGGACGATGGTCGCGGTGTGCAGTCCGCGGCGTTGATGGAGGAGGCGATGCGCCGTGCCGCACGGGTTCAACGGCCGATCGTTGCCCACTGTGAAGTCGATGAGCTGTTGCGTGGCGGATATATCCACGACGGTGACTATTGCCGTGACCACGGGCACAAGGGCATCTGCTCCGAGAGTGAGTGGCAACAGGTGGCGCGCGATGTGGCGCTGGCCGAGAAAACCGGCTGTCAATATCACGTCTGCCACGTCTCGACGCGCGAGAGTGTCGAACTGGTGCGTCAAGCCAAGGCTCGCGGAGTGCGCGTGAGCTGCGAAACAGCACCCCATTACCTGCTGCTTTGCGATGAGGATTTGCAGGAGGAGGGGCGTTTCAAGATGAATCCGCCGTTGCGTAGTCGTGCCGATCGCGATGCGCTCGTCGCCGGAGTTCTGGACGGCACGATCGAGGTTATTGCCACCGATCACGCGCCACATACGGCAGCCGAAAAGTCGCGCGGATTGGCCGGTAGTGCGATGGGAATTGTCGGTTTGGAGTGCGCATTTGCCCTGCTCTATACTTATATGGTGTTGCCGGGGCGGTTGTCACTCGAACAGCTCGTGGCGTTGATGTCGGACAATCCGCGTCGGATTTTCGCCCTTGGCGGCGGACTTCACGTAGGAGCGCCGGCCGATTTTACGGTGCTGGATCTTGCGGCGAATGATTGCGTTACACCCGATACGTTCCTCTCGCTGGGGCGTGCGACGCCCTTTGCCGGCTGGCAGGTGCAGAGCCGCGTGATGCTGACGGTGGTCGGCGGCAACGAGGTATACAAAGACGAAACAATGAAAACAAACAGATAGATAATGAAGCCATTTACGAAAAAAATTGTTCTTGAGAACGGCCGTGAGTTTTACGGTTACGGCTTTGGTGCCGACCGTGAAGCGATCAACGAGATCGTCTTCAACACCTCGATGGTGGGCTATCAGGAGATCTTCTCCGACCCATCGTACACCGATCAGATGGTGGTGATGACCTATCCGCTGATCGGCAACTACGGCACGGCAGAGGAGGATTACGAATCGAAATTCCCCTCCATTGGTGGTATGATCGTGCGCGAATACAACGACACGCCGTCGAACTTCCGCTATACGAAAACGCTGCAAGAGGTCTTCGAGGAGCACAATATCCCGGCCATTTCGGGTGTCGATACGCGCACCTTGGCGCGCATTATCCGCGACGAGGGCAGCCAAAAGGTGCTCATCACCGATGCTGCCACGCCCCACGACGAGGCAATGCGCAAATTGGCGGCCTATGTCTATCCGCGCGATATGGTCTCGCGCGTGAGCTGCCGCAAGCGGTGGTTTTCGCGTACGCCCAACCACCAATTCGACGTGGTGGCTATCGACTGCGGCATCAAATACAACATCATCCGCAAGTTCAACGAGAAGGGCTGCAACGTGACGGTTGTGCCGTTCGACGCCTCGGTCGAGGAGATCTTGGCCTTTCGTCCCGACGGTATTTTCCTCTCGAACGGACCCGGTGACCCGGTCGACGTCGAGCCGGTGATCGAGAAGGTTCGCGCGCTGAAGGGGCGTTTGCCGATCTTCGGCATCTGTATGGGACATCAAATGGTGGCGCTGGCTTATGGTGCCAAAACCTTCAAGATGAAATTCGGACACCGCGGCGGCAACCACCCCGTGAAGTGCTTGGCAACGGATAAGATCGAGATTACGAGCCAAAACCACAGCTTCGCCGTGGATGCGGCTTCACTCAAAGATACGCGCCTGACGCTCACGCACATCAACCTGCTCGACAACACGGCCGAAGGCGTTGAGTGTGTCGAAGATCAGGTTTTCTCGGTGCAGTATCACCCTGAAAGTGCACCCGGGCCGCAGGATAGTGCCTATTTGTTCGATAAGTTTATTAAAATGATGGAGGAGAATCGCAATGCCTAAGAGAAGAGATATCAACAAAATTATGGTCATCGGCTCGGGGCCGATCGTCATTGGGCAGGCTGCCGAGTTCGACTATGCCGGCACGCAAGCCTGTATGGCGCTCAAAGAAGAGGGCTACGAAGTGGTGCTGGCCAACTCCAATCCGGCCACCATTATGACCGATACCCACATCGCCGACAAGGTCTATATGGAGCCGTTGACGCTGGAATATGTCGCCAAGATCATCCGCTACGAGCGTCCCGATGCCATTGTGCCGGGTTTGGGTGGGCAGACAGGTCTGAATTTGGCCGTTCAACTGGCCAAAAAAGGCATCCTCAAAGAGTGCCAAGTCGAGATCTTGGGCACCTCGTTCGAGTCGATCGAACGCGCCGAGGATCGTGAACTGTTCAAAGAGCTGTGCCAGTCGCTGGGTGAGCCGGTGCTTCCGTCGCGGATCGCCAACACCATCGAAGAGGGTGTCTCGGCGGCCGAGTTTATCGGCTATCCTGTGGTGCTGCGTCCGGCCTTCACGCTGGGTGGCACGGGTGGTGGCTTTGCCGACGACGAGGTGGAGTTGCGCGAGATGATGCGCAACGCGCTGTTCCTCTCGCCGGTGCATCAGGTGCTGATCGAAAAGAGCATCAAGGGCTACAAGGAGATCGAATACGAGGTAATGCGCGACAGCAACGACACCGCCATCGCCATCTGTAATATGGAAAATATCGACCCTGTGGGCATCCATACGGGCGATTCGATCGTGGTGGCTCCGAGCCAGACGCTCACCAACCGCGAATATCAGATGTTGCGCGACTCGGCGTTGAAGATCATCCGCGCACTGAAAATAGAGGGGGGCTGCAACGTGCAATTTGCCTTGGATCCGCTCTCGTTCAACTACTTCCTGATCGAGGTCAACCCCCGCGTGTCGCGCTCGTCGGCCTTGGCTTCGAAGGCCACCGGCTACCCGATTGCGCGCGTCAGTGCCAAGATCGCGGTGGGTATGCGTCTCGACGAAATTCAAATCGCCAACACACCGGCCAGCTTCGAACCGACGCTGGACTACGTGGTCACCAAGATCGCACGTTTCCCGTTCGACAAGTTCTCCGATGCCTCCAACAAACTGGGCACCCAGATGAAGGCCACGGGCGAGGTGATGTCGGTGGGACGCACCATCGAGGAGTCGCTGTTGAAGGCCGTCCGCTCGCTGGAGACAGGCGTCTGCCACATCTACAACAAGAAATTCGACAACTGGTCGAACGACGATCTGCTCGACTACATCAAAGACGGCACCGATGAACGTCTCTATGCCATCGCCCAGCTGATTCGCAACGGAATCGACTTGGCGCTGATCTACAACAACACCAAAATTGATATGTTCTTCCTCGAAAAGTTCAAGAACATTGTCGAACAGGAGGCTGTGGTTCGCGCGCATCCGATGGATATTGAAACCCTGCGTGACTCAAAACGTATGGGCTTCAGCGACAAGTATATCGGCAAACTGTGGGGGCTTAATGAACACGATATGTACCGCCTGCGCGAGGCGAATAACATCTTCCCGGTCTACAAAATGATCGACACCTGCGCCAGCGAGTTCGCCTCCTACGTGCCCTATTTCTACTCGACCTACGAACTCGAAAACGAGTCGATCGTCAGCGACAAGGAGAAGATCGTGGTGCTCGGTTCGGGGCCGATCCGCATCGGTCAGGGAGTCGAATTCGACTACTCGACCGTCCACGCCATTTGGTCGATCCGCGAGGCTGGTTACGAGGCGATCATCATCAACAACAACCCCGAAACCGTCTCGACCGACTACACCACCAGCGACAAACTCTACTTCGAGCCGCTGGCCGTCGAGGATGTGATGAATGTCATCCACCTCGAAAATCCGAAGGCGATCATCGTCTCGCTGGGCGGACAAACGGCCATCAACTTGGCCGAACCCCTCTCGGCGTTGGGTGTGCCGATCATCGGCACCGACACGCAGGCGATCAAAAATGCCGAGGATCGTGGCTGCTTCGAGAAGATTATGAACGAATTGGCCATTCCCCAGCCCGAGGCTGAGGCCGTGACCGACATCGAAACCGGTGTTCGTGCTGCTGCACGCATCGGCTATCCGGTGCTGGTGCGTCCGAGTTACGTGTTGGGCGGCCGAGCTATGCAGATCGTCTCGAACGAGGAGCGCCTGCGCCACTATCTCCAAAATGCGGTGGAGGTCAACGAGGATCAGCCGGTACTGGTCGATCGCTACATCTTGGGCAAGGAGTTGGAGGTGGACGCCATTTGTGACGGTCGCGATGTCTTCATTCCCGGCATTATGGAGCACGTGGAGCGCACGGGCATTCACTCAGGTGACTCGATCAGCGTCTATCCGACCTTCAGTGTGAGCCAGCGCGCCAAAGATAAAATCATCGACTACACCATAAAACTCGGCCTGCGCATCGGCATCATCGGTCTCTACAACATCCAATTTATCGTGGCCGGCAACGACGACGTCTATGTGATCGAGGTCAATCCGCGCTCATCGCGAACCGTGCCTTTCCTCTCGAAATCCACGGGTGTGCAAATGGCGCATATTGCCACCCAAGTGATTTTGGGTAAATCGCTCAAGGACTTGGGTATCACAGAGGTATATGGCAAGGAGAAGAGTCGTTGGTATGTGAAAGCTCCGGCTTTCTCGTTCGCCAAAATACGCGGTATGGACTCCTACCTCTCGCCGGAGATGAAATCGACGGGCGAGGCGATCGGCTACGACGATAAACTTACCCGTGCCCTCTACAAAGCCTTGCAGGCCACCGGTATGAACGTTTCGAACTACGGAACGATCTTCGTCACCATTGCCGACCAAGACAAAGATGCCGCCCTGCCTTTGGTGCAACGGTTCTACAACTTGGGCTTCAATATCGAGGCGACAACCGGCACCGCGGAGTTCCTGCGCGAGCACGGCATCCGCACCCGTACGCGCCGCAAGTTGAGCGAGGGAAGCAACGAAATCATCGAATCATTGCGTCAGGGTCACGTGAGC
>JAVVYP010000005.1:0-75230 GCA_036651015.1 Alistipes sp.
TATATGGCGTTGAATGCCGATGGCACCTTTACAATTTACCAAAAAATTGAGCAGGCTAACTATCAGAAATTCGTTGGTAGCTATCGTCTCTCAGGAACGCTTTTGTCGGGCATTTATAGCGACAATACTCCTTGGGGCAGCACTTATTCTGTGGTTATTGACGACGCAAATAAACTGACTTTAACCAGCAATTCTCCTGTTGTCGAGGTGAGCGTTTATATCAAAGCGGCGATCCCCGATGATGTGAAAAACGGAGCGACGACAATGTCGGTTCGCTCTGTGGGTAGACGACTGCTGTAATCAACTATTTCGATCCGAAAAGCCCACTTTTGTCGACGGGTTTTTCGGATCGAATGTTTTATTTTTGCGTGTTGTTGTGGCAGAGGTGTGCGGATGTGCTAAAAATGCACAAAAAATCACGTTGGGATTTGTAGATTCAAATTTATTTTCTACCTTTGCCCCACGATTAGACCAAACGGCCTTCTTCGCCAAGGTGCCATAGCTCAGTTGGTAGAGCAAAGGACTGAAAATCCTTGTGTCCCTGGTTCAATTCCAGGTGGTACCACAAAAAGATTAACAAATCTCATAAGCCCCTGAATTTCAATGAAATTCAGGGGCTTTCTGTTTTTAGGTTGTGCTGTTGTAGTTCATTTTACACTGAGCCCTATTTTCTTTGGGGATGCGCCACCTTTTGGGTGGAAATTTTGGACGGTTAAAATAGAATGGCTATCTTTGCAAAAGTTAAATGGTTTTTAGTCAGATAGATAATGGAACTCAATATCGAGAAGAAGTCCATCTTGGATGTTTACGACACGCCAATCATTCAGCAAACCTCCTTTTGGTCGCGCGTGAAGCGTAAGCAGGGGTTGCAGTCGTTTGCCTTTGATTACAAGGCGCGTAACAGCGATTTGTACCTCAATGTTGGTGGGTATTCCTACACAAGAGCCGATTTTCTGCTCTTCCTGCAATATTTCAATGCGGACGATTGCGTCGCCTACGTCCCCTATGGTCCCGAGGTGGAGCCGTCGGAGGAGAATCAAGGCGTGTTTTTGGAGGAGCTTTCGGAGTCGTTGCGCTCCTACCTGCCACCCGAGTGCATTGCCATTCGTTACGATCTGAATTGGCGCTCGCATTGGGGCAAGGCCTCCGATTACACCGAGGAGGGGCGTTGGCTCGGGGCACCCGAAAAGAAATACCAAGAATTCAAGCTCAATTTCGATACGCGCAATGGCAATTTACTCCGCTCCAACAGCGACATCTTGCCGGCCAATACGATTATTGTCGATCTGAACGCGTCGATTCCCGAAATTCTGGCACGAATGAAGCCCAAAACGCGCTACAACATCGGTTTGGCGTTGCGCAAAGGGGTCGAGGTGCGTGTGGGTACGATCAAGGATCTGTCGATTTGGTATGATTTATATGTCGAGACGGCGCGCCGCAATGGGCTGCACGTCAATGACATCAAATATTTCCACTCCGTATTTGCGGCCAAAATGGAGGATTCGACGTTGCCCGTGCAGGTCAAATTGTTGATTGCCTATGTGGACAACGTGCCGCTGTCGGCGCTTTTCCTGCTTATCTCGAGCCACCGCGCGACCTATCTTTATGGAGCTTCGTCGTCGGAGATGCGCAATTTTATGCCCACCTATGCTATGCAATGGCAGGCGATCCAAATTGCAAAGGCTTATGGATGTAGCGAATACGATCTATTCGGCGTGGCGCCCAATGCCGAGCCGTCGCATCCGATGTATGGCCTTTATAAGTTTAAATCGGGATTTGGCGGCACGGTATTTCACCAAATGGGCTGCTGGGATTATCCGCTCAAGCAAGCCGAATTCTCGCTACTTCAGGCCTCCGAAATGAGCAGCAAGGGGTACTATTTATAGTCTGTCGGGCGCGGAAATCACGCAAAAACAGCAGGGAATCTCCCGATTGCCTGCTGCCCCCTGAAGGTTTAACCCTTCAAAACTACTAACCCAAACTTAAATAAATGAAGAAACCTCACTGCGGTTGCTGTGCCGCAGTTGATTTATTAGATCGCAAGTTGTGTGCCAAAGTCGGTGATCGGGTGGCATTTTTCTTCGGATTTTAGGGTTGTGGGTGCAGGTAAACAGCAAGTGGCGCGAAGAAAACTTCGCGCCACTTGCTGTTTTTGATGACCCAAAGAGCCGAGACCCTACCGGAAAACCCCCGTGTAGGTCGATGGCGACAGGGCGCGCAGCTCCTGTTTGACCGACTCGGCGACGTTAAGCTCCTCGATGAAGGCGGCGATCGACTCGTGGGTAATGTGGGCGTTGGTGCGCGTCAGGGCTTTGAGCGCCTCGTAGGGTTTGGGGTAACCTTCGCGGCGTAGGATGGTTTGGATGGCCTCGGAGACCACAGCCCAGTTGTTGTCGAGGTCGCGATCGAGTATCTCGCGGTTGAGCAGCAACTTGTTAAGCCCCTTCATCAGCGAGTGCAGCGCGATGAGCGTGTGCGCCATCGGAACGCCTACGTTGCGCAGTACGGTCGAATCGGTCAGGTCGCGTTGCAGGCGCGAGAGCGGCAATTTGGCCGACAGATGCTCGTAAATTGCATTGGCGATGCCGAAGTTGCCCTCGGCATTTTCGAAGTCTATGGGATTGACCTTGTGGGGCATAGCGCTCGAACCGACCTCGCCAGCCTTGATCTGCTGTTTGAAGTACTCCATCGAAATGTAGGTCCACATATCGCGGCACAAGTCGATCAGAATGGTGTTGATGCGCTTGAGGTTGTCGAAGATAGCCGCCAAATTGTCGTAATGCTCGATCTGCGTGGTGTATTGCGAGCGACACAACCCTAACTTCTCGTCGACGAATTGATTGGCAAATGCCACCCAATCCAGCGCCGGATAGGCGGCGTGGTGGGCGTTGAAGTTGCCCGTGGCGCCGCCGAATTTGGCCGGCACGGCGATGTCGCGCAGCTGTGCGAGTTGCTTTTCGAGCCGCTCGACGTAGACCATAAACTCCTTGCCCAACATCGTCGGTGAGGCCGGCTGTCCGTGGGTGCGCGCCAACATCGGCACGCTGCGCCACTGCTCGGCAAAGGCCGCTAATTTGTTGCGCACGCCGTCGGCAGCAGGGTAGTAGACGGCTGTGAGTGCCTCCTTGATGGTCAGAGGAATGGAGGTGTTGTTGATGTCCTGCGAGGTGAGTCCGAAGTGGACAAACTCCTTGTAGGCCTCCAGTCCCAGCGTATCCATCTTCTCTTTGATGATATATTCGATGGCTTTGACGTCGTGGTTGGTCACCGCCTCGATCTGCTTGACGCGTTCGGCGTCGGAGACCGAAAAATCGAGGTATAGGGCGCGTAGTGCGGCGAATTTCGTGTGATCGACGTTTGCCAACTGTGGCAAAGGCAGCTCGCACAAGGCGATGAAGTACTCCACTTCGACGTGGATGCGGTAGCGGATGAGCGCTTGTTCCGAAAAATAGTCGGAGAGCGGCTCCGTTACGTTGCGGTAGCGGCCGTCGATGGGTGAGATGGCCGAGAGTTTATTTAACATATCGTATTGAGATTTTTTCCGGCATCAAATTTACGACAATAAATTGAATTACGCATAATTTTCCCTACCTTTGTCTCGTTCTAAATCGAAACAGTATCTAAACGACACGCAATGAGATTTGTATTGGCAATTATAGACGCATTGATCCGTTTCGTGCAGCGCAATCCGCTGACCGTGCTGATCCTCGTTATCTTAGCGGTGGGTGCTCCGTCGCTGCTGAAAGGTATCGCGGTTTTCATCCTCTATTTCCTGTTGGGGTTGATCGTGCTGGTGGTGGGGGCAATGCTGCTCTTCCGCTGGAAGATTGCGTCGATGCGTCGGCAGATGGACGACCAGTTCGATGCCAACGCACAGGGCACCCCCTTTGGCGGCGAACGTTCGGACGAGCGAGAGGGTGATGTGAAGATCTATACCACCTCCGAAACGCCCGATAAAAAGGTTTCGAAAGATGTCGGCGACTACGTCGAATTTGAGGAGACCAAAGACGAAGAGACCAAAAATTAAAAAATGTTCCAACTATTTGCACTGATAGGTCGTTATTTCATCTTGATGAGAAAGGTTTTTTCTCGTCCGGAGAAGGCTGCGATCTACCGGCGGCGCATCATCTATGAGATGGAGGCGCTGGGTGTCGATTCAATCGGACTGACGGCCATCATCTCGATCTTCATCGGTGCGGTGATCACGCTGCAAATGTGCATCAACCTCGATTCGCCCTTCATTCCGCGTTCGATGGTGGGCTACGCTACGCGTGAGACGATGATCCTCGAGTTTTCCTCGACGGTTGTGGCGCTGATCTTGGCCGGCAAGGTCGGATCGAGCATCGCCTCCGAGATCGGCACAATGCGCATTACCGAGCAGATCGACGCGCTGGAGATTATGGGTGTCAATTCGGCCTCCTATCTGATTCTGCCAAAGATCGTTGCCGCGGTGCTCTTCTTTCCGTTTTTGACCATTCTGAGTATCTTGATCGGTATTTTCGGCGGCTGGATGATCGCTGTGTTTACCAATATAATGATTCCCAACGACTACATCGACGGCCTGCTGACCGACTTTAAACCCTATTCGATCGTCTATTCGCTCATCAAAGCCTCGGTTTTTGCCTACATTATCGCTTCGGTTTCGGCCTTCTACGGCTATTACGCCAAGGGTAATTCGCTCGAAGTGGGTGCTGCCTCGACGCGTGCGGTGGTGGCCAGCTCGATCGTCATTATGATTTTCAACCTGATCCTCACCCAAATCCTGCTGATATGATACGCGCCGAACATATTGTCAAATCGTTCGATGGACGCGTGGTGCTCGACGACATCTCGATCGAATTCGAGACGGGTAAAACCAACCTGATCATCGGCAAGAGTGGATCGGGTAAGACCGTGTTGCTGAAGAGCTTGGTGGGGCTGCACGAAATCGACTCGGGCGACGTGTGGTACGACCAAACCAACTTCACGCAGCTTGGATTCCGCGAACGCAAGGCGATTCGCAAAAATATTGGTATGATTTTTCAAGGGGGCGCGCTGCTCGACTCTTCGACCGTTGAGGAGAATGTCAAGTTGCCGCTCGATCTGTTTACCTCGCAGAGCGAAGCCGAGAAGCGCGAACGTGTGAATTTCTGCCTGCAACGTGTGCAGCTCGAAGATGCCAATGCGCTCTATCCGGCTGAGCTGTCGGGCGGTATGATCAAGCGAGTGGCTATTGCCCGCGCCATCGTGCTCAATCCGCGTTACCTGTTTTGCGACGAACCCAATTCGGGTCTCGACCCCCAAACCTCGATCGTCATCGACAACCTGATCCACGAAATCACCCACGAATACAACATCACGGCGATCATCAATACCCACGATATGAACTCGGTGATGGAGATCGGCGAGAAAATTGTATACATCCACGAAGGACGCAAATGGTGGGAGGGCACCAAAGACCAAATTTTGCACGCCGATAACCCCGAGTTGAACGATTTTGTCTTCGCCTCGGCGATGGCCAAGCGCGCAAAATTGGCTGCAAAATAGGTTTAAACGCCCCTTACTAAAAAAATTTAATTTTTTATTTGCGTAATATATATAAAGTATATACTTTTGTGCTGTTAAAAAAATAACGCAATATTTCACTCACAAATAATTCTAAACAATTTATTATGTCAAAGATTAAAGTTGGTATCAACGGTTTCGGTCGTATCGGACGTTTGGTATTCCGCGCTGCTTGCAACAATGCAGACATTGAGGTGGTAGGTATTAACGACCTCGTACCCGTAGACTACATGGCTTATATGCTTAAGTATGACTCGGTTCACGGTCGTTTCAACGGTACTGTTGATTTCAACGTAGAGAAGAGTCAGCTGATCGTCAACGGCCACGTGATTCGCGTCACTGCCGAGAAGGATCCTGCAAATTTGAAATGGAATGAGGTTGGTGCCGAGTATATCGTTGAGTCGACGGGTCTGTTCCTGACCAAAGAGAAGGCTGAGGCACATATCGCTGCCGGTGCCAAATATGTTGTGATGTCGGCTCCTTCGAAGGACGACACCCCGATGTTCGTTTGCGGCGTCAACACCGATGCTTATGCCGGTCAGACGATCGTTTCGAACGCATCGTGCACCACCAACTGCTTGGCTCCGCTGGCTAAGGTGATCAACGACAAGTTCGGTATCTTGGAGGGTCTTATGACCACCGTTCACGCTTCTACCGCTACGCAGAAGACCGTTGACGGTCCTTCGATGAAGGATTGGCGCGGTGGCCGTGCAGCAGGTGGCAACATCATCCCTTCGTCGACTGGTGCTGCAAAGGCTGTCGGCAAAGTGATCCCTGCCTTGAACGGCAAATTGACCGGTATGGCTTTCCGCGTACCGACCCTCGACGTATCGGTTGTCGATTTGACCTGCCGTTTGGAGAAGGGCGCTTCCTATGACGAGATCAAGGCTGCTATGAAACACGCTGCCGAGAACGAGTTCAAAGGCATCATCGAGTACACCGAGGACGACGTCGTTTCGACCGACTTCACCGGTGACGCCAACACGTCGATCTTCGACGCTAAGGCTGGTATCGCATTGAACGCCAACTTTGTGAAGTTGGTCGCTTGGTACGACAACGAGTGGGGCTATTCGAACAAAGTTGTTATGTTGATCCAGAAAATGGCTGCTCACAACAAATAGTCATCCCTATTATGGGCGATTTTCGCCCAGTATCTGGTCGGCACAAATGGACGGAAATCGTCTGTTTGTGCCGATTTTTTTGAGATTTGCTGTGCGAGTACCTTTGTATTTATTGATTTTCGATAAAAATAAGCTGTTTTTCAAAATATTTTTTTACCTTTGCTTGCAATACAACATTTCGGGTAACAATTCGTTACTACTAAAACCGCTTTGGAAAGTGCAGACAGAGAGTATGATAAAGCTGGAAAATATCCATAAAACCTATAATGTCGGTTCGCCGCTCCACGTGCTCAAAGGCATCGACCTCAATGTCGAACAGGGTGAGTTGGTGTCGATTATGGGGGCTTCGGGTTCGGGTAAATCGACCCTGCTCAACATCTTGGGCATCCTCGACGACTACGACATCGGCAACTATTATCTGGGTGGTCGCCTGATCAAGAACCTCAGCGAAACGCAGGCCGCCGCGGCTCGCAACAAGATGATCGGCTACATTTTCCAGTCGTTCAACCTGATCAACTACAAAAATGCCGTCGAAAATGTCGCCTTGCCGCTCTATTATCAGGGTGTGGCTCGACACCGACGCAACGAAATAGCACTCGACTACCTCGATCAGCTGGGGCTGAAGGATTGGGCGTTGCATATGCCCAACGAGATGTCGGGCGGTCAGAAACAGCGTGTGGCCATCGCCCGCGCATTGATCAACAAACCGCAGATTATCCTTGCCGACGAGCCTACGGGTGCCCTCGACAGCGTCACTTCGCAGGAGGTGATGAACCTCTTGCGCCGCGTCAATGTCGAGATGGGGATGACCATCATCTGCGTCACGCACGAGGAGTCGATCGCCGACCAAACCGATAAGATCATCCGGCTGAAAGACGGCGTGATCAGCAGCATCACCGAAACCGGACTCGGAAAGCGATGAGGGAGCTGCTGCTGGAGATATGGATCTCGGTGCGTCGCAACAAGTTGCGCACGTTCCTCACGGGTTTCTCCGTGGCGTGGGGCATCTTTATGCTGGTCATCCTGCTGGGTTCGGGCAATGGACTCAAAAACGGTGTTACGGCCAACTTCGGCAACTATGCAGTCAACTCAATTGATCTCCACGGCGGCAGAACCTCGAAGCCCTATATGGGCTACGACAAAAATCGCCGCATTAGGCTCAAAAACAGCGATTTGGAAATTCTGCGTAAGGAGTTTCCCGAAGTCGATGAGGTGGCGGCAAACTCGTGGTTTTCAGACAACATAGCCTCCTACAACGCCAATTTTGCCAAGGTTTGGCTGCGCGGTTCGCTGCCCAAGATCGAACAGATTGAGGGGGTAGAGATCATCCACGGCCGCTTTATCAACGAGGCCGACATCCAAACTTACCGCAAATCGGTGGCCATCGACCAAGCCTTGCAGACCCAGTTTTTCAAGGGCAAAGAGGCGTTGGGCGAGAAGATCAAAATCGGCCAAATGACCTTCACCGTGGTGGGCGTCTACAAAGGCGATGCACAGCGCAGCAGTGCGATGTGTTACATTCCGCTGACCACCGGACAGCTGATCTACAAGGCCAATAATCCCGAAGTCAACAATGCCATTCTGACCCTCAAGCAGATCGACAACGACGAGCAGATGAAGGCCTTCGAGAAGCGCCTTCGGACTCGCCTCGCTGCCGAGCACCACTTCGATCCGACCGACGAGAGTGCCATTTGGATCTACAACACGATGGAGGATTACAAGTCGATGATGATGGTTTTCAACGGCATAACGCTCTTTGTGTGGATCATCGGCTTGGGAACGCTCTTCGCCGGCATTGTCGGCGTGAGCAACATTATGCTGGTGACGGTGACCGAGCGCACGGCCGAATTTGGCATCCGCAAAGCATTGGGAGCCAAGCCCGTGTCGATCATCCGGCTCATTTTGACCGAGTCGGTGTTGATCACCGCGCTCTTTGGCTACATCGGTATGGTGTTGGGCGTGGCTGTGATGGAGGTGGTCAACTACCGCATTACCTCTGCGCCGCCTACTGTCGATGATTTCAGCCCGACAATTTTCCTTAATCCGACGCTCAACCTCTCGGTGGCCGTCAGTGCCACTGCGGTACTGGTGTTGGCTGGATTGATCGCGGGTTACATTCCGGCCTACCGCGCCGCCCAACTCAAAACAATCGACGCCCTGCGTTACAACAAATAGAGCTATGGACTTTTTCGACACAGATCGCTGGAGCGAAATTTGGCAGACGATAGCCCGTAACCGCAAGCGCAGCATTATGACCGCCTTGGGCATTTTTTGGGGCGTTTTTATGCTCATCGTGCTGCTGGGTGCTGGTTTGGGTCTCGGCCGGCTGTTCCGCGCGCAGTTGGGCGATATGTCCACCAACACGCTGCTGGTGCAGTCCAATCAAACCTCCATCCCTTTTCGAGGGATGCCGCGCGACCGCTATTGGCAAATGAACAACGTCGATGTGGAGGATGTTCGGCAGCTGCCGGAGGTGGCTTATGCTTCGGGCGTTTTCTGGGGAAATACAGTGCATTGCAGCTACGACACACGCAAAGGCGACTACTCGATGATGGGTTATACGCCCGATTACCAGATGATTAATCCTCAAAAAATCATCTTCGGACGTTTTATCAACGACGTGGATATGGCGCAGAAACGCAAAGTCTGCGTCATCGGCACCCAAATTTGGAAGGATTTTTTTCCGGGCGGTGAGGATCCTTCGGGCAAAGTGATCAAGGTCAACAGCACCTATTTCACGGTGATCGGCGTTATGCGCAAGCAGGGTAAAATGATGAGTTTCAGCGACGTGGAACGCACGATTGTCGTGCCGATTTCCTATGCGCAGCAGGCCTTCGGTGCTGGTAATAGGATTCATATGCTGGCCATTGCCGGTGACCCAAACACCTCCAGCAAGGAGGTCGAGAAGGCCTGCAAAAAGGTGATTTTCGCCCGTCACTTCATCGCACCTGATGACGAAAAAGCGTTGTGGTGTATGCGTACAGCCGAAATGTTCGAGAAGGTGCAGGGACTTTTTCACGGCATCGCGCTGCTCACGTGGATCGTGGGACTGGGCACGTTGCTGGCCGGCATTGTCGGCGTGAGCAACATTATGCTGGTGCTGGTCAAGGAGCGCACGCAGGAGATCGGCATCCGCCGCGCTTTGGGAGCACCGCCGCGCGCCATCATCGCGCAGATTCTCTCCGAGAGTTTCGTGCTGACCTTCATCGCCGGCATCGTGGGTTTCGCCGCCGCGGTGGGGGTGCTGTCGCTTGCCGATTCGATCTACTACCAAGCCGTTACTGTGGCCGGAGACGGTGCCGAGATCTCGTGGCAAATCTCGTTCGGATTGGGGCTGCTTGCGCTGACGATTTTGATCGTCGGGAGCTTGTTAGCTGGCGTCATTCCAGCCTCTCGTGCCCTGAAAATCAAGGCCGTAGACGCAATTAGAGAAGAATAAATTTCGAGTATATAATTATAAAAGACAAACATACGACACGATGAAAAAATTGATTAGAATCTTTTTGGGAGTGCTCTTCGCGGCGCTACTGTTGGGCACATTCTGGTTTCTGTGGCAAAAAACCCGTCCGGTGAAGGTCGTCTACGCGATCGTCGAACCCAAGTTGGACACCATCAAGCAGTTTGTGGTGGCCACCGGTAAAGTTGAACCGCGTGACGAAATTTTGATCAAGCCCCAGATTTCGGGCATCATCTCCAAGGTCAACAAAGAGGCCGGACAGAAGGTGCGTCAGGGCGAAGTGATTGCCACCGTGAAAGTTGTGCCCGAAATGGGACAGCTCTCGAGTGCCGAATCGCGCGTCTCGGTGGGCGAAATCTCGTTGGCGCAAATTCGTCGTGAGCAAGAGCGTACGCAGTCGCTGCACACCAAAGGCGTGGTCTCCGACGAGGAGGCTGAGCAGAGTCGTACCACACTCAAAAAGGCCGAAGAGGAGTTGCAGAATGCGAAAGAGAACCTCGAAATCGTGCAAAATGGTATTACAAGCCGCTATAAAGAGTTGAGTAACACACAAATACGATCCACGATTGACGGAATGGTGCTCGATGTGCCGATCAAAGTCGGTAACTCGGTGATCCAATCCAACACCTTCAACGACGGCACGACGATCGCCTCGGTGGCCGATATGACCAAAATGCTCTTCCGCGGCAAGGTCGATGAGACCGACGTGGGCAAGCTTCACGAGGGAATGGCTGTGAAACTAACCATTGGCGCGATGCAAAACGTCGAGCTGGATGCCGTGCTGGAGTACGTTTCGCCCAAGGCTGCCGAGGAGAATGGGGTTATTATGTTCGAAGTCAAGGCCGCGGTGATCATTCCGGACAGCATCTTTGTGCGCGCCGGTTACAGCGCCAACGCCAGTGTGGTGATCGAGAATCGCGAAGGGGTGTTGTCGGTGCCCGAAAGTTGCGTGGAGTTCGAGGGTACCAAAACCTATGTGCAGGTGCTGACCAGTGTCGAGGGTGCTGATAAACAGATTTTTGAACGCCGAGAGGTCAAAATTGGACTCTCCAACGGCATCAACATCGAGATCACGGAAGGGGTGACCACCAAGGATAAGATTCGCGGTGCCAAAGAGGAGAAGAAGAAAAAATAACGAAAAGTCAGTACGATGAAAATAGGAATCATATCTGTTGCGCTTTGTGCGGTCTGCCTATCGCAGTCGTTGTTTTCGCCGCTTTCGGCGCAGGAGTTGCAGCCGCACGCCTCGGAGCCTGCCGCAGGTGTCTGCTGGTCGCTCTCCGACTGCATTAACTACGCCCAACGCAACAACATCGAGGTGCAGCAGCACGGTCTGAAGATCGAGCAGAACGATGTCTCACTCTCGACGGCGCGCCTGAGCCGCCTGCCCGATCTCAACGCCTCGTTGGGCTACAATGCCTCGTTCGGCCGCGGTACTTCGGCCGACAATACCTACAAAACCGAGACCTTGCACTCTGGTTCGCTGGACGTTTCATCGAGCTTGCCCGTCTTTCAGGGGTTTCGTATCAACCGGCAGATCAAGGGGGTGAAACTCGACTTGGCGGCGGCGGTACAGGATATGGAGCGCGTGCGCGAGGATGTGGCGGTCAACGTGATGACGCTCTATTTGCAAGTGCTCTACAACAAGGAGTTGGTCGGCATTGCCGAGCGACAGCTGGAGTTGAGTACGCTCCAAGCCACGCGCAGCCGTGAATTGGTCGCCGCTGGCAAGCAACCCGAATCGGCGATTTACGAGGGTGATGCCTTGCGTGCCAACGACGAGCTAACCTTGACGCAGGCGCGCAACAACCAGCAATCGGCGTTGCTCGATCTGAGCCAAGCCCTCAACCGCGAGAGCGCTTCGGGCTTCGATGTGGTGGCGCCCGATTTCGGGGCGCTGTTGGATGCGGTGCTGAACGATCCCTATGCCGCTTGCGACGACATCTACGCTTATGCTGTCGAAAATCGGCCGCACGTCAAAGCGGAGCAGCTGCGTTTGCAGAGTTCGGAGAATGCCGTGCGCATTGCGCGTTCGGCGCTCTACCCGACGATCTCGCTTCGTGGCGGCTACGGTACGGGTGTTTACAGCAGCCTTGACGAGAATTTTTGGCCGCAGTTTCGCAAGAATAGCAGCGAATTTGTAGGTGTCTCGATGGGCATTCCGATCTTCAACCGCCGTGCTACGCGCAACAACATCCGTGCGGCGCAAATCTCGACACGCACGCAGCAGTTGGCTGTGCTCAATACCGAGCAGACGCTGCGCAAGCAGATCGAGCAGGCCTCGTACAACGCCCACGCTGCCGATGCCAAATACCGTTCGGCGACGTCGGCCACCGCTTCGGCACAGGTGGCTTTCGGTTACGAACAGCAACGCTCCGCGGCCGGCCGCTCAACGATTTTCGACTTCAACGATGCCAAGACGCGCCTCGAAAAAGCCGAAGCCGAATTGGCACAATCCAAATACGAATTGATCTTCCGCCGCAAGATTCTCGACTACTATCGGGGTGAATCGCTGTCGTTCTGAGTGGGTAACAAGCCCGACTTGCCGGATCGAAAAGGGGCGAAAGGGGGCAAAAGGGGGATTGAAATAGATACCAAATAATTAAGGGCGACTCGAAAGTCGCCCTTAATGCTGTCGGAAGACCCAATCCCTAAGTTCCCGTTCAGCTTCCGGATGTGATCTGTTGGCTCTCCTCCGGCGAAAAGCCTTTTTTGCGTCACTAACTCTGTGTGTAAATTAGACTTTACAAAGATAGATAATTATTCATTTGGTAAACCAAAATGAACGTTATTGTTGTTACGTCGGACTTAATTGGTTACCACAAGGCTTTCAAAATCACATACACAGTGACTTTTGATCGACAAATCATTGGATAAATAGGGTGCGGTTTCGAAAATTTGCCCTACTTTTGCACAAACTCTCACGTACAACGATGAATTGGCTCCATAGTCTCCTGATTGAACATTCGGCGCTGCAAGCCGTAGTGGTTCTGTCGCTTATCTCGACGATCGGCATCGGACTGGGTAAGATCCGTTTTTTCGGCATCTCACTCGGCACGGCGTTTATCTTCTTTGTGGGTATTGTGGCCGGCCATTTTGGTCTGTCGCTTGATCCCCAAATGTTGATCTATGCCGAAAGTTTCGGTTTGGTGATCTTCGTCTATGCGCTCGGTTTGCAGGTGGGTCCCGGTTTTTTCAGCTCGCTGCGTGCCGGAGGAATGCGGCTGGTCTCACCGGCCATTGCTGTGGTGGTGTTGGGTACGGCGCTGGCCGTGGCGATGAGTTTTGCCTTCCACGTCTCGATGCCCGATATTTCGGGTATTCTGTGCGGAGCCACCACCAATACGCCGGCACTGGGTGCCGCGCAACAGGCGCTCCAGCAGATGGGCGTCGATGCCAATGGTGCGGCGCTGAGTTGCGCGCTGACCTATCCGCTGGGTGTGGTGGGGGTGATCTTGGCCATTGTTGCCGTGCGCAAATTCTTTGTGCGGCCGCGCGACCTGTCGGGTCCCGATGCCGAACATAGTCCGAACGTCTTTATCGCCAGTTTCCGCCTGACCAATCCGGCGGTTTTCAACAAAAGTGTCCAAGATATAGCCCTTTTTAGCGGTCATCGCTTTGTCATTTCGCGGCTGTGGCGTGACGGACACGTCTCGATTCCGACCTCCGATAAAAGTCTTCAAAAAGACGACATCATCTTGGTAATCACCACACCGGGAGAAGTTGAAGCGCTGCGGCTGGTCTTCGGCGAGCAGGAGCAGAAGGACTGGAACAAGGACAATCTCGATTGGAATACGGTCGACAACCACCTCATCTCGCAACGTATCTTGCTGACGCGCCCCGAAATCAACGGCAAACGGCTCTCGTCGTTGCGCCTGCGGAACAACTACGGCATCAACATCAGCCGCGTTTATCGTTCGGGGGTACAGCTGTTGGCAACACCCGATCTGCGATTGCAATTGGGTGATAGACTGACTGTTGTTGGCGAGGCTTCGGCCATTCGCAATGTCGAAAAAATCCTTGGTAATGCGGTGAAAAGTCTCAACGAACCCAACTTGGCGGCGGTTTTCATCGGGCTGATCTTGGGCTTGACGCTCGGCAGCATCCCTGTCAGCATTCCGGGCATCAGCATTCCCGTGAAATTGGGACTGGCCGGCGGTCCGATCATCGTCGGTATTCTGATTGGCACCTTCGGCCCGCGCCTGCATATGATCACCTATACCACCCAAAGTGCCAATCTGATGCTTCGGGCCTTGGGCTTGTCGATGTATCTGGCTTGCTTGGGGTTGGATGCCGGAACGCACTTCTTCGAAACGGTGATGCGACCCGAAGGCGCCCTGTGGCTCGGACTGGGCTTTATGCTGACCTTTGTGCCGGTTGTCTTGGTGGCGGTGTTTGCGTTGCGCGTGCTGCGTCTTGATTTTGGCTCGGTGAGTGGACTTTTGTGCGGCAGTATGGCCAATCCGATGGCGCTCAACTACGCCAACGATACCATCGAGGGCGACAATCCGTCGGTCTCCTACGCCACGGTCTATCCGGTCTGTATGTTTTTGCGCGTGATCATCGTGCAGGTGATGTTGATGCTCTTCCTATAACGCTTTGGAGCAACAAAAAAATCGGCACCTATGGAGCTTTTCGCTGGATAGGTGCCGATTTTTGATGCGAATTTTACTCCTTTTTGTCGCCGAAAGGGTATTGATTCTGATGCACGTCGTCGAAACGAAGTCCCTTTTCGTAGGTTCTCATCGCGCGGCGGCTCATACCCATTGACGAAAATCCGCCATCGTGGTAGAGATTCTGCATTGTCACTTTGCGCGTGAAATCCGAGAAGAGCGTCAGTACATAGTTGGCGCAATCTTCGGCCGAAGCGTTGCCCAGTGGTGCCATATTTTCGGCAAACTCCATCAAATCACCCAATCCCAACACGCCATTACCTGCGGTGGTGGGCGTCGGCGATTGCGAGACGGTGTTGATGCGCACGTGCTTTTCGCGGCCGTAGATGTAGCCGAAACTGCGTGCAATGGACTCCAAGAGTGCTTTGGCATCGGCCATATCGTTGTAGCCGTAGAGCGTGCGTTGGGCGGCAATGTAGGAGAGCGCCACGATCGAACCCCACTCGTTGAGGGCGTCTTTTTTGCGCACAACTTGAATGGCCTTGTGGAACGAGATGGCCGAAATATCGAGCGTCTTGGCCAAATAATCGTAGTCCAAATCGTCGTAGGTGCGTCCCTTGCGGACGTTGGGCGACATACCGATCGAGTGGAGCATAAAATCGAATTTGCCTCCGAAGTGTTCCACCGTTTTGTCGATCAGATTTTCGAGGTCTTCGACGCTTGTCGCATCGGCCGGTATTACCTCGGTGTGGCATTTGGCAGCCAGATCGTTGATGGTTCCCATCCGAATCGAGACGGCGGTATTGGTGAGGATGATTTCAGCTCCTTCGGCCACAGCGCGTTCGGCCACTTTCCACGCAATGGACTGCTCGTTGAGCGCTCCGAAAATCAAACCCTTCTTTCCTTTGAGTAACTGGGATTCCATAGTCTTTTCGTTTAAAATTTCGGACAAATGTAACAAAAAAAATTGAACTGGACAACCAGTCGCCCTCAGAAGCTACTCCAAGGCCTACGATGGGGCTACATTGCGTGCTAATTGGCACGCATTGCGTAGTCGTTGAAGCCGAAGACTTCGGTCGACACTTCGCCCAAAGAGCCGCGCGTGGCCTGCACGCCGGTTTGCACCTTCACGAAGTCTATGTATTGCAGTGCGATGGCGCTGCCGTCGAGTTGAATTGCGTTGGCAATTCGAAATCCGTTGCGCTGTCCGCTGCCGTCGGTGGAGTTGCCCCCCGTGACGCGGTCTTGTCCGAAGTTGTCGGCATAGCCCCAATCGAAAGGCTCATCCTCCCAAAAACCCGTCACGGGATTCTGTCGGTTTTTCGATGACAAGCAGGTGCCGCACAGCGTGTAACTGTCGGCGCCGATCCACGCGGGATAGTAGGAGTCCTGTGGGTGTAGCTCGGGCAGGTAGGCCACCTCGCCCGTCTTGCCTTCGGAGTCGATCCACGCGACCGGCAGGCCACGACCGGCAGGTCGGAAATAGGTGATGGCGTACTCCTGTCGCGTCTCTGCTTTGCCACTCTCGCAGCCTTTTAATTCGTACCACTCGTCGTCGGGCAGCCCATTTTGGTTGGTGTCCTGCATTACGTAGACAATGCCGGGTTCGGAGCTGTTGCCGAAGGCGTTGCCCTCGATGGTGAAGTCGTAGGGGGCGTCGGTGCGCGCGATGCTGTGGTCGAATCCAACCACCAAATAACCGCCGAAATCGCCCAACGACACAAATCGGCGCGCATTGAGCCGTTGCAGCGCCCACGCGTGAGCCGCTTCGCGCAAGGCGCCGTTGCCTGCAACGCCACCCAACCCGGCCACCTCGCCGATGAATTGCCCGGGGGCAGGCGTCCATTCGTAGACTTTATGCTGCGAGGAGGAGCTGCCGGCACCTCGCGGCCGCAGCATCTCCGCTTCGCTCGCCCGGACGCAGTGCACCGTGACATCCGCTTTGACGGTGAGTTCTGCGCGTGTGATCTCCCGTGTCAGTGGCTGTGGTGGGGTAGCCCCCTCGCGAACCACAACCGAGATGCGATAGTCGCCGGCGGCATCGGGGGTGAAACAAAATAGCTGTGCTGTGGCACCGTCCACCACCTCGCCATTGACCTGCCATTCGAATTGCGGCTGGTCGAAATAGGCCAGCAACGGCTTGAGGCAGAGCGTGCGATGGACGACCGTGTAACGATCGGTGGCGATCTGCGTGGTCGAGGGCGTTGGAAAACTGACGGTGGCCGGCATTCGCTCAACCACCTCGATCGAGACTTCGCGCGAGCTTTGGCCGTCGATGTTCGAGGCGTTGATGGTCAGGGTGTAGGTGCCTATTTGCGACTGGTTGAAGGTGTAGCTGCGCTGGCGACTGACGACCAGTCCGTCGCGCAACCATTCGATCTTGAACTCCGCCAAATCAGCGTGATGGATGGTCGGTGTGAGGATGTAATCGGTTGCCGCCACAGCTTTCAATCCGTTCGGTGGCACGATGAGCGAGATGACGGGCGGCGTGAGCTGTGCCACCTCGACTTTCAACTCCTCTTCGGCCTTGCCTTGGGCGGTCTGTACGCTGAAGGTGAGGTAATATTCGCCGGCCACTGGCCACGTGGCCGTGTAGCTGGCATCGTGGCTGACCGTCTCCCCGTTGAGCAGCCACGCATAGCTGGCTTGTGCGGCGTGGTGAACCGTTGGGGCAATGGTCAGCGCGTGGCCGGCCTTGACGGTGTAGATACCCGTTTGGCTGTCCAACTCAATGGTTGGTTTTTGGCCGATCTCTTGGGTGATCGTCCCGTCCTTGTTGCAGGCCGAGAGCATCGTTATGGATAGAAGTAAAAGCAAAAATCGCATCAGTTTCATCGTTGCAAAGTGTATGGTAGGCACACAAAGGTGCGTCGTTTCGAATTCGACACGATGCTGGAAGAGCAGGTTGCAGCGATGAATGGCTGCCCATAAAATCAAAATACGGAAAACGTTTTTGTCCGATTTCGCACCTGAACCCCGCAGTGTGTAAATCCTGTGAAACCAGCTCAATTACAATGGTTTCAACCTGTCGTGGTAGGTCTTCTGACTCGTCCCGTTCATCACGCCTTCCCAGCAAAAAGCCAGTGGCAAGTGTGTGATAAAACGCGCTCTTTCGAGGGGACTTACAGCAGCGAGTACTGTTCCGGATTCGCACCGGATTCCCGTTTAATCTTTGTCGGAGTTGCTCCGACGCAGAACCATAACGAAGCAAAGATAGCGTTTTTTTTGTTTTTCACCTCGATTTTGTGGCAAATTTTTGAGCGCCATAGCCTGTGGCGGTGTAAATTATTTAGAGTCCGAGGCGCATAAACTCGTAATTTTTCGCTAAATTTGAAAAGTAATTTCGTGAGGATGCTTCCTCCGTTGTTTTTGCACTTTTTGAACCTATTAAATTCGCATTCTTATGTCTGTTGTTCTCGATAAAAGTCGGTGCCCACACAACCACGTGTGCCCCTTGATCAAAGTTTGCCCCGTCGGCGCGATCTCGCAAGATGCGGACGGATACCCCGTCGTTGACTACGATTTGTGTATCGAGTGCGAAAAATGCACCCACGCGTGCCCGATGAAGGCAATGCACACGGGCGAGGCTTAAAAGCCCATTTGTAGCGTCTTTGTAGCGTCGCGGCTGTTACACACAACCGCGAATCTCGGCATCGGTGGGGGTGTAGTCCTGCAAATTGCCGGCAAAATACTGCTCATAGGCATAGAGGTCGATCACGCCGTGTCCCGATAAATTGAACAAAATGGTCTTCGCGCGCCCCTCTTCTTTGGCGATCAGCGCTTCGCGGATGGTCGCTGCGATGGCGTGTGCCGATTCGGGCGCCGGAATGATCCCCTCGCAGCGTGCGAAGAGTACGCCGGCGGCCAAGGTTTCGGTCTGGGGTACCGATTGCGCCTCGATCAATCCGTCTTTGAGCAGCTGGCTGACGATGGCACCTGCTCCGTGGTAGCGCAATCCTCCGGCGTGGATGTCCGACGGATGGAAGTTGTGTCCGAGGGTGTACATCGGCAGCAGGGGGGTGAAGCCGGCCGTGTCGCCGAAGTCGTAGCGAAATTCGCCGCGTGTGAGCTTTGGGCAACTTTCCGGTTCGATGGCAATGACGCGAATATGCTTGCCGTCGACGAAATTCTGGCGCAGAAACGGAAATCCGATCCCTGCGAAGTTGCTTCCTCCGCCGAAACAGCCGATCACCAAATCGGGTTCGGCATTGGCCATCTCCATCTGTGCAACGGCCTCTTGTCCCAAAATGGTCTGGTGTAACAACACGTGGTTGAGCACACTACCCAAGCAGTAGCGGGTGTCGTCGGGGCGCCGCGCGGCCATCTCAACGGCCTCCGAAATGGCCAAACCGAGGCTTCCGCGTTCGTCGGCGTCCTGCGCCAAAGCTGCACGTCCCGATGCGGTGCGAAGACTCGGCGAGGCAATGCACTCGGCGCCCCACGTGTTCATCATCAAGCGGCGGTAGGGCTTCTGCTCGTAGCTGCTTTTGACCATAAACACCTTGACATCCAGTCCGAAATGCTGCCCGGCGAAGGCGATTGCCGAGCCCCATTGGCCGGCTCCGGTCTCGGTGGTGAGGTGCTTGATGCCCTGCTTGAAGTTGTAGTAGGCTTGCGGTGCGGCGGTGTTGGGCTTGTGGGAACCGACGGGCGAGACACTTTCGTTTTTGAAGTAGATCTTTGCCGGCGTGTCCAGTGCTCGCTCCAAGCCGTAGGCACGTACGAGCGGTGTGGGTCTCCAAATTTTGTAGAGCGCTTGCACCTGCTCGGGGATGTCGATATAACGCGCTGTCGAGAACTCCTGAGCGACCAACTCCTCGGCAAACAGCGCACTCATCTGCTGTGGCGTGAGCGGCTGACGGGTTTCGGGGTGCAGTGGCGGCAGTGGACGCGTGGGCATATCGGCCACAATATTGTACCATTGCGTGGGCATTTGTTGTTCGGAGAGGCAGAATTTTTTCGTTTTCATCATCGTTTTATTTTGAGATATTATTTTTGAGATAGGTGCCCAAAAAAGCCCACTGTTTACGGGTCGTAAACAATGGGCTTCAGGATTAGTTTATCTTCGATATACTATACAACAGCGCACCACTCATTGTCCACGAGAGTCAACGAGCGCCACCACCAATTTTGTATGTTATAATTCGAGATCATATTTTCGATTTCAAGTTGTAAATATAGTGGGTCTTTTTTATAAAAGCAAATTTTACACCACTTTTTAAAGCAGTTTTTCGTAGGCGAGGCGTTCGCCGCTGGCGTAGTGGACGCGGCCGCAGAAGCTGAATCCTTGGGTATCGAGCAGACGTAGCATATAGCCGTTGTCGAAGTTGGTGTCGATGCGAAAGGCAGCGATGCCGCGCCTGCGTGCCAACATCGCAACGCGGCGGATGAATTCGGTGGCCACGCCGCGGCCTTTGGCACCATCGGCCACAGCGATGCGATGCACCACCACATAATCGCCTGTGGTGAGCCACTCCCCCTCGAGATCGCGGTAGGCTGGTTCGCCATCGAAAACAACTGCCCCATAGGCGATTACGCGTTGCGCATTCGGGTTGTCGTCTGCGGCAGCTACCGCTTCGGTGAGTACCCAGCCGCAGCCGCGTGCCAGATCGGCGGTGATGTCTGCGGCGGCCGGATAGCCCTCCTGCCATTGGCGGCTGCCGAGGGCGCGCATCTGCGCCTTGGCTTGGCCGATGATCTCCACAATGCGCGCGGTGTCGGCTGTCGTGGCCGGCCGAAAGGTCAACTCTTCGTTCATAGCTGCAAATATAGAAAAAACGAAAGAAAAAAAGGTGCGGAACCCGATTATTTTGTACCTTCGTTTCTCAAACCCAAACTCAAACTCAAACTCAAAACTCAAAGCCGATGACCCTACAAACCCAAACTCGAACCCCCGGACTTGATCTGCTGCGTGTGCTGGCGTGCTATATGGTGCTCCAAGTGCACGCAGGTGAATTTTATTACATTGCCGACGGTGGAACGGTTGCTGCGGGCGCGGCGCCATATATGGTCAATTGGCTCAACTCGCTGTGCCGAACGGCGGTGCCACTGTTTGTGATGCTGTCGGGTTACTTTCTGCTGCCGGTGCAGGGGCCGATGACGACCTTTTTCTCGCGCCGTTTCGTGCGTGTGGGCATCCCTTTCATCGTCTGGTGTGTGCTCTATGCGCTCTATGGGCTGCTGCGTGGGCAGGGTGATGTGGGGACTATGCTGATCAACATCTGCCACATTCCGGTCAATTACGGGGTCGAAGTGGGGCATTTGTGGTATGTATATATGTTGATGGGGCTTTACCTCTTTGCGCCGATCCTCTCGCCGTGGTTACAAACGGCGTCGCGTCGTGGAGTGGAGTTCTATCTGGTGCTGTGGGCTTTGACGCTCTGTATTCCCTATATCCACCTGATCTATCCGAAGTTGCTGGGCGAGGCCTGCTGGAATGGCACGCCGATGTTCTACTATTTTTCGGGATTTCTGGGCTATATGGTGCTTGCTTTCTACCTGCGTCGCTATTGTGCCGAGCCGCGTCGCTGGCACATTCCGCTCGGGGTTGCGCTCATCGCGGTGGGCTACGTTGTAACGGCGTTGGGCTTTCGCGCGATGCTGCCTACGGCGCAGAACGTCTGTGCGTTGGAGTTGCCTTGGGGCTTCGAAACGCTGAACGTCGCTATGATGAGCCTTGGTTTATTCTTGTTGCTGCGCGGCATTCGTTCGCTGGGACGCGCCACGACGATCGTGACCGATATTTCCAAATTGAGCTACGGCATCTATTTGGTGCACATTATGTTGCTTAATTTTTTCTATGCCTTGCTTGATCCGCTCATTGCCTCGGTGGCGGTGCGAATTCCGGTGATTGCACTCTGCACGTTCGTCACTTCGTATGGCGTCATTAAATTGGTGTCGTTGCTTCCCAAAAGCAAGTATATCATCGGCTAAAACGCTGTTAAATACCTTGTTGCTCGGCAAAATAGCGCCACAATGGCGCCGCCATCAGTGCCTGCCGAATGCGGTCGGTGCGCAGTAGTTCGAGCACTTGATCGCGCGAAAACAGATGCACGCGTAGCTCCTCGGTCGGATCGAGATGCTGGGCGCCGATCATCTCGACGTTAGTGGCCAAAAAACAGTGGGTGAGGTTGCTCTGGGTTGCCGGGTTGGGGGCAATGACCGTCAGACAGCGCCACGTGCCACCGCCATAACCGGTCTCTTCTTCCAATTCGCGCTGTGCAGCAGCGAGTCGAGAGCAATCCGACGGTTCGACACAGCCGGCCGGAATCTCGTAGGAGGTCTCGCCCAAGGCGTGGCGGTATTGGTCGATCACCACAAATTGGCCGTCGCGTGTGAGGGCGATGACGTTGACCCAATCGGGGTACTCATAAATATAGTAGTCGGGTATGCAGCGACCGTCGGGCGAGAGGATCGACTCGTGGCGCACGGTGAACCACGGTTTGCGCGCCAAGTACTCGCTCGCGATTACCCTCCATTTTCGATTTTCGGGATCTTTCATTGAAATGACACATTCTTATTCGGTAAATGTACGAAAAAACTGCTATATTTGTATAATCGTAAAAAAAGAATCAAAGCTATGATACCTCAAAAAGAAAGGGAACAAATCATCGCCCTCATTCATCGCGAAGTGGTGCCTGCGATCGGGTGCACCGAACCGATTGCCGTAGCGCTCTGCGTGGCACGAGCTACCGAATTGTTGGCCGTGCAACCCGAACAAATTGTCGTGCGCCTGAGTGCCAACATCCTCAAGAACGCGATGGGTGTGGGCATACCCGGCACCGGAATGATCGGATTGCCGATTGCTGTGGCTCTCGGGGCGCTTATTGGTCGGTCGGAATACCAATTGGAGGTGCTGCGCGATGTGACACCCGAGGCGGTGGAGCGCGGACGGCGCTTGATTGCCCAAAAGCGAATCAGTATCGGCCTGAAGGAGCAGATCGACGAAAAGCTCTACATCGAGGTCGAACTCACGGCCGCCGCGCATCGTGCTGTGGCGATCATCGCCGGTGGGCATACCCATTTTGTCTACCTTTGCCGCGATGGTGAGGTGCTGTTAGACGCGCGTGGCGGTGCTGCCGCCGAGGACGAGGAGGGCGAAGAGCCGCTGACGCTGCACCGCGTATGGGAGTTTGCAACAAGCTCACCGCTCGATGAGTTGCGCTTTATACTCGATGCGCGCAAGCTGAACAAAGCAGCTGCCGAGCAAGCTTTTGAGGGCGATTTTGGCCACTGCGTGGGACGCACCTTGCGTTGCGAGCGCGAGCGCAAAATTATGAGCGATAGCATCTTTTCGCGCATACTCTCCTATACCTCAGCGGCTTGTGACGCTCGTATGGCCGGTGCGATGATTCCCGTGATGAGCAATTCGGGAAGCGGCAACCAAGGCATCGCGGCGACACTGCCCGTGGTGATCTATGCCGAGCAGACCGAAGCATCGGAGGAAAAGATGATTAGGGCATTGATGCTGAGCCATTTGACGGTGATCTATATCAAGCAAAGTTTAGGCCGACTGTCGGCGTTGTGCGGCTGCGTGGCGGCTGCGACGGGTTCAAGTTGCGGCATCGTCTACCTGATGGGCGGCGGTTACGATCAGGTGGTGGCGGCCGTGAAGAATATGATCGCAAACCTTACGGGAATGATCTGCGACGGGGCGAAACCCAGCTGTTCGATGAAGCTCACGAGTGGCGTCTCGACAGCGGTGGTTTCGGCGATGATGGCGATGGATGGCCATTGCGTCACTTCGGTAGAGGGCATCATCGAGGAGGATGTCGATCGCTGCATTCGCAACCTGACGATGATCGGCCGTGACGGAATGAATGAAACCGATCGGATCGTGTTGAAAATTATGACGAGCAAAAGCAACTAAGAAGCTGTTTTCTTAAAATACCACAAATCGAATGAAAATTTCTATTTTTCTACTCTTGTTACTGGGGCTTGGAGCCACTCAATCACAAGCACAAACAACTTGTGATGAGCTGGTTGCGTATCCCGAACGTTCGGCTGGAATTTACCACTCCTATGAATACCAAGCTGCCCCTACGCCGGCGCTGCCCCACGGATATGTGCCGTTTTATATCAGCCACTATGGCCGTCACGGCAGCCGTTACCACTCTTCGGAAGAGGCCTACAACCAGCCACTTGACATTTTGCGTCGTGCCGCAGCGACCGAAGCGTTGACCCCACGAGGGCGCACGTTGCTCGGACAAATCGAGGTGATTGCCGCCGATGCGGCGGAACGTTACGGAGACCTTTCACCGCGTGGAGTCGAGGAGCATCGTGCGATTGCCGGGCGGATGTTTGCCGCCTATCCGGCGGTGTTCTCGACCCGCAACGGCCGCGAGTGCCGCATCGAAAGCCGTTCGACGCTTGTGCCGCGTTGCATTTTGAGTATGGCGGCTTTCAATGAGCGCCTCAAAGAGCTGAATCCTGCGATTCGCACCTTGCGCGAATCGAGTCGTCGCAACCTCCCTTTCATAGCCAATACCCCCGGATTGGACGCGCGTGACAAGAGCTACCGCGATGTGGCGGATAGTCTGCGCAAGGTGCGCCTGCATCCCCAGCGTCTGATGTCAACACTCTTTGCCGATCCGCAATTTGTGTCCGATTCCATTGCTAATCAGCGCGAACTGATGGTGCGGATCTATCTGTTGGCCGGCATTATGCAAGATGTTAGCTATCTCCGGATTTCGCTTTACGATCTGTTTACGGCCGATGAGTTGTGTGCCCTGTGGGAGTGCGAAAATGTGCGTCAATATCTCTCGATGGGACCTTCGCTGCGCTTTGGCGATTCGATTGTGACCGATGCCAAGCCTTTGTTGCGAAACATCATCGAAACGGCCGATCGTGTCATCGACGGCCGCGATACCTTGTCGGCCTCGTTGCGGTTTGGCCACGACGTCAATATTGTGCCGTTGCTGGCGCTGTTGGGCGTTGAGGGGGCTTCGGCACGGGTAATGTCGGTCGATGCGGTGAAGTCGGTGTGGTGTGCCGACCGTGTGACGCCGATGGCTGCCAACCTTCAGCTGATCTTTTTCCGCAATGCAGCCGGTAATGTGCTGGTTCGCGTGCTGCACAACGAGCGCGATGCCAAGTTGTCCTTGACCGGCGGCCCCTACTATCCGTGGAAAGCGTTTCGAGCATTCGCCGAAAGCAAATATTCGAAATAAATTAAGAAGCTGTTTTAATTTTTAATAGAAATTATAACAGCTTCTTAATTTTCCATCGGCCAGCGGACTAATGGAAAATGGTGCGAACGATGATGTTGGTGGCTCCTTGGTGACGGGTGGTGTAGCCCTTGGCGATGTGGCTGGTCTTTTGGAGGAACTCCTCGTTGTCGCGCAGCGGAATGAACCACGCGCGCAGCTCGTCGTAGGTGCTGATCGAGCGAATGGCGCCGAGTGTAACCAAATCGCAAGCCTCTTTGAATTTCAAGTAGTTGGGGCCAATGGCGATCGGGAGTCCGAAGGTCGCCGCTTCGAGTGTGTTGTGAATGCCGACGCCGAATCCGCCGCCGATGTAACTCCAAGTGGCATAGCTATATACCGATGATAAAATTCCCATTGTGTCGAGAATAAGAAGCTGCTTGGCCGCGTAACTTGTGCGCGGTGTGCATTGGGTGAAACGTAGGGCGCCGCCTTTGCATTTGTCCATCAGGTGGGCGATGCGACCCTCTTCCATCTCGTGGGGAGCAACGATGAATTTCACACGGGGGTTGTCGTTCATCAGTCGGATCAACAACTCCTCGTCGGGTCCCCACGTCGAGCCGGCAACAAATAGGCGGTTATCGCCCTTGAAGCGGTCGATGATTTCGATGCGTTTGGCGTTTTTGGCGATCTCGGCCACGCGGTCGAAACGGGTCTCGCCAGCCACGATTACGTTGTCGAAGCCCAAACCTGCCAGCAGCGTTTTCGACTCGTCATTTTGCACGAAAATCGTCTCAAAACTCTCCAATGCTTGACGCCACATTCCGCCGTAGGTGCGGAAAAAAATGGAGTTGCGGCGGAAGATGGCTGAAACTACATAGGTGTGGATTTTACGGCGACGCAGTCCTGCGAGTAGGTTCAACCAATACTCATATTTCACAAAGATGGCAATTTCGGGGTGCGCGGCGTCGAGGAATCGACGGGCATTGCGCGGCGTGTCGGCCGGCAGGTAGAAGACGTAATCAACGCCCTTGTAGTCCTTGCGGATTTCGTAGCCCGAGGGTGAAAAGAAGGTCAGCAGAATTTTGAATTCGGGGTGCGTTTTGCGGATCAGCTCCATAATCGGGCGCCCTTGTTCGAACTCGCCAAGCGATGCTACGTGAATCCAAACGATCCGTGCCGCAGGGTCGATAACCTCGTTCATCCGTCGGAAGAGATCTTTGCGACCCTTCAACCAGAGCCGCGCTTTCTGGTGCTTCGGTGCAATGAGCCGAATTACCCATACATAAAGTATCAGACCGAAATTATAGAGCCACATCGGTGTTTTCGTTTTATGGTGTCGGGGGTGGGTCGTGATTTCTCGTTCGATGCCGATTGCTGCGTTTAAATGCTCTGCATCAATGTGTTGTAAATTATCTAATCGACCCTCGCCTCCAGTTTTAGTTGAACAAAGGTAGCATAATTTGTTTTAAATGCAAAATTACCAATTGTATTCCATCGCATTTTCAATGAGTTCGACCTGCATCTGTCCGTCGGGCAGGCGCTCCACGGCCGCCAAGTCGAACTGCACCTCGCCCTGCCAGCCGATGTAGGCAACGTAGAGTTTGGCCGCGCGGCTCAACGAGCGGAATTTGTGGGTGGTGATGGCCTCTTCGGGGGTAGTGAGCGACTGCGCACGGCGCGTTTTGACCTCTACGAGGTGGAGTATGCCCTCGTATTCGGCCACAATGTCCAATTCGTAGTGGCCGTTGCGCCAGTTCAAGTCGAGAATCTGGTAGCCTCGCGCTCGCAAAAAGTCCGTTGCTGCGCGTTCACCGGCACAACCGATCTCGGCCGTTGGCGTCGCCATACCTATTTATAATAAAAATGAGAGATCGTCGCCGCTCTTGACCTCAAACGGCTCGACCCCCTTGCGGAAGATGCGCATCGGACGGCTGCCGATGAGTGACAGCCCTTGGTCGGTGTAGTGAAGAATGCACCCTTCGCGCAGTCCAACCACCCAACGGCGCGGATTGGCCTCGATGTATTCGAGGATGCGCGTCTCGCGTGTCTCGCCGGCGTGACCCACCGGATTGGCATCGAGGTAGTGGGGGTTGATCTGAAATTTCAAGGCTCCGATGGCGCGAAACGAGTCGGGTTGCACAATGGGCATATCGTTTGTAGTGCCGATGGTGGGGCAGGCGACGTTGCTGCCGGCCGACCAGCCAACGTAGGGCGTGCCGGCTTTGATCTTGCGCAAAATGGCTGTCATAAGCCCCTGTTCCTGCATCTTGCGGGTCAGGGCGAAGGTGTTGCCACCGCCGACACAGATGGCTTCGGCTTGGCGGATGAGCTGCACGGGATCTTTGGCGCGGTGTACCGAGCGCACGCGGATGCCCAATTCGGCGAAGCGAGCTTGCACCTTTTGTTCGTAGGCGGCGTAGGAAAATGTGACGGCGGCGTAGGGTACAAAGACCACTTCGCGGATGCCTTGTAGGAAGAGTTTGATCTCAGGCAGCGGATATCGCAGATATTCCTCGCCTGCATTGGTTGAATTAGAGATTAAAAGAAGGTTCATAAAGGTATGGTTTATAGTCTATTGATGTCCAAAATGTGCTAAATGTCGAAAAAGTTGTGAATAAAAAAATCACCTCTTATGTCAAAAGTAATAAAAAAAGTGTTACTTTTGCGCATAATTCTGGGAAATTAAAGGAACTAATTTAAATAATTGTTTAACTAAAAAATTAAAATTATGACAGAAGTTCAATCAAAGGTTGTCGAGATCGTCGTTGACAAACTGGGCGTTAAGGAGTCGGAGGTAGTACCCGAAGCAAGCTTTACCAACCACCTCGGCGCTGACTCGCTCGACACCGTAGAGTTGATTATGGAGTTCGAAAAGGCTTTCGATGTAACGATTCCCGACGAAGATGCCGAGAAGATCGCTACGGTCGGTGATGCTATCGCTTATATCGAAGCTCACAAGAAATAATTTTTTCGATCTTTTTTTCGATCTAAAAGCCTTAAATTCATGACAGAAAGAAGAGTAGTTGTTACAGGCATCGGTACGATCAACCCGATCGGTAATAATATAGAGGAGTATTTTTCGAATCTTGAAAAGGGAGTCAGCGGTGCTAAGACCATTACTCATTTCAATCCCGAAAAATTTAAGACGCAATTCGCTTGTGAAGTAAAGAATTACGACTCGAACCAATTTTTCGATCGCAAAGAGGTACGTAAGTTCGACCTCTTTACGCAATATGCTTTGATCGCCGCCACGCAAGCCGTCGAGGATTCGGCGCTTGATTTGGAGGCAGTTGATAAAGAGCAGGTTGGCGTGATTTGGTGTTCGGGCATCGGAGGAATCAAATCGTTCTTCGATGAGTGTTTGGGCTGGGCCGCAGGAGATGGAACTCCTCGGTTTAGCCCGTTCTTTATTCCGCGAATGATTGCTGACATTGCAGCTGGATTCATCGCCATCAAGTATGGTTTTATGGGTCCTAATTACTGCACGATGTCGGCTTGTGCCTCGTCCAACCACGGAATGATCGACGCGATGAACGCCGTTCGCTACGGCAAGGCCGACGTGATGGTGACGGGAGGTTCGGAAGCTGCGGTCAATGAGCCGAGTATCGGAGGTTTCAACTCGATGCAGGCACTCTCGACGCGCAACGGCGATCCGACACACGCTTCGCGTCCGTTCGATAAAGACCGCGATGGTTTTGTTATCGGCGAAGGTGCCGGCGCCTTGGTTTTCGAGGAGTTGGAACACGCCAAAGCACGTGGCGCGAAAATTTATTGCGAAGTCGTCGGCGGAGGTAGCTCGGCCGATGCCCATCACTTCACAGCTCCCCATCCCGAAGGAAAGGGCGCTATCAAGTCGATGCGTGACGCATTGAAAGATGCTAAACTTACCCCTGAAGATGTAGACTACGTGAATGTGCACGGAACGTCGACTCCTGCTGGCGATGTGCCTGAACTAAAGGCTGTTGCAGGCGTTATGGGCGACCACATCTACGACATCAACATCTCCTCTACCAAATCAATGACCGGACACCTGCTGGGTGCCGCCGGAGCTGTCGAGGCGCTGGCTTGCATCTTTGCCATCACCCACGGCGTGGTGCCTCCGACCATCAACTGCGAAACATTGGATCCGGAGATTGATCCGCGACTCAACTTGACATTGAACAAGCCTCAGCGGCGTGACGTGAAGTGTGCTATGAGCAACACGTTTGGCTTCGGCGGACACAATGCAACGGTCGTTTTCCGAAAATACTAACACCTGCTAAACCCTCCGCGCTGTGGTGGATTTCTTGCTGCGTCCTCTGAAGAGGAACTTCGGACGGGATAAGGCGTATTACAAAATTGTCGATGATATGTTCGGATTCGTTCCGCATAACATCGAACTTTATAAGCTGGCTTTGATTCATAAGTCAGCTTCTTTAGTGTTGGACGAGGGGCAGACCATCAACAACGAGCGGCTCGAATTCTTGGGCGACGCTATCATTGAGGCGGTCACCTCCGACTATCTTTTTATCGCGTTTCCCGATCGCGACGAGGGTTTTATGACCCAGTTGCGTTCGAAGATCGTATCGCGGCAGGCGCTCAATGCGCTGGCCGTGCATATCGGATTGGACACGCACGTCATCTCGGCCGGTGGTGTGGGCATTGCCCAAAAACACATCTACGGCGATGCCTTCGAGGCGATGATGGGGGCGATCTACCTCGATCAAGGCTACGAATTTGTCAATCGGCTGCTGATCAATAACATCTACTATCACTACCAAAGTTTAGAGGAGCTTTCGGAGTCGGAGACCGACTTCAAAAGCCGGCTAATCGAGTGGTGTCAAAAGGAGCATCACCGCATTGTCTTCCGCACGGAGCACAACGCGGAGTCGTCGGCCACGCACCCTGTTTTCCACGCCACGGTGGTTGTCGATGGCATTGAGATCGGCCACGGTATCGGCGATTCGAAGAAGCAGGCGGAGCAGCAGGCGGCATTCTCGGTGTCGCAGTCGCTGAGCGATGAGCGGTGTGCCACGCTGCTCGATAAGGTGGACGATTTAACCCAATAACCGCGTGCAAGAGCTGATTGATAAGATGACTTCGCGTGGTGTCGAAGCGTTGACAGACAGCGAGTTGCTTACGCTGCTCACCGACGATGAGCCACTTTCGCAAGCGTTGATGACCGCCTGCGGAGCGTCGCTTGCGCGCTTGGCGGCCGAAGATTTGGCGCGACTGCGGATGATCGGAGGCTTGGGCTTGCGTCGGGCGCGTTTGCTGCTGCTGTCGGCGGAATTCGGGCGCCGTGTTGCCACGCAGCAGGCGCAGGAGCCTGATGTGATCTCGGAGAGCGACGATGTTGTGCGGCTGTTTCGCCCCCAGTTGGAGACGCTGACCCACGAAGAGTGCTGGGTGGTCTACCTCACGGCGTCGAATCGGATCATCGAACGGCAAAAAGTCAGTCAGGGCGGTGTGCAAGGCACGATCGTCGATCATCGGCTGATCATCAAACGCGCACTGGAACTACTTTCCACACAGCTGATTATCATTCATAACCATCCTTCGGGTGCTGCCGAAGCCAGCCCCCAAGACAAGGTGCTTACCGAGCGCATAGCCCGTGCCGCCGCGTTGTTCGACATCCGGCTGTTGGATCACCTGATCATCTCGCGTGAGGGCGATTTTTCGTTTCTGCGCGCAGGGCTGCTGCCCAAATAATAATTTATAATTCGAAATTAAAATCGAAGAGCAACTATTGTGATGCTCTTCGAATTGTTTGCGCTTCTAAAAATGATAAATTCAAAATAATTTTGTAATTTTGCCATTTAGACAATGATTAAGCAAATTACGATATGACGCAAGAAGAACTTTTCAAAAAGCTGGTCGCTCACTGCAAGGAGTATGGATTTGTATTCCCGTCGAGCGAGATTTACGACGGGCTGGGAGCCGTGTACGACTACGGCCAAAATGGCGTGGAGCTTAAAAATAACATCAAACGTTACTGGTGGGATTCGATGGTTCGCCTGCACGAGAACATCGTGGGGTTGGACGCTGCGATTTTTATGCACCCCCGTACGTGGGAGGCTTCGGGGCACGTCACGGCCTTCAACGATCCGCTGATTGACAACAAGGATTCGAAGAAACGCTACCGTGCCGATGTGCTGATCGAGGATTGGCTGGCCAAGCAGGATGAGAAGATCGACAAGGAGATTGAGAAGGCGCGCAAACGCTTCGGCGAGTCGTTCGATGAGGCCAAATACCGCGAAACAGCGCCCCGTGTGGTGGAACTTGCGACCAAACGCGAAGAGGTGCACAGCCGTTTTGCTGCCGCACTCAACGCCTCGGATTTCGTGGACCTGCGCCAAATCATCGTCGATTGCGAGATCGTCTGCCCGATTTCGGGTACACGCAACTGGACCGAGGTGCGGCAGTTCAACCTGATGTTCTCGACCCAGATGGGTTCGACCTCCGAGGGCGCCAATACGATTTATCTGCGTCCGGAGACCGCTCAGGGCATCTTCGTCAACTTCCTCAATGTGCAGAAAACCGGCCGTATGAAGTTGCCGTTTGGCATCGCGCAGATCGGCAAGGCCTTCCGCAACGAGATCGTGGCGCGCCAATTCATCTTCCGGATGCGCGAATTTGAGCAGATGGAGATGCAGTTCTTTGTCCGCCCGGGCGAGGAGATGCGTTGGTGGAACGAGTGGAAAAATACCCGTATGGCTTGGCACCGCGCCTTGGGCTTCGGCGACGAGAACTACCGCTTCCACGACCACGACAAGCTGGCGCACTACGCCAATGCCGCCACCGACATCGAATATAACTTCCCGTTTGGCTTCAAGGAGGTCGAGGGCATCCACTCGCGCACGGACTTCGATTTGACCAGTCACCAGAAATTTTCGGGCAAGAAGTTGCAATATTTCGACCCCGAAACGGGCGAGAGCTATGTGCCTTACGTGGTCGAAACGTCGATTGGCGTGGATCGTATGTTTTTGCAGGTGATGTCGGCCGTCTACCACGAGGAGCAGCTCGCAAATGGCGAATCGCGCGTGGTGTTGAGTTTTCCGCCGGCACTGGCTCCGATCAAGGTCGCCATCCTGCCGCTGGTCAAGAAAGACGGTATGCCGGAGGTGGCACAGAAGATCGTCGATCTGCTGAAATACGACTACAATGTGGCCTACGATGAGAAGGATTCGGTGGGCAAACGCTACCGCCGTCACGATGCGATTGGAACACCGTTCTGTGTGACTGTCGACGGCCAAACGCTTGAGGACAACACTGTTACTGTACGTCACCGCGATACGATGCAGCAGGAACGCGTGGCTATCGACGCCCTGCACGCAATGGTCGAAGAGGAGTGCTCCTACCGCAAACTGTTCAAAAAGCTGAACCTCTAAAAGATGGAACCACAACCGAAAAAATGGTATAACCGTTGGTGGGCGGCTTTGCTTGCAATTGCGCTCGGTTCTCTGGTCGGTTGGTTGTTGAGGCACTTTTGCTATATGGACGGTGAATCTGGTATAAACATCTGATTGTGAGCCGAATCCTCGCCATTGACTACGGAACCAAACGCACGGGAATTGCCGTGAGTGACCCCCTGCAACTCATTGCCGGTGGGCTGGAGACGGTGGCAACGAAGGGGCTGGAGCGGTGGCTGGCAGACTATTTTGCCGCCAACGACGTTGGTGAAGTGGTGGTGGGTAAACCCACGCAGATGAACGGCGCGCCGTCGGAGAGTTTCAAGTACATCGAACCGTTGGTCGCGCGCTTGCGTCAGGCCTATCCCGACAAACGAATTGTCCTGCACGATGAGCGGTTCACCTCGGTGATGGCTCACCGCACAATGATAGAGAGTGGCATCGGTCGAATGGCTCGCCGCGACAAGGCACTGGTGGACAAAATTTCCGCCACGATTATATTACAAAGTTATATGGAATCCAGAAACAACGGATTCTGAGCTGTTTGCGCTGTGCGCTTCGGGGGCGACAAATCCGCCGAGGTGCTGCGAAATAGCCCTAAAAAAGAGTAGATTTTTTATGATTTATCCCATTGTTGTTTTTGGCGCAGAGGTGCTGCGCAAACCCTGTGAGCTGATTGCTGCGGGCGACCCGACGGTGAAAAAACTGATCGAGGATATGTTTTTGACCTTGGCCGAGGCCGAGGGTGTGGGGCTTGCGGCACCGCAAATCGGCAAAAATAGTCGCCTGTTTATCATCGACTGCACCCCTTGGGGCGAGGATGATCCCGAACTGGCCGACTGCAAACAGGCCTTCATCAATGCCGAAATCTATGCCTTCTCCGAGCAGAAGAAGAACTACGACGAGGGCTGCCTCTCGCTGCCCGGCATTCGTGCCGATGTCTCGCGCTCGCTGGCCATCCGGATGCGCTATCTCGACGAGGAGTTCAAACCCCACGACGAGGAGTTCAGCGGCCTGAAGGCGTGGGTGATCCAGCACGAGTACGACCACCTCGAAGGGGTTGTCTTCACCGACCGCATCTCGCCCCTGCGTCGCAATTTACTCAAAGGCAAGTTGTTGAATCTGTCCAAGGGCAAATACAAATGCAGCTATAAAACCAAATAAGGGTGTTCGACCCATATCCCACAACACAAATAAGAGGTTTAGCGTAATGCTAAACCTCTTATTTGTGTGATTCCGATGCGGTTCGAACGCATGACCTACAGCTTAGAAGGCTGTTGCTCTATCCAGCTGAGCTACGGAACCCCGGTGCAATTGTCCGACGTAAATGACATTTTGCGGTTGCAAAGATAGGAATAATTTTTAGTTTGCCCCGATGACGGCGGCAAAATATTGGCGTGAACCCCTAAAAATCACCTAAAAATGTGAAATTTATCAATTTAAAGGGGCGCGAATTTTGGTGAGCAAAATATTTTGCCTACATTTGCAGGCTTAGAAGCTGTTTAAAATTTATGACTCTCGTTCTTTTCGGCTCTTTTTGCCCCAGTTTCCGCCCTGTAAATCCTCATTTAGCTTGCTAAAATCGGATTGACAGAACAAAAACTGGAACAAAAATAGCTCAAAAATTACTTTGGTAACAAATTCAAACGGCTTCTTAAAAGCCCAAAGTGGGTGAGTACTTTTATTAATTATTTCAAAATTTTATAGCAAAATGGCTGTTAAAATTCGTCTGGCACGTCACGGTAAGAAAGCTTTTGCTTTCTATCACATCGTTGCCGCAGATAGCAGAGCGCCACGTGATGGTAAATTCATCGAAAAGTTGGGTACTTATAACCCCAACACGAATCCTGCTACGATTGATCTGAACTTCGAGAAAGCTTTGGATTGGTTACAAAAAGGCGCACAACCTACGGACACTTGTCGGGCAATTCTCTCGTACAAGGGCGTAATGTATAAGAAACACCTGCTCGGTGGCGTTGCCAAGGGCGCATTTACCGAAGCTGAGGCAGAGGCTCGTTTCAACAAATGGATGGAAGAGAAAGCCAACCAAATTGACGCGAAAGCCGGCAAACTCGTTACGGACGCTAAATCGGCTGAGAAGGCTCGTTTGGCTGCTGAGGCCAAAGTCAAGGAGGATCGCGCAAAAGCGATTGCCGAAAAGAAGGCTGCTGCCGTGGCTGCTGCTATGCCGGCCGAAGCGCCTGCTGAAGTTGCCGCTGAAGAGGCTGCCGTTGAGGCTCCTGCCGAGACCCCTGCTGCTGAATAGTAGCGGACGTTTCTTTCGAAATCCGGTAAATTTCCCCGACAACGGGAGATTTACCGGTTTTTTTCGTAATTTTACAACCTAAATCTACGCAGCTATGGCTACTTCCGCTGGACGGATCAATAAACTTTTCGGTATCGACGGTGGGGTGATGCTCTCACTCTACGGGGCGTTTCCTGCCGATTTCGACATCTCTACGCCACTCTTGGTCTCGATCGACGACTTGGAGGTTCCGCTCTATTGCGAACGTTTCGAGCGGCGCGGTGCGACCGGTGCGCTGGTTGCCTTTGCCGATTTCAATACGCAGCGGCGTGTGCAGGAGCTTTTGGGACGCGAATTTCGCATCGAAGGCACCGATGAGCAGGATGACGAATTTTATATGGAGGACTTGATCGGCTTCAGCGTCAAGGCCGGAAAGCTGCTGGGGCGCGTCACCGACTACCACGACAGCGAGAACAATCCGCTCTTCGAGATGGAGTTGGACGGCCGCAAGGTGCTTGTTCCTGCTGCTGAGGAGTTTATCGTTCACATCGACTTCAAAGGTCGCACGATGAAACTTGTGCTGCCCGAGGGACTTATTGATTTGTAGCGATGGCACGTGTGGTAATCGGACTTTCGGGCGGTGTCGATTCGTCGGTGGCTGCCTACCTGTTGAAGCAGCAGGGGCACGAGGTTATCGGGCTGTTTATGGTCAATTGGCACGACACGACCGGCACTTTGGAGGGCGACTGCCCGTGGCACGATGACCGTGTTTTTGCTGAGTTGGTGGCCAAAAAATTGGATATTCCGCTGCACGTGGTCGATCTTTCGGAGGACTACCGCGCGCGCGTGGTCAACTATATGTTCGCCGAGTACGAGAAGGGACGTACGCCCAATCCCGATGTGCTGTGCAATCGCGAGATCAAATTCGACGCTTTTCTGAAGGAGGCGCTGCGATTGGGCGCTGATTTTGTCGCGACAGGTCACTACTGCCGACGCGATCAGCAGACGGTTAATGGACAGACAGTCTATAAGTTACTGGCCGGAAGCGATCCCAACAAAGACCAAAGTTATTTCCTCTGCCAACTCTCGCAGGAGCAGTTGCGTTACGCGATGTTCCCTGTGGGCGCGCTGCTGAAACCCGAGGTGCGACGTATCGCCACCGAGCAAGGGCTTGCCACCGCCAAACGCAAAGATTCTCAGGGCATTTGCTTCGTGGGTAAGGTCGATCTGCCCGTATTTTTGCAACAAAAACTGGCCACAAAACAGGGCAATATTCACGAAATCCTGCCTTCGTGGCCGAAATTCGAACGCTCGACTGAGGCCGATGACCTTGCGGCACTCGCCACGCCGTGGCGCTATACGGTGCGCGACGGCAAGAAGATCGGTGAGCACCAAGGCGCTCATTTCTATACGGTTGGCCAACGCAAAGGGCTGGGCATTGGGGGTCGCAAGGAGTCGCTATTCATCTTGGCCACCGATGTCGAACAAAATGTGATCTACGTCGGTGAGGGCGATGCTCACCCGGGGCTGTGGCGCTCGGCGCTGCGCATTGCCTCCTCCGAAATTCATTGGGTCAACCCCACGCGGGCGCTTGCGGTCGGTCAAAGTGCCCATTTCGAGGTTCGCATCCGCTACCGCCAACCCCTGCAAGGTGCTGATTTGCTGATCCGTGCCGAGGGTGCTTATCTGCGCTTCGACACCCCCCAGCGCGGCATTACCCCCGGGCAGTTTGCCGCGTGGTACGACGGCGACGAGCTGGTCGGATCGGGCGTTATCGCGGAGTAGGTGCCGGCTATTCAACCGATTGTATTTGATTGGGAAGAAACTGTTTGAAATTCTGATTTTATGCAGTCTTATCCATAGGTTATAATCTCCAACACTTGTGTTGGAAAAATTTATGGCATAGTTTTTAGCTTTGAACTATTAAATATGCCAATTGAAAACCCTTGTCGATACCTACGTGATTGAGGCTGTACGTAAAGAACGTACTGCCCAAAAAGTTTCGCAGTCGATGCTTGCCTATGGCATTGGCGTTTCGACGGGATTCATTGGTATGGTGGAAAGTTCGACGGCTCGCGCCAAATACAATATCAACCATATCAACGAGATAGCCAAATATTTGGGTTGCTCGCCACGTGATTTCCTGCCCGAAAAACCCCTATAAATTCCAGCTATGAAGCCGTGCTGCTGGATCTGTCTTGCGATTTTAAACCTCTCTTTTTTCATCTTTAGCCCTCGTGTCTCGGCACAAAAGATCGGCATTGCCTATTACGACCTCGACCACCTCTACGATACCATTCCGGCGCTTTTTTACAACGACACCGACCATACGCCTGTGGGTAAATTGCATTGGAACACAGCGCGTTACAACCGCAAAATCCGCAACACGGCGGCGGTGATTGACTCGCTGGGACTGCCCCTTGTCGCATTGTGGGGCGCTGAGAACGAGGAGGTTGTACGCGATATAGCGGCCGCCTGTGAGGGCGAATATTGCTATTTGCATCGCACACTCAATTCGTTTGATGGGCTGGATTTGGCGCTGCTCTACTTCGGTGACGTGTTTTTTCCGACGGCCACCGATGCCGGTCGCCGCTACCTCTATATCGAGGGCGTGCTGCGTCGCGACACGATCGCATTGGTGCTGTGCAGCGACACACATACGGCGCAGTGGCTCTTGAAAGATCTGCGTGCCGACCATCCCACCGTGAAGTTGGTGGTTGCCGGACGCACGTCGTCGATTGATCCTGCGGCCGTGGGCTTGCGCGATCCGTTGGCACAAGCGGCACGTGCCGGACGGGGCAACATCCGTCAACGCAGCGGTTGGATAATGCGCGACCGCATTTTGGTCGACACCGCCCTGTGCACGGCAGGCGCCGATGTCTACGCGCGGCGCTATCTGATGGATCCGGCGAACGGCTCTCCGCTGCCGACCTACGATCGGCGGCAATACAGAGGCGGCTATGGTTATGCGTTGCCGATATACACTTTTATAAAGTAAAAAGTTTTGGAAATTTAGAAAACTTTTTGTATATTCGCATTCCCAACGGTAGAATGAACTTACTATGAATGAAGCGGTGACGTAAAAGTTGTCGCATTTTTTGACTTGCAAAACAAGAGAATATCAAATTACACAACTAATAGATCAAATTCAAAAAATTATGGCAGACGTTAAACGGGTCTACACTTTCGGCAACAAAGCAGCCGAAGGCAATGGCAAAATGCGCGAGTTGCTTGGTGGCAAAGGAGCCAACCTCGCAGAGATGAACCTCATCGGAATCCCTGTACCTCCGGGATTTACCATCACCACGGACGTATGCCGTGAATATTATGCCCACGGCAAAAATGCTGTCATCGAAAGCCTGCGTCCCGAAGTTGAGAAGGCCTTGAAAAACATCGAGCAATTGGCTGGTATGAAGTTCTGTGACAAAGAGATGCCGCTGCTGGTCTCCGTTCGTTCGGGTGCGCGTGCCTCGATGCCCGGAATGATGGACACCATCCTCAACTTGGGTATGAATGATCAGGCAGTCGAAGCGGTTGCCAAACGTACGGGTAACCCCCGTTTCGCGTGGGACTCCTACCGTCGTTTCGTGCAGATGTACGGCGACGTGGTGCTGGGTATGAAACCCGAATCGAAAGAGGATCACGACCCCTTTGAGGTGATCATCGAGGAGCAGAAGGCGCTGCGTGGCGTGAAAAACGACACCGACCTGACGCCCGACGACCTGAAGGAGTTGGTCGTGAAATTCAAGGCCGCCGTTAAGAAACAAACCGGCGAGGACTTCCCGACCAATCCGTGGGATCAGCTTTGGGGAGCTATCTGCGCCGTCTTTGGATCGTGGATGAACGACCGCGCCATCCTCTACCGCAAGCTCAACAACATTCCTGCTGAGTGGGGAACGGCCGTCTCGGTACAAGCGATGGTCTTCGGCAATATGGGCACCAACTCGGCAACGGGCGTGGCCTTCTCGCGTGATGCCGGAACAGGCGAAAACATCTTCAACGGCGAGTATCTGATCAACGCCCAAGGCGAAGACGTGGTGGCAGGTATCCGTACGCCCCAGCAGATCACCATCGAGGGTTCGAAGCGTTGGGCGATTGCGCAGAGCGTTTCGGAGGCTGACCGCAGCACCAAATTCCCCTCGTTGGAGGAGGTGATGCCGACGGTTTACGCCGAATTGGACGAGATTCAGCACCACTTGGAGCAGTACTTCAAGGATATGCAGGACATCGAATTTACCATTCAGGACGGCAAGCTCTGGATGTTGCAATGCCGCAACGGCAAGCGCACGGGCGCGGCGATGGTCAAGATCGCAATGGATATGCTGCGCGAGAAGCTGATCGACGAGAAGACCGCTGTGCTCCGCTGTGAGCCGGCCAAACTCGACGAGCTGCTTCACCCTGTTTTCGACAAGAGCGCGATCAAGAAGGCCGAGGTAATTACCAAAGGTCTGCCGGCATCTCCGGGTGCTGCGACGGGTCCGGTGGTTTTCTTCGCCGAGGATGCCGAAAAGGTCTTCGAGGCCACGGGTCAACGTGCCATTTTGGTGCGTATCGAGACCTCGCCCGAGGATTTGAAGGGTATGTTGGACGCGGCCGGTATTTTGACCGCACGCGGCGGTATGACCTCCCACGCGGCTGTTGTGGCGCGCGGTATCGGCAAATGCTGCGTGTCGGGTGCCGGCGAGTTGGAGATCGACTACAAAACGCGCACCATCAAGGTGAACGGTTTCGCTGTCAAAGAGGGCGACTGGATTTCGCTCAACGGCTCCACGGGTGAAGTTTACGTGGGCAAGGTGGCAACCATTGCTGCCGAGATGAGCGGCGACTTCGGTCTGCTGATGGATCTGGCCGGCAAATACGCTGTGCTGAAGGTTCGTGCCAATGCCGACACCCCGAAAGATGCCGCGCAGGCATTTGCATTCGGTGCCGAAGGTATCGGACTCTGCCGCACGGAGCATATGTTCTTCGAGGGCGACCGCATCAAAGCCATCCGCGAGATGATCCTCGCCGATGACGAAGCCGGACGCCGCTTGGCACTGGCCAAGTTGCTGCCTATCCAACGTGGCGACTTCGAGGGGCTGTTCAAGGTGATGAACGGATTCCCCGTGACGGTGCGTCTGCTCGATCCGCCGCTCCACGAGTTTGTGCCCCACGACGAAAAGGGACAGCAGGAGATGGCCGACGAGATGCATATGCCGCTCGCGAAGATCATCGCCAAAGTTGAGGCGTTGGCCGAGTTTAACCCGATGTTGGGACACCGCGGTTGCCGTCTGGGTAACACCTATCCCGAGATCACCGAGATGCAAGCGCGCGCTATCATCGAGGCTGCGATGAATGTCAAAGCAACGGGCGTTGCGGTGCACGTTGAGATTATGGTGCCGCTCGTGGGTAACCACAAGGAGCTGCGTTACCAAAAGGGGATCATCGACTCGGTTGCCGAGGAGGTGTTCGCCGAGCGCAACGACAAAATCGAATATATGGTTGGTACGATGATCGAAGTTCCGCGTGCTGCCGTGACGGCCAATCAGATTGCCGAAGTGGCTCAGTTCTTCTCGTTCGGAACCAATGACTTGACGCAGATGACCTTGGGATTCTCGCGCGACGACATCGCCAAATTCCTGCCCATCTATCTCGACAAGGGCATCTTGAAGAACGACCCGTTCCAGATCCTCGACCGCAATGGCGTGGGTCAGCTCATTCGCGAGGCGGTCTTCAAAGGTCGTGGCGTTCGTGAAAACCTCAAATGCGGTATCTGCGGCGAACACGGTGGCGAACCTTCGTCGGTGGAGTTCTGCCACTATGCAGGCCTTAACTACGTAAGCTGCTCACCGTTCCGCGTGCCTATCGCACGATTGGCTGCCGCTCACGCTGCCCTCAACCAAAAATAGGGATTGGGAGCATCGGTTTCGGCCGACAAAATAGTTGTAAAGAGAGAAGTTCGTGCCGTTTTGGTCGCGAACTTCTCTCTTTGGTCGATAAAAGAGCCTTGTTCGTTGAGTTTTTTTGGTCGGAATAGTTATTTTCCCTACTTTTGAAATTCAAACAACATTTTCTAACAATTTCTAACAATCTCAAAAAATTTTCAAAAGTATGAAAAAGATTATTCTGCTGGTTTGCGTGGCTATGATGGCGACTTTCGCTGCATCGGCGCAGGACAAAGGTAACTGGGCAGTAGGCCCCAAAATCGGCGTTTATGCCAACACGGGCGCTGACGGTGCTATCTTCGGCGTGGGCGCCATTGGCCGTTACAGCATTACCGACAACTGGCGTTTGGAGCCGGGCGTCACGGCTCTGTTGCACGACGGCTGCTCGGTGGACGTCAATTGCGACGTGCAGTATCTGTTCAACCTCGGCAGCGACTGGAACATCTATCCGCTGGCTGGTCTGAGTGCCAACGACATCGGTGGTTGGTCGTGCGGTATCAACGTGGGTGGTGGCGCCGACTTCTCGGTGGCTCGCAACTGGGATATCTCGGCTGGTGTGAAGTGGATGATCCAAACGGCGGAATACCACAAAAATCCGGTGGTCTTCAGCCTTGGCGCAGCTTACAGATTCTAAGAAGCCAACATCGCCTATAAAAAGCCCGGGAGCCGCAAGGTTCCCGGGCTTTTTGTTGTCCGACTCTGTTTTTAGTGTCGCGGCAAGGTCACCACGAAGCGTGTGCCGACGGTGTAGTTGGAGTCGATGTGTATCTCACCGTGCAGGTTCTGGGCAATCAACCGACAAAGGTAGAGTCCCAACCCGTTGCCCGGGCTAAAGGTGTTGATCTTGGTGAAGCGTTCGAAAACGTAGTTGTACTGCTCGGGCGGAATGCCGCAACCCGTGTCGGCGACGGCGATAAAGAATCGGCCGTTGGACGCGTGGCCACATTCGAGTGTGACGGTGCCGCTGGTGGTGAATTTATAGGCGTTATGCAGCAAGGCGGTGAGTAGGATCCGGAGGTATTTCTCGTTGGTGTTGATCTGAATCGGGGTCGTGGGGATGGCGGTTATGGGGGTCACCTCGGGTTTGGAGTGGCGCTCTGTGACCGCGAGCAGTTGTGTCTGACAGAGTTCGCAAAGGTCGATATGGTGGTGCGGAAGTGGTGTGGTGAGTGTTTCGAGGTAGGCCACTTCGAGAATGTCATCGAAAATTTCGCGCAGCTGTTTGCGATTTTCCTGAATGATGTTGCTGTATTGTGTGTGGTTGTTGGGGGTGACGTGGCTGTCACAGAGCAACGCCGAAAAGCCTGCGATGGAGTTGAGGGGCGTGCGAACTTCGTGGCACATCGAGTTGATGAAAGCGGTCTTTTTCTGCTCACTCAGCCGAGCCTCTTTCATCTGCTGTTGTAACTCGCGGCGCAAAAGGCGGGTGTGGCGGCGGCTGACGAAGATGAATCCGACCCCGATGGTGATGACCAGCAGAAGCAGTATAACGGCGATAAGTGTCAATTTGTAGTGGTGAGCCTTGCGTAATGCGCGGTCGAGCGCCAGCCGATCGAGGTCGTACGACTCCTGCATAGCCTGTATGGCATCGTTTTGTTCGAATCGGATCAACGAATCGGTGACCAATGTTGCGCGGTCAAAAGCGTAGCAAGCTTCCGAATCGCGCTGCATTAGCTGTAACATCCGCGCGCGATTTTTATAGCAGTTGTAAAATCGAAGACCCGTCACCGGGTGATGTTCGGTCAGGTAGATCAACGAATCGGTGTAAGCCAGTGCGCGATCGTATTGCTTTTTGTCGGTTGCTTGACCATAAACGTCGCGAAAATAGCGGCGTTGGGCAAATATCAACTCACTCTGTTGAACGGAGTGTATGAATTCGCTCTCCATAAAGAGGTAAGGCGCCGGCTTGGCATCCAACGCCCTGCCGCCGTAAAAACGCAGGGGTAGGCTGGTCGTGGTGTCGGGCACGAGGAGCAGTGTGGCGATAAGCGCTACCGTGACAAGAATAAAAATAGGTCGTGTGGTTGTGCTCATAGTTGTATTGGAATGATGAAGATGAATCGTGCTCCTTGTGTGTAGCTTGTGTCGAGGCGAATCGAACCGGAGAGGTGTTTGGCGATCAGACTACATAGCGCCAAACTCACTCCGCGCGACGAGGACGAATGGTCGGGCAACAGTTTGAAAATCTCCTCGTGTTGTGAAGACGGAATGCCGCAACCCGTGTCGGTGACAGTGATCACCAATTGGTTCTTCTGTGGGTGGAGTTGGTGGTGGAGTGTGATGTGCCCTTGCTTGGTGAATTTGTTGGCATTGTTGAGCAAGGTGCGGATCACGATCGAGAAATATTTGGCGTTGGTGCGAACCACGCTCTGTGTGTCGGGCGTCTCGATGGAGAAAGCGACCTCTTTGGTGAGACGTTGGCGGGTGATGAAAAGCAGCTCTTCGTGGCACAAAGCGTTGATGTCGGTCTCTCGGAGTTGCAGTCCCTCGGTCAGACTTCGCAGGTTGGCCGCTTCGAGCATATTGTCGAGCGCCGAAAGTAGTTGAGCCGTGTTCGCGCGAATTGAATCGAGGAGCGTAAGTCGGTCGTCGGAATTCACGGGAAGGGCTATCAACTGCCTTGTGCGTTGGTCGATAACCTCCATCGGAGGGCCGATGCCTGCACAGATGGTGTTGATGAAGGTGGACTTCATCTCTTCGCTCTCGTGGGCTTTGCGATTGTGGAGCAAAATATCGAATTGCAGCCGTCGATCGCGCTGTTGTGAGCGGTATAGATAACCGCCGATGCTCAGCACAAAGATTCCGATGGCCATAAACGAGACGGTTGCCGCTGTTTGGTTGTGGATTTGGTTGCGTGTTTTTTTGAGCTTGAGCCGATCCATTTCGTGGCTTTGACGAATGGTCTTGGTGCGCTCGATGCGTTCGGCCGCGTTGAGAGAGTCTTGGATGGTGACGGTTCGTTGGTAGGCTACGGCAGCCTTTGCGTAGTTGCCGTTTTGGTAGAGTAGTCTACCGCGGTCGCGGTAGACGCGGAGAATTTTGTCGGACTTCATCCGGTAGTAGCCTTGTCCGCTTTCGATCAGGTTGATCAACGAGTCGCAGTATTGAACGGCCTGCTTATAGGCGCCCAAATTGCCGCGCAGCCGGTAACCTGTTTCGTAAATGTAGGTTTTGTTGCGGTTTAAATTGGCCTTCGAGGTATGTAACATCCGTTGGCGAAACGCGTCGAAATGGTACTCAATGAGATCTTTGTGCCCAATGTTTTTGGCGCACATCATCAATTGTTGGTAGGGTATTACGTAGCTGTTGTCGGTGTAGAAATAGGGTCGGCATCGCTGTGAATCGTCGGCATAGTACTGGTCGAGTAGCTTAATGTGGCGGTTGGTGAGCGTCACCAGCTCGGCGTATTGGTGTGCTTGGTTGTAGCCGCTGCTCAACAGAAAATAGATAAAGTGGGCGAAACGCTCCTGAACGCTGACTTGGGGCATTTGGAAGGTGTTGTCGTAGGCCTGTTTCCAAAGTTCGATTTGGGGCATAAAAGGTTTTTTCTCCCCTTTTTCGAAGTAGTCGATCAGCACATTGGCGTAGCCACTCAGTGTAGCACAGGCCGTTTGTCGGTAGATGTTGGGAGATATCTGAGCCACGCTGTCGCACCAATGCAGCGCCTCGTATGCCAATTGCACCGTGCGTTTGCGATCGGGTTCGCTGTTCATCCGCTTGTAGATGATCACCATTTCGGCGTAGGTGTCGGTGCCCTCTTCGGGGGTGCCCGGGGTTAGGCGGCGCAGCGTGTTGACGTAGCTTTTGAGTGAATCCTGCTGCTCGTCGAAGTTGGCATAGCGGTTGACAATGGCGATGATCGAGGCCGCCAAGGCGTGGGTGTTGCCGATGGCAGCCGCTTCGCGGAAGAGTTGGATCGAGTAGGGTAGGTTGTGGACGGTCTCCTCGTTGAGGTCTTTGAGGTTGAGCAGGATCTCTACCCGTTTGGCAGGGTCATCCGTATCGGCCAGTACGCGTCTAAGACTATCTTCAACGGGTTGCTGTGCCGACACAGTGGCTGCTATTCCTAACAGAAAAGAGCCGATCAGAACGGTCTGTCGCAAAAAAGACATATTGGGTTACCTTGGGATTGGTGGTGCTAAGGTATGAAAAAAGAATGAACTAAACAAGATATTTAGTCCATTCTTTATACAAATTCGTTCAATATAAGGTTATTTCTTCTATTTCTTGAGGCACATATCCAAGTACATCTTCAATTCGCGCGGCATTACCGGTTTGGTAATGAACCCGTTACAGCCGGCTTCTTCGGCTATGCGGCGATCCGTGTCGAAGGCGTAGGCGGTTTGCATAATTACCGGCAGGGTCGTTGTGTGGCGACGAATCTCCTTGAGGGCTTCGATGCCGTCCATCACGGGCATTTTGATGTCCATTAGTACAGCGTCGGGACGGTGCTCAAGAGCCATATCGACTGCTTCTTGTCCGTTCTTGGCCCACAGCAAGTTGTACTCTTTTTTGAGGAGAATTTCCAGCAATTTGTAGTTGCTTTCGACGTCCTCGGCGATCAAAATCAGTGGCTTTGCTTCCGCAGAATTGCTATTTGTCATATACGTTTTGCGTTCTGGTTGCAAATATAACTAATTTTTCGAACAATAAAAAGTCTTACCTATAAAATGTTCCCTCCCAACGCGTGCTATTTCCGCAGTTGTCGGTCACGATGAGTTGAGCGCGGTGTGTTTGCCGTGTGGCAGGTGCCTCGAAGAGATGAACCAGCGTGCCTTGCATTGGGTAGCGATCGCAGGGCATCCACTGTTGGTCGATGCTGAGCGTGCAGGAGGCGATGCCCGAAAAGTTGTCGCTCACCCGAAAACGCAGCGCCTTGGCTTGGGTCAGATCGGCCTCAGCCTTGAAGAGCGGACGGATGCGCGGCGGCAGCGTGTCGGCCACCAAACAGAGCGAGCCCGTGGCGCGGCTTTGCACCGTCACAGCGCCGTTGAGATAGCTGCCTCCGATGTAGGAGTAACTTCCTTTGTCAGAATGCGTTGCCATCACCGTGCGCAGTTGGAGCGCTTGTGGCACAACGGCGCGAATGGTGATGCTCGCCGCATAGCGCAAGGGGGTGGTGGACGCTATGAAACGGTAGGCCGGCGAGAGCAAAATGATGCTCGAATCGGTCGGTGTGATGGTTGTCGTTTCGGGGTGGAAATAGCCATTTTCGTAGAGCGCGCCGGCCGGCAGTCGCAGCGTGGCCTCTCCTCCGATGGAGGCCACCGATTCGCGATCTGCGCGCAGTAGCGTGGCGTCAGCGTCGGCTTGGGCACGGAAGTCTCCTGCGCGACCGCAAATGTCAAATTCTATCGCGGAGCTGTTGCCGCTGTCGTCCTCAGCCTCGATGCGCAGTCGGCGTGTCTGTCCCTCGGTGGTGCGGATAAGGCCGCGTTCGGTCATCAGGGTGTAGAAGCAGTCGGGGGCACCTGCGAGTTGCGCCAATCGAATGGTCTCATTGCGCGAGGTGCGTTGTAGTGGGTAGCAGCTGACGGCATCGCAGCAGCGCGACAGATCAAACGAGAAGTGATCCATTCGGTATTCGAAGTAGGGTTGGCGGTCTATTGTGGCCGTGATGCGCCACACCCCGAAACGGTTGTTGACGCCGTCGCGTCGATCGGTCACCTCGACTACGAAATAGCCTTTGCGACCCACCGTAACCGCCTCACGCTGTGCCAAAGTGTGGCTGTTGTCGGCCGTGCGGTTGACCGTGTAGCTTTGGGGTGCCGAACGCAGACAGACGCCGTCGTTTTGCACCGTGTCGATCTCGACGTAGTGGATTTTGACAATGTGAGGCGGCTGGGTGTCTTTGGGGCAGATAACCCGTTCGCGCACCAAGTTGAGTGGTTGCTGGCTCGGGGTGTCGCGCACCTCGAAATGGAGGTGCGGGCCCATAGAACCGCCGCTGTTGCCCGAATATCCGATCAGGGCACCTTGTTTGACTGGCCAGCGGTCGGGGGTGAACGACTGATCGAGGCTGTTGGTTTGGCGTGCGTGGCGCGTGGCGCTGACGTACTCCTCCAAGTCCGCGCGGAAGCGTTGCAGGTGGCCGTAAACGGCTGTTGTGCCGTTGTTGAGCGTCAAGTAGAGTGCTCGTCCGAAACCTCCCGGCGCAACCAACAGACGCGAAATGTATCCGTCGGCGGTGGCCACGAGGCTCTTGCCCTCGACGCCCTCGGTTTTGATGTCGATGCCGCTGTGGAAATGGCCGGGTCGCAACTCGCCGAAGTTGGCGGAGCATAGCCCCGAAACGCCGCGCATTGGGTAGATGTAATCGTCGGGATTGAGCCGCTGTGCGCGTGTCGCTGCCGGCAGGGCTATCAGGAGTAGAATGGTTAGAATGTGTCGCATAAGTCTGTGTCTGCTACCAGCGAAGAGGCTGTGTCGAGTACGGTTTGGTAGTCGTAGCCGAGCGAAAGCCCGTAGCGGATTAATTTGGTTTTTAATTCGTAAGGTGTTGTGTATCGAATGGTCTTCATTTTGCGTTCGAATTGCGTGAGCAGCCGCTCGCCCATCCCCTCGCGCGGCGCCTGTTCGAGGGCTTCGTCGATCACCTCTTTGGCGATCGCTTTGCGTTGCAAGGCGGTGCGGATTTTGTATTCGCCCCAGCCGCTCAAGCGCAGTTTTTCGCGCACGAAAGCCCCTGCGTAGCGGCTGTCGTCGATGAAACGATCGCGGAGCAGCCGCTCCACAATGCGCTCGGCATCGGCCGGCGCAAGCCCCCAGCCGTGCATTAGCCGTCGCGCATCGCTCTCCGATTTCTCGGCACGGGCGCAGAGCCGCATTAGCCCCGACAGCGCCTCTTCGGGCGTCTTTACCCGTTTTACGCTTCTGTCAGTCGGCCGCATAGCATACGTGGTTTTCCTTGTAAATCGGTGCGCACTTCAAGCGCATCGTAGCCCTCTTGACGAAGCATTTGCTGCATCAAATCGGCGTAGAGGTGGTAAATTTCGAAATAGAGACGTCCCTTGGGGCGGAGCATCTGCCGTCCGGCGCGTGCAATGGCGCGGTAAAAAAGCAATGGATCGTTGTCGGGCACCAGCAACGCTTGATGTGGTTCGTAGTCGCGCACGTTGGTGTGCAACGTTGGCAGGTCGCTCTGAGGCACATAGGGCGGATTGGAGACCAGCGCGTCGAACTGCTCGGGAAAGATCGCAGCAAGGTTGTTCAATGCGTCGGCTTTGCGCAGTGTGACGGTGGCGTGGAGCTGCCGGCAGTTGTCGGCGGCAATGGTCAGCGCCTCGTCTGAAATGTCGGTGGCATAGACTTTTGCGTCGGCGATTTCCAGCGCCAAACTCGCTGCGATGCAGCCGCTGCCGCAACCCACGTCGAGCAGCGTTGTGCCGGCTGGCTCGTCGTGGGCGATCCACGCGACCAACTCTTCGGTCTCGGGACGGGGAATCAAAACCCCCTCCCGAACGGAGAATCGGCGGCCGTAAAATTCGGTGGCACCGACGACATATTGCACGGGGCGGCCGGCGGCAAGTTGTGTCAGCAACGCCTCCAAACCCTCGATTTCGAGGGGCGCTGAGGGTTCGATGCGTAGGTCTGTGAGCGAAAGTCCTGCCCGCTCGGCCACCACAATTTGGGCGATGCTGCGTGCTTCGCGTGGGTCGTAGAGTCCTGTTAAATGGGCTGTGATGCGATTTATCAGCTCGCGGCGTGTTGTCATTGGCGGCGGCTTGTTAGCGGATGAAGTTGGCCAAGGCCAAGGCAATGGCAGCCTCGACAACCACCGAACCACGCAAGGCGACACAGACGTCGTGGCGGCCGCGTATGCGCAGCGGTTCGACTTTGTCGGTGGCGAGGTTGTAGGTGTTTTGGGGTAGGGCGATGCTGGGTGTGGGTTTGAAAGCCACGCGGACGATCACTTCGTTGCCGTTGGTAATGCCGCCGTTGATGCCGCCGGCATTGTTGGTGGCCGTCGTTCCCTTGTAATCGAGGAACAGGTCGTTGTTTTGCGAGCCACGCAAGCGTGCCGCCTCGAATCCGTTGCCGAACTCAATGCCTTTGACGGCCGGAATGGAAAACATCAGGTGGGAGATCATACTCTCGACCGAGTCGAAGAAGGGTTGCCCCATCCCGATCGGAACCTCCTTGATGCGGCATTCGACGATGGCGCCCACCGAATCTTGAGCGGCTGCGACCTCGCTCAAAAGCGCGTCGAAGTGTGTCGGATCGGTGCAGCCACCCATCTCGGTGATCTGCGTCGAAAAGGTGATACCGGTCGGTAATATCTTCTTGGCGATCACACCAGCGGCCGTGAGTGCCACGGTCAGTCGTGCCGAAAAATGGCCACCACCACGGGGATCGTTGAAGCCTGCATATTTGTGGTAGGCCACCAGATCGGCGTGCGAGGGGCGGTAGTGGCGCGATACGGTGGAGTAATCCTGCGAATGTATGTCGTGGTTGATGAAGGCGATGGTCAGCGGTGCCCCCGTTGTCCGATCGTTGTAGACGCCCGATATAAGCCGTGGTATATCCTCTTCGTGACGCGGCGTGGTGCCCGCGGCTCCGCTGCGTCGTCGTTCCAAATCGGCCGCAAAATCCTCGGCCGTCAGCGGTATTCCGGCTGGAATACCATCCATCGTGATGCCGATTTCAAGCCCGTGGGACTCGCCCCAAATTGCGAGCCTTAAATTTTGTCCAAATTGATTCATTGTTGTCTGATTTTGTCCAGATCTTCGAAAAAATCGGGATAGCTTTTTGCAACACATTCGGCGTTGCAAATGGTAACTGGTTGGTCGCTGCGAAGTGCTGAGACGGCCAGCGACATCGCGATGCGGTGGTCGTCGCAACTCTCGACGCGTGCGCCGCAGATTTTGCCGCCGCGGATTCTCATCACGTCCGGCTCGTCGATATTGACCTCGATACCCAACTTGGCGTATTGGTCGCGGAGCGCCTCGGCGCGGTTGCACTCTTTGTGCTCCAAGCGTGAGGTGCCGCGCAGTGTGCTCACCCCCTCGGCAGCAGCTGCCAAGGCGACCAGTGCCGGGAAAAGATCGGGGCAGTGGGTGGCGTTGAACGAGAAGGCGCGCAGCGGTTGCTGGGTGGCGGTGATGGCATTCAGCTCGTCGGTAACTGCGGCACCGGCTCGCACGAGTGCCGTGCAGATCGCCGTGTCGGCCTGTTTCGAGAGCATTGACATATTGTGTACGGTGACTTCGCCGGCGATAGCTCCGGCCACCAACAACATTGCTGCGGCACTCCAATCGCCCTCAATGCTGATGTAGGCCGGCCGATAGTGTTGTCCACCGGCAATGTAAAACTCCTCGTAGTTGTTGTGGAAGATCTCCACGCCAAAACGTGCTGCGGTGTCGATGGTCATCTCCAAATAGGGGGTCGAAACGGCGTTGTGTACGTGTAAAACGGTATCTTTGGCGGCCATAGGTAGCGCCAAGAGCAATCCGGTGATGAATTGCGAGGAGAGCGATCCATCCACGTCGATTTCGCCCCCTTGTAGGGGGCCGCAAACCTCGAGGGGCAGGTAGCCGTTGCCGTTGTCGCGCACGCGCACGCCCAGCTGTCGCAGCGGCTCGATAAGGGGCTGCATTGGACGTTGTAGCAAGCTACCTTCGCCGATGATCGTCAGTGGCGTGGAGCAGAGCGAGGCGAGGGGGGTGAAGAGCCTTGCAGCCAACCCCGATTCGCCGACGTGCAGGGTGTTGCCGCTCGGCTTGAGTCCGCCGTCGATCGAGAGTGTCGTCGGGTTGATTGCACAGACATTGGCGCCGAGCGCTTCGATGCAGCGCAAGGCCGATTGTGTGTCGTCACAAAATCCGATGTTGCGCAGCACCGACACCTCTTCGGCAAGCAGCGATGCCGCCAGCGCGCGTTGTGCATAACTTTTGGAGCAGGGAGGCCTCAAAATGCCCTTGACCCGACTCGATGTGATCGTTTTATCCATAGCGGAGCTATATACACATTCGGGATGTCGGTCGCGCCTCCATCCTCGAAAACTTGTAACTTAGAAGTTTTTTCAAATTTATTACTCTTGTTCTTTTCGGCTCAAACAGCTTCTAACAAAACTTTGGTAACAAATTTAAACAGCTTCTTATTAATCCTTTATTGTTTATTGGACGTCGGATTGTTTTTCATATCCTGCGTCACTTGATGGCTTTTTTTGAGTTCGAAATGCTGTCCGAGGTAGACCTTGCGAACCATGGGGTCGGCGGCCAACTCCTCGGCGCTACCGGTCTTCAAGATGCGTCCCTCGTAGAGCAGATAGGTGCGGTCGGTGATGGCAAGGGTCTCATCGACGTTGTGGTCGGTGATGATCACCCCGATATTTTTATGTTTGAGGGTCGCCACGATACTCTGAATATCCTCCACGGCGATGGGGTCAACTCCGGCAAAAGGTTCGTCCAAGAGGATGAATGCAGGGTTGATGGCCACCGCACGGGCAATTTCGGTGCGTCGTCGCTCTCCACCCGAGAGCTGGATGCCGAGACTTTTGCGCACTTTTTGTAGCCGAAACTCTTCGATGAGCGACTCCACACGCTCGGCTTGGTACTCCTTGGTGAAGGTGGTCATCTCGAGTACGGCGCGGATGTTGTCCTCGACCGACAGATGACGGAACACGGAGGCCTCCTGTGCCAAATAACCGACGCCCATCTGTGCCCGTTTGTAGACCGGTTCGTTGGTCAGCTCCAGCACTTTGCCTTCGTCGTTTTCGAGGAATATGCGCCCTTCGTTGGGCTTGATAAGTCCCACGATCATATAGAAGGTAGTGGTCTTGCCGGCGCCGTTGGGGCCGAGCAGTCCGACGATTTCACCCTGCTTGACGTCGATCGACACGTGGTCGACAACGGTGCGGGTTTTATATTTTTTGACGAGTTCGCTGGTGTAAAGACGCATTGTGGTTGTAGAATAAATTTTTACAAAGTTATGTTTTTTTCCGAAATATTTTTTATCTTTACATAGAATTTTACGTTTTAAGACCTACGAGTAGAAAAATGATACAAAACGATACAGCCCTGTTGCACGAGAAACTGAAGGAATACTTCGGATTTTCGACCTTCAAAGGGAACCAAGAGGCCGTGATCCGCAATGTGTTGGAGGGAAATGATACCTTCGTGTTAATGCCTACCGGTGGCGGTAAATCGCTTTGCTATCAGCTGCCGGCTATGTTGATGGACGGCGTGGCAATCATCATTTCACCCCTGATTGCGCTGATGAAAAATCAGGTGGATGCAATGCGCACCTTCTCCGATGAGCTGGGGATCGCCCATTTTCTCAACTCGTCACTCAACAAAACCGCCGTGGCGCAGGTGCGTGCCGATGTGTTGGCCGGCAAGACCAAATTGCTCTACTTTGCCCCCGAATCGCTCACCAAAGAGGACAACGTCGCCTTCCTGCGTAAAATAAAGGTATCGTTCTACGCCATTGACGAGGCGCACTGCATCTCGGAATGGGGACACGATTTTCGTCCTGAGTATCGGCGTATACGTCCGATAATTAACGAGATAGGCGCAGCTCCACTGATCGCATTGACGGCGACGGCCACCCCCAAGGTGCAACTTGACATCCAGAAAAACTTGGGTATGAGTTCGGCGGCGGTCTTCAAGTCGTCGTTCAACCGTCCCAATCTCTACTACGAGATCCGCCCCAAATACGATGTTGATCGCGAAATCATCCGCTTCATCAAGCAAAACGAGGGCAAGAGCGGTATCATCTACTGCTTGAGTCGCAAAAAAGTCGAGGAGCTGACCGAACTGCTTGTGGCCAATGGCATCAAAGCACTGGCCTATCACGCCGGTATGGACGCCACCACGCGCGCCTCCAACCAAGACAGTTTCCTGATGGAGGCGGTCGATGTGATCGTGGCGACGATCGCCTTCGGTATGGGCATCGACAAGCCCGATGTGCGCTATGTGATCCACTACGACATTCCCAAGTCGCTCGAGGGCTACTACCAAGAGACTGGTCGTGCCGGTCGTGACGGTGGTGAGGGCTATTGCTTGACTTTTTACAGCTACAAAGATATTCAGAAGCTCGAAAAATTTATGCAGGGCAAGCCGGTTGCCGAACAGGAGATCGGCAAGTTGCTGTTGCAGGAGACGGTCTCCTACGCCGAAAGTTCGATGTGCCGTCGCAAGACCCTGCTCCACTACTTCGGCGAGGAGTACACCGAGGAGAACTGCGGTTGCTGCGACAACTGTCGCGATCCCCGTCCGCGCATCGAGGCCAAAATGCAGCTCAAAATGAGTATGGAGGCGCTTAAAGCGCTGGGCGACAAATTCAAAGCCGACTACTTGGTCAACGTGCTAACGGGCAAGCCCACGGCGCTGATCAAGAGCTATGGCCACAACAAAAGCAAGTGGTTCGGTGCCGGTGTCGATCACGATGCCCGTTTTTGGGGTGCCGTGCTGCGTCAGGCGCTGATTTTGGGTTTGGCCGATAAAAATATCGAAAATTACGGTTTGATTTCGATCAACCAAAAGGGCGAAAATTACATTGCGATGCCTTTCCCGGTGAGTGTGACCCTTGACCACGATTACGATCAGGAGGAGCGCGAATCTGAAGCCGAAGCGCCGATGGGCAAGGGCGGTGCGGCCGATGAGGAGCTTTTCTCGATGCTCAAAGATCTGCGCAAGAAGGTCGCCAAGAAACACAATCTGCCACCCTTTGTGGTCTTCCAAGACCCCTCACTCGAAGATATGTCGGTGCAATATCCGATTACCATCGAGGAGATGCAGAACATTACGGGCGTGGGCGTGGGCAAAGCGCGCAAATTTGGTGAGGAGTTTATTTCGCTCATCAAGGCCTATGTCGATGAGAAGGAGATCATTCGTCCGCAGGATATGATCGTCAAATCGGTGGCCAGCAAGTCGGGAAGCAAGATTTTTATCATCCAAGCCATTGACCGCAAAATGGATTTCGAGGACATCGCACGCGCCAAAGACCTCGACTTCGACGAGCTGCTGACCGAGATCGAGGGCATCATCAACTCGGGCACCAAACTCGACATCTCCTACTACTTGAAGGAGTTTATGGACGAGGATAAGATCGACGATATCTACCTCTATTTCAAGGAGGATGCGCAGAGTGATTCGCTCGATGCAGCCATTGAGGAGTTGGGGGCTGACTATACCGAGGAGGAGATTCGGTTGGTTAGGATTAAGTTTATGTGTGAACAAGGAAGTTGATTTTTCGATTTTATGAGGCATTTGCGCCACATCCCTTGTCTGTCCCGAATGGGAAACAATTTTTTGTTTGATTTTTAAATTTACTTAAAATATTGCCTATGAACAAAAAGACTTTTTCGCTCGCTGGATTATTTCTGGGCGTGACGCTTGCTTGGCTTGGGCTAAATATCTATTGGGCTTGGCATAGACAAAATTGCGTGCTGGATCTGCTGATCGCCTTGGTGTTTGTTGTGGCTGCCGCCGCTATGGTCTACAACGAATTTAAAAAGAAACGCCGCAAACACCTCGATGAGATTAACAAACACAAAATTCCATAGTAATAACACCCTGTAAATTAGAGCAGTATGAAAATCAGTATGATGCAAATCGTCCGCTTAGTGATGATGATTTTGGCCATAGCTGGCGTGATTTACGCCTTGGAGTATATGGAACGCGGCATTGCCGTTTGGTTTTGGGTGACGTTGCTGGGCGTGGGCTTTGTGGGGCTGCTCTACTCGTTTCGGCTGACGCAGCGCCGCGTTGCTGTTGAGCGGCGTGCACAGGATAAACACGACAAGAAAGAGCAAAAGCGTAGCCGCAAGTCGTTGAAAATAACCTCTAAGTAGGCCGGAAATCCTTATAAAATGTATCAATAATTGTTTTTACTCCTTAAATAATAGATGTAGTTTGCAGAGCGAAGTAAGAGCTAAAAAAGCACTGGGGCAACATTTTCTGGTCGATTTGAACATCGCTCGCAAGATTTGCAACGCACTCTCGGGGGGCGATAGTGCCCAGCCGTGTGATGTGCTGGAGGTTGGCTGCGGTATGGGGGTGCTGACGCAATTCCTGCTGCAACGCGACGATCTGACCACCTATGGTGCCGAGATCGACTCCGAGAGCGTCGAATATCTCCACGCCCACTATCCCGATTTTGCGCCGCGGCTCATCGAAGGCGACTTCTTGCAGCTGGACTTGCGCACGAAGTTTCCCCGTGGGTTGCGCATCATCGGCAATTTTCCCTACAACATTTCGTCCCAAATCTTCTTCAAGATACTCGAAAATCGGGATCTTGTGCCGGAGTGTGTCGGTATGATCCAAAAAGAGGTGGCTCAGCGTATTGCTGAACCACCCGGGTCGAAAACATATGGCATTTTGAGCGTGCTGTTGCAAGCGTGGTACCGCATCGACTACCTCTTCACGGTCAACGAGACGGTCTTCAATCCGCCGCCGAAGGTCAAGAGTGCTGTGATCCGGCTGCGTCGCAACGAGGTCGCTCAATTGGCGTGTGACGAGGCGTTGTTTGTGCGTGTCGTCAAGGCTTCGTTTGGCCAGCGGCGCAAGATGATTCGCAACTCGCTGAAGGCCGTCTTTGGCAACTTCGGAGGTGCCGAACATCCCTTTTTCTCGCGTCGTGCCGAGCAACTCTCGGTGGCTGAATTTGTGGAACTTACGTGCTGGGTGGCCGCTGCGAAGTAGCCGGACGCCTGTGCAGTTGTTTTTTAACACCCCAAGCGTGGCAGTAGATGTGGCCGCGCTTGGGGTGTCTCAATTTACCTTATGGGATAGGAATAGCTTTTATCTCCTTAAAATAGCTGCTCCAAGCACCATATACGGCTGCATCAGGAACGCTTAACACACAATTCGCCTTCAGACCAAGGAAATGGAACTTGTAATTGTCGCCAGTTTCATCTGCCGCCAATGTGGGAATTGTAGGAGCTAAACATTTCAAGGATGTCATCCCCGTACAATCTTGGAATGCCCGATCTCGCAAGATGGTCAACGAAGCGGGAAGCGTAACATTATTCAAGACAAAACATTCACGGAATGCATGTCCCCCGATAGATGTTACAGCACCCTTGATTGTGAGTGTTTTCAACGCATGACATTCATTAAATGCTTGCATCGGAATGTCGGTTACTCCTACTGGGATCTCAATCTTTTTAAGTTGTTTACAACTTCCGAATGCAGCTTTTCCAATCGTCAATAAACCTGCAGGAAGTGTGAGCGTTTGAAATTTACAGCCGCTAAATGCAACCCCTCCAATGGAAGTCACGGAACTCGGAATTTGTATATACTCTAAATTTGTACACAGCTGAAATGCAGCTTCGCCAATGGAAGTCAATGTTTTTGGGAGAATAACACTGTTCAGACTCGAGCACTCGGTAAACATCTGGTAGGGTATGGATGTTATATTAGCCTTAATAATTGCATAGTCTAACTTTGGACACACAGCAAAAGCAGCGTCACCTATCAGCGTAACTGTTTCGGGGATATTGATATAGGTTAATCCGGTCGCGTTGAAAAATGCCCACGCAGGAATTTCAGTCATGTGTGATGGGATATTTATTGTTTCTAACGCCTCACATCCTTGAAATATACATTGTCCCAGTGTAGTGACGCCATCCGGCAATTCAAAATATTTCAGTGCGCCAGAGTTTAAAAAAGCAAAATTACCAATCGACTTTAAGCTTTGGGGAAGAATAATTTGTTCTAATGTGTAATTGGGACCCGAACTCCCATTAAAACAGAATGCTTGAACAGGCAGTGCCGTCAAGTCGGTTCCCGACAAATCAAGACATTTAAGGGCGGTCATTTCTGCGCGAATAAAGGTGAAATCCGCATCTGTCATCGTCCCCTTCACGGTCAGATATTTTACGTTCCAAGCTTTCTCGATGGTTGATAATTGACCACCTTCGACGATCATTCCCGTGAATTTAAGTGCTCTGGCCGATACCACTTCATTGCCATTGCTGTTGATCATCGTGACCCTCAGAATCGCATTATCACCGATTAGACTCTGGCTTGGAGGAGTTATCGTAATTTTTGCATCCTGATTACATACCCCGTTTGTAAATGTCGGTTTGGTGACCTTTACCTGCCACAAAGGATTTGCTGTTGCTCTGGTTTTGATGTCGGTAGAGGTTCCTGCATTGTTTTTTGCCTCTGCCATAATCGCCGAGTAATCACTCTCTTTGAATCCCGAGGGCAATACAAGTGCAATGTCGGTCTCATCTATCGTTGTGATAGACAAGATCTCTGCGGAGTTGTCGTCGCCGATCTTCAAAGCGATATATCGGGGCAGTGTGATTTTTGTCACGCCGTCCGCCAATGTGAAGGTCACATTATTCGAATCCGATGTGTCAATTCCGTCCTTCGCAAAGATCGCATCTCCGTCAGCTCCGTCAGCTCCGGGCATACCGGGCAGACCGGGGTAACCGCGGTCTCCCGTGGCTTTTACACCGGTCGAAGTCCAAGTTGCGCCTGCATCCATCGAAATTTCCCACATATTAGTGGCTCTATCAATCCGAACTTGTGGCGTGATACCTGCTACACCATCTTCACCCTGTGCTTTCACACCGGTGTCGGTTGTGCCAATCCACCAATTGCCGTTGTCACCGATGTGTGGCGTAACGCCATCATCACCGGTCTCACCTTTATCACCGGTAGTCGGAATTTTATCACCCCCCCCCGAGAGGATAAAATCACCGTCCAATGTCCAATAGTACTTCCCATCCGCATCTTGTTTCACACCAACAACGGGCGCTATTGCGTCAGCACCTTTCTGTCCGTGTTTAATGGTGATTGGGCCGCTCTTGCTGAAAGTGATGGTGTAACCACTTTTGTCGGTAAGTTCCGTGACAGAGGTTACAAAATCTTTCTCTTCCAGCGCTGTGATCAGCCTGTGGAGTGCGGAAATTTGGCTGTTGACCGTCTTCTGCCAAGCCTCCAGATTTTCTACGCGACCGCGTAATTCGCTGTCGTCGTACTCATCTGAGCATCCGTAGCATATTGCCATTAACAGCAATAAGGCAATTAGTTTCATTTTTTTCATTGTCGTTTTTTTGTTCAGTTTAAGCTTAAATTATGGTGTTTATCTTCGTCAGGCAATCCGTCCATATAAACAGTGCCTGAGAGTTATCTCTATCTCATTTGGGGGTTGAGGCCACTCTCCAAGCGGAGAGGGTAGGCTGCGTGCCTTCGAGCTGGGACATCGTGAGTGTCGCCTCCAAGGTGACGGGCAGGTGCTTGTCCTGATTGAATTTTGGGAGAAGCTCATAGAGGTTGTCGCTGGCAAACACACCCTCGAAAATCCGGTCTTCAAAGAGAATCATCGTTTGCAGTTGTACAACCTTCGACGCAGTAGCCGACGGCGCGATCGACTGCTTGTTAATTATAGGCCGCCCTTGGTAGGGCACAAAGCCCAGCAGGTGGAACGTTGTTGTGAGGCTGCTCGCGTCGGTATTCGGCCTTTCCAGCAGTTGATCCACAGCACCAAAACCACCCAATTCATTGGTGTCGAGATTGATGCTTTGCGCAACGCCCATAATATGCACACTGGCAATATTAATCGGTGCAGGGCCTCCGGCGATCTTGAGCACACACTTCAACTCCCTGACTTGTTGTGTCATAGGAACCGTGAAGATGTAATCTTTGTTGCGCTCGACGACGAAATCTTCTGCGGCCGAGAAAAGCCAGCCCGGCATTGACTCCACACGGATCGGATCCTGATCCCACTGATTGGTGGACACCTGCGATGGTTCAGGCTCCACCATGGTGGCCACCGTCGCGATGTTGCCTTCAACGGTGATCTTCTCCGCGCTATTATATATATGTGTGCGGTAGGTGGCGGGCTGGAAGAGGTTGTCGAAGGTGTTCTTCTCGCCCGAGACCGTGGTGGCGTATTTGCCGATATGAACGGCGTAACTCGCTGGGATGGCAACGCCGGCGGTGCGATTTGCCCACGTGGTAATCAGCGTGATTTTACCTTGACCGGTGCTGGATTCAAAGATTGGTTCATCGACACACGCGGTGAACAGCAGTGCGGCGGCGGCGGTTATGCTTAGAATAATGGATGTGCTATTTTTCATAATTTTTTTCATATTATATCCTTGTAAGCTGTTGAAGTTTTGTTGCTTATGGCTTTGGCGCTATCGGCCAATGTGCCACACCAGATTGATGCCAAGCTGTGTCGGGCCAAACCAATTTTTGCTACAATCTTTTGCTTTGTACAACCTTTTGTTGCTCTCCACGTAAAAAGTGTCGTAGTTGAACTTGAGATACCCAAGTCCTAAATTGAAATCCCACGAGAAGTGCTTGCCCATCGGCAGTTGATAACCAACGGTTATGCCGCCACCGTAAACATCGCCCTGATAACCCGTCTTCGATAACTTTATGTTATAGTCGCCGATCGAAGCACCCACGCCTACGTAAAATTGCTTTTTATCCAGCATATACCAGCGGACTTCGGGGTTGACATACCAGCTTTTGAGGATTTTGTTGTTGTCGTCAAACTCCCAGCCGTTGTAACCGCCGTCGATCTTGATGCCCAACGAGGGGGTTGCGTGCCACTCAAGACCCAAGTTGGGGGTCAACATCGCCCACATCAGCAGGTTGGTGCGCAGATCAAATTTGGGACGCTTGTGGGGGGCTGCCTGCACAACAGGAGCCTCTTTGACTTCGGGCTGCGCTTGCACTTGCGGCTGCTCGGCCACGATCTCCTGTTTTTGGGGTTGCTCTTGGGGCTGTGCAACCTGCTCTTGCACAGGTTCGGGAAGTTGTAATCTCACAACAACAACCTCTTGCTCATCATTATAGGGTTCAACAAGATTGCGCGTTGTGAAATGTTCTTCTTTGAGCCCTTTGTTCGTAATAAGCTCGGATTTCACGCGCGAGGCGCGCATATGTGCGATATGCCGATTGTGCCGTTTCGAACGTGTTGATACACAGTAGCCATCTACAAAAAATGGAGCCGTGCCGTCCTGAATCTGCGGCATATGCGTATCTACCAGCGAGAAGAGTCGCTGAAGTTCCAACTCGTTGCCCTTCAGATAAAACATATCTTTCGAGGGGACAAATTTAAAGATGAGTTGGAGTGAATCGGTTGGGATTGTCGAGGCCTCTTGTGCCTGAACCGATGCCGTTGCCGACGAACCAAGCAACAGAATGGCAAGTGAGAATTTGGTGAGAAATTTCTGTTTCATAGGTGGATTGATTTAAAGTTTGGGCTTTTGCTGTCTGGGTGGCACCTCAAGCCGTAAAACATATATTTGTTGCTACAAATCTATATATTTTTTATTGATTTAAATCTCATTGTCGGGGTGTGTGCTGAATTTTCAACCCTGAAATACCTTGAAATTCGACAGGAAAAGCAATTGGGGGTACAATAATACCCTTAAAATACCTTGAAATTGCAATTTTTTTGTAATTTTGTCCAATAATCCCTCGAATTGGGTCGGTAAATTTTAAGTTTGAAAATGGCATTTTATCTGCAACTCACGCAAGGTTTACATCGGATGAGCCAATCTGTATGGAAAACCATTTTGAATCACTTTGGGCTTCTTGATAGTATGATTATCGAGCGGCAGCGGTTGACTATTTTTCTCTTGTCGGAAGTGGGGATGGTGTTGATTGGCATTGCGTCAACCATCCTCTACAATGACCTTAGAAACACCTTTTTTTACATCAACAACCTGCTATTTATTTTGTTGCCAATTCTGCTTTATGTCTTCTACGACAAAGGCATATTTTCATTGACACGGGCGTTGTTTTGGCATTTGATGCTCATTCAAGCAGCCGGCAGTTCCAAAATTATTTATGCCGCCTTGACCGCCACCAACGCGGAGTTGGCAGATGGCATCATCATTTTGGATATGACGCTTATGTTGTCGTGTTTTCTGATCGCCTATCTGTCTAATATTCGGTATATTAATATCGTGATTGTCGTGGCGTCATTGATCACCTACATTGCCGCGATCGTCATCACAGATAGTTTTGTGTTGATGACTATGCTCCCTGCTTTTTGTATTATGTTTCTCCTTTATAGCTTTTTTGCCAATGTGATGAATCGGATGATCGCGCACATTGCCCTTGAGAATGTGGAAGTTAGGTCGGAACAACGGGATTTATCCCTGCGTTATGAGGAGAATAAGCGGCATCTAAATGCACTTATATCGCTCACCAATGGCGAGCCGTTAAGTAAGGAGCAAATCCAGATTGTGATCAGTATGGTGGGGCGTCACGCCGAAAAAAACTTGCGTGATAAAGTCCGTTATCTTGTTGAGCAAGAGCGGATAGACTATGATACATTGGCAACGAGATTGCCCGAATTGGCGCCCTCCGAAATTGCGATTTGCGACTTGATACTCAAAGGCAAAAAATTGAAAGAAATTTGTACGATGCTGGATAAAACCGAAAGTAACATCTCCAGTCAACGTTCGCATATTCGGGCAAAATTGGGCTTGACGCTCCAAGAGTCGTTGCAAGAGGTCTTGGAGAGTCGGATGGGGGTAAACAGTCGTTCTAAATAGTCGTTGTGACCGTTTCCTGAGACGGCGAAGTAGCCACGACAGTCACCAGATCTTCGCGTGCTAAGTACTTCTGTGCCAGTAGTTGTATGTCGCTTGCGGTCAAGGCCTGAATGCGGCGAATGTTGTCGCTGATGACGCTGTTGTCGAAGCCGCAGAGGATATTCTCGATGGTCACGTCGGCAATACCGAAAGGCCCGTCCAAGATGCGCATCATCTCACCGACCATCATCGTTTTGACCAATTCCAACTCCTCTCGGGGCATTGGTTCGCTGCGTAGCCGCTCGATTTCGGTATAGATTTCGTGCAGCGCCGCGTCGCAAACGTCGGTGCCGACCTGTGCCGCGAGGGCAAAATAACCCGCTTGTTCGAAGTTGATCATAGCCGCCATCACGCCGTAGGTGTAGCCGTGCTCTTCGCGTAAATTCTGCATTAGACGTGAGCCGAAATAGCCGCCGAGGGCGGTTGCAACGACCTGCATCCCCAGAAAATCGGGGTGACTGCGCTCGAAGAGCAGCCGCCCGAGTCGCAGCGAAGCCTGCACTGCTCCCGGGTGGTTGATGCGCACGTTGTGCTGGGTCACAGGCGTTGGAAATGGCACCGTGCTTGCGCTCGGATCGCCGTGCGGAATCCGTGTTGCCAGCGCAGCGATGGCCGCTTGTTCGTGCTCCCCAATGCGGCCGCTGCACACCACAAAGCAGTTTTCGGCGGTGTAAAACCGCTCGTAAAAAGCCACAAGATCCTTGCGCGTCAGCCGGTCGTACTCCTGTTCTTTGGCGGCGATGCCGTAGGGGTGTGCGGCACCGAAGAGCGCCTGCGCGAAGGCCTCGCGCGCCTTGACGTCGATTTTGGTGCGTTCGATGGCGAGCTGCTGCTTGCGCTTGGTGCAGTAGGTAGCCACTTCGTCGTCGGGGAAGAGCGGATGCAGCAGGATCTCGTCGGCCACGGCAAGCGTCGGATCGAAGAATTTCGAGAGCATACAAAAGCTAATGTAGGCGTAGTCGCGGTCGATGTTGACATCGAAATAGGAGCCGTAGAAGTCCAACTGTTCGGCGATCTGTTGCGCCGTCAGATTGCGCGACCCTTCGGCGAGCAGGTTGGCCGTGGCCGATGCCGAGAACGGCACTTGTTGCACCGAGGAGCCGGCGTGAAATACAAAGGTGAAGCGTAGCACCTCGAAGTCGTCGCAGGCGAGCGTGTAGAGCGTCACCCCATTTTCAAGCTGCGTTTTTGCAGCTTGGGCGACGTCGATCATCGCAGGAATCAAGATGGGAGGTTGTGTCATTGCTGTGCTTTGTAGAGGAGTGTGGAGCTGTTTTCGAGGCGAAATGTGCGACGGCTGAAGTCGATGATCTCGTCGGCCGTGATGGCGCGGTAGCGTCGAACCTCGTCGTTGACCAGCGGCAAATCGCCTGCCAACTCATAAAAGCCCAGATTCAGTGCCTTGTCCATCACATTCAACTCGCCGAAGAGGGTGTTGGCCTCGAATTTGTTTTTGACTTTTTCGATCTCCACATCGGCGGCCGGTGTGGTTTGCAGGGTGGCAATTTCGGCGTGAAAGGCCTGCTCAACCTGCTCGGTGGTGATGCTGGGCAGCAGCTGCCCCGAGAAGACGAAAAGCCCCGGATCGAGGTCGCCCGTGACGTAGGCGTTGACGCTCGACAGCAGTCGTTGCTCCTTGACCAGATGGAGGTAGAGCCGCGACGAGTCGCCGCCCGACAATAGATCGGAGACAAGGTCGGCGGTGAAAAAGTCGCGCGAGGTGCGTCCCGGGATGTGGTAGGCCACGGTGACGGTCGTTGCCGGTACGTCACGCGCGACCTCTTGGCGGCGCGGCGCGGTCTGCACAGGCTCCTGCGGAACGGGTAATGCGCTGAACGGTTGGGCAGTAAGTGGCGCAAACCACTTCTCGGCCAAATCGAGTAACTGCTGCTCTTCGAGGTCGGCCGAGAGTGACAACACGGCATTGGCAGGGTGGTAGTGGGTGCGGTAGAAGGTGCGCACATCGTCGAGCGTGGCGCCCAAAATGTGGTCGGGCGAAAGCCCGATGGTCGCCCAACGATAGGGGTGCACCTTGTAGGCCAAAGCGCGCAGGAGCATCGTTTGGTCGCCATAGGGCTGATTCAGGTAGCGTTGCCGATACTCTTCGACCACCACGCGTTTCTCGGTTTCGAGCTTCTCGGGGGTGATCTCCAGCCCCTCCATACGGTCGCTTTCGAGCCACAGAGCCGTTTCGAGGTTGTCCTTGGGCAGGGTAATGTGAAAATCGGTGTAGTCGTTGTTGGTGAAGGCGTTGTTGTCGCCCGAGGCCATCTGCACGGGCAAATCGAAGTTGGGAATGCGGCGTGTTCCGCGAAACATCAGGTGCTCGAACAGATGCGCAAATCCCGTGCGCGCAGGATCTTCGTTGCGCGCGCCGACTCTGTAGAGCAGGTTCACCGCCGCCAACTTCGACACGCGGTCGCGGTTGACGATGACCGTCAGCCCATTCGGCAATATTTTCCGGACATAATTTATCATAGGTGCAAAGGTAACGAAATTTTAATAGTTTTGTGGGTTGTGTGGTTGTTGTCTAATTTTGTTTTATTTTGCGACGTGCTCTCTGTGAGAGACTTCGCAAGAGTGTAGTGGCGTGCGCGGCTGCTGTGAAAAAAATAACACTTTGATTGTTAGCCAAATAACATTTAAAAAAATTAAAAATCACATTTATTTCAACAAAAGTAGCACTGTTTTTCCGTCCGAAATCGTTATCTTTGCAGCGCAAATGCGGCCGAAATTGAAAATTCAGAATTGAAAAATTCAGAATTTATAATTGAAGCCGATCTACGCTGCATTTGAGAACGGGAAAAAATCTACATATATAATATAAGTTAAAATTTGATGAAAATGGCAGAAAAGAAATTTATCACCTGTGACGGTAACTACGCTGCGGCTCACGTAGCCTATATGTTTTCGGAGGTTGCAGCCATCTATCCCATCACGCCGTCGTCGACGATGGCCGAATTGGTGGACGAATGGGCAGCCCAAGGCCGCAAAAACATCTTTGGCGAGACGGTGAAAGTCGTCGAAATGCAGTCGGAAGCCGGAGCTGCCGGTGCGATGCACGGTTCGTTGCAGAGCGGCGCGCTGACCTCGACCTTCACCGCATCGCAGGGTTTACTGCTGATGGTGCCCAATATGTACAAGATTGCAGGCGAGTTGCTGCCGGGTGTCTTCCACGTCTCGGCGCGTGCGCTGGCTGCGCAGTCGTTGTCGATTTTCGGTGACCACCAAGATGTGATGGCTACGCGTCAGACTGGTTTTGCGATGCTGGCCACCTCGTCGGTGCAGGAGGTGATGGATTTGGCCGGTGTGGCACATATCGTCTCGCTCCAGTCGCGCATTCCGTTTATGCACTTCTTCGACGGCTTCCGTACCTCGCACGAGATTCAGAAGATCGAATTGATCGACGAGGCGGCTCTGACGGCCCTCTTCGATCGCGATGCGCTCCACGCTTTCCGTGCGCAGGCGCTCAATCCCGAGCACCCCGTGACCCGCGGTACGGCGCAGAATCCCGATATCTATTTCCAGACCCGTGAGGCCTCGAACAAATTCTACGACGCGGTGCCCGATATGGTGGCTGCGACGATGAAGCAGCTGTCGCAGATCACCGGCCGCGAATACAAGCCGTTTGTCTATTACGGTGCCACGGATGCCGAACAGATCCTTGTTGCGATGGGTTCGGTGACCGAAACCATCAAAGAGACCGTCGATTACCTGAACGCCCAAGGCGCGAAGGTCGGCGTGATCACGGTGCATCTCTACCGTCCGTTCTCGGTCAAATACCTGTTGGAGGTGCTGCCGGCATCGGTCAAACGCATCTGTGTGCTCGACCGCACCAAGGAGCCGGGAGCCAACGGCGATCCGCTCTATCTGGATGTTGTGGAGGCCATTGCCAACAACGCCGCCATCGCCACCAAACCGCTGATCATCGGTGGCCGCTATGGTCTGTCGTCGAAAGACACCACGCCGGCGCAGATGCTGGCCGTCTTCGCCAACTTGCAAGCCAAGGAGCCGAAAAACCAATTCACGGTGGGCATCACCGACGATGTGACCTTCCGTTCGCTGCCCGTGGGTGAGGAGATTTCGCTCGCCAAACCCGGCACGTTCGAGGCGCTGTTCTTCGGTCTGGGTGCCGACGGTACGGTGGGTGCCAACAAAAACTCGATCAAGATCATCGGCGGTTCGACCGACAAATATTGCCAAGCCTATTTCGCCTACGACTCCAAGAAGTCGGGCGGCTACACCTCCTCGCACTTGCGTTTCGGCGATCGGACGATTACCTCGCCCTATTTGGTGACCACGCCCGATTTTGTGGCTTGCCACGTGCCTTCGTATGTCGATAAATACGACGTGCTGAAGGGACTCAAAAAGGGCGGTTCGTTCCTGCTGAACTCGGTGCACGATGCCGCTACGACCTGCGCCACGCTGCCTAATGCAATGAAGATCTACTTGGCCAAAAACCAAATCAACTTCTACATTATCAACGCCACCAAGATCGCTGCCGACCTTGGACTGGGTTCGCGCACCAATACCATTATGCAGTCGGCTTTCTTCAAAATCGCCAACATCATCCCCTTTGAGGTGGCTGTTGAGCAGATGAAAAAGGCGATCTACAAGAGCTACGGCAAGAAGGGCGAAGACGTCGTCAAGATGAACTATGCGGCAGTCGATGCCGGTGGTGAGGCTGTCGAGAAGGTCGCAGTGCCTGCCGAGTGGGCGTCGATCGTGGCCAAAGAGCAGGTGCAGACGGTGGATGCTTCGCGTCCGGAGTTTGTGCAGAAAATCGTTGATCCGATCAATGCGCTGAAGGGCGACTTGCTGCCTGTTTCGGCCTTCAATGGCCGTGAAGATGGTACGTGGGACAACGGAACGGCTGCTTGCGAGAAGCGCGGCATCGCCGTCAACGTTCCCGAGTGGAAGATCGACAACTGTATCCAATGTAACCAGTGCGCCTATGTCTGCCCCCACGCTGTGATCCGTCCGTTCTTGGCCACCGAGGCCGAAGCTGCGGCATCGGGCTTGGCGTGGAAACAGGGTCTGGGCGAGACCAAAGAGTACAAATTCCGCATCCAGATCTCGCCGCTCGACTGTACGGGTTGCAGCAACTGCGTCGATGTGTGTCCGGCCAAAGAGAAGGCGCTCGTGATGCGTCCCTTGGAGGAGCAGATGCCTCAGCAGCAGAACTGGCAGTATATCAACGAGAAGATCGGTTACAAGTCGGTTGTCGATAAAACCAAGAGCGTCAAAAACTTGCAATTCGCACAGCCGCTCTTTGAGTTTTCGGGAGCTTGCGCTGGTTGCGGTGAAACGCCCTACATCAAAGCTATTTCGCAGCTCTTCGGCGACAAGATGATGGTGGCCAATGCGACGGGTTGCACCTCGATCTATTCGGGTTCAGCCCCCTCGACGCCCTATTGCACCAACGCGGTGGGTCAGGGTCCGGCTTGGGCCAATTCGCTCTTCGAGGACAATGCCGAGTTCGGTTTGGGTATGCACTTGGGCGTGGAGAAACTCCGCGACCGCATCCAAATCGCGATGGAAGAGGCCATTGCATCGTGCCCGACCTGCTCCGAGGAGCTGAAAGGCGTGATGAAAGAGTGGATCGCAGCGCGCGGTTCGTCGATCGCTTCGACCGAGGTGACAGCTCGTCTGCTGCCGCTGATGGAGGCTTGTGGCTGTGAGACGTGCAAGAAGATTCTGGCTATGAAAGATTGGCTGGTCAAGAAGTCGCAATGGATCATCGGCGGTGACGGCTGGGGCTATGACATCGGTTTCGGTGGCGTGGATCACGTGCTGGCATCGGGTGCCGACGTCAACATCTTGGTAGTCGATACCGAGGTCTACTCCAACACCGGCGGACAGTCGTCGAAGGCTACGCCCGTGGGTGCTGTGGCCAAATTTGCTTCGGCCGGCAAGCGCATTCGCAAGAAAGATTTGGGCGCTATCGCGATGACCTACGGCTACGTCTATGTGGCGCAGGTGTCGATCGGTGCCTCGCAGCAGCAGCTCTTCAACGTGCTGAAGGAGGCTGAGGCTTATGCAGGTCCGTCGCTGGTGATCGCCTATGCTCCGTGCATCAACCACGGTATCAAGGGCGGTATGACGCGCACGCAGACCGTCGGCAAAGAGGCTGTGGCTTGCGGATACTGGCATCTGTGGCACTACAATCCGCAGTTGGAGGCACAGGGCAAAAATCCGTTTGTGCTTGATTCGAAAGAGCCTGACTGGTCGAAGTTCCAAGAGTTCCTGAAGAAGGAGGTTCGCTACACTTCACTCCAAAAGGCGTTCCCCACCGAGGCTGACGAACTCTTCAAAGTTGCGCAAGAGAATGCCAAATGGCGTTTCGATGGCTATCAGCGTCGTTCGAAGATGGAGTTCTAATTCAAACAGCTTCTTCGCAATAAATTGAGAAGCGTGCCGCGACAGAGATGTTGCGGCACGCTTTTTTGTACAGAAGTTGTAGATTCCAAATCTATTGCTTATTTTTGTTCTCACGGGATGTGGCCTACGATGTGGCGCGTATTTTGATCGGAGTGGATTCTGTTTGTCCATTCTTAAACTTAAAAACTATGAAAAAGTATTTTGCAGCCGCTGTGCTGCTCGTGGGACTGAGCGCCTGCTGCTCCCAAAACAAAGTGCCGCTTGAGGGCACCGTGTGGAAACTATCACAGATGGAAGGTATTCCTACCGAGGCAATTACGATGGAGGACGACGCGTTCACGTTGCAATTCTCGGCCGCCGACTTGATGGTCGCAGGCCGTACCAACTGCAACCGTTTTTTCGGCAAATATGAGCTGAAAGGTAAAGAGATTGATTTCGAAGATATGGGTATGACCCGTATGGCGTGCCCCGAAATGCAGTACGAGGGGATGTTTGTCAAGATGCTGGACGAGGCTGACCGCTACAAAATTCACGGTGAGGAGTTGACGCTCTCCGATGACGGTCGTGTGCTGGCCACCTTTCGTCCGCTGCAAATCGCTAAATAATTTAAACAGCTTCTTAAACAAAAGCGGCTCCCTTGAAAAAGGAAGCCGCTTTTGTTTTGTTGTATCGGAGCTTATTCGCTCAATGGAATAACGCTTACGTAAGATCTGCCTTCGCGTTTCTTGCAAAACTCGATTGTTCCGTCGACAAGGGCGAACAGGGTATGATCGCGACCCATACCTACATTTTCTCCGGCGTTGTGAACCGTGCCGCGTTGACGAACGATAATGTTGCCCGCCTTTGCGAACTGGCTGCCGAACAGCTTGACGCCGAGTCGTTTGCTCTCTGACTCGCGGCCGTTCTTCGAACTACCTACACCTTTCTTGTGTGCCATTTCTCTTCAGTTTTTAAAGGTTATGCAACAATTTCTTCCACCAACACCTGTGTCAGACACTGGCGGTGGCCATTGCACTTCTGATATCCTGTTCTGCGTTTCTTCTTGAACACCAGAACCTTGTCGTCCTTGAGGTGTTTGAGAATCTTACACGTCACTGTGGCGCCTTTTACTACAGGTGCACCAACTTTAACCTGACCGTCGTTGTCTGTGAGCAGGACTTTGTCGAAACTTAAGGACGAATTTTCGTCGCCCTGAAGACGGTGGACATAAAGTTTCCGACCTTTTTCAGCCTTAAATTGCTGACCTGCGATTTCTACTATAACGTACATTTAAATCGATTAGATGTATTAGAACATAATTCGAAGTGCAAAGATACGCATATTTATTTTATAAACAAGGGCAACCCGACTTTTTTTTGCGTCTGGTGTTTTTGGCACGATTTTGGGCAGAACCTTCGAGCCGGATAAGACCGTGCACAAAAACTATGAACCGAATACTGATTGTCTCTGCTGAACCTTTTTTGCGCGATTTGGTGCGTCTGTCGCTCGACGATATGCAGGCCGAGGTGCGCTGTGTGAAGGATGTGGCGCAAATGCACGCTCTTTGTCGCCGGGTGTTGTTCGATGTGGTGATTGTCTTGCGACTCTCGCCGTTTTTGAATGGAAGTAATCCGGTGTTGGGGTTGCGTCCGACGTCGCTGAGGCGACCGCTGATCTATGTGCTTTCGTGGCAGCAGTCCGAGCAGATGGTGCTCAGTTTGATTGAGTGCGGCGTCGATCAATATATGACCTTTCCGGTGAGCCTGCACCGACTGCGCAAAAAAGTCTCCGACGATCTACGAAATGCGCTGATCGGATGACTGGGTGGTTTGCGATCTATTCGCTGTTGGCGGCGGTGGCCGTGGGGGTGTTGCTGGCGGCACGGGTGGTCGGAGGGCTGTGTATGCGCCGCCGTCACCACCGAGATGCGGCCTTGCGCGGTGAATACCTCCATATTTTGATGATGGCATTGATGACCGGGGACGAGCAGCCTCCGCATTTTCCGCTGCTGGCGAGCGCCGGAGCACGGATGTTGTTGGCCGAAACGGTGGCCGGCGTGGTCGATGTGACCTATGGTCTCGACACGGAGGTGCTGCGACGCATTGTCACACATTATAAGATTGATCGTTATCTGCTTCGACGCGTGCGCTTTACGAGCGGCTATCGTCGAGCGCGTTGCTTGGCGCTGATAGGGCGTTTGCCGATGACAGCGACGACGGCCGATAGGCTGACGCGTTATAGTCGCAGCGCGAGCCGTCACGTGCGGTTTCAAACTTTGATGGCGCAATTGTCGATCGCGCCCGAAACGGCTCTCGATCGCATTGCGGACTTTGGTGCCCCACTCACGGCTTGTGAGGTGGCCGAGATGATGGCTTTGCTGCGCCGCGGAATGTTGCCGGTGGCTTATGAACCGCTTGTGGCCTCTCCCAATCGCAATTTGCGAACCATTGGGCTGGCTATCGTGCGACAATTCGGCATTGAACAGGCCGAGACGCAGTTGCTGCACGTGGTGGCCAATGACCTGCCGGAGTTGAGCCGTGAGGCGCTCTATATTCTTTGCTCGATGCACTGCGAGGTTGTGCGGCGTGAGGTTACGACTCCGCTGGCGGCGATGTCTGTCGCCGACCGCAAGGCGCTGTTGCGTTATATGGTCTTCGAAGGCTACTCGTCGCGTGTGCTGCGGCGGCTGTTTGCACCGCAGGAGTTGCCCTATTCTGAAACCCTTGTCCAATCCTTTAAACGTTGCTTGGCGTGATGTTGATGTTGTTTGTTTTGCTATTGACGGTGGCCGTGAGCGCATCTGTGATGCTGTTTCACCTTGTGCGTGCTCGCAATAAACGCCACTTGCTGGCCGGCGTGAACGGCTTGGCTTGCGAGGCCTCCGATCCGGTCGGCATCTCGGTGCTGTGTAGCAGTCGGGGCGATTTGGCACAGATCGAAAACCTGCTGGCCGTGGAGTATGCGCGCTACGAAGTGGTGGTGGTCATTGATGCGTTGCGCTATGCCGACTGCGTGCGCGAGATCGTGGCTCGTTATCGAATGATTGGTGTCGAGTGGCACGCTTCGCTGGAGCTGCCGACAACGGGCGTTCGGGCATTGGGGCGTTCGCGCAAGCGCTGTTACCGGCGTCTGGTGTTGGTGGATAGGGCTTCAGATACCCCGGAGGGGGACTTCAATGCGGCAACCGAGGTGGCCACCTATGATTATGTGCTCCCCGTGCGCGACCATCAATACTTGCGAACGGATGCCATTGTGCGGTTGGCGGTCGAGTTGGGCGAACATCCCGTGGGCGCGGTGTCGCTGGTGCGCTCTTTGATGGGCGAGCCGGCTACTTTGCTGAGCCGCGAGGCGGTGGTTGCCGCGGGTGGTTTCGAGTCTCATCCGCTGCGTCAAATTCCTTCGTGTGCGCGAATTGCGCTCTATGAACCCGTGCTGTTTTGCAAAAAATGTCGGACGATTCGCATTCCTCTGTTGTTGCAACTGTCGGGGGCTGTGATGCTTGTGTCGGGAGTTGTAGCGGCAACCGTGGTCGGGTGGTGGCCATTGACGGCTGTGTTGTTGACGCTGGCCTTGGTGTGGGCGGCCGCAATGTGTGGCAAGTTGACGCTCAATGATTTGTCCGAAGAGGTGCCGATTGGCGAAAAAATGCAAGGCAAATTACCTGTGAAAAATTTCACAAAGTCGTAAATTAGTTCTATCTTTACAACAGTATAAGGGTTCAACAAATTGTGTTTTGTAATGCTCAACGAAAAGGTGCGAATGTATTTGCTGCCACCGCTGGTCAACGCGGCTGTGCGTGCAGGGGCTTCGATTATGAATATTTATAAAAGTCGCGCCGATTACGACGTTTCTCTCAAAAGAGACCAATCTCCAATTACGCTGGCCGACCGCTTGGCTCACAAGACGATTTGCGACTATTTGGGGCGTACACGCATCCCCGTGCTGAGCGAGGAGGGACGTGAGATGCTCTTTGACGAACGTCGAAATTGGGAGCTGTATTGGCTGGTTGACCCGTTGGACGGTACGGTCGAATTCATCAAAGGAAACAACGAATTTACGGTCAACATCGCGCTGATGGAGAACAATATCTGCATCGCGTCGGTGGTCTATGTGCCCTATTACGAAAAGATGTATGTCGCAGGTCGTGAGCGTGGCTCCTTTCTCAAAGAACACGTCGCACCTAATGCGGCGGCAGACTACACCTACGAACAGATCATCGCCGACTGTACACGCCTGCCCTTTGCCTCTCAGGCACACCATACTCATTTGCGCGTGGCCGTGTCGCGCTCACACCAAACCGCCGAAACTGGTGAGCATATCGCGCGATTGCGCCTACAACACCCCGATTTGGAGGTCGTTGAGCAGGGTAGCTCCTACAAATTCTGCCTCTTGGCGGAGGGTGATCTCGATTATTATGTGCGCACAACGCACACCTACGAATGGGATACGGCAGCCGGTGAACTGATTCTCGCCGAGGCTGGCGGCTCGACCGAGGCGCTGCCCGACGGTGGACGGTTGCGCTACAACGAAGAGGACCTGCATAATCCGTGGTTTGTCTGCCGCTCTAAGTTTTCGATTTTATAGGGGATCTTTGCACTTGCCGCCTGACCCCTCGACGTTGTTCGGGGTGTGCCGAAAGTAATTTTAATGTTTATTTTTCAACTCCTCTTCGACGTCGCAGGCGGCACAGTTGCCTGTGCAACCGGCATCCGCGCAGTCGGTCTGTCCGCTATCTTCGCGCGACTCCTGAACGGCACACCGAATGCCGCGCTCTTGCATATTTTTGTTGGTCGAGATTTCGGAGTCGATGTTGTGTCCTTTGATCATTAGGGTCAGCGACATACCGACGAAGAAAAATCCGACGGCACCGATAGAGCAGAGAATGACAATCAACCAAAGTGGCATAATATTTCGATTTAGCGGTGAATTTGTGTTTTCCGAGGCCAAAAATTTTGGCTTTCGCCGACAAATATATACATTTGTAGGATAATGTGCAATAATGTTGCCCGATTGTCCCGTCAAATGAGGGACGGCGTGCGCAACCGAGTAAAATTAAGCGAACAACTATGAAGATCGTGATAGCAGGTGCAGGCGAGATGGGTAGCCATCTGGCGAAGATGTTGAGCGGAAACGGTCACGATATAACCATCATCGACAGCGATCCAAAGTCGTTGGCCGAGGTCGAAAGTCTTGCCGATGTGATTGCCGTTGAGGGTGATTCGACGACTTTTGCCGTGCTGCGGCAGGCTGGCGTGCGCAAGTGCGACCTGTTTATTGCCGTCAACCACATCGAAAACGACAATGTGGTGGCGGCGATGTTGGCCAAAAAGTTGGGGGCTCGCAAGTCCATCGCCCGCATCGACAACAACGAATATCTCGAACCCAACAACAAGGAGATGTTCATTGATATGGGCATCGACTATCTGTTTTACCCCGAGAAAGTTGCAGCTCGCGAGGTGATCAACCTCTTGGGTCACACCTCAACGACCGAGTACGTCGATTTTTCGAGTGGCAAACTGTCGTTGGTGGTCTTCCGACTGGAACCCACTTCGTCCTTGGTGGGGCATCGTCTGTCGGGTTTCGATGACGATCCCACGCCGTTGCGCTACCGCACGGTGGCCATCACGCGAGGCGGTCAGACGATCATTCCGCGTTCGGGCGAACATTTTATGGAGGGCGATGTGATCTACGTTATTGCCCGTCAAGACGCGGTGAAGGAGGTGATGGAGTTTTCGGGTCAGTCGAATATCGAAATCAAAAATATGATGATCCTCGGGGGTTCGCGCATCGGGATTCGCATCGCCACCGAACTGCAAAATGAGGTCAACATCAAACTGATTGATTACAGTGCCGAAAAGGCTTACCGCTTGGCTGAGATGCTCGACAAAACGCTGATTATCAATGAAGATGGTCGCAACACCGAGGCGATGATGGAAGAGGGATTGTCGAATATGGATGCTTTCGTAGCCGTTACGGGGCGCAGTGAAACCAATATTTTGGCCGCGATGTTGGCCAAACGAATGGGGGTAAAAAAGGTCATTGCCGAGGTCGAAAATCTCAACTACATCAATCTTGCCGAGTCGATCGGCATCGACACGATCATCAACAAAAAACTGGTCACGGCCTCCAACATTTTCCGCTTCACGATGTCCACCGATGTGCAGGCCATCAAGTGTCTCACGGGCAGCGATGCCGAGGTGTTGGAGTTTATTGTCAAACCCAACTCGCCGGCTACCAAGTGTTCAATCAAGGATTTGGGACTCCCCGAAGATACAATCATTGGCGGTATTGTGCGCGGAGATAGGGTGGTCATTGCCGTGGAAAATATGGAGATCAACGCCTACGATCGTGTGGTGGTCTTTGTGATGCCGGCCTCGGTGAGCAAGGTCGGTTCTTACTTTAATTAATAGGTATAATGTCTGTTCGAAACAGCCTTCTGAAAGTGTGGTTTGCGCAACGAGAGCGAGCTATGGACTATTTCCGTCGCAATCCGGTGGAGGTGCAAGAGCGTATGTTTCGGCAGCGGTTGCAACAAGGACGTCAAACCGAATTCGGGTGGCGTTTCGATATGAAGCATATCCGTACGCTGTCGCAGTTCCAAACGCAGATCGAGACCTTCGATTACGACACTTTCAAACCGTATGTCGAGCGGATGATGGCTGGCGAACGGTCGGTCACCACGCCCGGTCGGGTGCGGCTTTTCGCCTGCTCGTCGGGCACCACCTCCGGCCGCAGCAAATATATCCCCGTGACACGGGAGTCGGTGTGGTGGAACCATACGCGCGGTATGCGCGATCTGGTGACGGTTTTTTCGGCCACCACGCCCCACACCCACGTTTTCGATGGCAAGACGCTGACCCTTGGCGGTTCGTGTCGATGTCAGGGTGACAATTTGGTGGGCGATCTGTCGGCGTTGCTGATTCGTCAGATGGCTTTTTGGAGTGGCTGGTTTCGTGCTCCGCGCATTGCTACGGCGACCCTGCCCGACTTCGATCGCAAGGCCGAGGCGATCTGCCGCGAGTGCACCGGTGAACATATTACTTCGTTTGCCGGCGTGCCGTCGTGGAACTTGGCGCTGATGCGGCGCGTGTTGGAGTATACGGGCAAGCAAAACCTGTTGGAGGTGTGGCCCGACCTCTGTCTGTTTGCCCACGGAGGGGTCGAATTTGCCCCATATCGCAGTTCGTTTGAAGCGCTGATCCCCTCGCCCACAATGCGTTACTTGGAGACTTACAACGCCTCGGAGGGCTTTTTTGCCTTGGCAGACGACCCTTCGCGCGACGATATGTTGCTGCTGTTGGACTACGGTACTTTTTTTGAATTTCGTTGTGGCGAGCAGATTGTTCCGCTCGAAGGGGTGGTGTGCGGCCAAGTTTACGCGATGTTGATCACCTCCAACAACGGACTTTGGCGCTACGAGATCGGCGACACGGTGGAGTTTACCTCGACGTCGCCTTACCGCATCCGCTTTGCTGGTCGCACCAAGCAATATATCAACGTTTTCGGTGAAGAGCTGATCGTCGATAATGCAAATCAAGCGTTGATGACTGCCTGCGCAGAGACGGGAGCCGTCGTTGCGGAGTATACCGTTGCGCCGTGCTATATGAGCCTGCACGAACGGGGTGCACACGAATGGATTGTGGAGTTTGAACGGGAGCCTGATGGCCGGGATCACTTTGCCGAGGTGCTCGATCGGGAGTTGCGCCGCGTTAATTCGGACTACGATGCCAAGCGTGCGACTACCCTTGATCGTCAACGGCTTACGGTGGTTGAGGCTGGGCATTTTGTGGGTTGGATGCGATCGGCCGGTAAAAACAAGGTGCCGCGCTTGATGAACGAGCGGCGTGTAGCCGACGAAATTTTGGCCTTTATCCAAAAAAAATAATAAGGTACGGCAGTAGGCCGTAATATG
>JAVVYP010000006.1:0-68995 GCA_036651015.1 Alistipes sp.
AACGGGATCACCACAGTGCCATTTTTGTCGATATAGCCATATTTGCCATTCAATCTCACCCCCGCCAAGCCTTCACGGAAGTTCCCAACATCATCATATTTCAACGGGATCACCACAGTGCCATTTTTGTCGACAAAGCCACGTTTGCCATTTTCAGAGAATCTTTCTAACTCCTGCCCCATACCGCTCGTGGGCAAGAGCAACAGCCAGCTAAATACAAATCCAAAGAAAAAAATCACTCCTCTTTTCATACGTTTCTATTTTAATGTTCCATTTACACCTCTAAAGAACAGCCACTCAGAGTAAATAACCTACAAACAAAGGTATAAAAAGTTTTCAACCCAAGAAAATAAATCGACCAAAAAAGAACAAATCACCACCAGAGAGGGATGCAACCACGCTTTGTCAGGGTGGATTTTGGCTGCCAAGACAACATATTGTCGGATTTTCGGCCACCAAGAAGACGAAATTGTCGGGTTTTTGGATAAAAGGGAAGGACAGGGAGGGCACAAAAAAAGAGGACTTGCGTCTAAGTCCTCTTCCTAACACTGTGTAAAATTGCAAAAATTTAAAACAGCTTTTTAGATGCCTATAATCAGATGTTCGAGAAAAATCACCAATATTCCAGACAAATAACCAGCAAAAGCCAATAACGTAATCTTGCGCATATACCAACCGAAATTGATATTCTCAAGCCCCATAGCCACAACACCGGCAGCCGATCCGATGATCAACAAGCTACCGCCGACACCGGCACAGTAGGTCAGCAGATGCCAAAAAACACCATCTTGCATAAAATATTGTAGGTAAGCAGGATCGGCGCTTGCTGCAACCGTAGCAGCATCAACAACGGGATACATACCCATACAGGCCGCCACCAGAGGCACGTTGTCGACAACCGACGAAAGCATACCGATGGCGGTGGCGATCGTGAAGACTTCGTGCACCTGTTTGTCGAGCCAGTTGGCCGCATCGGTCAACACACCAGCACTTTGCAGTGCTGCAACCGACATCAGGATACCCAAAAAGAAGAGAATCGTAGACATATCAATGTGCTTGAGCACCTTCGAGACGCGATTCTTGATTGACTCCTCGATGCCGCGCTTGCGGTCGTAGATAATCTCGGTCAGCACCCACATTGCACCCAGCGAAACCATCATACCCATATAGGGTGGCAGCCCGGTGAGACTCTTGAAGACCGGAACAAACAGCAAACTCAACGTGCCCGTGATGAGAATAAACATACTGAGCCGCTGCCCAACCCCCTTCGGTCGCTTCTCAGCAAGCATCACTTCGCTGACGGCTGCCGTCGGTTTGTTGCCGACATAACGGCAAGCAATGGCCGTAGGAATGATCACCGACACCAAGGCCGGCACGAAAAGGCTGCTCATCAACACTCCGGCTGTCACGTTACCGCGCATCCAAAGCATAATGGTTGTCACGTCGCCGATAGGTGACCAAGCGCCGCCGCTATTGGCTGCAATGACAATCAAACTGGCAAAGATCCACCGTTCTTTCTTGTTGGCAATCAACCGTCGCAGCAACATCACCATAATGATGGTCGTGGTCATATTGTCGAGCACGGCCGACATAAAAAAGGTGATAATGGCCAACAGCCACATCAATTTGCGTTTGTTGTGCGTGGTGATCAGTTCGGTGATCGAGGAAAAACCACCGTGAGAGTCGATCAAATCGACGATAGTCATCGCGCCGATCAGGAATACCAAGATCTCGCACGTGTCGCCCAAATGCTCAATCAACTCGAAGCCGATCCGCTCATCGTGACTACACAAGCTATATACGGTCCAAATGGCGCCGCACATCAACAAAGCAATAGCCGATTTGTTTATTTTTATCTTATGCTCCAGTGCGATAAACAGATAGCCCACCACAAAGAGCAAAATCATCGTTAAAATCATAAGTTACTCAAATTTATATTCCCCGGCGTGAAAAATCTTAATATCGTCGGAGGGGGCGCGATTGACCACGATTTGCGAGGCAAGCACAGATCCGCTATCCGTGCGATAGCAAACCACTTGCACGGTCGGCTGGAAACAACGGGGTAGCTTTTGCAACTGCGTAAAATCACCATTGGAGACCGCCGTCGCGATTTTGGGTAATTCGTGCATATCAAACGAAAATTCAGAGCGATAGAGGCGTTGGTGGCTCTGCTTCTCGATGGGGGCCGACGAGTCGCCGAAGAGCCAATAGCAGATCATCACGGCGCCCGTGCAGAGCATACAGGAACTCAGAAGCAGGTTCCACTGCGACAGCATTTCGTGCTGTTCGAAAATGGCACTATGGGAGTTTGCCCACAGCAAAAAGATGCTGGCGACAGTTAATACGATGCCAATCAGCGGATTATAACGATGGCGTACAATTTCAGGGGACACGGTATAGATCGCGTCGTCTATTAATTTATTCATAGGATTAGAATTATTAGAAGCGGTTTTAATTTTGTTGACAAATTAAAACAGCATCTGAGTCGAGAAATAACAAAGTGAGTTTGCAGATGCGAATGCAGCGCATTCGCGAATCGTCAAAAACAGAACTCGGCTAAATAATCATCCTCCTCAAAAAATAGATGTAGCGCTTGCCGGTTCGGATATTGGGCGAGCAAATGTATTGTTCGAACGATGCTGGGGTGCGCGTGCGGAAGAGAAATTCAGATATATTGTCACGCGTTGCAGCGGTCAGCGTTTCTGTATGGCGGTTACTCTTGCCCGGAACCTGCTCAGCACCAAAAAGTTGTTGCGAAGTCAGTGATGTGGTTGCCAACAACGGAATGTCATCGGAGAGGGTCGAGTGCTCTTCTTGCGGAGCTAAAACAGAGGTGCGGATGTCGAACGAATCGGAATTGGAGGTGTTTTCTCCAACGGTTTGCATCATCGCAGCCGCCCAAATTATCGCAAATATCGTCATCCACTGTCTCATCGAAGACAAAAGTAATAAAAAATCTCAATACTCAATACTTTTTTTTCTATCATTTTTTTTGCGAAGAGTTGCAATTTATGAAATTTTACTTATCTTTGCACTCGCTTTCGAGCAATTGATTGAGCTGTGGTGTAATGGTAACACAGCAGATTTTGGTTCTGTCGTTCTGGGTTCGAATCCCGGCAGCTCAACAAGAAACGCCTCTAAACTATGTTTAGAGGCGTTTTCTCATAAATGGTTGCACTATAAAAAGCGGGAACAGTCTTTACAGCGCTTGTTTCAAGGCCTTGGCCAATTGGTCGGGACACGAAGTGCCTTTGCCGTGGCAGTCGATGCCTTCAAGTCGTGCGATGGCCTCCGTGGCCTTCATACCGCGAACGAGCACAGCAACGCCCTGTGTGTTGCCGTGGCAGCCGCCTGTGAACGACACCTCGCGAATGATGCCGTCATCGAGCAGAATATCCACCTGACGCGAGCAGGTTCCGACGCAAGGATAGGAGATTTTTTGGGTCATCGTCATAATAGCTAAAAAAACAACTGCAAAAATTTTCGCAGTTGTTTTTTGTTTGAGAAATCGGCTTTACTTTTGGAGTTCGCTCGTATCGGCAACCACCATATTTTTGTCGATGCGCAGCGTGACGTTGCTATCCACCTCGATCAGCAGCGAAGACTCTTTAATCTCCTTGATGATACCATAGATACCACCGGCTGTGATCACTTTATCACCTTTTTTCAGTCCATCGCGGAAAGCCTGCATCTGTTTGCGACGTTTGGCTTCGGGACGCCACATAAAGAGCCAAAGTACCAGCACCATAAGGCCGATCATAAAGATAAAACTGTACTGCTGCATAAAACCCGGTTGGGGAGGTTCTGCGATCGGCAATTGAAGGAAATTGATCATATTATTCTGTTTTTAAGTGTTTATTCTATATTAACGACGCAAATATACAAATTATTGTTGAATACGCAAATGACAGGCCAATATACTCGGCAAGAGTCAACAAACGCCGATCACCAACCAACGTAGCAGTTAGATCAATCCGCGGCCTGCTTTTTTGATAAGTCCGTCGGCCGTGAGCGACTCTACGATCTTGTCCAGCACACCGTTGATGAAGGTACTGCTGCCGGGCGTCGAGTAATATTTCGAAATTTCGATGTACTCGTCGAGGGTCACCTTGACGGGGATCGAGGGAAAAGAGGTCAACTCAGCCATAGCGGTGCCGATAATCAAGTTATCCATAAAGACGATGCGTTCAACATCCCAGTTGGCCGTGAACTTCTCGATATATTTCTGGTAGTCGCTGTAATTGACAAGCGACTTTTCGAACAGTGTTTTGACAAATTCGGGATCCTCAGCGCTTTTGAATTTCGGCGAGACTTTCACCTCCGCGAGCGAAGGACGCAGGTTGGAGAGGGTACGCAGAACCATCATCAAAATGTAGGGTAGGTCGTCGCACCACAAGATCGAACTCTCCTCCAAAACATCGTCGAGCGCCTCGCAATTTTGTGTGGCATTGAAGATATTTTCGACCAATTGTCGATCATCGTCGAACGAACGTTCATCGCGCTGAACGTACTCTTGAAAGTAATCGCTTTCAAGCAGTTGCGCGTAGAGTGTACGAATCAATTGGGGGTGTTTCGACCAGCCCAATCTGTGCGCAGCCACATAGTCATTCACAGCGTCGCTATTGGCAATGGCGCGGATGACGGTGTTTTCGACAAACTTTGTGTTGGGATTCAAGTCCTCGTGTGTCGGCAGTTTTTTCTGTTTGGCTAACTCCAGCCGCTGCTCGGCGTAATGCACCAACTCAACAGGAAGGATCAGCATCTGGAAGTAGAGATCGTAGGCTTTATCTACGGAGGTCATCAATGTTTTTTCGGACGCGATCATATTATCGGCATCCGATTTAAGGTGGGCAAATAGTGCCTTGACGACCTTTATACGGAGTAATCTTCTGCTCAACATATCTATTAGAACGTTTTTAACGGTCGCAAAGATAGAAAAATATTCTGAGAAAAGACGAAATAAATAGTTATCTTTGTCGCCATATGGAAGAAATAAAAGAAATAGAGGAGAAAGAGGAGCGACTGCCGTTCGACGTCATTGTCATCGGAGCAGGTGCGGCTGGAATGATGGCTGCCGGCACGGCTGCGTGCAACGGCAAGCGCGTGCTGCTGATCGAGAAGATGGAGAAATCGGGGCGCAAAGTTCGCATCACGGGCAAAGGTCGCTGCAACGTCACCAACGCCCGTCCGGCCGAAGAGTTTGCAGCTCAAGTGCGCACCAATGCGGAGTTTTTTGCCCCTGCCTTCGCCGAATTCAACAACAAGACAACCATCAAATTTTTCGAACGCCAAGGCGTGAAACTCGAAATTGAACGTGGCGATCGGGTCTTTCCCGAGAGTGGCAAGGCGTGGGACATCGCGACGGCACTGCTCGAATATTGCTTTGGAAATGGCGTGAAGATCATCTACAATACACGCGTAACCGAAATAATGACCCTTGGCAGCAAAATTTTCGGCGTGCGCTACTGCAACCGCCGCGGCTTCGAACGCAAAGAGGAGTGCGGACAGGTGATCATTGCCACGGGCGGCGTCTCCTATCCACTAACCGGCTCTACGGGCGATGGTTATGCGTTTGCAGCAGATTTGGGACACACCATCGAGCCTTTGCGTCCATCGCTGACACCGCTGGTGTCGACCCATCCGCAAATACAATATCTCAACGATGTGCAACTGCGCAACGTGAAAGCGATACTATATATTAATGGCGAGGCGGCACGCGAGGAGTTCGGCGAGATCGGATTCTCGGAACGCGGCATCGAAGGTCCCGTAGCCCTGCGAATGAGTCGCGACGCGGTGGATGCGCTGATCGACGGCAAAGAGGTCAAATTGGTGCTGGATTTGAAATCAGCTCTGAGCGAAGAGATTCTGAAAGAACGTATTGCACGCGAAATGGCCGATCTGCAACCGATGGATTTTGTTGCCGAGTTGTTGCGCAAATTGGTTCCTAAGCCGTTGGTCATTCCACTGGCCGAAGAGGTAGGAATCAATTCACAAAGTTACATCAGCAAATTTACGCCCGAACAGATCGAGGCGCTGATCAAGACCTTGAAGGCCTTCTCGTTCCCTTTAACCGACTACGCTTCGTTCGACTGGGCGGTGGTGACTGCCGGCGGAGTCAGTTGCGACGAGGTGAATCCCAAGACAATGGAGTCGCTGAAAGTCAAAGGGTTGTATTTTGCCGGTGAGGTGCTCGATCTCGATGCCAATACAGGCGGCTACAATCTCCAAATCGCTTTTTCAACGGGTCACTTGGCCGGTATGCTGAAAAAATAACACACCATGAAATTCGGCGGACACACGATCGGCATTCAATTTTCCGGACGGATTGCGACGTTGCGTAACCGCGTGGCGCGTGCCCGTTATTTTCGAGGTCACGGCGTGCATTCACCGTTTGTTTACACGCTTGTCCGCCAAGTATTTATGTGCCGCTGGCTCTTGCCGGGTAGCCGGGAACTATACCAACATCTTGTGGCTTTGGGTGCCCAGCCGCGTCGCGCCATTGAGTTGCAGAATTTAGCCATTCATTGCGACTATCACTCCTTTTGTCTTGATAGCGCCAATGCTGAACTGTGTGTGGTGACGCCGAACCTGCCGCGAACCGAAGTATTCCAAGTAGCACATAAAGCGGCCGAAAGAGGGTACACGGTCGTCATAATGTCGCCTTACGATGGGCGCGAACGCCAAGCCTTGTGTCGCCAATTGGTGGCCGAGCATTGCTCGACAACGATCGACAACCGTGGCTACCTACTGCTTTTCAACAATAATTTGCCAAAACAACACTTCAAAATATGAAAGTATACACCAAGAGCGGCGACAAGGGGATGACCTCTTTGGTCGGCGGCGAACGAGTTTTCAAGACCGATGAGCGGGTCGAAGCCTACGGAACGGTGGATGAGTTGGCGGCTTTCACAGCACTGCTGTGCGACCGTCTGCGCGAAGACGCGGCGTTGACCAACTATATAGATGACCTGAACCGCATTCTCTCGCGCCTAATGTCAGTCGAGGCGGTACTGGCGATGGGGCAAACCGAATCCATTCACGACAAAGTCACGCTGCTGTCTCCCGAGGCGGTCACGTGGTTGGAGGGTCGCATCGACTTTCTGCAAGAGAACCTTACCCCCATCGACAAATTTACCATTCCGGGGGGCAATATTTCGATTTCGATGTGCCACGTCTGCCGCACCGTTTGCCGCCGCGCCGAGCGCACTGCGCTTCGTGCCGACCGCAAACACAACGTCGATCCGACGGCCTTGGTTTGGCTCAACCGTCTTTCCGATTACTTTTACCTGCTTGGGCGCACGCTCACGACACACTACCAAATAGAAGAAACATTGTGGATTCCATAATATTCTGATTATTAATACTTTAATCACAAAATGTATATGTTTTGTGGTTTTTTCTTTGTTTTAATTGATTTTTTTATACTTTTGCAGATCAGTTAATGTGATTAATTGTTTGATTTATCAGTTAATTCATTAATACTAAGTAACTTAAAACTATTGAGTATGTATTGGACACTTGAATTGGCATCGAAACTCGAAGATGCACCTTGGCCCGCAACCAAAGACGAGTTGATCGACTATGCGGTACGTTCGGGTGCACCGCTCGAAGTCCTCGAAAATTTACAGGAGATAGAAGATGAAGGTGAAATCTACGAATCAATCGAAGATATATGGCCTGACTACCCGTCGAAAGACGATTTTTTCTTCAACGAAGAGGAGTATTAAACCGAGCAAAACACCCTTACAACCTATCGTTGATAGGTTCATTTACAACCAACGCAAAAAGACTTCCAGCAGCTTTCAAGGGCTTACCGGTCGTCTTTTTTTGTTGCTGACAGCGACAGAAATGGTTAAACTACGTACAACAGCCCTCCTCTTGCTTGTCGCCCTCGCGGCGTCAAGTTGTATGAAATGGGAGTACAACCTCGACAAGGATTTTTCGGTGAATCCACAGGCGGGGCGTAGCCTTTTTGTGATCAACGAGGGCAATTTCCAGTACGGAAATGCCACATTGTCGTACTACGACACCGCAAAAAAAACGGTCGAAAACGAAGTTTTTCTGCGTGCCAACGGCCAAAAATTGGGCGACGTGGCGCAATCAATGGTCGTTCGTGACAACATCGGTTGGATTGTGGTCAATAATTCGCACGTGCTCTTTGCCATCGACCTGACCACCTTCAAAGAGGTGGGGCGCATCACCAACCTCACCTCACCGCGCTACATCCACTTCATCTCCGACGAAAAGGCCTACGTAACGCAACTTTGGGACAACCGCATCTTCATCATCAACCCCCGCAAGTTCGAAATCACGGGTTACATAACAACCGATATGACAATGCAAACCGGATCGACCGAGCAAATGGTGCAATACGGCCGATACGTCTATACGAATTGCTGGTCGTATCAAAATCGCATTCTCAAGATCGACACCCAAACCGATCAGGTTGTAGGGCAGTTGACGCTCGGCATTCAACCCACCTCGTTGGTGTTGGATAAGTTCGACAAACTGTGGACAATCACCGATGGCGGATACGAGGGTAGTCCCTATGGCCACGAGGCGCCTTCGCTCTACCGCATTGATGCCGAGACCTTTCAGATCGAGCAGCAGTTCAAATTCAAATTTGGCGACAGCCCCTCCGAGGTGCAACTCAACAGCGGCTGCGATACGCTCTACTTTATCAATCGCTCCGTGTGGCGAATGGCAGTCACCGCCAACCGCATTCCTGTTCGTCCGTTTCTCGAATCGCAGGAGACCAAATATTTCGGGCTGACCATCAATCCAGCGACGTCGGAGGTCTACGTGGCCGATGCCCTCGATAACCAGCAACCCGGAATCGTCTATCGCTACTCGGCCCAAGGAAAATTGCTCGATGAATTTCGGGTAGGGGTCTCTCCCGGAGCATTTTGCTGGTACTAACCGACGCCCGATGAGAGAGATGATAACTAAATTAGGGCTGTCTTTCCTGCTTGCAGGGTTGATTCTGTCGTGCTTTGAGGCCGCGGCTCAAGAGCAGCACGCCGGTAGTTGGTGGAACAGCAATCCGTCATTTGTGACGCCGATCGGTGAGGTGAGCGTGCACGGCAACCGACCAATGAAGGAGATCGGAATTCAAAAAACGCAATTAGATACACTTGCCCTGCGCGAGAACATCGCGCTGTCAATGGCCGACGTGCTGACGTTCAACTCCTCGATTTTCATCAAACAATATGGACGTGCAACACTCTCCACGGTGGCTTTTCGCGGCACGGCGGCGTCGCACACACAGGTATTATGGAACGGAATGCGTATCAATTCGCCGATGTTGGGTATGACCGATTTTTCGATGATTCCCTCCTATTTCGTCGATGACGCTGCGCTGCTGCACGGCACCTCTTCGGTCAACGTCACCGGCGGCGGTCTGGGAGGAGCCGTTGTACTCGCCACACAACCAGCAGATACAAAAGGGTTTAAGCTGCAATACGTGCAGGGCGTCGGCTCCTATTGGACGACCGACGAATTTCTGCGAATGACCTACGGCAACGGTCGTTGGCAAGGATCGACACGCGCAGTCTACTCCTCGTCGCCCAACCAATACAGCTACCGCAACCACGATAAAAACGAAAATATTTACGACGCCGACAAGCAGATCATCGGCACCTATCATCCCATCGAGAAGCACCGCGACGGTGATTTTCACGACCTACACTTGCTGCAAGAACTCTATTACAACACAGGCAAAGGGGATCGTTTGGGGTTGAATGTCTGGTTTTTACGCTCCGATCGCGACCTATCTCAGACCACCGTGGACTACGGCGATCCGAAGGATATGCTGCACGAACAACGCGAACGCACGCTGCGCAGCGTTGTCTCGTGGGATCACCTGCGCCCAACCTTCAAGATCGGCGCCAAGGCCGGCTACATTTATACGCAAATGGGCTATGATTATGCACGCGACAAGGGTAACGGCGAATGGGCTTATATGACCACTTCGCGCAGCAAAGTCAACACCCTGTTTGTCTCGACTGAGGGCGAATATTACCTAAATCGCAAATGGCTTTTCACAGCGAATCTCGCACTGCATCAACATTTTGCCAAGAGTTGGGATCGCAACATCATCACCCAGCAAGGCAACCAAGCGGTAGTAGGGTATGACAAGGCACGGATGGAGCTTTCGGGCTACCTCTCGGCCAAATGGATGCCCACCGAACGGTTGGGGCTGTCGCTGGCGCTGCGCGAAGAGATGTACGGCACCGATTGGACTCCGATTGTGCCGGCTTTTTATGCCGACTACCTGCTTTCGAAGCAGGGCAATGTGCGTGTAAAAGGCTCTGTTTCGCGCAACTACCGCTTCCCGACACTCAACGACCTCTACTTTCAACCCGGAGGCAACAAAGATCTGCTGCCCGAACACGGTATCACGTATGACGCCGGCGTGAGTTTTGCGGTCGGCAAAACGGGGGAATACGCGCTACACGGTGAAGCGACGTGGTTTGACTCCTCAATTGATAACTGGATTTTGTGGGTGCCGTTAGGTGGCAAACAGGATTTTTGGACACCGCGCAACCTCAAACGTGTTCACGCCTATGGGGTGGAACTCAAAGCCGGATTCGATCGAATGTTGGGCAAGCAGTGGCAGGTGGGTGTGGATGGTAATTTTTCGTGGACGCCCTCGATCAATCGAAGCGAGCCGACGAGCAAAGGCGATGCCTCGGTGGGCAAGCAGTTGGTTTATGTGCCCGAATATTCGTCGGCGCTGACAGCGCGCGTGAACTACAAAAGCTGGCGTTTGCTCTACAAATGGTGCTATTACAGCGAGCGTTACACGATGTCGAGCAACGACTACACGTTGACGGGTTACGTACCCTCGTATTTTATGAATGAGGCCTCACTGGAAAAACTATTTGCACTCCCGTGGAGTGATTTTTCGGCCAAAATTGTGATCAAGAATCTCTTCAACGAGGAGTATCTCTCGGTGTTGGCACGCCCAATGCCACGCCTGAACTTCGAAATCTTCCTCGACATTCGGCCTAAATGGGGCTATAAAAAGAAGCGGTAGGGCTATTTCTGCGCAATGTAGAACAGATCGAAACTCGTGTCGGTCACTGCGCCCAAACGATAGTCATCGCGGCAGATTGAGGTCGTGAGGTCGGTGTTGTCGGCCAGCAGTCGGCGTCGATTGAGGCGGTTGAGCAGGTCGTAGGGGATTTGCAGCAGTCGCCGCGGCAGCCGGTGCTGAAGGTCGAAAATATCGAAACGCGTGATGCGCTCCACACCGCGACGATTCTGCTCGTAATAGGCCATCACCTTGTCGTTGCCCGAAACGCCCAGCGTCTCAACCGTCGAAAATTCGGCAGCAAGCAGCGCGCGTAGCTCCTCGGCCGTATATTCGCGCACGTGCCACGGATTGCGCGTGAGCGACATCGGCGCATTGGGCGTAGTGACGATAAATCGTCCACCCGGACGCAGTACACGCTTGATTTCACGCACCAATTCGCGATCGCAAACAATGTGTTCGATCACCTGAAACGAAATGACAAAATCGAAACTTTCGTCCTTGAACGCAAGTGGTGGCACTGTGGCTTGCCGAAATTCGACATTGGGCAGTTGCATCACATTAGGCGCAGGCGCTGATTTGTCGATGGTGACAAAACGCGTGGCGTGAGGCGCCACCACTTCGATGCCATAGCCGGCTCCTGTGCCGATTTCGAGCACGTCGCCGCTAATGCGCGCAGCCGCAGCGTGGTAAGCCAGCACGGAGCGCTGGAAGACAAAGTTGTCGGATCTGTCTCGTGAAACACGCTCCGCAGTCGCTATTTTGTTCATTCTCTAAAAGCTATTTTGAGAAACTGTTAACAAAAATTATTTTTGAATCAGTTTTATCCCCTCCTCGTTCATCTCGACCACGCCGCGTTTGAGCAGCACCCCCAGCGAACGTTTAAAGACCTTTTTGCTCATTTGTGTCAACATCGTAACCTTTTCGGGCGCACTGTCATCGTTGAGCGGCAGCGCACCATCGTTATCATTGATGAGTTGCAGCAAAATATCGGCCGAATCCTTCACCTGCGCATAACCCTCCTGCTGGAGGCTCACGTCAATGCGTTTGTCCTCGGTAATCTGACGAATATAGCCACGCATCCGGTCGCCGATAGCCACCTGCCTGAAAATCTGGTTGCGGTAGAGCATTCCCCAATGACGATTGTTGATGATCACGCGGTAGCCGATCGGACTGTCCGAGGCTATGAGCAGATCGACCTCTTGACGCGGCTCGACATTGATAAATTCGTTGTTGACAAATCCTTTGAGCTTGTTGGTGGCCACGCAGCGACCTGTGATGTTGTCTTCGTAAAGATAGACAATGCAGCTGTTACCAATCTCAATGCCACCTTGTTGGTTACGGTTGGGCAGAAACAGATCTTTGCCATACAAACCCCAGTCAAGAAATGCACCGTGTTCGGTTTTGTCAACGATTTTTAGGTAGCCGGCTTCGCCCTCGCGGAGCAGCGGAGTTTCGGTCGTTGCCACCAGCCGATCTTCGGAGTCGTGGTAGACGAAAACCTCCTTTTGATCACCGGGTTTGTCGGTCAGCGAGATATAACGGTTGGGAAGAAGCACCTCGTTGTGTTCGTCATCCTCCAGAAAAAGTCCGAAATCCGAAACACGGCTTACGGTGAGTTTTTGTATGCGTCCTGCTTTGAGCATCATCTATTTGGGTAAAATTTGCAAATCTTCAACAAAAGTACGCTTTTTTCGGGAAAAATCGTTACTTTTATACCCCTGTTGAAAAACTTTTGTTTATGACCCGACAAAAATTCGGCTTTTTACTCGGTTTAAGCCTGCTACTCTGCACCTCGTTGTGCGCACAAACACTTCGTGAGCAATATCAGAAAACGGAATGCCGCATTGAGATGCGCGACGGTGTGCGGCTCTACACGGCCGTCTATACGCCCAAGCAAGCACAAGGGTGCCCGATCATCATCAAACGCACACCTTACGGCTGCGGATCCTATGGTGCCGACGAATTTTCGAAGTGGTTTTGCTCCTCCTACATTCGCCACTACATTGACAACGGCTATATCATCGTCTGTCAAGATGTGCGTGGTCGTTATATGAGCGAAGGGGCTTTCGAACACGTGCGTCCTTGCGGCAAAGGGGCAACCGACGAGGCAACCGATGCCTACGATACGGTCGATTGGCTGATCAAAAACATTGACGGCAACAACGGACGCGTAGGGTTTGTAGGCGGCTCCTACTCGGGATTTTACGCAATGACTTCGGGACTGTCGCGTCATCCGGCGGTGAAAGCTGTTTCACCGCAAGCTCCTGTAACCGACTGGTTTATGGGCGACGACACCCACCACAACGGGGTACTAATGCTCACCGACTCTTTCGGATTTATCGCCAGTATGAACACCCCCGAGCCACATACCCCCTCACCGTCGATGCCAACCGCCAAACGCACGGTCTGCGAACCCGATGAATATTCGTTTTTCTTGCAGCAAGCTACTTTGAGCCGCGTGACGCAGCTGCTTGCACCCAATCCATTCTGGGAGGCGATGATGGCACACCCCAACTACGATGCGTGGTGGCAAGCGCGCGATTTGCGACGGGCGTGCTACGACGTGCTGCCGGCGGTGCTGGTTGTTGGCGGCAGCTTCGATGCAGAGGACGGCTACGGCACGTGGAATCTCTACAAAGCCCTGCGTCAACAAAGCCCATCCACGGTTTGCCACTTGGTGGTGGGTCCTTGGGCACACGGCGCGTGGACCTCAAGCGGACAGCGATTGGGCGATCTGGATTTCGGCAAAGAGGCCTCGTCGGAGTACTATTTGACACACTTCGAAATTCCGTTTTTCAACCATTACCTCAAAGGTACGGGCGCTACCGATCCGCTGGCGGCTGTCAATGTCTTCACGTCGGGCAGTAATCGCTGGCACCAATTCGATCGCTGGCTACCTACCCAAGCGCAGCCACACACCCTGTTTTTGACGGACGGAGGTGGTATATCCGACCGCAAACCACGCGAGAAGCACTCATATTCGGAGTATGTTTCCGATCCGCAACATCCTGTACCTTACAATGCACCACTCGGAAAACGCCGTGCCAAAGAGTATATGGTGGCCGATCAACGCTTTGTCGCCAAACGCGAAGACGTGCTGACTTTTGCCACCGCTCCGCTGACCCAACCATTGACGCTCATTGGCGCGCTCACGGCAGATTTGAAAGTAGCAATTTCGACCACCGATGCCGATTTTGTGGTGAAACTCATCGACTGCGACCCAACGGATGGCTCACAGCGTTTGGTGCGCGGCGACATCCTGCGTGGCCGCTACCGCAACAGCTTCACAACGCCCGAACCTTTTGTGCCCGAAGTGACTACCGAAGTGCAATTTGAGCTTCCCGACATTGCTCATACCTTCCGCGCAGGACACCGGCTGATGATCCAAATTCAAAGTTCGTGGTTTCCGCTTGCCGACCGCAATCCGCAACAGTTCATTGCTCTTTACGGCTGTGCTGCGGCCGATTTCATCCCTTGTCGGGTGCGCCTTTACCATCAGCGCAATGCAGCTTCTTGTCTCAAAGTTCATCAATTAAGCGATAATTTATAACCATTGGCAAAATGAAAATAGATGTAGCTATTTGTCAAGTAGATATGGAGTGGGAACACACCACAAAGAACCTGACACGACTGGAACCCATCATTGCAGCGGCCAAAGCCGATGTGGTTGTACTGCCCGAGATGTTCGCCACGGGCTTCAAATTGCGACCTTCGCGCGTTGCCGAGCCAACGGATGGCGAGGTGGTGACAACGATGCGGCGCTGGGCAACGCAATACGACAAAGCAGTTGTCGGCAGTGTCGTCATTGCCGAGGAGGACGCTTTTCACAACCGAATGTATTTCGTCAAGCCCTCGGGCGAGGTGACGTGGTACGACAAACGCCACCTGTTTCGTCCGGGCGGCGAGGCACGCGACTACCAACCCGGCACACGTCGTGTGGTGGTGGAGTACAAAGGTTTTCGCTTTTTGATGCTGGTGTGCTATGATCTTCGATTTCCGGTTTGGAGCCGTAACTGCGGTGACTACGATGCCATTTTGTGCAGTGCCTCGTGGGCGGACGACCGACGCGAGGTGTGGCGGACGCTGCTGCGTGCTCGTGCCATCGAGAACCAATGCTACTTGGCCGGCGTGAATCGTGTCGGCACCGATCCCGATGCCAACTACACGGGTGATTCGGCACTGATCGACTTCACAGGACGCACGCTTTTCGATGCTGGCGACGGCGAACGAACCCTCATTGCCACCTTCGACAGTGAGGCACAGGAGACTTTCAAACGCGATTTTCCGGCTTGGATGGATGCCGATGCCTTTGAACTGAAGATGTAAGACACTCCCTTGGCGAAGATTCCTCTTGCGGAAAGAGTCTCAGAAGCTGTTTTAAATTTATGACTCTCGTTCTTTTCGGCTCTTTTTGCCCCAGTTTCCGCCCTGTAAATCCTCATTTAGCTTGCTAAAATCGGATTGATAGAACAAAAACTGGAACAAAAATAGCTCAAAAATAACTTTGGTAACAAATTAAAACAGCTTCTCAAAATTTCGCAGTTCGGGCGGAAAGTTGTATCTTTACACCCTATTTTTCGCTGCGCATCACCACCGTTTTCAATAATTGGGCTTCGTCGCGCGTTCATACAACAAATGAGAGAAGATTCGATCAAAATACTCGGCGCTCGGGTGCACAACCTGAAAAATGTCGATCTGGAAATTCCGCGCCAAAAACTGGTTGTCATCACCGGTCTTTCCGGTTCGGGCAAATCCTCGTTGGCATTCGACACCCTCTATGCCGAGGGTCAACGTCGTTATATGGAGACGCTCTCGACCTATGCACGGCAGTTTGTGGGAACAATGGAGCGCCCCGATGTCGATAAAATCACAGGACTGAGTCCGGTGGTGGCTATCGAACAGAAAACCACCAACAAAAATCCCCGTTCGACGGTAGGCACGGTCACCGAGATCAACGACTTTCTGCGCCTGCTCTATGCACGCGCCTCACGCGCCTATTCGCCCATCACGGGCGAACAGATGGTGCACTACTCCGATGAGAAGATCGCCGAGTTGATCACAACGGGTTTCGCCGACCGAAAGATTGCGCTGATGGCTCCGATCGTCAAAGGCCGCAAGGGTCACTACCGCGAGCTCTTCGAGTCGTTGGCCAAAAAGGGATATATCTACGCTCGCATCGACGGTCAGGTGTGCGAAATTTCGGCGGGTATGCGCTTGGATCGTTACAAGGTGCATACCATTGATTTGGTCATTGATCGGCTGGCTGTCAGTGCCGACAGTGGCGATCGGGTGATGACTTCGCTCAAAGAGGCTATGCGCCAAGGCAAGGGAACGATGGCCGTCTACGACTACGGCACCGAGCAGCTGCGATTCTATTCGCGCCACCTGATGTGCCCCTCGACAGGTGTGGCCTTCGAAGATCCGGCACCGCACACCTTCTCGTTCAACTCACCACAAGGCGCTTGTCCGCATTGCAACGGATTGGGCGAAGAGGCCGTGTTCGACATTACCAAAATTATACCCAAAATGCAGCTGTCGTTGCGCGAGGGTGCGGTTGAGCCGCTGGGCAAATACCACAACAATATGCTTTTTGCGGTGTTGGAGATGTTGGGACGCCGCTATGATTTCACGCTGGACGATCCGATAAATACACTCTCGGAGGAGGGGCTTAACGCCATTCTCTATGGTGATTCGGAACCGCTGACCGTCAATTTAGCCGAGTTTAGCTCCTCGGGTGGCAATCGGTTTCTCTCGTGGGAGGGGGTCGCCGATTACATTGGTCGCACCGAAGACGACGATTCGAAACGCGGTCAAAAGTGGCGCGATCAATTCCTTGTCTACCGCAAATGTTCGGTCTGCGGCGGCACCCGACTCAAAAAAGAGGCGCTGCAATTCCGCATTGGGGACAAAAGCATTGCCGATGTTGCGTTGCTATCCATCTCCGAATTTGCGGAGTGGGTGGCCGGCATAGAGTCTTATCTCTCCGAAAAAGAGCAGAAAATTGCACAAGAGGTCGTCAAGGAGATTCGCGAACGGCTCCGCTTTCTGATCGACGTGGGGTTGGGCTATCTGTCGTTGTCGCGCTCGTCGCGCTCGTTGTCGGGCGGTGAGAGTCAACGTATTCGCTTGGCCACACAGATCGGTTCGAAGCTCGTCAATGTGCTCTACATCCTCGACGAGCCGTCGATCGGATTGCATCAGCGCGACAACAAACGGCTGATACACTCGCTCAAAGAGTTGCGCGATGCCGGCAACTCGGTTCTGGTCGTCGAGCACGACGAAGATATGATGCGCGCGGCCGACTTCATTGTCGATGTCGGGCCTCGTGCCGGGCGCAAGGGTGGCAACATCGTCGCCGCCGGAACCATCGACGACATCTTGAAATCCGACACCATCACCGCCGACTACCTCACAGGACGTCGTCGTATCGAAATTCCGACCACATTGCGCAAAGGCACAGGCGAGCACATTGTGATTCGCGGTGCGCGCGGCAACAACCTCAAAAACGTCACAGTCGATTTGCCGCTCGGCAAATTCATCTGTGTGTCGGGGGTCAGCGGTTCGGGCAAATCGACCCTCATCAACGAAACGTTGCGGCCGATCTTGAGCAAGATGCTCTATCGCTCCTACGACCAACCCTTGGAATACGACAGTGTGGAAGGTATCGAGCAGATCGACAAATTGGTCGTGGTCGATCAGTCGCCCATCGGCCGCACACCACGGAGCAATCCGGCGACCTATTCGAATGTCTTTGCCGACATTCGCAAGCTCTTCGAGCTAACCCCCGATGCCCAAATTCGCGGTTTCAAAGCGGGTCGATTCTCGTTCAACGTCAAAGGCGGTCGCTGCGAAGAGTGCCGCGGCGCCGGTGTGCAAACCATAGAAATGAACTTTCTACCCGACGTCTATGTCACCTGCAAGGTTTGCGGCGGTCATCGCTACAACCGCGAAACACTCGAAGTGAAGTACAAGGGTAAAAGCATCAACGATGTGCTGAATATGACGGTCAATATGGCCGCGGAGTTCTTCGAACATATCCCCAACATCTACCAAAAGTTGCACGCCATTCAGGAGGTGGGGCTTGGTTATCTCACTTTGGGGCAGCCTTGTACCACCTTATCGGGCGGTGAAAGCCAACGCATCAAACTCTCGAGCGAACTCTCCAAACGCGACACCGGCCGCACGCTCTACATACTCGACGAGCCGACCACCGGACTTCATTTCGAGGATATTCGGATGTTGCTGGATGTGCTCAACAAATTGGTGGATCGCGGTAATACGGTGCTGGTCATCGAGCACAACCTCGATGTGATCAAGGTCGCCGATTACCTGATTGACCTTGGTCCCGAAGGCGGAGCAGCAGGCGGTGAGATCATCGTGGCGGGCACACCGCACTGCGTGGCGCAATGTGAGCGCAGCTACACGGGCGAATTTCTGAAAAAGTTAGGACTCTAAGCAGTTAGGCACCAATTTTGCAGTTCATAGCCATACAAACCTTATGTGCTATGAGAAAAACAGTCATTATTATTGTGGGTCTGCTGTTATGTATAGCGGCAGCTACCGTGATCGGACAGAAAAAAATGCTGTCCCCCAAAGAAGAGCGTCGCGAAGTCCGCGAAAAGAGACGAAGCGAACGCATTGCCAATTTCGAGCGGACGATGGATTCGATCGTTCTCTCGCGCAACTTCCAGTTCAATCCGCAGACAATGCAACGGCAACCGGCAGGTCCGATGCGTCAGATTCTCAATCCGTCGTTCAACGTCGGTATGTGGAACGGCACGGCTGATATTTGCTTGCCCTACATCAAAGGCTACGTACCGCCTTATTACACCACAATCATCAACTACACGGTCTCCGATCTGCAAGGTTACACCACCGAACAGACCCAAGAAGGGTGGATGGTGACCTTCTCGTCGGCACTCTTTTCCGCCTCGACCTACACCTTTACTTTCGAAATTTATTCGCGCACAGGTGGTGCCAATCTGACCATCACCAATCCGTGGTATAATGCTGTGCAATATACCGGATCAATCACACAACTCTATTGATAAATAGATTGTTAACGTCTAAAAAGCTGCCTCGAGGCAGCTTTTTTTATGGTTTATAGATCAGTACCACGGCCGAGGTCGAGACGCCCTCTTCGCGTCCCTCGAAACCCAACTGTTCGGTGGTTGTGGCTTTGACCGACACGCAGTCGCAGTCGATGTCCATCGCCGCGGCCATTGCCGTGCGCATCGCGTCGATGTGAGGGCGCAATTTGGGTCGCTGCATCTGAATCGTGCAATCGACATTGCTGATTTCGTATCCTTTGTCGCGCACCAAGGTTGCCACGCGGCGAAGCAGAATTTTGGAGTCGATACCCTTGAAATCGGCCGAGGTGTCGGGAAAATGCAAGCCAATGTCGCCCAAGGCGGCCGCTCCCAACAGCGCATCGCACACGGCGTGAATCACCACATCACCGTCCGAATGTGCCACACAACCCTTTGTATGGTCTATTTCGACACCACCTAACACCAAGCGCAACCCTTCGGCCAACGCGTGCACATCGTATCCGTGCCCAATTCTAAAGTTCATAATCTTCGTCTTTCTATTGCCAAAGTTATGAATTTTTTTTACTTTTGTAAAAATAAATGTTTTTATGGCTGAAATTACCTCTCTTGAGCCCCGCATTGTGTGGGAGCAGTTCGACGCGATCACACGCGTACCCCGTCCCTCGAAGAAAGAGGGGCGCATTATTGACTTTCTGATCGAGTTCGCCAAGGCGCACCAAATCGCCTATAAAAAAGATGCGATCGGCAACGTGGTAATGCGAAAGCCAGCCACGCCGGGTTACGAAGAGCGGCCTGCGGTGATTTTGCAAGCGCATATGGATATGGTCTGCGAAAAAAATTCCGACGTGAAGTTCGATTTCGACCACGACGCTATCCGCACGCGCATCGACGGCGAGTGGGTGAAGGCCGAAGGAACGACGCTCGGAGCCGATTGCGGCATCGGTATGGCGGCTGCTTTGGCGGTGCTTATCGCGCCCGAAGTGGTGCACGGGCCTATCGAGGCGCTGTTCACCGTCGACGAAGAGACCGGGCTGACAGGGGCTTTCGAATTGGGCGAAGATATGCTCACGGGACACTACCTGATCAACCTTGATTCGGAGGATGAGGGGGAGATTTTCATCGGCTGCGCAGGCGGTATCGACACCCTCGCCACGTTCCATTACACGATGGAACCTGCCCCCAAAAATTACTCGTTTTTCCGCGTTGACGTCTCGGATCTCTTGGGCGGACATTCGGGCGACGATATTGACAAGGGACGCGTCAACTCCAACAAAACGGTAGCCAGATTGCTGTGGGATGGAATGCAGAGCGTCGAGCTGAGATTGAGTTATTTCTGCGGCGGCAACCTGCGCAACGCCATTCCGCGCGAAGCCTACGCTATTTTCGGCGTTCCGACGCATTACAAAGACGAATTTCTGAAACGCTATCACCTTTTCGCCGCCGATTTGGAGGTCGAATTTCGTTTCCGCGAGCCTAATTTTCACATTACACTCAACGAGATGCCACAAGTGGATGAAGTGCTTGATGCGCAGACACAATTTGGCTTGATTTATTCGCTGGTCGGAGTTCCCAACGGGGTGATTGCTATGTCATTTGCCGTTCCGGGGCTGGTCGAAACCTCGACCAATTTGGCTTCGGTGAAATTCGAAAAAGACAACTGCATCTTGGTCACCTCGTCCCAACGATCATCGGTCGAAAGCGCCAAAACATACGTTATGCAGATGGTTGAATCGGTCTTTGCGTTGGCTGGAGCCGATGTAGCCCACACCGATGGCTATCCGGGTTGGGCGCCCAACCCCCAATCGACACTCTTGGCTCAGAGCGTTGCAAGCTACAAACGGCTCTTCAACACCGAACCCAAAGTGCGCGCCATCCACGCCGGTTTGGAGTGTGGTTTGTTCCTCGAAAAATATCCCGAATTGGAGATGGTCTCTTTTGGTCCGACACTGCGCGGCGTGCATTCGCCCGACGAACGGCTCGAAATCGCCACTGTACCCAAATTTTGGGAGCTGCTCAAAGAGTTGCTGAAGACACTTTAGCGCAATGAGGCACAGGTTGTGTTGCCTTGTGATAGCGCTGCATTTTGTGTGTGGTGCAGCAGCTCAACAACCTGATTCCGAATACTATCCTTACGCCGAAAGAGAGGAGCGCACACCTGTGTTGCTCACCGACTCCACGCTTTTTTATCGAGCCGTGCAGTCGGCGCCCGATCTCTATGGTGAGGCAACCGATTTCAACCTGCCGGCCGTTGTTGTCAAGCGGCGCGGTCAGGAGTTCGGCCACGAAGACGCTTCGATTGCCGGGCTGAAGTTGCCGTATCGCTATTTTTCAACTTTACGTCTGCTTGGCAGTGCCGAATATCATCGCCCGGGACTTGCCATAACGCCCGACGCAGTGGGTTGCTCGGGTGGTATTCGCACGTTTCGTTTTACGGACAATGTGCCGTTGATGCCCTATCGTGCTTCGGTGAACTTCACCGATCGCAACTACTTGGTAGGAGCCAAGATCGCAGCGCCACAAGCGTGGGGTAGCGGTTGGAGCAGTATCTTGTCGCTCGATGCGCGCACCGGTCGCGATATGCACGTCGAGGGCGTTTTCACGCAGGCACTGACGGCCGGATTCCGCGTTGCAAAACGCTTCAACGACCGACACGAACTCTCCGCACTACTCATCGCACCGTTTTCGATGCGTGGCACGCGACTGTCGTCCACCGACGAGGCTTTTACACGTACGGGCGACCGACTCTACAATCCGGCGTGGGGTTTTCAGGACGGCAAAGTCCGTAATGCACGCGTCCGACGCGAAGCAGTTCCGTTTTTGCTGGTCTCATATCGCGGACAGCTCTGGCCGGCGACCTCGATGACTATCTGCTTCGGGGCGGAGGCCGGCGTGCAGAAATACAGTTCACTGGGGTGGTACAACGCACGCACACCCTTGCCCGACAACTACCGTTATATGCCCTCCTATACGGGGGATCGGGAGACCGAGTTGGCGTGGGCGGCCAATGATGCGCGCTACACCCAAATTGACTGGGACGGCCTGATTGCGCAAAACCGAATGGCGGCAACGGAGGCGGTCTACACCTTGGAAGATCGTGCCGAACGCCTTGTGGCGCTACGTGGTGCTGTGCGCTTCTCCACGCGCATTGACGAACAGTTGTCCCTTCATTACAGCCTTGTTTTCAGCCACACGGCCACGCGCAACTACAAACAAATGCGCGATCTGCTGGGTGCCGACCATCTGGTCGATATTGATCAATATATCGTGGACGACGACACCTATGGCAACCTGCAACAGAACGACTTGCGTCATCCCAATCGGATAGTCCGCGAGGGCGATCGTTTTGGCTACGACTATGCTATGTTGACGCGCGAGGTGGGCATACAACTCCACGCCGAATACCGTGCCGACCGCTTGCGTGCCGACGTTGCTTTTGCTTTTGGCGACGCCACAATATGCCGTCGAGGATACTACGAAAAAGAACTTTTCCCCGACCGGCAATCCTATGGACGCTCGCGACAAATGCGTTTCACACCCTATACCATCAAGGCGCTTGCCGGCTGGGCATTTTCACCCCGCAACTACCTCGAAATTGCAGCGATGGCAGCAACGCTTCTGCCCGAAGCCGAGGATCTGTTTTACCAGCCGCAGTACAACAACCGCACGACAGATGATCTGGTGCCTGAACGCCACTATGGTGCCGAAATAAACTACCGGCTGACCGGGGCAATCGTCGATCTTCAATTGGCGGCCTACGCTGTAGCAAGCTTCGACGAGGTGCAATCGCAACGATATTTCGATGATTTGGCCGGTGTGTTTTGCGATATGACAGTCGCCGGCATCGGAAAGCTCTCCTATGGATTTGAGGCGGCAACCACCGCGCGTCTTTCCTACCGTTGGAGTTTATCATTGGCCGCCGCTGCCGGTCGCTTCAAGCATATCCGCAATCCACATCTAACGATACTCTCCGATGTCGACAACACGGCCGTTGACACCCACGCCGAGAGTTATATGGGCGGCTGTCAGCTCGGTGGCACACCACAGATAACAGTTTGTGCCGGAGTGAGTTATTTCGGAGCGAAAGGGTGGATAGCCCGTGCTTCGGCCGGTTATGCCGGAGGACGTTACGTCGACGCTATGCCCCTGCGTCGCACGGAACGCGTGGCGCGGCAGGGTGGCGTCACCGAGGAGGCTTTTGATCAATTTATTCGACAAGAGCGTTTGGAAGATGCTTTCACGCTCGATTGTTCGCTTTGCAAGATATTCAATTTCGACCGCTCGCGCCTAACCATCGTATTGATGTTGCGCAACTTATTAGGCGACCGCGACACGGTTTACGGCGGCTACGAATCGGCGCGCATACGTCGTCTGCGTGCCGGCGATGCAACGCTTTGGCAACCCCAAGACACGCGCTACACCTATGCCTATCCGCGCTCGTTCTACCTCACAGCCACCTATAAGTTTTAACGAATACGCCAACGCTACAATGTTCCGCGCTTGAGTTGCTCCACAAAGTGGTCGATACGCATCATCTCCTTTGAGATTTTGATTTTCTGCGGACAAGCGGGCATACATTTACCACAGTCAATGCAACGACTTGCCTGACGAAGTTTGGGCACACTGCGATCGTAGCCGATCAAAAAGGCACGTCGCGCCTGTCGATAATTTTCATCCTGCTGATCTTTGGGCACATTACCCTCGTTGACGCAACGGTTGTAGTGGGCAAAAATTGCCGGAATATCCAGCCCATAGGGGCAGGGCATACAATATTTACAGTCGGTGCAGGGAATGGTCGGATATTTCAACATCCGCTGAGCCGTATCCTCCAACAGCGCAAACTCTTCGAGCGAGAGTGTTTCGAGCGGCGCATAGGTGCGGATGTTGTCTTGCAAATGTTCTTTGTAGGTCATACCGCTCAACACGGTGAGCACGTTGGGAAAGGAACCTGCATAACGAAATGCCCACGAGGCGATGCTCTGCGTGGGGCGTTGCTGCTTGAGTTGCTCCGAAAGATGGTCGTTGAGCGTGGCTAAACGCCCACCCAACAGCGGTTCCATAATGACCGCCGGCACCCCTTTCTTTTCCAATTCGCCATATAGATAATCGGCGTTAACCCCCGAAGCGTGGTGCCAGTCCACGTAATTCATTTGGATTTGGACAAAGTCCCATTTGACATCCAGCGCCAACACATAGTCGAACAACTCCACATCGCCGTGGAACGACCAGCCGAGGTTGCGAATGCGACCCTTCTGACGTTCGTGCAGCAAAAAATCCAAAATTCCGTTGTCGATAAAACGCTTTTGGAAAGCCTCGATACCCTTGCCCGACAATGAGTGAAGTAGATAGTAGTCAATGACATCCACTTGCAATTCGCGGAACGACTGCCGATACATTGCTATGGAATTTTCGCGCGAAGGATTTGCAAAATTCGACATTTTAGTCGCGATAAAATAGCTATCTCGCGGATGCCGTTTGAGCGCGATGCCCGTGGCACGTTCCGAAAGCCCTTGCACATAGACCGGCGCCGTGTCGAAATAGTTCACGCCGTGGGCTAAAGCATAATCGACCAACTCGTTGACCGTTTGTTGGTCGATCTCATCCCCTTTACCGTCGGCACGTTTCTGTGTCGGCCAACGCATACAGCCATAGCCCAATAGCGACACTCGATCGCCCGTCGTGGGCGTGGTGCGGTAGGTCATTTTATCGGTCGGCGGCTCTTCGACAACTTGGCTCTGCGCCCTATTACCCTTGGCGCCACAACCGTAGAGGGCGGCGGTTGACACAGCCGCACTGCCGCCCAAAATCTTCAGAAAAGTTCTGCGATCTATCTTTTTCTCGTTCATAATTCAGGTCAGTTAAATGGTGCGATGGTGCTCGTGCCCCTCGACATAGATAGCCGCAAACGGCCGCGATGGGCAGTGATTTTCACACGAGCCGCAGCCAATGCAACGCTCCTCGTGAACCGACGGAATCAACGGCGACGTCGTGTCTTTGGGATCGAGGTGAACCATATGAATCGCCCCCACAGGACAGTGACGAGCGCAAGTACCACAATGTACGTCGTCGGTCAAGACCACACAATTTTCGCGAATCCACACGGCGTGACCGATTTGTGTGGCCGATTTATCGGCCGTGGTGATGGGCAAAATTGCACCCGACGGACAGACCTCTGAACAGGCCGTACACTCGGGACGACAGTAACCGCGCTCGAACGACATTTCGGGCTGCAAAAGTGTCATCAGCTTACCCGAAGGCCGCAGGACGTGATTGGTGCAGGCCGAAACACAAAGTTGACAACCCGTGCAATGAGCTGCAAAGTGGCGCAAGCCCTGCGATCCGGGCGGCACAAGGGGAGTTGTGCGGTTGGGAATTTTCTGCTGCTCGATCAGTGCCAAGCCGCCATCTAATTTTTTCTCCTGTGCACGCACAGCAACATAGGCAAAGAGGCCGGCTAATGCCAAAAATTTGCGCCGTGAAGCATCTACTTTGTGGGGAGTCGTCGGCACCTCCTCGCTCACTTTTGCCCTCATCGTCGGACGCGAATAGCTGATTGCCCCTTGTCGGCAGACAGCAATGCAGTCCATACAGGCGACGCATCGGCTGTAATCAATGGTATGTGCATCGGGATCTATGCACGAGGCTTTGCAGTTGCGTGCGCATAATTTGCAGCCGTTGCATTTGGCCAAATCGAATCGAGGTTTGAAAAACGAAAAGCGCGCCAACAACCCCAGCACCGTGCCGACCGGACAGATCGTATTGCAATAGGTGCGGCCGTGGCGCCACGCCAAAAATCCAATCACCACGCAGGTTATCAGCGCAATAATCGCCGTCAAACTACTGCGCAGCCACACATCGACCGTATAAAAGGCGTAGCTATCGAAGCGTTCGGCCAGATAAGCGCATAAGTTATTGCCCCACAAATAAAACGGTGCAAGCAGATTCGACACGATGCGTCCGTAGGCGCTATAAGGCGCCAACAGCGCCACCAAGGAGCCGATGCCGGCAATCAAAGCCCCCACAAAGAGCGTCAACACCCCCCAACGCAAGTAGGTCAGGGCAGGGGAGTAGCTGAAGCGATGTTTCTTGCGTTTACCGGCTATCCACGACACACCGTCTTGCAGAACGCCCAACGGGCAGATGATCGAACAATAGATGCGTCCAAAGAGCAGCGTCAGCACCACAAGCACCGCCACCACGCCCACGTTGAGTGCCAACACGGCAGGCAGCAGCTGCACCTTGGCCATCCAGCCAAGCCACGCGTGCAGGGTACCCGTGAAATCAAGCAACAGCAACGTGATGAGCACAAAAAACACGACAGCCATTGCAATTCGAATCTTCCGCAACATATTTTACTGATTGGATTTATAGTTGGAACAAAGTTATAAAAAAATCCAACGGCTTATCGTGTAAACCCAGTCTATTTTTTCGTATTGCGGTACTCGGTGGGGGATTCGCCCGTATGCTTTTTGAAGTAGCGTCCCAAGTAAGATTGATCGGGGAAGTGAAGGCGATAAGCAATCTCCTGCACCGACAGATCGGTCGTTTGAAGCAAAACCTTGATTTCCAGCATCACCATACGGTCGATAAACTCTTTGGCCGAACAGTGCGAAACGCTCCGCACGATGGACGACAGGTAGCGCGTCGAGATGCACAGTTTGTCGGCATAAAACGCCACATCGCGATCCTGCGAGCAGTTTTCGTGCAGCAACGCCGCGAAACGATGAAACAGCTCGGTCTGCCGCGTGGTGATTTCAGGCATACGATGCTGCTTGGCGGCGAAGCGCTGCAATTTGTCGTAGACCTCCAACAGTACATTCTGCAACCGGTTCTTAATGATCGTATTCCGAAACATATTGCTTCGATCGCGGTAGGTGTAGGCCGCCATCTGAAACCAAATGGCCGCCCCTTCGACAATGCGCGTGGGTGGATAGGAGATCGGGGTTTCGCTCAATGCGTGAAAAAACGCAGGTTCCAAGCGGAAAGCCGCCTCCGAGAAAAGATCGCGCGAAAAAGCGCAATAAACCATTCGAAAATCATCAGACCGGTTGGTGAACATCAGCGACGAACTCGGGAGTAGCACCATCAAGGTGTTGCGGCTTACCTGTCCTTGGTGTTGATTGACAGTGGCTTCGGCGCTTCCGCTCCGACAGAATAGGAAAGCTCCGCCCTCGCAACAACTGACATAATTGTTGAAAAATGCAAAATCGGACTCGCCAACCACGAATTGTTCCTCGGGAGTGGTAATTAACGGATTGATTTCAGACATATCATTTCTTTTTTCGAACAAAAATAATGATTATTTTGCATAATCAAGACGTTTTGTTCCGAAAAGTGACAATACTGTTCGTAATATATAAGCATAGAAACCGCCAATTTAGGATAATTTTGCACCGGAAAAAGTTTTTAAGTATAACAAGAAGAAGAAAGAAGTATGAAGCAAACATTTGTGAAAGCAGCGCTTATGGCCTGCTGTATGGCAGCCGTTTCGTGCGGACAAGCCCCCAAGGCAATGGGTCCCGGGGAGTACGCCGTAATGACCATCGCTACCACCGACCGCGAAGTTCCAAGCAGCTACTCTGCAACCATCCGCGGACGTCAAGACATCGACATCTATCCGCAGGTTTCGGGAACAATCTCCCAACTCTGCGTCAACGAGGGACAACGCGTTGCGAAGGGACAAACGCTGTTCATCATCGACCAAGTCCCCTACCAAGCAGCACTGCTGACAGCCAAAGCCAACGTCGAGGTGGCCAAAGCTGGTGTTGCAACCGCACAACTTACCTATGACAGCAAAAAAGAGCTGTTGGCCAAAAACGTCATTTCGCAATTTGACCTCACAACAGCCCAAAATACATTGATGACCGCCCAAGCACAGCTTGCACAAGCCGATGCTCAACGCGTCAATGCGGCCAACAACCTCTCTTATACGGTTGTCAAAAGCCCATCGAACGGCGTTGTCGGGATGTTGCCCTACCGTGTTGGCTCACTCGTGGGTCCGTCGCTGCCGCAACCGCTGACAACCGTGTCGGACAACTCCGATATGTACGTCTATTTCTCGATGGCCGAGAATCAGCTGCTCAGTATGACCCGCACCCACGGTTCGGTGACCGATGCGCTCAAAAAGATGTCGGACGTGCAATTGGTCTTGAACGACGGCTCGACCTACGAGCAGACGGGACGCATCGAATCTATCAGCGGCGTGATCAACCCCGCAACGGGCAGTGTATCGTTGCGCGCGGCATTCCCCAACAAAGGCGGTTTGCTGCATAGCGGTGGCGCCGGCAGTGTGACCCTGACCAATCTCTACAAGGATTGCATCGTCGTGCCTCAGGTTGCAACTTTCGAGACCCAAGATAAGACCTATGTATATAGGGTTGTGGACGGCAAAGCAACTTCGGCCATCATCAGCGTTGAGAAAATCAGCAACGGCAAGGAGTATATCGTCACCTCGGGTCTGACCCCGGGCGATGTGATTGTTGCCGAGGGTGTCGGCCTGATGCGCGAGGGTACCCCCGTCATCGCCAAACAGGCTCCTGCTGAAGTTCCGACCGAAGCTCCGGCTCAAACCGAAACAGAAAAGAAGAAATAACCTATGACACTAAAACAATTTATCGACCGTCCCGTATTGGCGTCGGTCATCTCGATTGTAATCGTCATCTCGGGTCTGATCGGTCTTGCGATGTTGCCTATTGAGCAATATCCCGACATCGCCCCTCCGACGGTGATGGTGCGCGCAGCCTATCCGGGCGCCAGTGCCGAAACCATCCAAAAGAGTGTGATTGTACCACTCGAGGAGGCTATCAACGGCGTGGAGAATATGATGTACATCAAATCCGAAGCCTCGAATGCCGGTAGTATTTCGGTGACGGTCTACTTCCGTCAGGGTACCGACTCGGATATGGCTGCGGTGAACGTGCAGAACCGTGTGGCAACTACCACAGGATCGTTGCCGGCCGAAGTTACTCGTATCGGTGTCACGACGATGAAGCGTCAGACCAGTATGCTGAAGATCTTTGCGCTCACCAGTCCCGATGGTTCATACGATCAGGAATTCCTAAGTAACTACGTTACCATCAACATCAAACCGCGTGTTTTGCGTGTTCCGGGTGTGGGTGAATTCTTCGTCCTTGGTGCCGATTACAGTATGCGTATATGGCTCAAGCCCGATGTGATGGCGCAATATAAACTTGTTCCGTCGGACGTTACCGCGGCTCTCGCCGAGCAAAATATCGAGGCCGCTGCCGGTACGCTGGGCGAAAATTCGGACAACATCTTCCAATACACGATGAAGTACCGCGGTCGTCTGGTGACGCCCGAGGAGTTTGGCGAAATTGTCATCCGCGCGCTGCCCAACGGCAATATGCTTCATATGAAAGACATTGCCACCATTGAGTTAGGCAACGAATCTTATGGTTACAAAAGCCGCGCAAACGGTGATCCGGGCGCTATGGCAATGGTCTTCCAGACTGCAGGTTCCAACGCCACACAGGTGGTCAACGATATTGACGCGGTGCTCGACGAGATCCGTCCGGATCTTCCCAAGGGAGTTGAAATCATCGACTTGATGAGTGTCAACGAGTATCTTTACGCCTCGATGAATGAGGTGATGAAGACACTTTTCGAGGCAATTATTCTCGTCATATTGGTGGTCTATGTTTTCCTGCAAGATATTCGATCAACACTCATTCCAACCATTTCGATCCTTGTGGCGTTGATCGGTACGTTCGGCTTCTTGGCATTGGCCGGATTCAGTATTAACCTGTTGACACTCTTCGCCTTGGTACTGGCGATCGGTACGGTCGTCGATGATGCGATTATCGTCGTCGAGGCCGTGCAAGCGCGCTTCGACGTGGGTTACAAATCGTCGTATATGGCCACCGCCGACGCCATGACGGGTATCACCTCGGCCATCATCACCTCGACATTGGTCTTTATGGCAGTGTTCATTCCGGTTTCGATGATGGGCGGCACGTCGGGTACATTCTACACCCAGTTCGGTATCACGATGGCCGTGGCCGTTGGTATCTCGGCAGTGAACGCCTTGACACTTTCACCGGCACTCTGCGCCCTGCTGCTGAAACCTTATCTGGACGAGAAGGGTGAGATGCGTGATAATTTCGCAGCTCGTTTCCGCAAAGCCTTCAACACGGCTTTCAGCGCAATGGTCAACAAATACAAACACGGCGTTATGCTCTTCATCCGTCATCGCTGGCTGATGTGGGCAACGTTGGGTGGTTCATTCGTGCTGTTGGTGCTGCTGATGCAACACACCAAGACAGGTTTGGTGCCCGACGAGGATCAGGGTACGGTGATGATCAACGTCACCACAGCCCCCGGTAGCTCGCTTTCGGAGACCAACGCTGTGATGCAGCAGATCGAACAACGCTTGGAGGGTATTCCGCAAATCCGTGATATTTCGGAGGTTGCCGGATTCGGTATGATCGCCGGTCAAGGTGCTTCGTACGGTATGTGTATCGTCAAGTTGCACAACTGGGAGGATCGTCCGAACAAAGAAGACGCTGTGAATGCCGTTATCGGACAGGTTTACGCCCGCACGGCCGACATCAAAGATGCTCAGATTTTTGCCGTAGCACCGCCTATGATTTCGGGTTATGGTACCAGCACCGGCTTCGAAATGTACCTTCAGGATCGCTCAGGCGGTAACATCGAAGATTTCTACAACATCTACTTGCAATTCATTGGTGCTTTGAACCAGCGTCCGGAAATCTCGCGCGCCTACTCGACTTTCAACATCAACTTCCCTCAGTACATCGTCGATGTTGATGCGGCACGATGCAAACGTGCCGGTGTGTCGCCCACCGAGGTTCTCTCGACGCTATCGGGTTACTATGGCGGTCAATACGTCTCCAACTTCAACCGTTTCTCGAAGGTCTACCGTGTGATGCTCCAAGCCGATCCGAAATATCGTCTCGACACCGAGTCGCTCAACAATGTCTTCGTGCGTGTCAACGGCGAAATGGCTCCGATCAGCCAGTTTGTCAAGCTGACGAAGGTCTACGGTTCGGAGGTCTTGAGCCGCTTCAATATGTATAGCTCGATCGCCGTCAACGGTATCGCTAACGACGGATATTCGTCGGGTGACACCATCGAAGCGATTCGCGAAGTGGCCGCCCAAGTATTGCCCAAAGGTTACGGCTACGAATTCGGAGGTATCACCCGTGAGGAGAGCCAAACCGGTAGTAACACGGCCATCATCTTCGGTATCTGTATCTTGCTGATTTACCTGATCCTGAGCGCCCTCTACGAGAGTTTCATCGTTCCGTTCGCCGTCATTCTGTCGGTACCTTGCGGTCTGATGGGTAGCTTCCTGTTTGCCAAAACACTCGGATTGGAGAACAACATCTACCTGCAAACGGGTCTAATTATGTTGATCGGTTTGCTGGCTAAGACGGCCATTCTGTTGACCGAGTACGCTTCGGATCGTCGCAAGGCCGGTATGAGCCTCACACAGGCTGCCGTATCTGCTGCCAAGGTTCGTCTGCGTCCTATCTTGATGACCGTTCTGACGATGGTCTTCGGTATGCTTCCGCTGATGTTTGCATCGGGCGTAGGTGCCAACGGTAACTCGTCGCTCGGTACGGGTGTCGTGGGAGGTATGATCATCGGTACGCTGGCATTGCTGTTCTTGGTGCCGACCCTCTTCATCGTCTTCCAGTCGCTGCAAGAGAAGATCAAACCGCTGGAGTTCGATCCCGATCCGCAGTGGGCTGTACGCGCCGAGATCGAGGAGAGTAAAAACGAGAAAGAGGAGGAATAAGAAGATGAAAAAAATAGTAATTATCTGCCTTGCAGTCGCTATGACGGGCTGCGGCATCTACAAACCGTACACCCGTCCCGAGATCAAAACCGACGGACTCTACGGCTCGGCCGAGAGCGCTGACACGACTACCATCGGCAACATTCGCTGGCAGGAGATGTTCTCCGATCCGCAATTGCAGTCGCTCATCGAGTTGGGATTGGCACAAAACACCGACCTGCAATCGGCTCACTGGCGCGTCAAAGAGGCCGAAGCAGCGCTCAAATCAGCGCGGCTGTCCTACCTGCCGTCGTTCAACTTTGCCCCCAACGGTGCGGTAAGCAGTTTCGACAAATCACCGGCGGCGTGGACCTACGCGGTTCCGATGGCTGTCAGCTGGGAGTTGGATATTTTCAGCCGTCTCACCAATGCCAAGCGCAAAGCCAAAGCGGTCTATGCGCAGAGCAAAGAGTACGAGCAGGCTGTACAGACACAACTTGTTTCGGGCATTGCCAACCTCTACTACACGCTGTTGATGCTCGATAGCCAATACGAGGTCTCCAAACAAACCGTCATCAAGTGGCGCGACGGAGTCAACACAATGCGCGCCTTGAAAGAGGCAGGTATGGCCAATGAGGCCGGCGTGTCGCAGTACGAGGCCAATTGTCTGGCCATTGAGGCTTCGTTACACGATTTGGAGTATCAAATCCGCGAGGTGGAGAACACACTCTCGAGCCTGCTGGCCGATGTGCCGCACGCCATTGAACGCGGACGGTTAGAGGGGCAGCAGATGCCCGAGCAGCTGACGGTGGGTATTCCCGTGCAGATGCTCGCCAATCGTCCCGACGTGCGCAGTGCCGAATATTCGCTGATGCAGTCCTACTATGCCACTTCGGAAGCCCGTTCGGCGCTCTACCCGTCGCTCACTTTGAACGGCACCGTAGGCTGGACCAACAACAGCGGTATGGGGATCGTCAACCCGGGTAAATTGTTGCTGTCGGCCGCCGCTTCGCTTGTGCAACCGATTTTCAATGCCGGTGCCAACCGTGCCCGTGTGAAGATCGCCAAGGCGCAACAAGAGGAGTCGAAGCTGAGCTTCCAGCAAGTACTGCTCAATGCCGGCGCTGAGGTGAACAATGCCCTCGCACAATGCCAGACAGCACGTGCCAAAACGGCTCTGCGAAGCCAGCAAATTGCCGCATTGGAGCGTGCCGCCGAGAGCACCGAGTTGCTGATGCGTCACGGACATTCGACCTATCTCGAAATTCTGACCGCACAACAGTCACTTCTGTCGGCTCAGCTGTCGCAGATTTCGGATCGGTACAGTGAAATTCAGGGCGTCGTTAATCTCTACCAGTCACTGGGCGGAGGACGCGAAATGAATCAAACGACAAAATAATGAAACGGGGAGCGACCAAAGAGGAGATCATCCGCACAACGCAAGAACTTATCGTCCGGAACGGCTTATATGCCGTTCGGGTCGATGAGATCGCGCAGACGCTGGGCATCTCCAAGCGCACCCTCTATGAAATGTTTATCGACAAAAACGACTTGGTCATTGCGTGTCTCGACGATATGCGAATTCAACGTCAACGTCATATCGCCACCTATCGCAAACGACGCTGCGGCTCTTCGCTGCAAAAGGCGCTGAAATTATCCAACGAATACATCGACAACCTCTATAAGGTCGAATGTAATTTTCTGGAAGATTTTCGCCGCAAAGTCACCTATGCCGATCTATTTGCAAAGCACAAAGCTTTTTGGCTGAATGAGTTGGCCTTGATTTTTGACACTTGTCGTGAGGATCATCTGCTGTTGCAAGAGATTGATGCTGCGAGCTTTGCCGATCGAATTATGAACACGCTATTTGAACTGCGCATAAACGGCACAACGCGCGAAGAGATGTATCTTTTCTGTCGCACACTGCTACGCGGTGCAGCCAGCCAACAAGGCATCGAACTGCTGGACGGCAAACGATAAAATTTTCAGTTAAGGAACGCGAAGCGATCCGCAGAAGAGATCTCTGCGGATCGCTTTTTATTTGCCTGTTCGCCAAAAAATCCCTATATTTGCCCAATCCGACCCCTGCATAAGTCGGATTTTTTCATACGATTCTTAGAACCTGCTTAAATTAAAAATATGGCACAAAAGCACTACCGCTTCGAAACTTTGCAAGTGCACGCCGGTCAGCAACCCGATCCGGTGACAGGATCACGGGCACTACCCATCTACCAAACGTCGTCCTATGTCTTCGAAAATGCCGAACAGGGCGCCGCCCGTTTTGCACTCCAAGAGCCGGGGCACATCTACACGCGACTGAGCAATCCGACAACCGACGTTTTCGAACAGCGGATCGCGGCACTTGAGGGCGGCACGGCTTCGGTGGCCGCTGCTTCGGGTATGGCTGCACAATTTTTGGCTTTCAGCAATTTGGTTGGTATGGGCGACAACGTCGTCAGCACCTCGTTTCTTTACGGTGGCACATTTAGCCTCTTCAAACACACCTTTGCGCGAATGGGTATCGAAGTTCGTTTCGCCGAGGGCGACGACCTGCAAAGCATTGCCTCGCTCATCGACAAACGCACACGGGTCATCTATTTGGAGACCATCGGCAACCCCGAATTCAACGTTCCCGATTTTGAGCCGATCGTAGAATTGGCACACCGCCACGGCATTGCAGTAGTGACCGATAACACTTTCGGCGCCGGCGGCTACCTCTGTCGTCCGATCGAGTGGGGCGTAAACGTTGTGACCCATTCGGCCACCAAATGGATCTGCGGCCACGGCACCAGTTTGGGTGGGGTAGTGATCGACGGCGGCAACTTCGACTGGGGCAACGGCAACTATCCACTGTTGAGCGAACCGGCGGAGAGCTACCACGGATTCAACTTTTGGCAGTCGTGCGGCACCACAGCATTTGCCACGCGCACACGCTGCGAGGGGCTGCGCGACATTGGTTCGTGCATCAGCCCGTTCAATGCTTTTTTATTGACGCAGGGTCTCGAAACGCTGTCGCTGCGCGTACAGCGCTGCGTCGACAATGCCCTCGAAATTGCCGAATGGCTCCAAGCGCATCCCAAGATCGAGCAGGTCAGCTACCCGGGTTTATCCGGCAACAAATACCACGCGTTGGCCAAGAAATACCTGCGTAACGGATTTGGCGGTGTGCTGACGTTTCGCGTCAAAGGCAGCACGGCACAAGCGGCAAAAATTGTTGACAACGTGCAATTAATTAGTCACTTAGCCAACGTCGGTGATGCCAAAACATTATTGATTCATCCGGCATCGACCACCCACGCCCAATTGAGCGAACAGGAGATGATCGCCTCGGGCGTCTATCCCAATATGCTACGGCTGTCGTTGGGTATCGAACACGTGGAAGACCTCAAGGAGGATCTAAACGAAGCGCTGAAACAACTTTAATGGAGCCACAAATCTATAAATTTCCGGGTGCTTTTGCGCTTGAAAGGGGCGGCTCGCTGCCCGAGCTGCGCATTGCCTACCACACCTACGGCACACTCAATGCCGCGCACGACAATGTGGTGTGGGTTTGTCACGCGCTGACGGCCAATTCCGATGTAGCCGACTGGTGGCCACACACGGTCGAGCAGGGTCGGTTTTTAGATCCGACGCACCATTTTATCATCTGCGCCAACATCCTCGGCTCTCACTACGGAACCACCGGACCGTTGCACACAAACCCGGCAACAGGCCAACCTTATTATATTGATTTTCCGGCGTTTACCATTCGTGATATGGTACGCGCACACGCGTTGTTGGCCGAGGCGCTCGGCATCCGTCACATTAACACACTCGTCGGCAGTTCGGTCGGCGGTTTTCAAGCCATCGAATGGGCAGTGATGGAGCCACAACGCATTGGTAAATTGGTGCTTATAGCCACCGCCGCCACAGCTACACCGTGGGGTATCGCCATCGACCAGACGCAACGTATGGCCATCGAAGCCGACACCACCTTCGGACAGCCGCGGGCCGATGCCGGTATGAAGGGGCTTGCCGCGGCGCGTGCTATCGGGCTGCTCACCTACCGCGGTTCGCTGGGTTACAACCTCACACAACAAGATCGCGAAGCACTTCCTGCCGTGCACCGTGCCGCGAGCTACCAGCAATATCAGGGCGAAAAGTTGTGCCAACGCTACAATGCCTACTCCTATTATGCAATCCTGAATGCCTTCGACACCCACGACGTCGGACGCGGACGCGGTGGGGTAGCGGCAGCTTTGGCGCACATCAAAGCCCACACAATAGTTGTCGGCATCACCACCGACATCATCTTCACCCCCAGCGAGATGCGCGAGTTGCACGCATTGCTTCCCGACAGCACCTATCACCAAATCGAATCACCGTTTGGTCACGATGGTTTCTTGGTTGAGCACGCGCAACTGAACGCTATTTTATATCCTTTTGTCAATCAGAAATAACGCATATCCCTATGAACAAACTCAAAATCGGCCTCTTTGGATTCGGCGTCGTCGGACAAGGCATTTTCGAAGTGGTGCATAAATCCAAAAACGCCCACGCCGAGATCGTCAAAATCTGCGTCCGCTCACTCGACAAACCGCGTTCGATCGACGCATCCTACTTCACGACCAATCCCGAGGATATTCTCGGCGATCCGCAAATAGATCTGATCGTGGAGGTTATCGACGATGCAGCGGCCTCCTACCAAATTGTCAAACGCGCGTTGCTAAATGGGATACCAGTCGTTTCGGGCAACAAGGCAATGCTGGCAAACCATCTGCCCGAGCTGATAGAAATTCAAAAAAAGCACAACGTGGCGCTGCTCTACGACGCCTCGTCGTGTGGCTCGATTCCGGTCATCCGCAACCTCGAAGAGTACTACGACAACGACCTGTTGTTGGAGGTCAAGGGCATTTTGAACGGCTCATCAAACTACATTCTTTCGCGCGTTTTCGACCACAAAGACAGCTACGCCAACGCTTTGGCGCAGGCGCAGGCATTGGGTTTTGCCGAGAGCGACCCGTCGTTCGACATTGATGGCTACGACTCACTTTTCAAGTTGGTGATCATCACCGTACACGCCTTGGGCACCTACGTCGCTCCGGAACGCATATTGACTTATGGCATCTCGACGATCCACGAGTCCGACATCCGTTATGCGCGCGAGAAAGGCGTCAAAATCAAGCTGATAGCACAGGTTGTGAAGGTGTGTGACGAATATTTCACGATGTTTGTTTTGCCCGAATTCGTCACGCCCGACAAATATATTTACAGCGTCGATGATGAGTACAATGGCGTTGTAATTCGCGGCGAGTGCTACGACCGCCAATTTATGTTCGGCAAAGGAGCCGGCAGCCTGCCCACAGCATCGTCGATCTTGAGCGACATTATGGCACGCCGACATAACTATCGTTACGAATACAAAAAGCAAAATTACGTCGAAAAGCCAGCTTACACAACCGATATCACGCTGAAGATTTATGTTCGCTACACCTCGACGGATGTTCACAGCATACTTAATTTCAGTAAGATATACGAACAATTCACCAGCGAAGAGAGCAATTATGTAATCGGCGATATTCTTTTGTGTGAGCTGCTCGACAAACGCAAGCTGCTCACAGGTAAAGACGTGTTTTTGGCCAACATTCCGACGTTCTTCCTCAATCGCGACAAGTAGCCGCAGATCGTCCACGAACACAAGATCCCGAGTAGCAAGACAATACGTTACTCGGGATCCGTTGTTTCAAGGCAGTTATTTACTGCGCATTCTGCACGCAACGCAGCGACAAACCGTTGCCCACCGCCTGCGAGACCATCGTGAGCTGATCACCTTGCGGCGTATAGGATAGGCAGCGGCACCGCCCGTCCAATAGGGTAGAACTTGTCAAAAACCCCTTGGTCGCCGCGCCGTAATTATTGATTGAGGCATTCCAAAACCCGGCACAGCACAAAAAATCGGCTCCGCGCTCTGTACTGGCAGCCAATGCGGTCATTTCCGCTTCATCGGGAACGTGCCACCCCATAGGACAGATTCCGCGCACGGGAAGACCCGGCTGCACAACCTCGTTGTTGAGCACCGTCGCATAATCGTAGAGCGCTCCGCGCGTGTCGACCACACTGACATCTTGGGGATACCAAACCCCACTGTGAAGTGTGGCACCGGCAGGCGTATGCCGTAAATTTTCAGCCATCCATACGCGGCCGCCAATGCTCTTTGTTTTGTAGGTTTGCCCCTCGTAAGTCACCGTTCCGGCAGCAGCGTCACCGCCGCCGATTACACCGCCGTCCTGCCAATCGCTAATCTCGTCGCTCAACGTCACATTGATGTTGATGGGGGTCAGCACCACGGCCAAATCGTAGCGTTTTCCGCTCTCAAGAAGTGCCGATGAGATATTTTTGCTGTGTGTTTTCCCGTCAGAGGTGGCAACGGTGAGCGTCAACGCAGCTTGCTGTGGCACCAAAACAACTTGATATTTGGCATTGGGTGTCACCTCGAATGCCACCACATCGGCCGCCGCGACACCTCGCTTTACCGTTGCCGACGGAAGCATAAAATCAATGGTTGCCGTTGGCGCAAATCCGCCGATCGTCACCGTATTCACAGTCGCTCCCGATTGGTTGGTGACGACGATATTGAGCTGCGAAAGCAAGTGTTTGAAGACCATCTTCACCGGAGCGGCACCGGGTGTAACCTCTTTACGTACAGCCACCAACAGATCCGAAGATGCGCTGCCGCTGTGTTGATCGGCCGCAATGCGAAATTCGGTGGGTGCGCCCAAAGCATCATAAGGGGAGTAGGCTGTAAGCGTCGATTTTTCATTCAAATTATTGTACCACAGTAGGTTTGCAGCCGAAAATGCCGAACCATCATAAACCAGTTTGCTGTTGTCCGCATAGCGTTCCACCCCTTTGAGGATCGTCAGGCCAATGCAGTCGCCCGTGTCAAAATGCAGCCCCGTAACGCGCGTTTCTATCTCTGGGACAATCTTCACACACGAGACATCCTCCCCGTTTTTGGCACAACTTATCATCCCCACGACAACGGCCGGCAGGACAACCCACAACATTTTTCTCATTGAACAACACAAATTTGGTTTATATTTGTCTTAAAATTACAAAAATAAACCCATTTATGCTATTGACGAGGTGTTAAATTAAAACGACTTCTAAGATTTATAGTAATTTGCCTCCAATCCGAGCACAAAGCGATCGCGGTGACAGTAGGCAATGATCGCAAGGATGAGCGTCAGCGCAGCATTGAAGAAAAACGGAAAGCGCTCGCTGTTGGTGTGAAAAAGTGTACGAAAAAGATCGACAAGGAGAGGACAACTCATAATGGCAAGGTAGTTCATCGACATCACGAACGATAGAGCAAGAGTCGCCGAACGCGGTGGGGCAATTGTCGCCGCCTTGTCGTAAATGAGCGGTTGCATTACCCCGTAACCGAATCCGGTCGCCAGAACGCCCAGCAGCAAGATCATACGATCCCGGAAAACTGCCACACACAACAACCCGAAGCAGATCAGCGCCAACGACACAAAGTTGACATTGCGATTGAGCCGACCGATGATTCGATCAATAAACAGCCCCGGAAGCATAATGGCCAAAAAGAAAAGCGAGATCAGCACGCCCGAAAAAGAGCTGGTGATTTTGTAACCGTCGACCAAAAACGAAGTGTAGAACGTGACGGCCAACACGGCGTAGGTAATGAAAAAGTAGAACAACATCAACCCCAGCAACTTGTGCCGATCAATCTCTTTGTGTTGCAGCTGAATACTTTGTTGCGGCTCGGGACGAGGTCGCTGACCTTTGAGAAAAAACAGCAACATCAGCGAGATGCCCGGCAGGGTATAGACCAAAAAGGGTAGATGCCAATTGATGTTGGCCAGATATCCGGTGACGGCGGTTGCTACGACCAACGTAAGGTTGTTGATCGCCGAGCTGTAACCCAATTGCCGAACGCGGTAATCGCCTGTAAAATATTCGACGACCAACCCCGTGGAGAGCGGGATAACCATACCGGCACCGATACCGAGGATGCAACTGATGATGATCAACGCCATCATACTGCGTGCAAAAATACACGCCACACCGCTCAGCAAGAAGATCGAAAGTCCCACCGCGAGAATCTTAAATTTATCTTTACCCACGGAGAGGCGTCCCGAGAGCAGAACAAACGGAATAATGAGCAACGACGGCAACGACGTGAGCATCTGAATCTCCAATTCGGTAGCCGAGGGAAAGATGTGGTTCAAATCCCCCAAAATCGGAGAGATAGCCAATCCGGGCAACGATGCAATGGCCGAGAGAGACCAAATTGCCAACAGCACCAAGAAAGTAATTGTTCCTTTACCGGTTTCGATTTTCATAGCAGTTGTTTAACGCAATCGCTGCAACTGTTATACCAAACAAAAACGGATCAGCTTGTGAGCTGACCCGTCGTATCTTGGTGTTGGATAGAGCGCTGAATTTTCGGCGACCTACCGAAAAGTTTGCTTCACGCAACGCACCTGCATACCGTTGGCACGTGCTTGCGGCGAAGCCGCATTGACGCCGCTGGTTGCAACATCAGCCTTATTAAACCAAAAATGCAACGCCAAGGAGTTGGTGCCCGATTGCGCGCCACTTGTCCAATAGTAACCCACCCACGGTTGTGCTTCGAGGGCTGCACGTGCAGGCAGCGGATTGTAGATATTTTGGATGGTGCTGTTGGTGTAGATGCGGCGGCCGGCGCCGATGAAGAGCGATTCGGCATCCCCTTTGGTGAGCGTCCACGCATATTTGTTGGCATAAGTTTCGTAACCCACATTGAGCGCCTCTTTGATCTGCAATCCGGCAAAAGCTGTGGCCGGCGCCACCATCCATCCGAATGGACAGGGATCGTTGTCGAACTTGAGTACACCCCACAGAGCGTCGGAATGGTCACTCCAAAGCCAGTCGTTGGCCGAAGCTTCGACACCGGTGATGAAGGTCAGCGGATGCTGTATGGCGTAGTCCAAGGTACCTGTCTCGGCACTCGATGCTGCTGTTTGTAGTTTTATACGGCTGCCTTTGGCGTTGTACATTACCGCCGATGCGCCGCTGCTGGCTTGGTAGTTGCTGGGGCCGATGAACGGATCCTTGCGCCCCCATTGGTAGTAAAGGCCATAGGAGGCCAAAATCTCTTCGGGGGTCGAATTGGCGTTGTTGAATGCTCCGAGGTTGCGATCCATCAGCTGGAAACCGTTCATACTGACCGCTGTGGCTTCGTAATCCGTTGCCCAAATGTGCCAGCTCCAAATCAGCTGATCTTGCTGATCATAAGCTGCAATCAGCGCATTGCCCTCTTTGGGTTTATCGTCTTCACTGGCTCCGATATAGAACGAAGCAACCCCTTTGTCAAAGGCTACATACTGCACCATCGAGGCTGTGCTCTGCCAAAGCAGCTCGACACGTGCCGTAGCTAATTCAGAACCGCCATTGCCTTTGTGCATTGCATCGAAGGTATAAAGTTTGTTTTTATCCTTCACCATATAGCTGTTGGCCTTGCCCTTAGCACTCAGGTCTGACTTTTGAGCCATACCCACAAAAAGCGTCGCCGAGGTCAGCAGTCCGTCGTAGGAGGTGCCCGAGAGGATCAGCGAACCCGATTGGGCAACGCCATCTTTCATCTCAGCAGGGGCGATGATGGTGATCGTCTGCTTGGCGGCATCAATTTGCGCATCGGGCCAACCGGTGGGCTTGCTGGTGATCGAATAGGTCTTGATGTTCACCGCCGAAAAACCGATCGTCTCGGCGCCGTCTAATTCGGCGATAAAGAGAGCCGGGGCATCGAACGCCAGTGTGCCAGCCTGTTTTTCGTCCTTGCACGATACGGCCAAAACCGCCACAACGAGCAGCAGCGAAAACAGCTTTGTAAATCCTTTCATATGATTCAATTTACCAAATATTAAAAACAGTCTAAGAAACTTTGCAAAGATACCAAAAAGCAGGATAATTCCTATTACGACATTCCAATTATTTGTGTTTGGGAATAATTATTGCTCTTCTGTTTTTAAACGCATTAGATCTCGAAATAGTATGCCGAAATTAAAAACGCAAAAGATTCGCATCACCGCCACCGAGCAAGGTCCCTACTTGGTCTATGGTCAGCCACCGCTGGCCGAACAGTTCATTATGCCGAACGAGAACCACGAAAGTTGGTTTTTTCAGGAGGGGAAGCACTTCGCGACCACGACAGAGCCGACGGCTCTTTGCCGCTGTGGCGCCTCGCACAGCAAACCCTATTGCGACGGAAGTCACCGCACAGCGGCGTGGGATCCCCACTTGACAGCGACCGACGAGCCTTTTTTCGAGGGCGCCGAGCAGATCGAGGGGGCAACCTTGACCTTGATCGACAACCCGAAGTACTGTGTTTTCTCGCGATTCTGCCATCCGAAGGGCGATGCTTGGACGCTCACACGTCAATCGGACGACCCCGAGGCGCGCAAATTGGCCATTCGCGAGGCTTCGATGTGCCCCAGTGGACGCCTCACAGCGCGCGACAAACAGACGCAAGAGCCTTTTGAATTTCATTTTGCCCCCTCTCTCGGATTGATCGAAGATCTCACAATCGGTGCCAGCGGTGGACTCTGGCTTCGTGGCGGCATTACTATGCAGCGCGAAAACGGCGCGAGCTACCAATGCCGAAATCGGGTGGTCGTATGCCGTTGTGGGCAATCGGGCAACAAACCCTTCTGCGACGGCACCCACGCGGCTATCAAGTGGCGCGACACACTCGAGGGCGAACCCTTGGGCGAACGGCTGCCCGAGGAGGTTTATTGAGTCGCCCCATATCTCTCCAAAAAAGCAGCGGTTTGAATTTGATCATCAAATTCAAACCGCTGCTAAATTAATTGATTGCAACCTATTTGTCGTAATCCCAAAGATCAACCATTCCAGCTTGATTGGCCATTGCCGGGAAGAGCCAAGCCCGATTGGGTGCTTGCAACAAATTATCTTCCCTGCCGCTCTTCATCCAGTTGTCAAATCCGGGATAGGCGATGCTAATTTTGCACTTCTCGACCGGATAATTCCATTTTTTAGTCAATGAAATACCGTAGGGAAGGCCATCAGGGCTAATCATATCCAAAGTGGTGTTGGCGCCGAAATTGGTCGTTGCCGCATACAAGCGATCCAGCGGCGTGTCGATGAACCACACGACGGGAAATTGACTGTCAAAGGTCGAAATTTCGAACAGCGGCTTCAACACACGAGACACCTGTTTACGCGCCTTGGTGGGGTCGGTATTGATCGGAAAACTCACATCGCCCACGAAGAGATCTTGGCGCACGTTCTCGCAAAGAATCTTCTCAGCGAGCGAGGGGAACGTAGGATCCGGCTTGTAAAGAATACCCAATTTGAGCGAAATGGCACCACCCGAGGCAACCGGCTGTGCCGACACGGTGTGTCTATATTTCACGATTCCGTTCTCCTTATACATCAGACTCACAACGCGGCAGTGGATCACCAAGTCGTTGTAGTCGTAGTCGCCACGACGTTGATCCTCAAAAGAGACGTACTGCCAATATTGCGCCGAAGCAAAGTTTTTGTAGATCTCATCGGCGGAATAGGTGACCGTCAACGCATTGGTTGCCAGCGCATAGCGCGGAACAGTAATGGTCATCGGCTCACTGGTCGTTGCCAGCGTTTCTTCACCTAATTTCACGATGGTAGCCATACCTTGTTTAACCGGAACGGTGTAGTCGGCAAGCGTCTCCACGGCACTGACTTTTGCCTCATTGATCTTGGCAACATCTTCCGAATTTTCCACACATCCGACACAAGCAAGCGTCAGAAGTGAGAGTTGAAATGTGTGTCGTATTTTCATTATCTTCAATGAATTAAATGATTGCTGCGACAAAGATAGTAACTTTTTCTTTGAATTGCCATCTACTACCGCAGAAAGTGCTTTTTCGTGACGGTTTTGATCCAGCAATCCGCCATTCGACGATGACAAGCCGGCGTCGGGTGGATTCCGTCCCAGACCCAATAAGTATCGTCACCAGCAGGTTGCTGCCCCTCCAATCCAGCCACGAGCTGCTGAAAAGGCACAATCGCCGCACCGTAATCGGCAGCAAGGTGTTTGACCACCTCGGCGCATCGCACGAGCAGCTGCTCACGGAGGGAATAGAATTTTTCGGTTTTAAGTGCTCCGGCACGAACGGCAAACGGCGTGCACAGCACAATTTGCAACCTCGGATTGGCTTGGCGCGCCTGATCAAGTAGTTGGCGATAGGTCGCCTCCCAACCTGCAAAGTCAAACTCGCGAGCTGCCGCGTCAGCCTCCGAAGTCAAACTGTTGATATAGCGCGACACATCATTTGAACCGATCAGCACCGACAAGAGATCGGGCTTCAATGCAATAACATCTTGCGACCACCGCGCCGCCAACTCATCCAACGTATTGCCACTCACACCCCGATTGAAAAACAGGTAATCGCGATCGGGGTAGCGACTTTGGTAATGGGCGGCACACAGATACATATAGCCGCTGCCATAGAGGTGGTTACGATCGGTGAGGTTGCGCTCGGCAGTGGGTCGTCCGTCGCCCTTACCCCAATTGCCGTCGGTGATCGAGTCGCCAATGAAGACAATGCGGCGGCACGAAACCGATGACGCAGCCGCTAATTGAGCCGCGCAAAACACAATGAAAGAGAAAATTAAAGCTGAAACAAATAACTGTTTTTTCATAAGAAACTATAATCTAAGATGTTAAAAAAATTCAAAAAAAGGGACGCGTTCACCACGCGTCCACTCTAATCTCATTTCAAAAAGTCTATTTCTTTTCGGGTTTGGCAATTGTTTCGCGCATTGTGGTGTCAGCCATAATGTTTTTCATCTTGTAGTAATCCATAATGCCCAGATTACCACTGCGGAACGCTTCGGCCATCGCCAGCGGAATTTCAGCTTCGGCCAAAATCACCTTGGCACGCGCATCCTGTGCCTTGGCTTTGTTCTCCTGTTCGAGCGCCACAGCCATCGCACGACGCTCCTCGGCCTTGGCCTGCGCGATGTTCTTATCGGCCTGCGCTTGATCCATCTGCAACTGAGCACCGATATTCTTACCCACGTCAATGTCGGCGATGTCGATCGAAAGAATTTCGAACGCAGTACCGGCATCCAACCCCTTTTCGAGCACCACGCGCGAAATAGAATCGGGATTCTGAAGGACAATTTTATGCGACTCGGCCGAACCGATCGACGAGACGATACCCTCGCCCACACGCGCCAGCACGGTCTCCTCACCAGCACCACCGACCAGCTGTTTGATATTGGCACGCACCGTGACACGCGCCTTGGCGATCAGCTGAATACCGTCTTTGGCCACAGCGGCCACCGGAGGGGTGTTGATCACCTTGGGGTTCACCGACATCTGCACCGCCTCAAAGACGTCGCGACCAGCCAGATCAATGGCTGTTGCCATTTTGAAGTCGAGCATAATATTGGCTTTCTGAGCCGAGACCAAAGCGTGAACCACGTTGGTCACATTACCTCCTGCAAGGTAGTGAGCCTCCAATTCGTTGGGGTCAATGTGCAGACCGGCCTTCGTACCTTCGATCATCGACGAGACGATCACCGAGGGCGGCACCTTGCGCCAGCGCATCAGAATGAGTTGAAGTAGGCTGATTCGCACCCCCGACACCAAGGCCGAGAACCACAATCCCACTGGAATAAAATAGAAGATGAGCCACACCGCAACAAGGCTCACAAAAACGATCAGCATAATCAAACCTGCTTGAAAATCCATAATTTACGTTATTAGATTGTTTTTACAAGAACACTAAAATTTTCGAATCCGATGACCTCGACCTCGCGGCGCGGATCAACATACACATCCAGCGATTTGGCTTCGTAGACACGGCCGTCGATTTTGATCTTTCCCATCGGCGAGAGACGCGAGAGGGTCACACCACGATCACCCACGTGCAACTCCTCGGCAGGAGTGGGGGTGCTCGACGAACGAATCTCCTGTTTGAGCGAGAAGCGTTGCCACGTCGTGGAGCGCAACGAGACAATGGTTGCCACAATCGACAAGACGATGACCACCACCACAACCACCGTACCCGTCAGCACACCGAAATCACGGTAAGCCAGATAGATGGCGCTACCGTAGCACGACAGCGACAGGATCGCACCGATTGATACCCCGGGTAACAACACCAATTCTGCCACCAAGAACAACAATCCGAAGAGGATCAAGAGAATGATATAAAACATACACATAGGCTTTGTTGAATTTGGTTAGAAAGATAGTTATTTATTTCGGTTATTGCGTGATTTCAACGACTTTTATTTCCAATGTTGCGTCGTTTTGTTGCATCACGGCAGCCACACGATCGGCCACGGCTTTGTCGTCGAAAGCCCCCACGACAAACAGTTGCTGGCCAACACGCGAGAGTTCCGCCCCTTGAGCATTCTCTGTAATCAGCTGTTTCATCGCATCCGACAGCGCCTCGGCGCCCTTGATTTCGACCCGATAAGCCAAACTTTGGGCTTCGGGTTCACGCGCAAGATTGGTCGCCACACCATCGACCCACACAACGATCTCAGGCCGCGAAAAACCACGCGCTTTGAGCTGTTTGAGTGCCAGTTCAGCCTCCGCTTTGGTGGCAAATCCACCTGCATAATAGCACCATTTATTGGCTTCGTTGATCAAATAGGAGAGGGGGGAGGCACCTCGAAACACTTCGGCAGCACGCTTGGTGTTGAAAGTGCCCAGCAGAACGCGGTAGATCGTACCCCGGGCGTGGATGCGGCATTCGGGAATCGGATGCTGGTAGCTATACTTCGACACCGCCGAGAAAGACAAGCTGTCGTAATCGAGAAAATTGCGCTCGACCAGCTCTATTTTCGGGATGCGGGAATCAATAGTTGCCAGCTGTGCAGCCACGCCACGCAACGAATCGCGTGCCGTCTCCAGCCCCAACACACCAGCCACCGACATTTCGTAATCGACCAACACCCGTTTGCGCAAGAAATAGTCGGCAATGGTCTCCGAGACCACCTCTTCGCGCAGCGTGGCCAGTTGCTGTGTCGCCGCTGAAAGACGCTCCTCTTCGCGAATGAGAATGTCGTCGTGACCCGATTTATCGAGCAGATAACCATAGGCATAGCTCTTGTTATCGAAGATGTAGTTCCAAGTCGTTGCAAGTGAATCGGCCAACACCGCATTGAGTCCTTGAAGTGTGTTGTATTTACCTTGCAGGTCGAGCGCCTCTTGTTCGGCAGCCACAGCAGCGTAACTTGCGGCCAATTCGGCCGCCGTATGGTAGTTGGCAAAGTAGCGATTGACGTATGACACGGCGAGCATCTCCTGCTGCTGAGCACGCTGCAAAGCCGCATAATCGGCCGCCGGAAGTTGTTGCCGGAAATAGGGGTTATCGACCAAGCAACGCACCTTCAGTGAGTCGGGAATAGCGGCCGCCAAGTCGTTTACCACTGGTTCTGTGCGCTTGGGAGCGGCACCGTTCAGACTGTTCAATACCCACTCCTGCTCGATGGTGTTGATTCGATCAATAAGCCGACCTTTGGCATTGCGAATTTCGAAAATGCGGTTCTCAAATTGCAGAATCTCCTGCGCGTGTTGTTGTTGAGCCGCAGGATTCTCGCGCAGCAGCTGACGCAGACGTTCCACAACGTGCACCACGGAGTCCTCTTTGGATTGCAACTGCGCATCCTCACGCAGCAGCGACATATACGCTGCATTGCCCTCCAGCCCCTCGATACGCGGTTCGGGAGGCCGTTGTTGCGAATACAGGGCACCGGTCGTCAACAGCGCCACCCCTAATAACCAGTAAATTTTGCGAATCATCTTATATTATCTCCACCATTTAATAAAAAAGAGCTGAATAAGTCCGAATATTTCCAAGCGCCCCAACAACATCAACGACGAGTTGGATATTTTGTACATCGTAGGCAGCGCCGAGTAGTTGTCCATCGAACCCACCTGCCCGAAACCCGGACCGACATTGCCGATCGAGGCCACGGCACCCGAAAAACTGGTCAGCAGGTCCAATCCCGTAATCGTACCGACGATGGTACCCAACAGAATCAGCATCAGATAGGCCACGATGAAAACCATCACCCCGTGCAGCGCTTCGTTGTCTTGAATAACGCCGTCGAGTTTGATTCGAATGATTGCGTTGGGATGTTGCTGTTGACGCAGACGTGCGCGCATCATCTTTAGGCTCAGCACCAAACGATTGGTCTTGATACCACCGGCAGTCGAACCGGCACAGGCGCACATCAACGTACCGAAAATCATCAGAATCATCGCAAACGACGTCCACAAATTCGAGTCCGCCGTGGCGTATCCCGACGTCGAAACCAACGACACAAATTGGAAAGTGGCGTAGCGAAAAGCCACGCCCAAAGTGGGGTAGATCTCCGCGGCATAGAGGCTGATAGCGATCAGAACGGCACCCGCCAAGAGTATGCCAAAGTACCAGCGTGTGATCTCCGAACGGAACATATTGTTGCGTTTTCCGGTCACCGTGGAGTAAATAAGTCCGAAATGGACACCGGCCATCGCCATCGTGAAGATCAGCACCCAATCAATTGCTGGACTGTTGTAGAAGGCGATGCTGGCATTTTTGTTCGAGAATCCACTCGTGGCGCAGGCCGACATCGCGTGACAGAGCGAGTCGAACCAGTTCATACCCGCGATTTTGAGCATCACGGTCGAAAGCAAAGTTAGTCCCACATAGACCACCAGCAGAATCTGCACGATGATTTGGGCACGGTATCGGTAGTTGTCTTTGGCCAAAGTCGAAAGCTCGACACTCGACAGCGTCAGCTTGTTGCGCCCCAGCGAAGGCAAGACCACCAAGGCAAACATCACCACTCCGATTCCGCCGATCCACGTTGTGGACATACGCCAAAAGAGCATTCCGCGCGGCAGGGCTTCGACATCGGTCAAGATGGTAGAGCCGGTCGTTGTGAAGCCCGAAACGCTTTCGAACCAAGCGTTGACCAGCGTGAATTCGCCACCCCAAATCAGGTAGGGAAACATTCCGACCACGCAGGCCACCAACCACGAACCGACCACCACGCAGAAACCCTCTTTATTGGTGATCTGCTCGGTCTTCTCGACAAAAATCAGGGGGAAAACGCCCAAGAGGGTGACCAGCAGCGCCGACAGCAACAGGGGATAAAATGCCGAATCCATACCGCTCACGTAGGAAATTCCTGCCGAAAGCAGCATAAACAATGCGAGAAACAGCATCACAACACCTATATAACGCAGTACGACGTCAACTCTCATCTTCGCCTCAAGCTTTAGTTTGTTTGGAGATGGTGATCAGCGTTTCGATCTTCTCCTTCAGCTCCAACACCTCGTCTTTGAGATCGGCCTTCACGACAAAGGGCACGCGGAAAGCCAAGTAATCGCCCAACCCCTTGTTCATCCGCAGCAGGGGCTTCACGCAGTAGATAGACATAAAGTAGAAGAGCATCAACACGATGGCAATCATCACGACCAGCGAAATCAGCACCGGCATAACAGCGCGGTAGGCATTTTTCTTCATCTGTTCGGTACGGGGAGCCAAGGAGCTTTGACTCGAAGTCATATAGTTTTTGATCGCCGCCGTGAGGTGGACGTAGAGCCTTTCGTAGTCGTTATTGTACCACTTACCGGCCAGCGAATCGCTTTGGACAGCGAGCGCACGCCCCGTGTTGTCGGCCACACCGAAGGCCAAGTAGTTGTCGGTCAGCAGCCGCAATTCGGTCGTCACGAAAGCCAACGAATCGAGAAATGATTTATCGACAGCTTCGGTTTGAGCCACCAGCAGCGTATTTTCGAGCCGCGCCATACTCACCCGACACAAGCTGTCGTAGGATTTATCGCCAAAGACCGAGAGGTGAATCAGCGCCACATTTTGTTCGTGAGCGGCATCAAGCATCTCTTTTGCAAGTTCGATATTCCGCTTGTTCGCACTCAGGATTTCGCCCGTGTCACGGCCCAGTCGGCTCAGTTCAACCAGCGAGACCATACCCGAAAAAAACAACAGACAGACGATACTCAAAAACCCAACCGTCACCCTTTTGCGCATTCCAATCATACTCCTTTTTTATTAATCAGATACAAATATAGTGATTTAATCGCAAATCTCACCCAACAGATCGTGAGAATCATCCATTGCACCGAGTTTTACGCGGCATACGGTGTTGATGCGCGCCCGATCGTAGGGCACCTTCACCCGCCGATAATTGCCCGTGTAGCCGAACATCATACCGCCGCGTAACGTACTTTCAAACAACACTTCGGCCTGTGCACCAATACCTTGTGCACAAAAGTTGCGGTGCAATCGTTCGCAAAGCGCCTCCAACTCCGCAACACGATGCGTGGCCACCGACGCCTGCACCTTGTCGGGCAGCTCAACGGCCGGCGTACCGGCACGCTCGGAGAAGGGGAAGATATGGAGAAAAGCCGGCGCCAAACCCTCCAAAAAGTCGTACGTAGCACGGAAATCGGCCTCTGTTTCGCCCGGGAAACCGACGATCACGTCGATGCCGATGAAGGCATCGGGCATCAGGCGCCGCACGGCGGCCACACGTTCGGCAAAACGGGCGGTTGTATAGCGACGGCGCATCAATCCAAGGATGCGATCCGAACCACTTTGCAGCGGAATATGGAAGTGATGTTTAAATTTAGGTGACGCAGCACAAAATGCTATAATTTCGTCAGTTAGCAAGTTTGGTTCGATGGACGAAATGCGGTACCGCTCGATGCCTTCGACACCATCCAAAGCCCGCAGCAGGTCAATAAAGGTCTCGCCTGTCGTTCGACCAAAATCACCGGTATTGACCCCCGTGATGACGATCTCTTTTTGCCCGGCAGCGGCAATTTCACGTGCCTCATCCACCAATTCGACGATGGGCATATTGCGACTTGAGCCACGCGCGTAATGAATTGTGCAGTAAGCACAACAGTAGTCGCAACCATCCTGTACCTTGAGGAAAGCGCGGGTGCGATCGCCACTCGAAAAGGCGGCAAAAAAGCGAGTCAGCGACTCCGTATCGCAGCTATAAACTTGCGCTTGTCCTTTTTGCGACAGTTCAACCACTCGTTTAAATAAATCGCCTTTATCATTGTTACTCAACACAATGTCGACGCCTTCTATCGCTGCTATCTCCTGTGGTTTCAACTGCGCATAGCACCCCGTCACAGCAATGATAGCGTGCGGCGACCGACGATGCAATTTGCGGATCAGGTTCCGGCATTTCTTGTCGGCGTGCTCGGTCACCGAGCAGCTATTGATGACACATATATCGGCATCGGCATCGGTGGGCACACGCACAAAACCGCCGTTTTCGAACGCACGGGCAAGGGTTGAACTCTCCGAAAAATTGAGTTTACAGCCGAGGGTATGGAAATTAACTTTGCAAGGTTGCATATATTATCTGTTTAACAGGGGCAAAATTACTAAAAGCCGGCGAATCTTGACGTCTTTCTCGATAAAAAAGCGTAAATTTGCACCTTTGTAAATGCAGAGTATGGGATTTTTCAGCGACCTCGTTCAATACAGCTATCTGACCAACGCACTTCTGGCTTGTGTCCTATCGGGCATAACCTGCGGTGTGATAGGCACCTACGTTGTTTGTCGTCGTATGGTTTTCCTCGCAGGAGGCATTACCCACGCATCGTTCGGCGGCTTGGGAATTGCTTTTTACTTGGGTGCCAATCCGATTGGCGGCGCGATGATCTTCGCCGTGCTTTCGGCCTTGGGCATCGAGTGGGCAGGCAGCCGCGGACACATTCGCGAGGATTCGGCCATCGGCATCATTTGGTCGGTCGGAATGGCTATCGGGGCACTCTTCATGAGTCTGCGCCCGGGTTACACCTCGGGTGATCTGTCGGCCTATCTCTTCGGCAGCATCGTCACGGTGACCCACAGCGACATCACGGCCTTGGCTGTGCTGACACTGCTGATCCTCATCGGTGCGCTGCTGTGGCTGCGTCCGGTGATGTACGTCGCTTTTGACCGCGACTTTGCCCGTAGCCGAGGCATCCCGACGCGCCTGATCTCCTACCTGATGTCGGCCGTGATTGCAGTCACCATCGTCCTCTCGATTCGCATTATGGGCATCGTATTACTGATTTCGTTGGTGACAATGCCCGTGGTGATCGTCAATTCACTGTCTCGTTCCTACCGAACCATCGCCCTCTGTGCGCCCCTTGTGGCTGTCGTGGGCAACGTCACAGGGCTTATTGTCAGCTATAATTTTGAGGTGCCACCCGGAGCGGCCATAATATTTACGCTCACCCTGACGCTTATTATCGTAAAACTGCTAACTTTGTGGTGCAAAAAACAGGGATTCGCGCTATGAAAACCATCCATAAACTTGTTCTGAAGGCCTATTTGGGGCCGATGATCCTCACCTTCTTCATCGTGATGTTTGTCCTGATGATGAACTTCGTGTGGCGCTACATCGACGAGTTGGTGGGCAAAGGACTCAGCCCGAGCATCATCATCGAACTAATGTCCTATGTAATGGCCAATATGATTCCGCTGGGTCTTCCGCTCTCGATGTTGTTGGCGGCCATTATGACGATGGGTAACTTGGGCGAGAATTACGAGCTGCTGGCGATGAAGTCGGCTGGTATGTCTTTGCCGCGCATTATGAAGCCGCTGATCATCTTGGTCGGGGTGATTGCCGTGGGTAGTTTCTTCATCAGCAACAACCTTGTGCCGTATGCTAACCGCAAGATGTTCAGCATCTTGTTCGACATCAAACAACAAAAACAGACGCTCGAATTTCAAGACGGCTTGTTCTTCAACGGCATCGACAATATGAGTATTCGCGTGGCCAAGCAGGATCCGGAAACACACCTGCTGCGCGATGTGCTGATCTACGACAACCGGGAGATGAACGGCAATATGAACACCATCGTGGCCGATTCGGGTTACATACGGTTGTCGGACGACAAAAAATACCTGCTGGTGACCCTCTTCGAGGGGCAAACCTACGAGCAGACGCGCAACAGCCAGTGGTTCACCAAGAGCACCCTGCGTCACCACATCTTCGGTATGCAGGATCAGGTGATTCGGATGGACGGTTTTGCGATGGGACGCAGTGACGATAGCCAATTTTCGAACAGCCAAACCAAGAACATTCAACAACTGCAAGGCGATATCGACTCGTTGGAGTTGACCGTCAACAGCTCCACCACGCGTTCCTACGAGCCGCTGCTCAAAGAGCAGATCTTCGCCCGCGACAACAGCGTACTCCCTCAGCCCGATAGCCTGCGGATCGACAAACGCAACTACCGCAACATCGTGGTTTTGGACTCGATAGCGACGCTTCCTATGCGCGAAAAAGACCGCATTTGGAACCAAGCGCGTATGCTGTCCAAGAATTCGCGCAATATGTTCTCCTTCGACGAATCGACGGCCAAAGAGGGTCTCAACCAGCTCTACCGCAGCAAAGTAGAGTGGCACCGCAAAATCTCGCTACCCATCTCCATCATGATCTTCTTCTTGATCGGTGCACCCCTTGGGGCGATCATCCGCAAGGGAGGTTTGGGTATGCCGATCGTCATTTCGGTCATCTTCTTCGTCATATACTACATCATCAGCCTCACAGGCGAAAAACTGGCCAAAGAGGGTAGCTGGGAGGCCGTCTACGGTATGTGGCTCTCGGCCTTCATCCTCACCCCAATCGCCTTTTACTTGACCTACAAGGCCACCAACGACTCGGCGCTGCTCGATACCGATTGGTATATCGGACGCATCAAGGCGTTTTTGACACGAACAGGCATTCAACAGAAAATCAATCAGTTAAATCAAGCAATAAAAAGCAAACGCAATGGAAAAAAGCACGATACTAAATAGCGTGGAGGAGGTCATCGAAGACTTCCGCAACGGAAAAGTTGTCGTCGTCGTCGATGACGAAGACCGCGAAAACGAGGGCGACTTCATCGTCGCTGCGGAGAAAATAACCCCCGAGATCGTGAATTTTATGCTCAAAGAGGGTCGTGGTGTGCTCTGTGTGCCCCTCTCTGAAGAGCGCTGTGCCGAGCTGGAACTCAATATGATGGAGCAAAACAACACCTCGTTGTTGGGCACGCCGTTCACCGTGACGGTCGATCTGCTGGGTGACGACTGCACAACCGGCGTGTCGATCCACGACCGCACGGCCACCATCCGTGCGCTGGCCGATCCGACGACCAAGCCCTGTGATTTGGGGCGTCCGGGACACATCAATCCGCTGCGTGCGCGTCAAAAGGGCGTTCTGCGCCGTCCGGGACACACCGAGGCGGCTGTCGATTTGGCCCGATTGGCCGGTCTGCAACCTGCCGGCGCGCTGATCGAAATTATGAACGCCGACGGCACAATGGCGCGTATGCCGCAACTTGTCGAAACCGCCAAGAAATTCAACCTCAAAATTATCTCGATTGCCTCGCTGATCGCCTATCGGCTCAAAGAGGAGTCGATCATCGAGAAGGGCGAAACCGTCGATCTGCCGACTGCGTGGGGCGACTTCCGCATCACGCCATTCCTCCAGAAGAGCAACGGATTGGAGCACGTGGCACTCACCAAAGGCGAGTGGACAGACGACGAACCGGTCTTGGTGCGCGTCCATTCGTCGTGCGCCACGGGCGACATCTTCGGCTCGCGCCGCTGCGACTGCGGCGGCCAACTGCACGAAGCAATGCGGATGATCGAACACGAGGGCAAAGGCGCCATCATCTACCTGATCCAAGAGGGGCGCGGCATCGGTCTGTGCAACAAGATCAAAGCCTACAAATTGCAGGACGAGGGGCTGGACACGGTCGATGCCAATGTGCGGTTGGGTTTCGGGGTCGACGAACGGGACTACGGCGTGGGTGCAAGCATCATCCGTGAGCTGGGCATCAAGCATATGCGGCTACTGACCAACAATCCGCTCAAACGGGCAGGATTGGAGGGTTATGGGCTTAAGATCGACGAGATCGTACCGGTGCTGATTACCCCCAATGCGCACAATTTACGTTACCTAAAAACCAAGGAGAATCGGATGCACCACGTCTTGGGTCTCGACAAAAAATAAACAGATACAAATGAACGCCAAGCAGTTACGCATTGTATTTATGGGTACACCCGAATTCGCTGTACCCTCCTTGCAGGCGCTCGTCGCAGGCGGCTACAACCTCGTCGGAGTGGTCACTGCACCCGACAAACCGGCCGGCCGTGGGCAGAAGCTCCAGCAGAGTGAGGTCAAGGTGGCAGCCCTCGCCTTGGGACTTCCGGTGCTGCAACCCGAGAAGCTGAAAGATCCGGCGTTCGTTGCCGCAATGCAGGCGTTGCAACCCGACTTGGGCATTGTGATCGCCTTTCGGATGCTGCCCGAACAGATTTGGGCAATGCCGCGCTTGGGAACTTTCAACCTACACGCCTCGCTGCTGCCGCAGTACCGCGGTGCCGCGCCCCTCAATTGGGCGATCATCAACGGCGAACAGGAGAGCGGCGTCACCACCTTTCTGCTCAACCGCGAAATCGACAAAGGCGCCATCATCGGTCAGGTGCGTGTGCCGATCGGTGAGCACGAGAGCGTCGGCTCGCTCTACGACCGTCTGATGCACATCGGAACCACGCTGGTCACCGATACCGTGGATCGAATCGCCACAGGCGACATTCATCCACTTGAGCAACAGCATATTGACGAGCAAACGCTGCGTCCTGCACCCAAAATTTTCAAAGACGATTGTCGCGTCGATTGGACGTGGAGGGGGCGGCAGATCATCAATTTCATCCGCGGTTTATCGCCCTATCCGGCAGCGTGGACGCCAATGTACAAGGACGCAACCCTGCACAGCACGGCCAAAATCTTCGACGCCACATTCGAGGCGACCACACACGGCGAATGTTGCGGCACAGTCGAAAGCGACGGCCGGACTTTCATCCGGGTGGCCTGTGCCGACGGCTGGATCACGCTCTGCGAATTGCAAATAGCCGGCAAGAAACGACTATCGGTCAATGACTTGCTGTTGGGGCTGCGCGATATTAGCCAATACCGAATGAGCAATTAAGAGTTACAAAGCAGCGAGGCGTTGAAATCATTTCAACGCCTCGCTACTTTTTAAAACAAATCAAATTCTATTTTTTGCGGATGATCTCGCCGCCGTGAAGAATGGCTTTCTCGTTCTCGGGCAACATTTTCCAAGCGCGTTCGGGCAGCGATTTCTTGAGTCCAACCATCACGTTTTCCATCTTGACCACGGGGCGCACCTTGAGGTAACCGCCCAAAATCATCGTGTTGAAGAGTTTGGCCTGTCCCAGTCGGGCACTCTCGGCCGTGGCATCAATGGCATAGACCGCGATGTCCTTGCGCACGGGGTGGCGCGTAATGCCGTTGGTGTCGTAGATCAGCACGCCGCCAGCCTTGACCATCGGTTCGAACTTCTCCATCGACTGCTGGTTCAAGATGATCGCCGTGTCAAATTCGTGGGCAATGGGCGATGAAATTTTCTTGTCCGACAGGATCACCGTCACATTGGCCGTGCCGCCACGCATCTCGGGTCCATAGGAGGGCATCCAAGTCACTTCGAAATCCTGCATTACGCCCGAATAGGCCAAAATCTTACCCATCGAGAGGACGCCTTGTCCTCCGAATCCTGCAATAATCAACGTTTCTTTCATATCCGTCCTCCTTATTTTACATCCTTAATATCGCCCAGCGGGTAGAAGGGCAGCATATTTTGCTCGAGCCACGTGTTAGCCGCTACGGGCGAGAGCTTCCAGCCGCTGTTGCAGGTCGAAACGACCTCCACGAGCGAGAAACCTTTGCCATTCATCGAATTTTCGAACGCCTTGCGGATTGCTTTTTTGCACTTGCGCACGTTGGCCGGCGTATGGACGCTCTGCCGTGTGATGAAGGTAGCACCGTCCAAGTGCGCCATCATCTCGGCGATCTTGTAGGGGTAGCCATTCAGGCGCGGATCGCGGCCGTAGGGCGTTGTCGCGGTCTTCATACCCAGCAGGGTAGTCGGCGCCATCTGACCGCCCGTCATACCGTAAATCGCGTTGTTGATGTAGATTGCCACGACGTTTTCGCCGCGCGCAGCTGCGTGGATCGACTCCGCCGTACCGATGGCCGACAGGTCGCCGTCACCTTGGTAGGTGAAGACCAAATTTTCGGGGTGCAGGCGTTTCACAGCGGTAGCCACCGCCAATGCACGTCCGTGTGCCGCCTCGATCCAGTCGATGTCGATGTAGTTGTAGGCAAATACGGCACAACCCACGGGCGACACGCCCACCGTTTTTTGCTCTATACCCATCTCCTCGATCACCTCGGCGACCAATTTATGCACCGTGCCGTGGCTACAACCCGGGCAGTAGTGCATCACGTTGTCGGTGATCAGTTTGGGTTTTCCGTAGATCAGATTCTCAGTTTTTATTTCAACCTCTGCCATAGTCTTTACTTTTTAATCAGTTTTTTGAGTGCCACCAACACCTCGTCGGGCGCGAATAGCATACCGCCTTGACGACCGTAGTGTTCGACCGGAGCGGCACCATTGACGGCCAGACGCACGTCTTCGACCATTTGACCAGCATTCAACTCGGCCGAAAGGAAACCTTTCACACCGCGCTTGGCCAGATCGGCAATCGCCTGAGTAGGGAATGGATAGAGGGTAATCGGACGCAGCAGACCGACTTTCAACCCCTCGGCACGTGCCATTTCGACCGTGGCCGAGCAGATGCGCGCCGATGAACCGAAGGCCACGATCACATACTCCGCATCGTCGCATTCGATCGCCTCGTAACGCACCTCGTTGTTCTCCATAGCTTGGTATTTGGCTTGCAGCCGCTGGTTGATGATCTCCATCTTCTCGGATTGGAGTTCGAGCGAGGTGACCACATTGCGCTGACGATCAGCCGGTTTGCCGTAGGTTGCCCAGTCGTGGCACTCGGCAGCGATCGACTCGTTGCTCCGCCGTTCACGTTGTGGGGCGAGCACCACCTTCTCCATCATCTGACCAATGGCACCATCGGCCAAGATCATCGCCGGATTGCGGTATTTGAAGGCCAAATCGAAGGCCAAAGCCACGTGGTCGTGCATCTCCTGCACGGAGTTGGGCGCCAAAACGATCAGGTGATAGTCACCGTGTCCGCCGCCCTTGCAGGCTTGGAAATAGTCGCCTTGCGAGGGTTGGATGGTTCCCAAACCCGGGCCACCGCGCTGGCAGTTGATCACCAAGCAGGGGAGTTCCGCACCGGCCATATAGCTCAATCCCTCGGCCATCAGGCTGATACCGGGACTCGACGACGAGGTCATCACCCGCTTGCCGGTCGAAGCACCGCCGTAGACCATATTGATCGACGAGATCTCCGATTCGGCCTGCAGAACGACCATACCCGTGGTTTCCCAAGGTTTCAACTCCATCAGCGTCTCCATCACCTCCGATTGGGGAGTGATCGGGTAGCCGAAATATCCGTCGCAACCGTAGCGAATCGCCGCGTGGGCTATCACTTCGTTGCCTTTCATCAATTTTACCTCTTTTTCTGCCATCGCTTATTCGAATTTTTGACGATAAACTGTGATGCAGCTGTCGGGACAAATCACCGCACACGAAGCACAACCTGTGCAGGCGTCGGGATTGGCCATATAGGTTACGGGGTAACCTTTGCTGTTCACTTCCGCCGACAATTTGAGTACCTCACACGGACACGAAGCCACACAGACTCCGCACCCCTTGCATCGCTCTTTGTCGACAACGATTGTTCCTTTGATTTTAGCCATAAACTAAACCCTTTAAAATGTAGTTTGTTACAAATATAGTTAAAATATCGTAATCATATTATTATTTGTTATAAAAAAACGCGAATTAATTATAAAAATTGCCCCTATTGACGACAAAGAGGGTTCAAACCCAACGGTCTGAACCCTCTTTGAGAAACATAGACAGCTTCTAACTCTCTTTCGGATCGGCGCCGTATTTGTTGTCGCCTTTATCGCCATTGGTGCAGTACCACACCAAGAACAGGATGCCCCAAATTAACATCACCAAGCAACCGATGCCCATCACCGCCAAGAATCCGGTGGCTCCGGAGAGTGCACTGATATCGTTGGACAGGACGGCCGCACCACCGATGATCACCATAGCGACGCCCCAAAGTATCGTGAATAGGTAGTACCACAAAATCCGCAAACCACTCTTGCCCGTGTCGTGAAGCCGACGCACCTGCACCGCCAAGCTGGGCAAAAACAAGAACAAACCAAGAGCTGGCTGGAACACGCCTATGGAGCCAGACCCAAAGCAAACATAGTCCAGCAGCGTGGCGATGATCAGCAGAATGATTGTAAACAGCACAAAATACCAATACTCGGCACGGCGTGCACGGCCGCGGAAAGTTGCATAATTTTTAATGCACTTGATAAACCATTTCATAGGCATAATTTTTAAGGTTTAACAAATTTAACAAAAATTTGCTATCGTTGTTCGCCTGAAACCAAAAAAAAGCTGCCACGAGGACAGCTTTTCTTGGTTTATTACTCTTCAAACGAGTGGATTACCACCCCCGAACGCAACTTAGGTTCGAACCACGTGGTCTTCGGCGGCATAATGTTGCCCGTGTCGGCGATGTGGATCAGCTGCTGCATCGAGACCGGATAGAGGGCAAAAGCGGCCTTCATCTCGCCCGTGTCAACGCGCCGTTTCAACTCGCCCAGACCGCGGATTCCGCCCACAAAATCAATGCGTTTCGAGGTGCGCAAGTCCTTGATGTCTAAAATCTGATCGAGCACCAAATTCGAGAGCACCGTCACATCCAACACCCCAATCGGATCGGCATCGTTGTAGGTGCCCACCTTGGCCGTCAGCGAGTACCAGCGACCGTCGATATAGAGCGCAAAGTTGTGGAGCGTCGTCGGGTGATAGACCACGATGCCCTTGTCTTCGACGATGAAATTCTCCTTCAGCTTTTCGAGTAATTGCTGGGTAGTCAGTCCATTGAGATCCTTCACCAAACGGTTGTAGTCGATGATGCGCAACTGATTGGCCGGAAAGGTAACCGCCAGAAAATAGCAATACTCCTCGTTGCCCGTGTGGTGCGGATTGTGGCTGCGGCACTCCTGACCCACGCGTGCGGCAGCTGCCGTGCGGTGGTGTCCGTCGGCCACATAGAGCGACGGAATGCCGGCGAAAATCTGCGTAATGCGGTCGTTGATCTGCTTGTCGCGAATCACCCACAGCTGGTGTCCAAAACCGTCCTCGGCGGTGAAATCGTACTCGGGAGCCGTGTTTTTCACCACCTTGTCCACCAGTGCGTCGATCTCGGCATTGTCGGGATAGGCAAAAAACACCGGCTCGATATTGGCCTGCTGTTTACGCACGTGCATCATTCGATCCTCCTCCTTGTCGGGGCGTGTCAGTTCGTGTTTCTTGATCGCACCGGAGAGGTAGTCCTCGAAATGGCAGCACATAGCCAGCCCGTATTGCGTGCGGCCGTCCATCGTCTGCGCATATATATAGTAGTACTCCTCGGGATCTTGTTGCAGCCAGCCCTTCTTGCGCCACGCCGCAAAATTGGCCACCGCCTTGTCGTACACCGGCATCGAATGCTCATCGGCAATGGGCGTGAAGTCGATTTCGGGCTTGATGATGTGCAGCAGCGAGCGCTCCGTGGCTTCGGCTTTTGCCTCGGCGGAATTTAGCACGTCGTAGGGACGCGACGCCACTTCGGAGGCATACTCCTTCGGAGGGCGAATTCCGCAAAAAGGTTTGATTCGTACCATATTCTATTTATTAACCTGAAAACGGGTATTTCCGTTCTTCAGAAAATCCACGATTTGGTTGGCTGCGGCCAATCCGGCATTGAGGTTGGCCTCGGCAGTCTCGGCACCCATCTTCTTTTCGCTGGCATAGACGCGTTTGCCGAACTTCTCGTTCAGCTCGGGCTGTATGGCAGCGGCGATGTCGGTGACGTATTTCAGATCTTCGCGCTCGGTCAACGCACGCAGCAACCCCTGTTCGTCGATCACCTCCTTGCGAGCGGTGTTCACCAACAGCGCCCCTTTGGGCATCGACATCAACAAATCGTAGCCGATCGAGGCTTTGGTCTGCTCGGTAGCAGGAATGTGCAGCGAGAGGAAATTAGCCCGTTTGTAAAGTTCAGCCACGGAGTCCACCTGCTGCACGCCGTCGGCCTCGAAGAGCGCTGCATCGGTGACAAAGGGGTCGTAAGCGATGACCTCCATACCCAATGCTTTGCCTTTGAGACCCACCAAACGTCCCACATTGCCGTAGGCTTGGATGGCGAGGGTTTTGCCACGCAACTCCGTACCGGTGCCCGGGGTAAAACGGTTGCGCGACATAAAGATCATCATCGCCAGTGCCAATTCGGCCACCGCATTGGAGTTTTGTCCGGGGGTGTTCATCACCACGATACCGCGCGCCTTGGCAGCTGCCAGATCGACGTTGTCGTAGCCTGCTCCTGCGCGAACCACGATTTTGAGGTTCTTCGCCGCAGCAATCACCTCGGGGGTCACCTTGTCGCTGCGGATAATGAGCGCATCGGCATCGGCCACTGCGGCCAACAACTCGGCTTTGTCGGTATATTTTTCGAGCAGTGCAAATTGATAACCAGCCCCTTCAATAATCTTTTGAATCCCCTCGACAGCCTTTTTGGCAAAAGGTTTCTCGGTTGCAACCAATATTTTCATATCTTTCAACAGTGAAGTGAAATTAATCGTTTTTTCTTTTTTCTCCTCGTAGGTGTATGGAACGATGGTCGGGCACATCTATTTGGCGTGTTTAGCGGCAAATTCGCGCATACAAGCCACCAGCACTTCGACACTCTCCTTGGGCAGCGCATTGTAGCACGAAGCCCGGAAACCACCCACCAAACGGTGACCCTTGATGCCGACGATGCCGTGGCTCTTGGTCAGTTCCAAAAATTCGGGAGCCAGCTCCTCCAGCCCTTCGGCCATCACAAAGCAGATGTTCATCAACGAACGATCCTCCTTGGCTACCGTGCCGCGGAAGAGTGGGTTGCGGTCGATCTCGTCGTAGAGCAACGCCGCTTTCTCTTGGTTGCGGCGGTAGATTTCGTTCACGCCACCGATCGACTTGAGCCATTTGAGGGTCTCTTTGAGCACGTAAATCGGGAAAACGGGAGGGGTGTTGTACATCGAATTGTTCTCCACGTGGGTATTGAAGTTGACCATCGACGGCAGGTCACGCACAACTTTGGTGAGCATATCCTCGCGGATGATCGCAAAGACCACGCCGGCAGGCGCCAAATTCTTCTGAGCACCGCCATAGATCATCGCGTATTTGCTCACGTCCATCGGACGCGACAGAATATCGGAACTCATATCGGCGATCAGGGGCACCGGCGACGAGAGATCCTCGTGGTATTCGGTACCATAGATGGTATTGTTGGTGGTAATGTGGAGATAATCCAGATCAGCCGGAATGACAAAACCTTTGGGAATATAGGTAAAGTTTTTATCTTCGGACGTAGCCAAAACTTCGACTGCACCGTAGCGCTTGGCCTCCTTGATGGCTTTCTTCGACCAAACGCCTGTGTTTACATAACCGGCTTTTTTGGCCAAAAAATTGGCTGGCACCTGAAAGAACAACGAGCTGGCACCTCCGCCAACATAGAAGATCTTGTAGTTGTCGGGAATCTGAAGCAATTCACGAAACAGAGCGTCCGCCTCGGCAATCACCTCTTCGAAATCCTTGGTGCGGTGTGAAATCGAAAGCAACGAGAGACCGGAACCGTTGAAGTCGAGAATAGCTTTGGCCGCATTTTCGATCACCTCCTGCGGCAAAATGGAGGGACCCGCATTGAAATTGTGCTTTTTCATAATAGTTTGTATGTGAATTTGACTTTTTAGCTTCTATCTGTTAGCTTGCTAACACAAATATAAATAAAATATAGTTTCAAAAACAATAGTTATGCAAATAAATTTTATTAGTCTGTCCGAAGGCTCGCCTTTTTGAATAGTTTTTATTAATTTTGCCAAAATTAAATCACGGCACCGATGATAAAATCAATGACCGGCTTTGGCAAAGGCGAAGCCACACTCCAAAATAAAAAAATCACCGTCGAAATTCGCACGCTCAACTCCAAACAGCTCGATTTGGGGTTGCGGCTGCCCGGCATCTACCGCCAATCGGAGTACGAATTGCGCAACACCATCGCCCGTGGCGTCGAACGCGGCAAGGTCGATGTCTTTGTCTCGGTCGAGTCGCAGAGTGTCGAGACCTCGGCACGCATCAACCGTGAGGCCTTTCGCGAATACCTTAATCAGCTGCGCGACACGCTCTCGTTTTCGAGTATTGATGCCGACTACGATGCTATGTTGCCCGTCATTATGCGGCTGCCGGATGTGGTGACCACCGAGACCGAAGCCATCTCCGACGAGGAACACACCGTGCTAATGACCGCCGTGGAGCGCGCCATCGAGCAACTCAACGCCTTCCGGTTGCAAGAGGGTGCGATCCTGATTGCCGATCTGCTGCATCGTGTCGACAAAATCGAGGGGTATAAACAAGAGGTGGAGCCGCTCGAAAAGTCACGCACCGAGTCTGTCAAAGCCCGTTTGCTCGACAATCTGTCGCAACTCAAAATCGCCGTCGATAAAAATCGGCTGGAGCAGGAGATGATCTTCTACCTCGAGAAATTGGACATCACCGAAGAGAAGGTGCGGCTGACCAACCATTGCAAATATTTCCGCGAAGTGGCTGCCGGCGAAGAGGGTGTGGGGCGCAAATTGGGCTTCATAGCCCAAGAGATGGGGCGCGAAATCAACACCCTTGGTTCCAAGGCCAACGAATCGAATATGCAGATTTTGGTCATTCAGATGAAAGACGAATTAGAAAAGATCAAAGAGCAAGTGCTCAATATATTATAATGGGACAAGTTGTCATATTTTCGGCTCCAAGTGGCGCAGGCAAGACCACCATTGTCCGGGCGTTGCTCGACCGTTTTCCGCAATTTGAATTCTCCATTTCGGCCACCAGTCGCGCTCCACGCGGCTGCGAGCAGGATGGGGTAGACTACCATTTTCTCTCGCACGCGGCTTTTATGCAGGCCGTCGCCGCAAACGCTTTTGTGGAGTGGGAGGAGGTCTACCAAGGAACCCACTACGGCACCCTGCGCAGTGAGGTGGAGCGCATTTGGGACAAAGGACACATTATTGTTTTCGACGTCGATGTGATCGGAGGACTCAACCTCAAACGCATTTTCGGCGCCAAAGCTTGCTCAATCTTCATTATGCCCCCCTCGGTCGAGGAGTTGCGCCACCGGCTCGAATGCCGCGGCACCGATGCCCCCGAGGTGATTGACCGTCGTATCGCCAAAGCCGAATTCGAGCTGACCAAAGCCTCCGAATTTGATCACGTGGTGGTCAACGACGCACTCGACGAGGCGATCAACGACGCTGTCGAGGTACTTTGCAACTTCATTCGGGAAGACCAATGAAGCGCGTAATGCTCTATTTTGGGTCGTTCAATCCTGTTCACAATGGCCACATTGCATTGGCAGAATATGTGCTTGATCAGGCTTTATGCGACGAAGTGGTGCTCATCGTGTCGCCGCAGAGTCCCTACAAGCAGACCACCGAGATGGCCGCCGAGATGGATCGTTTCGAGATGGCCGAGATGGCTTGTGCCGCCTCGCGTTATCCCGATCGAATCAAAGCTTCGGTGGTAGAATTTCTGCTATCGAAACCCTCTTATACCATTGATACTTTGCGTTATCTGACTACCAATCACGGTTCGCAGATGCAATTCTCGATCTTGATGGGTGCCGATCAAATTGCAGGACTGAGCGGTTGGAAGGAGTACGAAAAGCTGCTTGAATATCCGATTTTTGTCTATCCGCGTCGTGATGAACCGGTCGATGCACTGCCGGCTGGTGCCACACTGCTGGCCGAGGCTCCGCTGCAAGACGTTTCATCCACCGAGATCCGTGCACGCATCGGACGAGGCGAAGAGGTTTCGCAGCTACTCAACGCGGATGTTGTCGCCCACATCTGCCGCAAAGGCCTGTGGTCGCTCTCTGACCGCATCGCAACCCTCACGGCACAAATTACGGCCAATCCAAACGACGCGCCGCTCTATGTCGAACGCGGCAAACTCCATTACAGCCGCAACGAGTGGGGCGCTGCACTCAACGACTTCAACCGCACCCTCGAACTCGACGCATTTCACGCCGAAGCGCAGCAATATGTCGAGATGGTGCAGGAGATCCTCGCATTCCGCTACAAAGACATCTATAATCCCTAATAATAGAAATGACACGTTTGAAAATTGCTCTCTTAGCCGGTGGTGACTCACCCGAGCGAGAGATCGCCTTGCAGAGCGCAGCCCAGATCGAGGCGGCACTCGACAAGACAAAATATGAGGTCACGCTCATCGACATCCACCACCGTGATTGGCACCACACAGCCCCCGACGGGCGGACGTGGCAGGTCGATAAAAACGACTTTTCGCTGACCATCGACGGCATCCACACGGTTTTCGAATACGCCTTGATCATCATCCACGGGACCCCGGGTGAAGACGGCAAACTCCAAGGGTACCTCGATATGATGGGCGTTCCCTATTCGTCGTGCTCGATGACCTCGTCGGTGATCACTTTCGACAAGATCACCACCAAGCGCACGTTGGCCGGTCGCGGCATTCCGTTGGCACGTGAAATTTTTGTGCGACGTGGCGACACCGTCGATGCTGATCGAATCATCGCAGAGCTGGGTCTTCCGCTCTTCGTGAAACCCAATGCCAACGGCTCGTCGTTCGGCGTCACGCGCGTCAACACGCGTGAGCAGATGCCGGCAGCACTGACCGAAGCCTTTGCGCAAGGCGATGAAATTCTGATCGAGGAGTGCATCACTGGTCGCGAAATGGGCTGCGGCATACTGATCGCAGGCGGCAAAGAGTACATTTTCCCGATCACCGAGATCGTTTCCAAAAAAGCGTTCTTCGACTATCAAGCCAAATATACCGCCGGATTCTCCGACGAGATAACCCCTGCCGACCTCACCGCCGAGGTCAAGCAACGGCTCAACCAAATCACCCTCGACGCCTACAAGACGTGTCGCTGTTCGGGCGTTGCGCGCGTGGATTTCATCGTCACACCCGACGGACAGCCCTACCTGATCGAGATCAATTCGATTCCGGGTATGAGTGCCGGCAGTATCGTCCCCAAGCAAGCCCGTGTAATGGGGCTATCCCTCGGAGAGTTGTACGACCTAATCATCGCCGACACGTGCCACAAATGATCGAAATCGACGATAAAATCGTAAGCGCCGACCTGCTGCGCGAATGTTTCGCCTGCGACCTCTCGCAGTGCAAAGGAATCTGCTGCGTCGAAGGCGACGCCGGCGCTCCGCTCGAAATCGACGAAGTTGCACGCCTCGAACAGGAGTTTGCAGCCTACCGTCCCTATATGACCCCTGAAGGCATTGCGGCCATTGAGCAGCAGGGATTTATGGTCTTCGACGAGGAGGGAGACCGCACAACACCGCTGGTCGGAGAGACCGAATGCGCCTACACCTGCCACGAAAACGGCGTGACGCTTTGCGCCATCGAAAAGGCGTGGCGAGACGGCAAAACAACCTTTCGCAAACCGATCTCGTGTCACCTCTATCCCATTCGTCTTATGCACTTTTCGAATGGAACCACAGGACTCAACTACCACCGCTGGAAGATCTGCGCCTCGGCACGCACGTGTGGCCGCGCGTTGGGTATTCCCGTCTACAAAGCACTGAAAGAACCCATTATCCGCCGCTTCGGCGAACCATTTTATAAAGCCTTGGAGACCGCCGAAGAGCTACTCCGCAACCAATAAACCCTATGAAAAGATACATTTTAGCACTTACGATCGTCTGCACGAGCGTCAGCGTTGCCGCTCAGTCGCCGCAAGATGCGGATTCGCTGTTGGGCTGCCCAACCGCCGAAGAGATCGCCGCCGACTCCATCGCCACGCTGCAACTGCGACTCCAACGCAAGCAAATTGAATCGACCTTCGACACCAACGGGCTGACGGTCATCGACACCCTGCCCACCGGTAACGATGCAATGCAGGTGGTGCTCTACGGCAACAACACGTGGAAGTACATCCGCAACCGCGAGGTGGTCAAAGACAAAACAATTTTCGAGAAGTATTGGAACAACGACAACCTTTTTCCATACAAAGAGGTCGATATGTCGTCGATGCCCAATTCGGTGGTCATTGAATTGGTTGACTCTCTCAGCAGCTACCACTGTCCCCACCAAGGAGCCATTCATCCGCACGGCAAATACGGACCGCGCCGACGTCGCCAGCACCAAGGTGTTGACCTGCCGCTCAAAATGGGCGACCCGATCTACGCCACTTTTTGCGGCCGCGTACGGCTCTCGCAAACCACACGCAGCGGCTACGGCAACCTGATCGTCCTGCGTCACGACAACGGACTGGAGACCTATTACGGCCACCTCTCGGAACGAATGGTGGAACCCAATCAATGGGTCGAAGCCGGACAAGTGATCGGGCTTGGCGGCTCGACAGGTCGCAGCACAGGTCCCCACCTGCACTTCGAAACGCGCTATTACGGACAATCGTTTGACCCCGAACGGCTGATCGACTTTCAGAAAGGGATGCTCTGCCGTGAGACTTTTCTGCTGCGCAAATCGTTCTTCAACATCAACTCCAAAGCAGAACAAGATTTCGACGACGAACTCGACAATGAAGTCGAAGACAAGCAAGAGATTATCGTCAAGAAGGCGAGCCAGCAGCAATACCACACCATTCGCTCGGGTAACACACTGGGCGGTATTGCGCGCAAATACGGCACCACCATCTCGAAAATCTGCGCTTTGAACGGCATCAAGAAAACCACCATTCTGCAATTAGGACGCCGGTTGCGCGTGAAATAGCAGTTTTGATAGAACAACAAGGGGCGGAAATTTCGAAATTTCCGCCCCTTTTACTTTTTGCAACACGCTTTATTTGGAATAATCTCGCTCCCCGAAGATCAGCGACCCGACGCGTACCATCGTCGAGCCGCAGGCCACAGCCATCGGATAGTCGTGCGACATACCCATTGAAAGGGCATCGAATCGTGCCCCGAAGTAGGGTTGCAGCAGATCGAAACAACGCTTCAACTCCTCAAAATCACGACGGATGCGCACCGTGTCATCGGTATTGGTGGCGATACCCATCACACCACGAACCCTGATATTGGGCAGTTGTGCAAAGGGTGCCGTGTGGATGTAAGAGATCAACTCGCCGATTGTCCAACCCGTTTTACTCTCCTCGTCGGCGACGTGGATCTGCAGCAAAATATCAATCGTACGGCCACAGCGAGCTGCTTCGTGCTGAATCGCTTCGACCAAACGCGCACTGTCGACCGAGTGGATCAACGTCACGAAAGGGGCTATATATTTGATTTTGTTGGTTTGCAAGTGGCCGATCATATGCCACGCAATATCTTTGGGCAACAGCTCGTATTTCTGCACCAACTCTTGCGGACGACTCTCGCCAAATACGCGCTGACCAGCATCATAGGCCTTGCGAATAGACTCCGCAGGGTGGGTCTTCGACACGGCAATGAGCGAAACAGACTCGGGAAGTGTGTGGCGAACAAAAGAGAGTTGAGCGGCAATAGACATAGTCCTTAGATTTGTTTTAACCCACAAAATTACACAAAAATCGTACAACACGAGACCTCGAAGCAAACTAAATTTACAATTCAATCGGTTTCTTCGGACTTAGTTCTTGGACGTTTATGAATAGTTTCGTACATTTGTTAGCAAAATACAGAAATCTCTATGAAAAAACTCCCCATCCTCTTTGCTGCTGCCGCCTTGTTCTCCTACGGAACCGTCGCAGCGTGCACCAATTTCATCGTCACCAAAGGCGCATCGACCGACGGTTCGGTGATGGTCACCTATGCGGCCGATTCGCATTCGCTCTTCGGAGCGCTCTACCACACCGCAGGCGGCCGACACAAAGCAGGCACGATGCTACCTGTTTACGAATGGGATGGCGGTCGCTATATGTGCGACATTCCGCAGGTTGAGCAGACCTATTCGACCGTTAGCAATATGAACGAACATTCGCTCATCATCGGCGAGACGACCTATGGTGGTCGCGCCGAATTGGCCGACACAACCGGCCGCATCGACTATGGCTCACTGATCTACATCACGCTCCAACGCGCCAAGACAGCTCG
>JAVVYP010000007.1:0-61843 GCA_036651015.1 Alistipes sp.
TAGCCGGATCCTTGCCATTTTTATTGTTGGGCGACAGCGCATTGGGATCCACAGAGGCCATCGGCACCGTTCCTAACAGTTCGTCCGTATAAGGCTTAACACGCGAATAGACCTTGATCGTTGCACCACGTGTCTTCCAAGCATCATAAATATCAGACCAAGTGCAGTTGCCTACATTGTGATCCCAAAGGAACCACGAGTCAACCAAGATTGTGGCATTGTCACCAACTTTGAAACCGCAACCACCCCAGAGACGATAGAACTCAGGTTTGGTCGGGTTGTCATTATACGTACCCGACATATCACGACGAACATCAAAATAGGTAACATTCGAATTTTTACCACCATCCGTATTCTTCTCAAAATCGTTAATATTAAGACGATCCATCCAATTGCAATTGTGTGCATCAACATACGTCAATTTGGGGCAACTATGTATAATTACAGTTTTTGCCCAAGGGGCGCAAATGAATTTCTCCAACTTCGCCGCACGCTCACAACGAAAGTCGATACTCTTTGCTGTCCACTTCGAGAGGTCGATCTCCTTGACATTAGGCATATCCCAAGCAGGAATAAGCCCGGTAACGCCCGTGAAGAGTTCGATACCCTCCAGCGAATTGGCCGTGCAGGCATAAAGATTCAGACCATACGTTCCGTCACCGGTCTTAATCGCCGCAGCGCCCTCGACGTCGAGCATACCCAGCGCACTGAAGAGAACCTTCACGTTGGGATTCAAGTTGATCAGCGTAGCACGAAACGCGGGATCGGGAATATACCCTTCGGCAACCGTCGGCATCGTGAAAGTAATATCGCCGGTCAGCGGCATCGGATCATAACCCGGACGATCAAGATAAATTTTGACCGTTTTACCCAGATAGGGAGCGTCGATAGAGATACCAAATGCAACACGGGTCTTGTTGAGTGTCAACGCCGCGTCCAACACCTTGTTATCGGTGTTGAGAGCACCACCATCCTCATAACCCACTTTGATGTAGTCCAGATCAGGATCGAAACCCTTTCCGCTAATTGTAATCGCATCCGGAAGACCGGCCTTCACGGCACCAGACACCTTGCTGGTGATGGTGACATCGGGGAAGTTGCCTTCGGGAGTAGGAGGCGTCGGTGGCTCGGGGTTTCCATTGTCGTCACCGCCACAGGCCGTGACCATAGCACCAGCCATCAAGGCCATTGCTAAAAGTTTCAGTGTTCTTTTCATAAGATTTATTTTAAAAGGTTTAGGAAATTTATTGCGGATCATTCACTTTCCAGCCGTTCTCACCCGAAATGGTCAATGCATTGGGGTCAACAGAGAACAGTGGCACAGTACCGATCTTTTTAGTAATATTTTTACTTGCATAAACATCAATGGTTGCACCTCTTTGCCAAGCGCTGAAAATCGTACCGTAACCATCTTGTTGTGTATTGGTTTTTTTGTCAAGCAAATATTGATAATCAATCAATATATGGCAGTTAGCTGCGACTTTCATCCAAACACCGGACAGTAGGATTGAATAATCTATTGCCGGATCGGTGGGATAACGCAGCTCTGTGTTCGGATTGGTGTCCGCATCACCCAATTTCAGCGTACCAGTACGTTGGCGACGGACATCAAGATAAGTAACAGACGAATATTGCGTGGGGCTTTCATCAAAGAATAATTGCACATTATAACACCACTTGCAAAGATTCAAATCAACATATTTTAAATTCGGACATTTGTATACGTCAACGCGGTAAGCATAGGGCGATCCAATAAATTTCTCCAATTTAGGAAGATCATTAAATCTCAAATCCACCTTTTTTGCCATCCATTTCGACAAATCGACCTCTTTGAGGTTTTCCATTCCCCAAGCCGGTATTAAGCCAGTCACACTCTTGAAAAGTTCGATTCCTTCGAGCGACGTCGCTTTGCAATTATACAGATTGATTCCATATCCTTCGTGGCCGCCCTCAGTAAGTTTGCCCGCGGCCTCAACATCAAGCAAGCCATAGGCGTTGAAAAGAGGTTTGATGGCAGGGTTACCCTCTTGTGGGTGATCAGAATTCAATGTAGCCCGAAATGCAGGATCGGGAATATACCCCTCGGCAACCGTCGGCATCGTGAAAGTAATGTCACCGGTCAGCGGCATCGGATCATAACCCATACGATCGAGATAAACTTTGACCGTTTTATCCAAGAAGGTTGCCGTAATACCGATACCAAAGGCAACGCGCGTCTTCTTGAAAGTCAACACATCAGCAGTAACTCGCTCATAGACCATACTACCATCTTTTTCATACCCAAGTTCGATCCAATCTTGTTCGGGATCGAAACCCGTTCCCGTAATAGCAATTGCATCGGCAAAACCGACCTTCACGGCACCGGACACCTTGTTGGAGATGGTGACATCGGGAAAGTTGCCCTCGGGAGTAGGAGGCGTCGGCGGCTCGGGGGTTCCATTGTCGTCACCGCCACAGGCCGTAAACATAGCACCAGCCATCAAGGCCATTGCCAAAAGTTTCAGTGTTCTTTTCATGAAAGTTGTTTTTCAGGTTTAATAAATTGTTGTAGGTTGTGGGTTGTTTAATTCCAGCCTTCGTTTTGCCAGTTTTCGCCTGTCAAATTGAGCATCTTGCGTACTTCATCCAAACTCAGCGGAAACTTCAAAAATTTGTTGGTATAGCAGCGGCGTTCGAAGTTAAAACGGCCATAAACCTTGTCGGCCGTCCCCTCAATGCGCATACCGCTTACACGCTGATCGGTGGTCGAGAGATCGCCCTCGGGGGTACTCCAGCGGCGCACATCGAAGAAACGATGCTCTTCGAAGGCCAGTTCCACACGTCGTTCGTTGCACAGACGCAACCAAAAATCAGAACCATTGACCGACACAGCAGGCATCTCGACACGCGCACGTACCGTATTGATCGCTTCGCGAGCGCTCATCGGCACACCATAAGTGACCGCGTGTTCCACACCCTCCGCGTCGATTTCAGTGCTTGCGGTGGCCGCCATTTGCAGATCAGCGCCATAGGCTTTGAAGGCTGCTTCGGCGAAATTGAGGTACAATTCAGCCAAACGGAATACACGCGTATAACCGTCCTTATTGCCGGTTTCGGTACCCGATGATGCGTTATTGAATTTACGCAGGTAGTAGCCCGTGCACGTATGGCGCTTATTTCCGGGCGAAAGTATCAGGGCGCAGTTGCCGCCCACAGCGGTTTCGACGACATAGTCGCCTTTGACCAACGGCAAGGTCACACCGTCGTAGTAGATGGTCGAATAGAAACGCGGATCGCGATGTTCGTACATCTTCGCCGAGCAGTCCTTGTAGCCCAGTGCCAAAGCCGCCGGATTGAAGTTGGGCTTGCCATCGGCATTGTAGGGACGCGCCAAATTGAGCAACGGCTCGGATTGGGTGCCATCGGCACTCAGCACTTCGTAGGCATCGACCATCTCCTGCGTGGGGCACGCTCCGGCCGAGATCTGTCCCATATCAATCGGAAGACCGGAATTCTGCCAAACCACACTCTGAATAGCTCCATAGTTATAGGGTTGGTAGAGGGTTTCGTGGTCCCAAGCGACCGCCCACGGGTGGGATGAGAGAAAATATTTGTCATAGGCATTCAGACCCGACGACGATTCAATCGGGAACGAAGTCGTTTTGTCCGCCAACTTGGCGCCGTGACCCAACGCCTGATCGAGCGCCTGCTTGGTGATCACAGCCGCACGCTCCCACGTATAGCGTTGCGTGCCGGCGCAGTCATCGACCCACAGCGGACTGGCCGCATAGAGCACCGCCTGCGATTTGATGCTCCACAAGGCCGCACGACCCAATCGGCAAGCTTGGTAGGACTGCGAACCACTATTGAACCACGGAAGACCGTCAGCTGACACATCGTCGGTATAGGCCATCGCAGCGTCACACGATTCGAGGATGAAATCGACGCACTGTGCAAAGCTGGCGCGTTTGTCCTGCGAATAATCGTGATTTTTGTCGAAAATTTTATCGACGATGGGCACACCGCCCCAACGTTTGATGAGTTGCAGGTAGCTATAAGCACGCAGTGCATAGAATTGCGCCACCAAACCTTTGCGCTGCGACTCCTCGTAGTCGATTTGCAAATTTTCGTCTTGCAGGTAGGTCAACGCCTCGTTGCAACCGTAGATGGCATTGAACAAACCCGTCCAACGCTCCGTTCCACCACCCTCGCTGACGTACCACAAAGGCATACTCGACGACGATGCACGACCATCGTACCAGTTGTAAACGGCCGATGATTGAGCCACCTCCTGTGCCTCATCGCAATAGACGGCCATCATATGACCTCCAGCCGAAAAACCGGCATAGCTACTCGACACTGAAGGAACGTAAAAAGTCGATGACAAATGGCCGTAAACGCGCACCAAACGTTCGTAGATGGTTTGTGTACTCTCCACACGGTCATCACGCTGAATATCCATCTCTTTCTGACAGCCGGCACTCGCAAAAAGCGCCACCACCGCCAAAAGGATTACTGCTCTATATTTCATTCTTTTCATAACAGATTCGCTTTTTTGCAATTAAAAATCGAGTTTCACACCCAAGTTGATCACCCGCATAATGGGCAAACGTGTCATATCACCCATCTCGGGATCAATCACCTTCGATTCAAGCGCCGAAACCGTGAAAAGATTCTGACCGCTCACCACAATTTTCAGCCGTTTAATGCCCGAATTGCGCATTACCCGTGCAGGGAGCGTATAGGAGATCGAAGCGTTTTTCAGGCGCCAAAACGAGCGATCAGTTATCAGATAATCGTTGTTGAGCGAGCTGATCGAAGTCGTGTTGTAGCTCAAGGCCGGCGCTTTGATCGTAGCACCCGACGCCTGCCGCTCAGCAGTCCAAGCCTTCAGATGGAGGTCGTTGTAGATACCATTGATCGCGGTTTCGGTCGCATAAGAGACCGGTGCTGCAAAACCCGTAACGCCTTGGAACATCAAATCAACCTCCAAACCCTTCCAACCGAAGCCCACACGAACCGTGGTGTAATCGGTCGGAATGGATCCTTTGCCGACCGGCGCCATATCCTTTTGGTTGATCACACCGTCATCGTTCAAATCACGGTAGATAAAATCGCCCAAACGCGGCGTTCCGATTTCGCTGTACATAGCCTTGTATTTGGTCAACTCCTCGGCCGAGGCAATGTAGCCGCCATTTTGGCTCCGATCAACCAGATAACCGAACTGCTGACCCACAGGATAGCCTTGCTGACGATAGGCGTAAGCAAAACCGCTGTAATCGGCTCCTGCACCCGGATAAGGAACCTCACCCGTATGGAGAATCTCGTTGTCGGTATGGGCGTAATTGACACCACCGTGCACACGCCAGTCGCGACCGATTTGCGTGCTGTAAAACAGCCCCAATTCGACGCCCCTGTTCCGCATTTCACCTTGATTGACCTTCATACCGTTGGCCGAATAGATGCCCTGATAGGAGGGAATCGAGTTACTCTGCTCGATGAGCATATTGTCGGTACGACGGCTGAAATAGTCAAAGGTGAAGCTCAATTTATTCCACAGCCCCAACTCCAAACCGTAGTTCTGAATCTTATGGATTTCGGCTTGCAGATCCGGATTGCCCAACAGGCGGATTTCACCGCTTTGGCGAATGTAATCCGCATAGAGGTAGCGATAATTGCCAACCTGAAAATTATCGAGCGCCACCTCACCGTAGGAGGCACGCACCTTGAGCAGGCTCAGCCAATCGACATCGCGCAGAAACGCTTCGTTGGAGGCAATCCACGCCGCCGAAACAGCCGGGGTGAAGGTGTAACGGTTCTTACGCGCAAAGACATCGGAAGCCGTCAGCCCCAACGTGGCGTTCACCACATAGCGGTCGGCGTAGTTGTAGGCGAGATTCAGCCCCGTATTGTGGTTGTAATGAGGCATACCCACCGCCGGGAAATCGGGAACCACCTTATCGAACTGTTCATCGGTGAAGTAGGTGTAGAGGTGCGCCTCGATGTTGTGTTTGTCGAAGGCACGTTTGTAATCAAGTTGTGCGATGTAGCTCAGGGTGTATTGGAATCGACCCGACGCCGAGTTGGTCAAGCTGGTGTCCAAGTTCGAACCCAACTGTTTGAAATCCTCCGCAGTGTAATCGTAGTAGAAACGACGGTAGTCCTGTTGCGAGTAGTTGTAACGGTCGTTACTCGACTGGAAAGCCAGCTTGCCGGTGAGGCTCAAACCCTGTGTAATAAAATCCAAATCGACAGTCAAACCGGCCTGCGTCGAGGCGTACATACCCGAGTATTTGGTATAGCCCGAGCGGTTAAGCAAACCATAGGTCGGAGAGCTTACCGTCGGCATCGTCGTCACACGACCATCATCAAGCACGGGGCCAACCATCGTGGGCGGCAGCGAAAAGATCGAATTGTAGATGGTCGGATTGGCTTCGGCACCACCTGTCAAGCGGTCGTTACGCACATTACCGGCAACACTGGCAAAAGCGTGCACGTGCTTCGAAATGTCAATATCGACCTTGGCTCTGAAATTGACCCAAAAACGACGGGGCGCAGCGACGTATTTATCGGTTTCTCCTTTGAAGAGCGACGTTTGGTTCATAAAGTTGATATTCGACCAAACCCGTGTCCGCTGCGTACCACCACTCACACTCACACCCAAACGTTCCATCGTGCCGAAGTTGCGCACAAACTCTTTGTAGTAGTTGTTGTTGGGATAGAGCGGATTGGTGCCGGAATTAATTGCCGACAGCTGATCCGATGAGAAGGGCGCATCACCTTGTGAACCGTCGTTCATCCACCCCTCATTGCGCAGCGAAGCATATTGCGAAGAGGTCAGGCTTTCGGGTTTGCGGCCAATTTGCTGCATCGAGAAATCGGCCGTCACACGTACATCAATCGCACCGGGAAGACCGGCCTTGGTGTTGACCACCAGCACACCGTTGGATCCCTTCATACCGTAGATTGCCGTTGCGGCTGCATCCTTGAGTAGTACGATGTTATCCACCTCGGCCGCCGTCAGGTAGTCGATGTTGTAATCCTGCATAACGATGCCGTCAATGACCACCATCGGTGCCGTTCCGTGCATCGTCGAGATGCCGCGAACAAATTTATCGACCGACGTAGCTCCCGGATCAGACGACGTTTCGACGGTTCCCAGACCCAAGAGTTGCCCTTCGAGCATCTGGCTGAAATTCGACGAAGGTATGTCCTCCAAAAGACGACCATCCACCGTCGAGATAGCCTCACTGGCCGTTGCACGACGTCGCGACAGACCATAGCCGTAATTCAGAATATCGTCCTTGTGCGTCTGATCCGCACACATCGTCACCTTGATCGGGGTGGCGGTCTGCAACTTCACATCGGAATAACCGCCGGCGTGAAAACAGAGATCCGTTTCGTTGGTCTTCACCTCAAAACGGCCATTGATGTCGGTCGTGCCGAGCAATTTACCCGTCAAGGTGGTGACAATAGCTTGATAGATCGGCTGGCCGGCTGCATCCACAACCTCGCCCGCGACCACAGGCACGGCATCGCCTTGTGAAAACGCCTTGCCGAACGGCATTACCAGCAAAGCCACAAGCAAAATTGCTGTATATTTGATTTGTATTTTCATTGTCATCTTCAGTTTAAGATTACCAACCGGCATTTTGCCACCGCTTGGTGGTCAACGAGTAGAGGGTCTGTGCCTCCGTTTCGGGAATCGGAAGCAGCAAATCTCGCGGCTTGGTACTCAAATTGGTGAGGTTGGCGCGACGTTCGTAGGTGAGGGCGCCAGTTTGCTCATTTTTAGTGATCCACATCGCCGTCAACGTACGACAACGCAATTTGAAATCGGCATAAAGTGGTGAGCTTTGATAGGACTCCGCCCAGCGACGTACATCGAAATAGCGGCACTCCTCGTAGACCAATTCCACCATACGCTCTTGGTGCACGCGTAAAATCAACGCTGCCTGCGAAAGTCCCGACGGCAGATCGGGCATACCAACGCGGTGGCGAATTGCATCAACCTGCGTTTTGGCTTCGTCCAAATGGTTGGCTTCGGCAGCAGCTTCGGCCAAGTTGAGTTTGATTTCGGCCAGACGGAAATACTTCCAAGGAGCCGACACGATACCGTTCGAGGCATCGGCCGTGGGTGCCACATATTTGCGGAAATAGTAACCGGTACGGCTAAATTGGTCGATCAGCGCCTCTTCGGAGATTCCATTGTCGCCCCCCACGAAGGTCTCGGCGTGTTCGATTTTTCCGTTCCAAACCACCGGATCGCCATTGGTAATGACACAAACGCCCATTCGCGGATCACGTGGTGCCGCATAGGGATTTTGCGGATCAAAACCCAAAGTAAGAGCCGCCGGATTGTAGTTGGGTGACTTGTCGGCATTGTAGGGACGTGACGCATTGAGCAGCGGCTCGGCCACTGTTCGCGCAGCATTGGTCACATCGTAAGCATCGACCATCTCTTGGGTCGGCACCACACCGGCACGCGTCGCATTGAGCCACGAATGTGAACCTATGTAGTTGTGGTAAATGAGATTCATAGCGCCTGTTCCCTGCCAAATCGTTTCGGGATCATCGGCCGACGTAAGCGTCGATGCCGTGAAAAGCTCTTGGTAAGCCGCAGCCGGCCCCGTGTAAAGCGAGGTGTTGGCCACGGAGGTCTTCAGCGCATAGGTGTTACTCTCAAGCGCCGTAACGGCTTGTTTGCAAGTCTGATAAGCCACTTCCCAATGTTGAGCCTTCTCCTCCGCTGTGTAATCCTCGCTATGAATAGGGCTTGCCGCAAAGAGATACATCTTCGATTTAATGCACCACGCCACAGCCTTGGTCATACGCTTGCGCTCACTCGGCTGGTCAATGCGCCACGGCAATTCAGGGGTGTTGATGGCAGCCGTACATTCGGCATCAATCTGCTCGGCAAGTTCCCAAACAGTACGTTTGCGCAGCTTGGTGTAGTCGTAGTTATCGGGAAATCCATCGGGTTCGTAGGCAAATGCACCGAACCACTTGAGCAGTTCCGACATAAAATAGCCACGCAGGGCGTGTGCCTCCGCGCGCCAACGGGCACGCTCTTGTTCGGTATGGACAGCCGCACCATCAATATTCTGCAAGAAAATCGTGCATTGGCGCAATTGCCACATATAGGTGCTGTAGTAGTTGCCCGGAAAGTCGCGCAGTGGGTGCGAGGTGGCCGTTGCGCTGCCTTCGTACATCTGTTTGGGTGTGCCACCCAAGAGTCCATAGGTGAGGTAGCCCTCATCGCTCAAAGCCGTCGGTGCATTGCAAACCCAATCGTAAGTGGCTCCCTTTTCGGGAATATTCATATAACAAGAGTTCAGATAGGCAGCCGTTTTGTCGTGGTCGGCAAAGATCTCTTTGAGAGTCTCTCGTCCGTCAGGCTGGATGTCGAGTAACGAACAACTTGAACCGACGACTCCCAGCAAGATAACCGCAGCGATATATCGTATAATTTTCATACTTTTTTACTATTTGGGATTTTACAGTTTGAGCTGCAACGAGAAGCTGACGTTACGCGTCATCGGGTATTGGTTCTCGTTGTTTTGTTCGGGATCCATACTTCGGGTCTTCATATTGTTGGTGTTCCAAAGATTTTGACCCGTCACTGCGACACGAATGCCGCCAAGACCAATTTTACTCATCCATTTTTGGGGCAGCGAATAGCCAATTTCGATATTTTTCAGACGAACGAATGACATATCACTGAGCACATAATCACTACGTTCATTGACTGCACCACTGGCTAAAGTTGACCCATTGAGCGCCTGATAGGTGATTTTCTCGCCGTTTTCGAAACGTTCCTTCGTCCAAGCGTGTGTCTCCCACTCGCCGGTCAAGTGTCCCGATCCGAACATACCGACCACATAACAGCCGGTCTTGTGTGCCACACCTTGCCATTGCATACTAAAATCGAGATTTTTCCACGAAAGGGAAACCGTTGCACCGTAAGTAATTTCGGGCACACCTCCGGGATAACCTTGCGGAATACGGTCCTTGGCATCAATAATACCGTCCTCATTTTGATCGACAAACTTCCATTGGCCGAGAAACGAGCGCACATAACCACCTTTGTCGTACAGCGGTTGAAATTTAGCCAAATCATCTTCCGTATTGATATAGCCATTGCCGGCACCATCGGCATAATCGACCTGCAAACCCCAACTTGTGGACATCGGGAAACCCGTTAACTCGTAGGGATAGACATAGCCGCCGCGACCCGTTTGGCGCTTCACCTCATCGGCCTCGAGCACTTTGTTGCGCGCAAAGTTGTAGTTGCCCGAGACATAGATACGCCAATCTTTTTTGAAGGTTTTTTGATAACTGAGCACCATCTCGTAACCGTAGTTCGAGACCTTTCCCATATTTACACGGGGTAGCGCCGAGGGGGCAAGTCCCTGCACCAATGGAATCGTTGAACGCGAGATCAAAATATCGCTTCGCATCTCGCGGAAATAGTCGAAATTGAAGGTGAATCCGTCGAGGAAACCTATATCAAAGCCATAGTTCTGCTGTTCGGAGCGCTCCCACGTCAAATCGGGATTACCCAACAGGTTGGTTGACACGTACTGTCCGCGTCCCAGTGTCGGAATCGGTCCGCCACCCGTCACGCGCACGTCGTCCATATAGAGGAAACGTGCGCCATCGGCCAAACGGTCATTACCTACGATGCCATAGGAGGCGCGCAGCTTCAGGAAATCCAGCCATTTTGTATCCACATTATCTTTGATAAACTTCTCTTGGCTGACCGTCCAACCCAGCGACACAGCAGGGAAGACACCGAAACGTTTTCCCTTGGCAAACTGTTCCGAGCCATTGACACCGACATTAATCTCGGCCGTATAGCGTTGGTCAAATGTATAGGCAAAACGTCCCGAGATGTAGAGCATATTGTAGGGCAAAAAGAGCGATTCGATGCGGTTGCTCACGGTATTATCCATCTGTCCCAGCACCATCGCGTGTACATCGTGCTTTTCATTGAAAGTCCGATTGTAATTCAACGACAACTGCGTATTGAATTTGTAGTACGACGATTGGCCGCGACCACCACCCGGGAAATTCAAACCGTCCTCGGCGTGAGTTCCGTCAAAAGAGTTGTCGGAATATTCCTGTTTGAAATAGGAGGTGTCGTCGGGACCAGTCGCTTGGTGAAATCCATATCGGTTGTAGCCTCGGGTACCTTTGAGCCAACCCATCGCATAGAGGTCATAGGAGACCATCGCGCGGAAAGCCAAACCCTTCACCAAATGTCCCATATCCCAATCAATCGCAGCACTCGAATTGACCGTGGTTTTCATTTGACGAATGTAACCACCCAAATTCATTCGTGGGTAGAGCTGATAACCCGAACCATCTTGCACCCAACCACCCTCGGGCAGCGGTTTGCCATTGTTATCAACCGCGCCGGCAGGAATGGCCGGCCCCGGAGCAGTCGGAGGAACACGGTTCAAACCGCCGATGACAAAGGTCGTGGCCGGAGAGTCGAAATTCACATCGTTGTTGCCCAGCAAACCATCACCCCACACAATTTTATTGACTTTATTGAGATAGGTGCTCAAATTCAAGCTGAACTTCACACGATCGGTGATCTTGTAATCAATATTAGCGCGCACGTTCACACGGTTGAGCCAGAAACTGGGATCATAACCCAATTTCGATTCCGGTAATGTGCTAAAAACACTGCCTTGATGCAGGTAGGCGGCATTGATAAAGTATTGAACCTTGTCGGTTCCACCCGAGAGCGTCGCATTTAATTTGGTCTGCGAGCCTAATTTGGTATATTCATCGTAGGGGTCGCGATTTGGGAAAAACATGGGATCGGTTCCGTCGCGAAATTGCTGGATTTGCCACTCATTGTAGGCAGGTTGACGTCCCATATTGCTGTTTAGCTCGTTCAACAGAGCCGCGTAATCCCACGAATCCATCTTCAAAGAACCGCGCACAAGCATCTGCTGGAAACCGTGCTCTGCGGTGATCGTCACAGCAGCCTTACCCTCCTTACCGCGCTGCGTGGTTACCAAAATTACACCATTGGCACCCCTCACACCGAACACAGCCGTTGCCGCTGCATCTTTTAGAATCGTAACATTATCAACCTCATTGGCATCGAGTGAATTCATATCGTCGCGCGGAACACCGTCGATCAAAATCAACGGCGAAGAGTCGCCGTAAGTACTCAAACCACGCATATTGAGCGCAACTCGCTCGTCACCGGGCATACCCGATGTTTGCATAACATTCAGACCCGGAAGACGTCCTGCAAGCGCTGTCGAAAAGTTCGAAACAGGCGAGCGCTTGAGTTCGGTGTTGCCGACCGAAGCAATCGAACCGGTTACCGAAACCTTTTTCTGTGTACCATAGGCAATGACGACCACTTCGTCGATTTCACGGCCATCAGGAACAAGATTGACGACAAATTTGGTCTGTTTGCCCAGTGCAAGTTGGACAGGCTTGTAACCCAAGTACGTGACGGACAGCGTTTTGTGCTGGGGGGGGGTCGCGAGGGAGAAAGTTCCATCAAGCATAGTGTTGGTACCGATGGTTGTTCCATCCACGATAACATTGGCTCCCACCACCGGCAATCCGGTCTCGTCGAGCACCTTGCCGGTAATCACATACGATTGGGCAAAGAGCAGAGAAGGTGAACACAGCGCCATCATCATTGATAGCGCGAGCCACCTGACCACTCCGGTACGAAATCGTACACACGGAAGTTTAAATTGATTCATAGGCAATAATTTATAGTTTATTTATTGGTTTTCAGTGGTTTGCGACCCGACAGCAAACAAGGTCTCATCGTTATCGTTCAATCCCCTTTTGCCCTGTAATTATTAAGCAATCGGGGTAAATATTCTGTTTTGGGACAAATCTACTTAAACGTTTAAGTAAACCGAGAACAAAAATGGCAAAGAGACATACAACATAAAAAATATTTATTAATAATTAGCAGTAAATGCGAATGACGGACAGCTACAAAAATAAATTTAAACCTATAAAAGACAAAAAAGCGATTAACTAAAGTATTCGTTATATGATAGTTACAAACTACTATTTGAATCATCACGAATTATGATCGCTCGCCACATATCGACACAACTAAAACACTCGATCCCGATTTAAAATCTGGTTCTTTTTATTTAACCGTGAAAGTAAAAAGGCATAAACAAAAAATTCCCAGCCATATTTCATTACAAATATAAGTAAAAAATCGAAATACGCATCTGTTTTTGCATAAAAAATTAAAATAATCGCAACAAATTCGCATACCTATATAATATATAAAAAATATGGACACACAGCACGCTCATATTTAAAAATATTTAAAATACAGATACAAAACGCCCTAAAAATTGCGTCAAAAATCGTTGTACATTCGCCAAAAGACGAAATAATCACAATTTTTTTACAAAAAGGAGACAATAAATTTTGATTTTCAAAAATTAACAGTAATTTTACAGTGTTGTTTTAACGGTTAAGTAGATTGTAAAGCAGTTGTAACGGGTGATATAAGATCGAAAACAGCCTCTGATGCACGTAAATCACACAAACAAGTCCAATTAAAAAGATAAATACGCAAAATACCGTTGAAATATCCTACTTAAACGGGTAATGTAAATTAATTAAGCAAAAATAATTCTATGAATAACCACAATTTTCGGAAATTAATCGTCACTACCCTACTGTTGATTTCAGCAACAGCGGCAGCGGCCACCGAAACCAGCTCACTCAACGGCAAATGGCAGCTTGACTATTGGCCGCAGGGTGACACGCCCGTCCTCTCTCCGACCGAAGCAAAGGGGGTGCCGATGAAGAGCATTGAGGCCACCGTTCCGGGAAATGTAGAGTTGGATCTACTGGCCGCAGGGCTGATCAATGCACCCGAAATCGGCAGCAATATCTATCAATTGCGCTCGCTGGAGGGCAATCAATGGCGATACAGCCGTCAATTTACAACCCCCAAGCACGAGGCCGAAGATCACATTTGGCTGAAATTTGGTGGCATAGATTGCTACGCCGAGATCTACGTCAACGGCCGGCACGTCGGTAGCGCCGACAATATGCTCATCGAACACCGTTTCGACATCACGTCGGCACTTGCGCCCTCCGGTGAAAACGAAGTCGAGGTCTACATCAAATCATCGGTCATCGAGGGCCGTCAATACACGCCGCCCACCATCAGCATCAACTTCGCGCAGGTCGAATCGGTCTATACGCGTCGGGCACCCCACACCTACGGCTGGGATATAATGCCGCGATTGGTGAGCGCCGGACTATGGCGCGACGTGGAATTGGAGGTACTTCGACCTGCTCACATCCGCGATGCACATTGGTTCACGGCGCGCGTCGATGTTGCCAATCGGCAGGCCTCGGTATTTCTCGACTACACAATTGCGCTGCCCATCGCCTTGCAGGAGGGTAAGCTCACCGTGGAATTTTCGCTATCGCGCAACGGCAAGCAGGTGGCATTGGGACGCACGCTGGTGAGTGCCCACGCTGCGCGCCACATCCTCAATCTCGACAACGTCGATTTTTGGTGGCCACGCGGTTATGGCGAGGCAGCTCTCTACGATGCCGAAGTGAAATTGCTCGATCAACAAGGGCAAATGGTTGATGTAGATCGCCGACGCATCGGCATCCGCACCCTAAAACTCGACTTCACGCCAATACACACGCCCCAAAAACCCGGGCGCTTCTGCTTTGTGGTCAACGGGGAGCGCGTCTTTGCACGCGGCAGCAACTGGACACCGATGGATGCCCTCCACAGCCGTGACAAACAGCTTCTCGACCGCACATTTGCATTGGTTACCGATCTCAATTGCAATATGTTGCGCTGCTGGGGCGGTAATATTTACGAGGATACACGTTTTTACGATCTCTGTGACGAAAACGGCGTGATGGTCTGGCAGGATTTCAGTATGGGTTGCACTTTTTATTCGCAACGACAGGAATTTGCACGCGCCATCGAACGCGAAATCAGCGCTGTGGTTCTCAAACTGCGCTCTCACCCCTCAATCGCGCTGTGGTCGGGCAACAACGAAAACGACCAAACACTGACCATAGGCACATTGGCTTCGTTCCAAATCGACCCCAACCGCGACGTCATATCGCGGCAGGTGATTCCGATGGTGCTTTACGAATTAGACCCAACACGCAGCTACCTTCCGTCATCGCCCTACTGGAGTGAAGAGGTTTGCCAAAACGGATATAGCTCGGCGCTCATCCCCGAGGATCATTTGTGGGGGCCGCGCGGCTACTACAAAGATCCCTACTATACCCAAGCCAACTGCCTTTTTGTCAGCGAAATAGGCTATCACGGAATGCCGAATCTGGAGAGCTTGCAACAGATGTTTCCGCCCGAAACTGTCTATCCGTGGAGCGACGCCAAGAGCTTCCGCTGGAACGAAGACTACCTCACCAAGGCCGTGCGCATCTACAAAGAGTGGGGCTACACACCCGAAAGGAACAATCTGATGATCAATCAGGTGCGCATTCTTTTCGGAGAGGTACCTACCAAATTAGAAGATTTCATCTTTGCCTCGCAATCGGTACAAGCCGAGGCGATGAAATTTTTCGTGGAACTCTATCGCGGCAATAAATTCGCGCCCAAAACCGGTATTCTGTGGTGGAACATCCGCGACGGGTGGCCGGTGATTTCGGATGCCATCGTCGATTATTATTTCTCCAAAAAGATGGCTTACCACTTTCTGAAAAACGTGCAACGCAACGTCTGTGTGGTGGTGAATGATCCCTCCGACGGAGGTTACCCACTGGTTGCCACCAACGACACACGCACGGCGAGCGAGGGCAAAGTCACGGTTAGCGACGTTGCCACGGGCAAGAAAATTTACGAAGGCGACTACCGCGTCGAGGCCAATGCGCGCGCCGAGGTTGCACGTCTGCCGCTCATCGAGGGACAGGGGCTGCTGCTGATCCGCTACACAACCCCCGAAGGCGCCTTTGCCAACCACTACCTCTACGGAAAAGCGCCGTTCAAATTGAACGAATACCGCAAATTACTCCGAAAAACAAACATTTACGAAATACAATAATCAGCAATATGAAAGAAAACATCATCGGAGTCGATATAGGCGGAACCAAATGCGCTGTCACCTATGGACAACAAGAAGCCAGTCAGCTCACCATCTTAGATAAAGCGTGTTTCCTCACCACCGATGTACATCAAACCATCGAGCAGCTCAAGAGCGCCGTGCACACCATTATGGAGCGTAACGCGCTGACTGTTGGTAACACACGTGCCATCGGAATCAGTTGCGGCGGCCCGCTTGACAGTCGCACCGGTGTGGTTATGTCGCCGCCCAATCTTCCGGGCTGGGACAACATTCCGATCGTCGAAATCTTCCAAAAGGAGTTCGGCATTCGCACCGCACTACACAACGATGCCAACGCCTGCGCGCTGGCCGAATGGCAGTTCGGCGCCGGCGTCAACACGCGCAACATGATTTTTCTGACCTTCGGCACAGGCTTGGGCGCCGGAATGATTCTCAACGGAAAGATCTACACCGGAACCAACGACAATGCCGGCGAATTGGGTCATATTCGTTTGAGTGACTTCGGCCCCGTGGGTTACGGCAAATGCGGCTCTTTCGAGGGCTTTTGCAGTGGCGGAGGCATTCGGCAGCTGGCACAATTTGCCGTTCGCGAGCGGTTGCAAATGGGCGAAAAGGTGAGCTGGTGCCCCGACGGCGACACCGATAAAATCGACGCACGCCTTGTGGCCGAAGCTGCCGCCGCAGGCGATTCGCTGGCAAAGGAGATCTACCGCACCTCGGCACACTATCTGGGCAAAGGGTTGTCGATTATCATCGACCTGATCAACCCCGAAATGATCGTCATCGGCAGCATCTACACGCGCAACGAAACCACGATGCGCCCCTATATGGACGAGGTGATCGCACGCGAAGCGTTGCCATTAGCACACGGCGTTTGCCGCGTCGTTCCGGCGCTGCTGGGCGAAGCGATCGGCGACTATGCAGCTCTTTCGGTGGCCGCCAACGCCTAACACCCGACGACGATGAAACAACAGATTATAGAACACAGCCTCGCCGAAGCGCGACAAGCATTGGACGATTTTCTGGCCGATCCGGCAACCCTCCCAACGATGGAAGCTATGGTCGACACGATGAAAGATGCGCTTGAAAAGGGCGGTAAAATTATGAGTTGCGGCAATGGTGGTTCGCTCTGCGATGCCACACACTTTGCCGAAGAGCTAACCGGTCGCTTCCGCGCCAATCGTCGTCCGTTGGCCGCTATGGCGATCAACGATCCGGCCTATATGAGCTGCGTGGGCAACGATTTTTCGTTCGACGAGATCTTTGTGCGCTGGGTCGAAGCGTTCGGCAAGCCCGGAGATGTTTTGCTATCCATCAGCACCAGCGGCACATCGGCCAACATCGTGGCCGCCGCTGAAAAAGCCCACGAGTTGGGGATGAAGGTCATCGCACTCACGGCTCGAGGCAATACACCGCTTGGACAGCTGGCCGATGTGGCTCTATACGCTCCGCGCACCCCCCACTCCGACCGCATCCAAGAGATTCATATCAAAGTGATCCACATTGTCATTGAGGCGCTCGAAAAGGCGATGAAACTTTAGACGCTGCCTTACACCCCAATCAAAGAATACAATTTTTTACAAACCAACAACCATCACACAAACCAAACCTATTATGAAAAAATTATTTTTCGCACTTGCCGTCTTAACGGCATCCGCACTCATCACGACATCGTGTAGTGATGACAACACAGCCGAGGAGGTGAAAATTCCGGTTAGCGGAGTCACCGTCACGCCGTCTACCGGCGGCGTGGTCGTAGGTACAACTTTGACGCTCAAAGCCGAAATCTTGCCTGAAAATGCAACTGTCAAAGAGATCAAATGGCTTTCGCGTGACACGAAAGTGGCTACGGTTGATCCCAAAAGTGGCGTTGTAACCGGTGTAGCCGTAGGCGAAGTGGACATTATGGCTCTTTGCGACGGCAAGAACGGCAAAGCCCACATCACGGTAACCGCCGCCCCGATTCGCGTTGCAAGTGTCGAACTCTCGAAAACGACACTGGCGCTCTTTGTCGGCAAATCCGAGGTGCTAACGGCCACCGTCAAACCCGACGATGCCACCAACAAAATTGTCGTTTGGACTTCGAGCAACCCGGCTATTGCCACCGTTGCCGAAAATGGTAGTGTTTCGGCGGTCGGCGAAGGCTCCGCTACAATCACCGCAACAGCTGACGAAAAATCGGCCACCTGCGAGGTTACAGCAACCCTGCCTGCCATTACTGACATCAAGACACCTTATCTCAAAGACATCGCCGGCAACACGATCCAAATGACCGCTCCGGGTTTCAAAGCCGGTGACAAGGTGTTGATCGAAGCCATAGCCGGAGATGCTTACACGGCCGAAGCTACCGTAGCCAACGTCACTGTAACAGCAGCTTCGTTTGATCTGCCTGCTGCCGCACCACGTGATCGCTCTTATATGCTGACCATTATGCGTGGCGCCGAAAAACTCTGTGAGGCTTACCTGCGTCCCGATGATCAGATCGTAAAACTGTATTATGAGTTGGGTTATTTCTTGATTGACTCACACAAGGATGTTGCCGACGATCCGAACATTAGCAAAAGCGAACTGGGTGCCCCTGCCCACCGTGGTTATGTTCCCGGAAAAATCTTTACATTTGATGTCACAACCAAAGAGTTCACCGTATGGAAAGCCGATGCCAAACTCATTACACCAACGACCGGTGATAATTTTGACTTTACATTTGCAACTGGTGTGACGACAATTGATCCGCTGAGAGATTTATTCATTTTTGGTGACGTCAAGACCGTATGGGCTGCCGACAGCCACTTGGTGACACTCGATATGACGCTCTTCCCCAATGTGGTAGATATACTCGGATGGGGCACTACGGCTATGGGACTCAATAAGATCGAAACAGTTAATTTTGGCACACGCGGCGTAGACCCGGAACTCAGCAAGCTGAATAAAATTTCACTGGAACGTCAGTCCCTCAAGGGCGTGCTCGATCTGCGCAACTGCCCGAATATCGGCAACAGCATCTTTGTTCAGGACAACCAGCTCACCGGCATCAATTTCGGTAAAGTGAACGTAGATCCGTTCAACAAAACCCCAATACTCAACGCCGAGAACAATCAGATTCGTGAAATCAGCATCGAAAACTGCGGACGGATTCGCAACCTACAACTCGCAGGCAACCCGATGGAGCGTCTGACACTGCTCAACAACTCAAAACAAGAGGGCAGCGAACAATATGTCTACCTGTATAAAGCCCAGAAAAAAGATGTAGGAGGCGGCGCCTTCAATGGGTTCACTCTGACTTGGGCATCGGCAGCCGAAGCCAAGGGCGAGCGTGTATTCAACATTGAAAACTACTGGTGGAGAGTCTTCTCCAAAAGTAACGGGGATGAAAACGCTGCCAATGGTCTCACTGGATTCGATGGCGGCTGGGTCGAGAACAACCCGATCGTTCAGGCTCAGAAAGACGGTGTGAAAATTATCTGCTGGACTTACCACGGTCAAAATGACGGAACCGGAAACGCTGGTGACTCACATATAATTCCCGGACACACCCACGACGGCGGTAGCGCCCCCTGCCCGGCACTTCCGTAATAAGAAGCTGTTTAAAATTTCACGATGAAATCTGAAATGTATATCCGATATTTTGTCACCCTGATAGGCGCGCTGCTCCTGCTGATCGGTCCCTCACGGCTCTCGGCACAGGTGCAGCTCGCTATGCAGGGCGACAAAACCGACATCGCACGCTGGATCGACACACGTTTTGCCCCCGGACAGCTGCCGCCTTTCTCATTCGTTTACAACGAGATTCCGTCAGCCGAATTCATCCGCTCGTGGCACTTGACACGTCGCGTCGTGACGACCCCCGAAGTGGGTGTTGTGGCACGCAGCTTCACCTACACCGATCCACGCAGCGGACTGGAAGTCCTCTGCGAGGTGAAAGGTTATCCCGACTTTCGAGCTGTGGAGTGGGTGCTGCACTTTCGCAACACATCGGCGCACAATTCAGATCAAATCACGCGCGTAAAAGTCATCGACGTGAATATGGCCTATCCTACGGCCGGCACGTTGAAGATTCATTACGCCGAGGGCAACAAGATTTCGAAAGCCGACTATGCCCCTCGCACCTCGGAGTTACGCACCGCGCAACCGCTCCACATTGAGCCGCACGGAGGACGCTCCTCGGAGGAGGCATTCCCCTTCTTCAACCTCGAATCGGAGGCTTCGCAGCAGGGGGTTATGGTCGCTATCGGATGGACGGGAACGTGGGAGGCACAGCTCGAAAAACTCGATCCGCGCCACCTCGGTCTCCAATCGGGAATGTCCAACACCGATCTTTATCTCTACCCCGGCGAGCAGATTCGCACGCCGTCGATCGCACTGCTTTTTTGGAGCGGCGATCGGATGTTGGGGCATAACGCCTTTCGCCGGCTGACTTTGGCGCATCATTCGCGCAAAATCGACGGACAAAAGGTCGAATACCCCTTGTGTAGCGGATTCAATTACCGCGATCCGCAACCCTGTTCCGAATATTCGTGCATCACGTCCGACTGGGCCGTAGCGATGATCCGTCGCTACGCCCTGTTCGGGCTGACGCCCGATGTTTTTTGGCTCGATGCCGGCTGGCACACGGGTTCATTTGACTACAAAAACGGCAACAACTGGGCTACAACCAATGGCAACTGGACGATAGATTCGCTCCGTTTTCCGCAGGGGTTGAAACCCATCTCGGACGCCGCACACGAGGTCGGCGCCAAATTTATGGTGTGGTTCGAACCCGAACGGGTGGTCAAAGGCACACAATGGGCACGCGAACATCCCGAATGGATGCTCGAACTCGAAGATCAACCCACAGGCACCGAACAAGCCACGTGGCTGCTGTTTGATTTGGGCAACAACGCAGCCTGCGAATGGTTGTGCAAGTATTACGGCGATATGATCGAGCAAAACGGCATCGACTACTATCGTCAGGATTTCAATATGCTTCCGGCGCGTTACTGGGCGGCTTACGATGCCCCAAAACGCAATGGCATCAAGGAGATCCGTCACATCGAAAATCTCTACAAATTTTGGGATTACCTGCTTGCTCGTTTTCCCCACATGCTGATCGACAACTGTGCCTCGGGCGGCAAACGACTCGACTGGGAGAGCATCTCTCGCAGTGCTCCGCTATGGCGCAGCGATTACTACCACCACAACGATCCCGACGGCTACCAATGCCACACCTACGGGCTTAATTACTTTCTGCCCGTGCACGGCACAGGCATTCTGCTCCCGGACAAATATTCGTTCCGCTCGAGCCTTAGTTCAACGCTGATCTACAACTGGAAGATCACCGAAAAGGAGGTGTCGTTCACCGAGATGCAAGATCGTCTCAAGGAGTACCGCGACATCCGCCCCTATTATTACGAAGATTACTATCCGCTTTCAGGCACCAATAACCTGACAGGTAATGATATATGGCTGGCTTATCAGATGCACCGTCCGCTCGACAGTTCGGGCATTGTCGTTGCTTTCCGACGCCAAAATGCGGCCGAAGCCGACTACAAAGTCCAATTGGGCGGCCTTGATTTGACAGCCGACTACACGCTCACCGACAGCGACACCGCCACCGAAAGCATCTACACAGGTCGCGCGTTGTCCGAAGGGCTAACGCTACACCTCGACACACCGCAAAGTTCGTTACTCATCCGATACCGAAAAAATTAATCCAAAACAATGATCCGAAAAACCATATTAGGTCTGTTTCTCGCCGCGATGCTCTCAACACCACTCGTCGGCACGGCACAATCGCGCATACGCATCGCAGCAAAAGGCACGCAATGCGAAAAATGGATCGGCACAGCTTTCGCCAAAGGCAAGCTTCCGCCCTTCTCATTCACCTACGGCGGCACACCGTCGGGCGCAGTCATCGCCTCGTGGCGTTACTCCGCGCAACAACTGCCGTCCACACAGCCCAACGTCCAAGAGCGTCTCTACACCTACACCGACCCCACCACGGGGTTGCAAGTGGCGTGTCAAGTCAAACTCTTCACCGACTTCAACGCAATGGAATGGGTGCTTCGTTTCCACAATACGGGAGCGCAAAACACACCGCAAATCGAGCACGTGAAGGTCGTGGATCTCACCTCGGAATATGCCGCCAAAGGGGATCTCACGCTTCACTACGCCAATGGTAGCAATGCCGGCAAAGACGATTTTCACGCCCGCACATTGCCGCTCGCCGTGGGTGGCACCCATTCGATGCACCCCACCGGTGGACGTTCGTCACAGGTGGCCTTTCCGTTTTTCAACGTCCAATCGCCCACAGGCGGTATGGTTGTAGCCATCGGCTGGACAGGCAATTGGCTGGCCGAGATCACACGACCGGCCACCAACGCGTCGCACGTGGCAACCGGAATGCTCAACCTCTCGACCTATCTGCTGCCCGACGAGCAGATTCGCACCCCGTCAACGGCTATGCTGCTGTGGCAAGGTGACGATCGGATGGTTGGTCAGAACACCTTTCGCCGCTTTCTGTTAGCGCACCACCATCCGCAAGTCAACGGCAAACCGGCCGTCTACCCCATCTGTTCGAGTTTCAACTACGGCGATCCTGCCCCCTGCAACGAATATTCGTGTATGACGGCCGACTACGCCATTGCCTTGGTGCGCCGCTACAAACAATTCGAATTGCTGCCCGAGGTCTTTTGGCTCGACGCCGGTTGGTACAGCAAAGCCGGTGATTGGCGCGAGCACCGCAACTGGGCAAACACGGTGGGCAATTGGTCGGTAGACCCCTATCGTTTCCCCGAGGGGCTGGGACCTGTGGCCGATGAGGTGCATCGTGCAGGTTGCAAATTTATGGTTTGGTTTGAACCCGAACGCGTTATGAAAGGCTCCGATTGGGCACTCGCGCATCCCGAATTTATGCTCGACGCCAGCGGACACGCCGTACAACCCGACTGGATCAAACTCCACGATCAGGATTCATACCTCTTCAATTTGGGGGACACGGTGGCTCGTAAGTGGTTTTGCGAGCAGGTCGCCAAGCTCATTCGCGACAACCGCATCGACTACTACCGTCAAGATTTCAATATGGAGCCGGAGGGATTTTGGTATGCACACAACAAAAAAGACCGCGTGGGCGTCAGCGAAATCCGCTACATCGAAGGACTTTATGCTTTTTGGGACTATCTGCGTGCAGAATTTCCCAACCTATTGATCGACAACTGTGCTTCGGGTGGCCGCCGCATAGACCTCGAAACAACTTCACGTTCAGCCCCTTTGTGGCGCACCGATTACAGCTACGGCGAACCGATCGGCTACCAATGTCACACCTATGGACTCAATCAGTGGTTGCCCGTCCACGGCACGGGTACCTACAAAACCGACGCTTTCTCGTTTCGTTCGAGCCTCGGCGCGGCCGTGATCTTCAATTGGAAAATCACCAACGCACAGCTCTCGATCACCGATATGCAACAACGAATGGCCGAATATGCAGCCATCCAACCCTACTTCCTCGAAGATTACTACCCACTGACCGATGACGGCGATATGACGAGCGACGCCATTTGGCTCGCCTATCAGTTGAATCGGCCGGCGGATCAGACGGGCTACATTGTGGCTTTCCGACGCGACAAAGCCCCCGAGGCGAGTCGTCGCATCCAATTGCGCGGACTCGAAGCCACCGCGACCTACATCGTGGAGGACGTCGACACCAACACAGCCGTCGAACTTTCGGGCAGCAGTCTGATGGCCGGCTATGACCTTTCGTCGGAGCAAGCCCACACGTCGAAATTGTTGAAATATCACAAAAAATAGAGAAAACCATAATCTAATGAAAAATAAAATGTTGTATTGCGCAATGCTGTTGTGCGTCACAGCCATTCTCGGCTCCTCGGCTTGCTCGGATTCGACGCCCAAAGAGATTCCGAACGACAACAAACTCCAAACGCTGGTCATCGAACCGGCAACGCTGCCCCTGATGATCGGTCAAACGGCAACCCTCAGTCTGAGAGCCACGCCCGAAACAGCTTCGCTGGAGAATGTGCGTTGGTCGAGCCGCGATTCGAAGATTGCCAGCATCGAAGCAGGCACGGTGACGGCCATCGCCGTAGGCACCACAACCCTCACAGCAGCCTGTGACGGTGTGATCGCCCGTTGCGAGGTCACGGTCACCAAAAAGCCCATTGCACTCGAGAAAATCGAACTTAAACCCTCGGTCATCTCGATAAAAGTCGGCACGACCACCGACATTGTAGCCACCTTGGTGCCCGAAAACGCACAAGTCGAGGGCGCGATTGTGTGGGCAAGCAACACCCCAGCGGTAGCTACCGTCGACTCCAAAGGTCACGTGGTGGCCGTAGCCAACGGAAAAACGACGTTGACCGCCACCATTGGCGCCATTGTGGCCACCTGCAACATCGAGGTCTACTCCCAAACCTCGGCACGCACCTTCACCTTTCTGCAACTCAACCTCTGGGAGGGGTTGAGCAACATCGACAACGGCAGAACAGCACTCTACAACCAGCTTATCGAACTGAAACCCGACGCGGCATCGTTCTGCGAATTCCGCTCGGCATACGAGGCAGACGAGGTGCTTCAAGAGGCAATCGCCGCATTGTTGAAAAGCACCGGCATTCAGTATTACGCCTCATTTCGTCAGGACAACGGCACGCGCGGCTTGCTGACTCGCCACCCCATTCTCTCGACCGATCCGATCGCCGATGAGGGTTGGTTCTACCGCACGGTGATCGACTTCTATGGCCAGCAGATGGCGCTCTACGCATCACACGCCTACCACGCCTACTATGCTTGTTACCTGCCTCGCGGCTACGGAGACGGCGGCACGCCCTACGACTGGAATAAGCTACCCAACGGCCCGATCACAGACATCGAAGTCATTTTGAAGCGCGAAGAGATCTCGGGGCGCACACTCATTGCGCAGCACCTGATTCCCGAGATGAAAGCACAGCACGATCAGGGACGGTTGTCCGTCTTCGGCGGCGACCTAAACCAACCCTCGCACCTCGACTGGACGGAGGCGACCAAAGATCGCTACGAACACAACGGTTGCGTGGTGGCTTGGCCGATCTCAACACTTTGCTATGCTGCCGGCATTCGCGATGCCTACCGCACCGTCTACCCCAATCCGGTAACGCATCCGGGCGTAACGTGGCCGGTGAGTAACAAAGACGCCAAAAAAGTCACGCAGTGGGCTGCCGAAGCTGACGAACGCGACCGCATTGATTTTGTCTACTACCTGCCCGAAGATAAATTTGCGGTGCAGAAGGCACAGATCGTAGGTCCCTCGGCGATGATTTCAAAGAGCCAAGTGGTCGAAGACACCTTCGTGAACAAAACCGAAGAGCTGATCACACCCACCAACAACACGTGGCCGACCGATCACCGCGGATTGTTGATCACTTTTGAAGTTAAATTTGCAAAATAAACGCAGTGCGGTCACTCATTTTTCTTCTGTTTATGACGACGTTGGTAGCTTGCAAAAAAGATTCCGTAGCCGACGGAGGTGGCAAACCGCCACCTCCCGTGGTGCCCGACCAAGTGATCACCTATGGCAACGAATCGTTGGTTGTAATCGACCCCGCAGGTGCGGAGATCGGTTTCGATTATCCGGCTCGACGAGACAAAAAAGTCGGCATCTTCTACTTCATTTGGCAGGGGGCGCACGGCTACGACCAAGCAGGCTACCACAATGGTGATATTCTGCCGCCCGAAGCCTCGGACGTCAATTCGCCCTACGACATTAGCGAATTGGAACGCGGCCACTCCTCGCCACAAGAGATTCATTTTGGTCCCAAGATCGCAATGCACCACTGGGGCAAACCGGCGCTCGACTACTACGTCGGCAACGATCGTTGGGTGATTCGGCGTCACGCGCAGATGCTCGCCGAGGCAGGTGTAGACGTCATTTTCATTGATCTGACCAACGGCTTTTCCTACCTGCCTGTGGTGAAAACACTCTGCGAGGTCTACGCGCAAATGCTCCGCGAAAAGAACCCTCGACCGCAAATTTCGTTTGTGCTCAATGCCAATGCGGCGACCGTCATCGACCAATTGCAAGAGCTATACCTACAAAGCCAGTTCAGCCGACTTTGGTATGAATTGGGCGGCAAACCGTTGATTCTCGCACCTTTGGAAAATTACGGGGCGGCCATCGACAAACGCTACACGATTCGCTATGCGTGGTTCGATTCTCAATTCGGACACGGCGGACAGTGGTACGGCAACGGGCTTAACAAATGGACGTGGGGTGAATTTTCGCCACAACGCAATGTCGTCGAGCAGATGTCGGTGATGGCCGGCAGCCACGCCCACCTCAACATCGGACGCAGCTACACCGGTGCCTCTCCGGCCGGAATGGGTGGATACCAACCGGCAAACACCACCCCCGAACAACAAGCTGCCGGAAGCTATTTCAAGCAGCAGTTTCGGCGTGCAATCGCGTGCGATCCCGATATGATCTTCGTCACCGGCTGGAACGAATGGGTAGCTCAACGCCAAATCAACGGTGAGGGCGGCGCCTACTGCGGATCGTTTCTCGGAAAGCCAATCGGCAACGGCGACACCTATTTTGTCGATTGCTACAACCAAGAGTACAGCCGCGACGTGGAGCCTTGCGCCAATGGCATCAAAGACACCTATTACTACTATATGGTTGATAACCTGCGCCGCTACAAGGGCGTGGAGGCGGTGGCTCCGGTGGCCGAAATTCACAAGATCGACATCGACGGACAGTTCGACGATTGGACATCACTCGGTACCCGTTACCGCGATTACACGCTCGACACCCAGCCGCGCGATCACTGGGGATTTGGTTACCGCAACCGTCACCTGACCAACACCACCGGCCGCAACGACATCAGCTACGCAAAGGTGGCCACCGACGCCACGATGCTCTACTTCTACGTCGAGACCATCGACCCGATTACACCGCACACCGACAAAAACTGGATGCAGCTGTTTATCGGCGTCAAAGGCAGCGAGGCACCTGCGTGGGAGGGTTTTCAATGGGTGATCAACCACCAAATTACCGACCAGACGCAGACTCAACTCCAACGCTGTACGGGCGGCTGGAGGTGGGAGAAGGCAGCAACGCTACACTACGCCGTCAACAAAAACAGGTTGGAAATAGCCGTTCCGCTCGCAACGCTCGGCATCACCGACCCACGCCAATTCACCGTCGATTTCAAATGGATTGACAACAGTGTCACCACGGGCGACATTAGCGATTGTATGCGTGACGGCGATTCGGCACCCGATAATCGCTACCGATACCGCTATATATTCAAATATTAATCCTATTAACCACCACATTATGAAACCATTTTTAACAGCCGCACTATCACTCCTACTTTTGACGGGGACAAGTTGCGCCGACGACAACAAAGACAACACGCCAAAGGGCTATCCCACGCAAGTTCCAACCGCCGAGAAGATCCCGGTGGTTGCTTGGCACGGTGTACGCGCCGGATTTGCGAGTGTTGAACGCTTCAAAGAGGCCGCCGATATGGGCATCACGATCAACTATTCGCGAATGATCAATGTGACCAAGGCCTGCGAGATGCTCGATATGGCCGCCCAAGCCAACGTCAAGCTGATCATCGAGTGCGAAGAACTTTACGACGACGCACGACGTCAAGCGGCGGTCAAAACCTTTCAGAAACATTCGGCCTTAGAGGGCTATTTCGTTGCCGACGAACCTCATCCTAACGACTTCAAGGATATTGCCAAACGGATGAAAGATATTCAGGCTGTGGACAAGGAACATATCTGCTATGCCAACATCTTCCCCACCGGACCGCAATCGCACTACGATGCACTCGGCGTGAGAAATTATGCCGAATACGTACAACGCTACTTGAACGAGTGCCCGGTCACCTTCCTCTCGTTCGACCAATACCCGATCGTCGCCGAACCCAACAGCCCACGCTGGCTCAAACCGGAGTGGTATCAAGCACTCGAAATTGCCTCCAAAGAGGCCGTGAGAAACAAAATGAAGTTGTGGACATTCCTGCTCACCGTTCCCCATACCGCCTACCCACAGCCCACGGTTTCCGATCTTCGGTTGCAGGCGTACAGCAATTTGGCCTACGGCTCGCAGGTGCTCCAATGCTTCACCTATTGGACTCCATCGGTCGAAAACCCCACGTTTTGGAACTACCGCAATGCCCCGATTGCCGAGGACGGAACTCGCACCGAGACCTACGACATCGTCAAGGGCGTCTTGCGTGAGATTCAAACGCTATCGTGGATCTTCCGCGATTGCAAGGTGACCAGTGTGCACCACTTGGGTGGGGTCATTCCGATGGGCACCAAAGCCTTGACGGAGATGCCCGAAGGGGTCGAAAGCATCTTGATCGGCAGTTCCGAGACCGCCCTTGCATCGGTCTTCACCAACCACGGCTACACCTTTATGTTGTTCCAAAACACCAGCCCGACGCTCAAGTGCCGCAGCACCATCAAGATGAAAGAGGGTGCGCGCGTCATCCACCACGACGGCTCGATCACCTTGGCTTCGGCCGAGGCCGCAACGCAGCAACTTGAACCGGGAGATATTCGTCTGTATATGTGGTAGACAGCCCGTCAACGAATCGACACAAAAAAAGCGCGAGGAGAATCAACTCCTCGCGCTTTTGTATTGTGCCGCGACCCGATAACCTAAACTTTGCGAACCTAATCCCTTCGAGCCAACGACACAAGAATCAGAAGAGAGAGCTTAGAAGACAAACTTATGTTTGCCGCCACCAACTTCAAGGGCGGCGTGCCCCTCGACACTCAGCGTTGCCGTTGTATTGGCCGGAACCGTGATCGTGAGCTTCACCTGATCGCCTGATCGCCGCCACTCACAGCCCACCAAACCGTGCACCGATCGGTACGAGGCCTTTGCCCAATCGAGTCCGGCAACAAAATGAGGTGCAAAACGAATGTGCGAGAATCCGGGCGAAGCCGCATCGAAATTGATGCCGACCAAATCGTTGACAAACCACGCACTGACATCCCCCAAAAAAACGTGGTTGGTCGAAGCATCGCGCCACTCGGGCGATAAAAGCCACGTTTCGGGCAACGAGGTAAAGCCCTGCGTGACCCACCAGCCCCACGAGGGCGCCACCTTTTGCGAAGCCATTCGATAGGCCGTGTCGACGTGACCATATCGGGTCAGCATTCGCAACACGGTTTTACTGCCCAACGTTCCGAAATCGAGGAAATAGTTGTTCGCAACAATCATACGGTCAAGGTTATCGGCCACACGTTGCGCCTGCTCATCGGGGGCAATTCCCAAGTAGAGCGCCACCCCCTGCGCCGCCTGCGAACCATTGGCATAAAGTCCCGTCGCAGCGTCGAAATACTTCGTATTGATCAATTCGCGTAACTGCTGAGCCTTACGCACATAGCGTCGGCCATCACGTCCCAGCAATCGCGCAAATTCGCCCATCAAATAGTTGTCGTAATAATAGTAACAAGTCGAAGTGAAGTCGGTCGGGGTTTGCGTTCGCAGAAACACCCAATCACCAATGCCATAGGTCACGCCACCGTCAGCCTGCTCTCGCGTTGCCAAGTAATCCAAGTAGCGCTCACAAACCGGCCACATCTTCTCGATGGGACGCAGATCGCCATAATAGTTGTAGAGCGTATGCGGAATGATGAATGCCGCTGCGTCCCACACCGGACCGATCCAGTCGTCGTAACCCCAGCCTGCGGTGGGAATAATGCCTGCAAGGCGCCCCTCAGCCGTCTGATTATCTACAAAATCATCGAGCCACTTCTCGTAGAAAGTCAGTCCATCGTAGTTCAAAAGCGCCAAATCGAGTGCCAAGAAAGCATCAGCCGTCCATCCGTTTTTTTCGCGCGTCGGGCAATCGGTGGGAATCGACGTCAAGTTGTTGAGATAGGTCTGACGCGACATCTGCCAGAGGGTGTTCAGCATCTGATTCGAGCAGCCGAACGTGCCGACAGGTTCAACATCGGTGTGCATAAAACGCGCTGTCAGGCTTTTTTTATTGAGTTTGACAGGTGCCGTTGCCGTCAACTGCACATAGCGGAATCCGTGGTAACTAAAGTCGGGTGTCCACGTTTCGCGACCACGACCACTGAGAATATAGCTGTCGGTTTGGAACGGATAACCCGGCAACGGTTTGTAGTAGATCGTCAAGTTGCGCATTTCGAGGCGGCCATCCGTATCGAGAAATTCGCCGTGGACAAACGACAGTTGCGTTCCTGCATCGCCCTCAACGGCCAAACGACACAGTCCCGTGATGTTCACTCCAAAATCGAAAACATAGACCGTGTCGCCAAACGAACGAACCGCCACCGGCTCAATCTCGCGCGTGGCACGCACGGCCGGCATTGCCTGCGCACGCAGCAACGGCGAAGGAGCCGCAACCTTTGTGGCGTGTGGCCACGCCGTGTCGTCGAAATCGGGACGATCCCAGCCGCAAATCTCTTTTCGAGCATCGTAAAGCTCTCCGCTGTATATGTTGTTGGAGCGATAAGGTCCCTCGGCCGTTGTGCGCCATTGATCATCGGAACAGACACATTGCGTCGTGCCGTCGGCGTAGGTAATATGCAACTCACAGATCATACAAGCGCGCGCACGCCAACGAGCTTGCTCGAAAGACCACGTGGCCACGGGTTGAATCTCGTTGTAGAAACCATTACCCAAGACCGCCGACAGGACATTTTCGCCCTCACGCAGTTGGCTCGTCACATCGTAAACGGAGTAAAGGTTGCGCTTGTCGTAGTGGGTGTAACCCGGATTGAGCAGTTCGTCGCCCACCGCGGAGCCGTTCAGTCCGACCTTGGCGTAAGCCGCCGCACTGAGGTAGAGCCGTGCCGAAGCGACCTTCGAAGCGACCTCGAAGGCTCGGCGCAACATCGGTGCCGGCGCAAAATCGCGATCGTGAGCATCTGAAATCCACATTGCTTGCCAAGCCTCGGTACGCATCATAGCCGTCTCGAAGCGGCCAACCGACGAGCGCAGGCGCTGCGAGCCGTCGGCATTCCACGCCTCAACCTGCCAGTAATAGCTCGTGCGCGGTGTGAGATTGCCCTTGTCGGGCATCTCAACCAAGGAGCGCGCCGAAGTCATTGCACCCGAATCCCACACATCGGGAGTTGACAGCCCTTCGGGAATTGTGGCCACGCGCAAACGGCAGCCGCTCTGCACGAAGTCATCGGCGGCAACATACCGCCACGTAAAGCGCGGCGAGGGGCTATCAATGCAGATCGGCGCAGAGAGGTATTCGCAACGCATTTGGACGATGGCGGCGTCGCGACCATAGCCCAGCCGAGGCAGCAATAGGCAAAAAAGTAGAAAACAAAGCGCGTGCGGAAAATTTTTATAAGTCATCAGCTATATCAGTTTGAGTTAGGTTGTACGGTTTGTATGGGTTTGGGGTTTATTCGAGGTCCTCTTCGTAGGTTGCTTTGCCCACACCAAAGCGGCGGCGGTACTCGAGTGGCGTCATCCGCAAGTGGCGACGAAACATATTCGAGAAGTAGGAGGCATCGCCGTAATTGAGGTGAAATGCAATCTCCTTGATGCTCATCGAGGCACTCGACAGCAGTGTGCAAGCCTCCTGCAAGCGCAACTCCTGCATATAACGCGCAGGCGAAATATTGGTGTAGTCGCGGAACATCTTGCGGAACCACGAATAGCTCATATTGACGCGCTGCGCCACCTCTTCGGGGGTCACATTGCCACAACGCTCCTCACGCATAATGTGGCGCGCCCGGTCGATTCGTTCCACCATATCGAGCGAGACAAAGTGGTCATTACTATGGTAATACATCGTCATTCCCAGCAGCAGATTCGCAATTCCTGCCAAATACTGTTGGTAGGAAGCACGTTCACTCTCGGCCACTTCGATCGCCTTGTCGTAGAGCGAGGTGATCTCCTCACGCACGCCGACGCGATAGACCTCACGGCTCTCATCGAAAAAGTCATTGCGAAAACGGTTGTCGATATTGGCACCCCGAAAACCGATCCAGTACTCGTGCCAGCCCGTTTCGGGATCGGGCACATAGCTGTGCCACTGATGCGGACGAAGCAAAATCATATCGCCGGCACCGATGGCCATACGCTCGTGTTCGGCACCGTAAAAACTGCCCCGACCCGAGGTGATATAGAGCAGTTGATAGCTGTCTAAAATGCGTCCTTTGTCAACATCAAAATAGAAACCCGAGGGATGTCCGGTCGGGGGCGGATAAGCGGCATAACCAGCCTCGATGGTTTGGCTGCCAACGGTATTGACAGTGACGCCCCACATCTGATCTTTTACACTACTGATCAGGTATTTATGATTACTTATAGGCTTCATTATTTACGACTACTTAAACGTGTAAGTAAAATTCCGTAACAAATATAAAAAAAAATTATGACACATCATTAATAGGTAAACACAAAGTGAAAGAAAAATCAAAAAGAAACATTCATACATCATAATGTAATAGTTAATTCCATTAAAAATGACTTTTTTTGTAGTACCTAAAATTGACAAAATCCGATATGGCCACAAAACACTTCATCGCTTTCGACTTGGGAGCCACCAGCGGTCGCACCATCCTTGGTTCGCTCTCGGGCAATGAACTTCGAATGAAAGAGTTAACCCGCTTTCCAAATCAAATTCTTCCGTTGGGAGAGCACGTCCATTGGAATATATTTTCGCTCTACGAACACCTCTGCGACGGATTGCGTGCCGCCGCAGCCGAGAGAGTCGAGATTTCGTCAATCGGCATCGACACGTGGGGCGTCGACATCGCTTTTGTCGGCCGCGACGGCGAAGTGTTGGGACTGCCCTACGCCTACCGCGATCCGCAGACCGAAGCGGCTCCCGAGGGCTATTTCAAAGAGGTAATGCCCCGACAGGAGGTCTACAAGCGCACCGGCATCCAAATTATGGATTTCAATACGATCTATCAACTCTATGCCCTTCGGCGCAACGGCTCTTCGCAGCTCGAAGCGGCCGATAAATTGCTCTTTATGCCCGACGCCCTGAGCTACCTACTCACCGGGCAGATGGTCACCGAATACACCATTGCCTCGACTTCGCAACTGCTCAATCCGCGCACCAAATTGATCGAGGGGGCACTGTTGGAGGGGATGGGTATCGCCGCCGACAAATTTTGCCCGGTGGTGATGCCCGGACATCAAATCGGTCTACTCAAAGAGCAGGTGGCCACAGCCACCGGTCTCGGACGCATTCCTGTCGTTGCCGTTGCCGGTCACGACACCGCTTCGGCAGTAGCTGCCGTACCGGCCTGTGACGAACATTTTGCCTACCTCAGTTCGGGCACGTGGTCACTGATGGGCATCGAGACACAGCAGCCGATCATCACCGAACAGACCTTTGATTACAACATCACCAACGAAGGCGGCGTCGAGGGAACCACGCGTCTGCTGAAAAACATCACCGGAATGTGGCTCTTGGAGGAGTGTCTCAAGGCGTGGAAGCAGGCCGGCACGGAGTACTCCTATCCCGAAATTGTACGTTTGGCCGACGAGGCGCAGCCGTTCCGATCAATGATCGACCCCGACCACGCATCGTTTGCACATCCGCAATCAATGACGGCCGCAATCGCCGCCTACTGCGAGCGCACAGGACAACCTGTGCCACGCACACACGCCGAGATAATTCGCACCATTTTCGAGAGTCTTGCGCTCAAATATCGCACGGTTCTCAACCGTTTCCGCGAATTGGCGCCCTTCTCCATCGAACGCCTTCACGTCATCGGCGGCGGATCCAAAAATGCCCTGCTTAATCAGTTTACGGCCAATTCAATCGGCATTCCTGTCATCGCAGGTCCCTCGGAGGCCACCGCCATCGGCAACATTATGCTCCAAGCCAAAGCGGCCGGTCTGAGCGAATCACTGACCGAAATGCGGCAATTGATTGCGCGTTGCGTGCCGACCGAAACTTTCACTCCCGACGACACCCCTTTGTGGCAAGAGGCATCTATACGTTTCGACCAAATTTTAGACACAGCTTCCAAATAGATAGAAAACCTAAAACATTGATATATATGAAAGATCAACAGATCAAGATGGCCTACGAGGCCGCCAAAACTCGCTATGCCGAACTGGGCATCGACACCGACGCAGCCATCGCCGCGTTACAAAATATTTCGCTTTCGCTCCACTGCTGGCAAGCCGACGATGTGACGGGGTTTGAGAATCCCGACGGACAACTCTCGGGCGGCATTCAGGCCACGGGAAACTATCCGGGCAAAGCGCGCAACATCGACGAATTACGCCTCGACATCGAGCAGGCCAAGAAGCTGATCCCGGGTCATCACCGGCTGAGTCTTCACGCCATCTACGGCGATTTCGGCAGCAAAAAAGTCGATCGCGATCAGATCGAACCCGAACATTTCCAGAGTTGGATCGACTGGGCCAAGGCCAACGATATGAAGCTCGACTTCAACTCGACTTCGTTCTCTCACCCCAAAAGCGGCGATCAATCGCTGTCGAATCGCGACAAAACAATTCGCGATTTTTGGGTCGAACACACCGTGCGCAGCCGCCGTATCGCCGACGAAATGGGTCGTCAATTAGGCAGCAAGGCTTGCCACAACCTGTGGGTACACGACGGATCGAAAGACCTCACGGTCGATCGTTACCTCTATCGTTCGTTGCTCAAAGAGTCACTCGACCGCATCTACGCCACCAAATGCGCCAACGTCAAAGACGCCGTGGAGTGCAAACTCTTCGGCACGGGATTGGAGAGTTTCACGGTCGGTTCCCACGAATTTTATATGGGCTACGCCGTCAAAAACGGCATTATGGCCACACTCGATATGGGACACTTCCACCCCACCGAGGACATCTCGGACAAAATTTCGTCGTTGCTACTCTTCGCCCCCGAAATTCTGCTCCACGTCAGTCGCCCCGTTCGTTGGGACTCCGACCACGTGGTGATACTCAACGACAGCGTGCAGATGCTCGCACAAGAGATCGTATGGGCAGATGCTTTGAAGCGTGTCAACATCGGTTTGGACTATTTCGACGCCTCGATCAACCGCATTGGCGCCTACGTCATCGGCAGTCGTGCCACCCAAAAAGCCTTTCTGCAAGCCATCCTCTCGCCTATCGTCAAACTGCGCGAATATGAATCAACCGGACGCAATTTCCAACGTTTGGCGCTGTTGGAAGAGGCCAAATCGCTGCCGTGGGCTGCTGTTTACGACTATTTCTGCATCCAAAACAACGTACCTGCCGCCGAAGATTACATTACCCAAGTGGAGCGCTACGAACACGACGTAACCTCAAAACGATAACCGACAATGGAGATCATCATCGGACTACTCATCATCGCCATCGGCAGCTTCGGACAGGCCAGCTCCTACGTGCCCATCAAGAAGGTACAGTCGTGGAGCTGGGAGAATTTTTGGCTCACGCAGGGCGTCTTTGCGTGGCTGGTTTTTCCGCTGTTAGGCGCCCTGCTTGCCCTGCCGGCCGAGACTTCGCTGCTGACGCTGCTAAGCGCCGGAGGTGCTCTGAAAGCCATTCTCTACGGTATTTTGTGGGGAATCGGCGGCTTGACTTTCGGCCTTTCGATGCGCTATTTGGGCGTTGCCTTGGGGCAGTCGATCGCACTGGGCACCTGCTCGGCATTCGGCACACTGCTGCCGGCACTCTTCGCCGGCAGCGATCTGTTGCACGGTGATGGGCTGACGCTGTTGTTGGGCGTCTGCATTACACTGGCCGGCATCACGGTGATCGGCTACGCCGGATCGCTGCGCGCCAAACAGATGACCGAGGAGCAGAAACGGGCGGCAATCAAAGATTTTGCACTCACCAAAGGACTGGCCGTCGCCTTGCTGGCCGGTGTGATGAGCGCCTGCTTCGCGCTGGGTCTCGATGCCGGAACACCGATCAAAGAGCAGGCACTCGCGTTGGGAACAGATCCACTGTTCGCAGGGCTGCCGGTGATTTTGCTGGTCACCTTGGGCGGTTTTATGACCAATGCCGTCTATTGCATTCGCGAGAATGTGAAGAACCATTCGGGCGGCGAATACCTTGCCGTGTCGTCGCGAACACTGATCAACAACTTGGTTTTCTGCGCATTGGCCGGCGTGTTGTGGTATTCACAATTCTTCGGATTGGAGATGGGCAAGAGCTTTTTGAGCGATTCGCCTTTGTTGATTGCCTTCTCGTGGAGCATCTTGATGTCGCTCAACGTCATCTTCTCGAACGTTTGGGGCATCCTACTCAAAGAGTGGAGGGGCAGCGGCGTGCGCACACTCGCCACACTGGCCGCCGGGCTACTCATTTTGTTGGTTGCGATCTTTTTTCCTTCACTTTTCTAAAGAAAGAGAGAAAATTACAACTCCAATGCTATAAGAAGTATTCCTAATTATTTGCTACAACTTAACTTATTACGATGAAATCTATTCTTGAAAATCGCCCGACCCTCGCCCAAAAAATCGGCGAGGTGGCCGAAGTCGCCGGCTACCTTTGGCAAAAAGGGTGGGCGGAACGCAACGGCGGAAATATCACCTTGAATATCACGGCTGAGGTCGACGAAGCCATTCGCGCCCTGCCGGCCATCGCTCCAAGCGTGTCAATCGGTATGACGCTACCCCACCTGCGCGGATGCTATTTCTACTGCAAGGGCACCAACCGACGTATGCGCGATTTGGCTCGTTGGCCGATGGATAACGGTTCGGTCATTCGCATCTTAGACGACTGCGCCTCCTACGAAATTATCGCCGACAAGGCCGTGGCGCCCACCTCGGAACTCCCGTCACACTTGGCTATGCACAACCAGATGATCGCCTCGGGCAACGGCTACACGGCCGCCATACACACCCACCCGATCGACCTAATCGCGATGTCACACAACACCACATTCCTCGAAAAGGACGTTTTGAGCAACCTGCTGTGGAGTATGATTCCCGAAACACGTGCTTTCTGTCCCAAGGGGTTGGGTATTGTGCCCTACAAGATGCCCAGCTCGTTGGAACTGGCCACGGCCACCATCGAGCAGTTGGAGGAGTACGACGTAGTAATGTGGGAAAAGCACGGCGTTTGCGCCGTGGGACCCGACGTGATGGAGGCCTTTGACCAGATCGACGTTCTCTCCAAGTCGGCTCAGATCTATCTGACGGCACGTTCGATGGGTTTCACACCGACCGGAACATCGCTCAAGCAGATGGATGAACTCAAGCGTGCTTTCAACCTCTAAAAGCTAAGAATGGTACTGACTGCACCGCTAAAGCAATTAAGCACCACCCTATCCTGCCTATTGATTCTGTTCACCGGATGCTCCGTGTCCGGCAGTGAATCACAACTTCCGGTCGTCACACAGACGCCCGGATATGACTCCGCCGGAAGTCTTGATGTCGACGTCAGACGCCCGACAGGTGCCGTTTTGGTCGGTATGGGTGTCGAATTGGATCCGCATTTTCTGTCGCAAAATGTCACGCGCGGCGAGGGTGCCACCGCAGCCGATTGGGATCAGGTCTTTGCGCCGCGCATCCGTGCGATGCAGATCCAGCGCTTCCGCGTGATGTTGCTACCGCAATGGTGGGAGCCACGCAACGACAACGATGACCCGTCGGTGGTAAACCAACGCCAATTCACCTTTGATTCACGAGAGATGCAGTCCCTGTATCAGGTGCTCGATTTGGCGCAAGAGCAGCAGATTGATGTGACGTTGGTTTTGTGGGGTTGCCCGACTTGGTGCGACCTGCTCAATCCCGAATATAGCGATGTGAAACGTCATTTTCTGTGTACCCCCGACGGCACAAACTGGGTCACCGAACCGTCTGATGCCGAGGAGTTTGCCGAATCATTCTCCACGGTTGTCAAATACCTGATCGACGTGAAGGGCTACACCTGCATCAAAGAGCTGACCCCCTTCAACGAGCCGGATGGCGGCATTACAGTTTTGGATCGGTATATTCCGTTGGTCAAGACGCTCGACAAGCGTCTGCGTGCCGACAATATCCGCCAAAAAGTGAAGTTGAACCTCTCGGACAACACCGATACACGGCGCTTTTTCTTGGAGGGTTGCGCCGCAGGTTTGGCACAAGAGGCCGATTTATTCAATAGCCACACCTACATTTTCGGTTACCAAACCCCCAACAAAACAATTTACGATTGGGAGAGAGAGAATGTTGCCGTGGCAAAGAGAGCAAAAAAAGATCACTTTGTCGGGGAGTTCGGTTCCGATCAATGCGTCGGATCGACGCGCCAAACCGATATTGACCGCTACGATCGAGGGGTGTTGATGACTCGAATCGTTGTGAATTTTCTCAACGCAGGAGCTGTCGGAGCCAGCTATTGGAGTTTGCTCGACCAATACTACGATCGCAAAGCTAACTATATGGGTATGCAACAGTTGGGTCTATGGCGTTATCTGCGCAAAAGTTATGCGCAGGATCCCGATCCCACGATCTTTCCCTCGCTCGACACAGATTATCAAGTACGTCCACAATATTTCGCCTACTCGCTGCTGACGCGCTTCATCCGCAAAGGGGCCGAGGTCTATCCACTGGTGCTCGACGACGAGTTTGTGGCCGGCACAGCACTTCACAACAGCGATGGCACGTGGACCTATGTGATTGCCAACGGATCATCCAAAGACAAAAGCATCAACCTGCGCAACACGCTCAGCGCAGACAATACCCCCGGCAAAGTCTACCGCTACGAACGAAACTTGCTGCCCGACGAGGAGCAACAGATTGCTCCGACGCTACAAATCACCGGCACAAAACAGACCTTTCAACTCTGCATCCGATCGCAAAGTGTGCTGGTGGTCACAACGCAGCAATAGCCTTTTTCGGTGCAACTTTCATAGAAATCCCCCGCAGGCAAGCAGGCCGTGCGGGGGATTCGTTTGAGCAATACTAATCTCTAAGTAGTCAGGCTCAAATTATTTTTCGGGTTGCAAACGGATTTCGTCGATGCAGAAGAAGTAGGGATCGGCTATAGGATTCGCGATCACCTTGAAAACCAGTTGATCCACCTTGCCCAAGCTCTTCAGATCGACCTTCTGCCAATCACTGACCTTGGTGGCACCATCAACCAGCGTCACGGTTAGCGACGAGGTCTCGACTTTGGCAAGGTTGCCCGTAATTTTCACCTTGAAGCTATCGCCCGCCTTGCCTGTGAAGTAGTTATAGACATAGGTCGAGTTGGCAATATAGAGGTAATCCACGACGCACGGCTCGATGATATCAATGGTCGGATAGCCGTAATCACTCATAAATTCGGGATAACTCTCCGACGGGGTATTCGAATCGTAGCACACAGCAAAGGTTTTGGTTGCATTGGCACCCCCTTTTGCCCACACCGAGAACTGCTGGGCAAGGGAGCCGGCAGCGGCTTTGTTGTCGGCATTTTGGGAGAGCGCAATACCACCCCACGCATCATATTGCGACGAATAATAGGAGCCAAACCACACATTTATATTCGCGGTGCCAAATAAATATTGGTCGAAATTCTTGGTCATATCAGCGGTCTTACCCGTAAAAACGTGGTGGTAGGTGGTCGTGGATTGATCGAAATTTTTGATCGTCAAATCGCCCAGCACTACATCTTCACCTGTTGAGGGATCGTTGATGTGCTCCGATGCCTCGAACGAGATCGCATCACTGGCCATCGGCGGATCAACGGTGGGTTGCGGAGCGTCGTTGTCGTCCGAGCAGGAGGCCAAAGCAAGGGCTGCAAAGGCAAAAGTAAAAAGGAGTAGTTTTTTCATTGTCGTTTGTTTTTAATTTAAAATTTTTATAAAAATAAAAAAATACGATCACGGCCGTACCCGGAATAGAATACAAATTTTATGGACACGGGTTAATCACCCACACAACAAAACTTTGTCTTTTGGCCATCGTTCGACGTGCTCCGTTCTCCGCAGATGCGCTCGAAAAAAAAGGATCCCCCTCTCGGGAAAATCACAAGGCAGGTCTTCTGACTCGTTCTCTCCGCAACGCCTTCCCAGTTCTCAGACCAGTGGCTTAGAGCGTGTTGCGGAAAATTACAGAACTTACAGCAGCGGGAACTGTTGCCGATTTACACGGCATTCCCATTTAATTACGCAGCCCCTTGCCCGGTGCTTTGTAAACCATTGCGATGCAAAGATAGAAATAATTTCGTATCTTTGCCCTCGCTAACAAAAATAATATTGCATACGATGAAACACGCATATGTATTCCCGGGCCAAGGTGCTCAGGCTGTCGGTATGGGCAAAGATCTCTACGACCAAGTTCCTGCTGCCAAAGAGTTATTCGAACAAGCCAACGCGATTCTCGGCTTCCGCATTACCGACATTATGTTCGCCGGCACCCCCGAAGAACTGAAACAGACCCGCGTAACACAACCGGCCGTTTTTCTCCACTCGGTGATCCTTGCCAAGGCATTAGGCGTAACGCCCGATGCAGCTGCCGGCCACTCGCTGGGCGAATTTTCGGCCTTAGTCGTTGCCGGAGCACTCTCGTTTGAGGACGGCCTGAAGCTGGTCTCGAAACGTGCATTGGCAATGCAAGCCGCTTGCGAAGCACAGCCGGGAACGATGGCTGCGATCCTCGCCTTGGACGACGAAGTCGTTGAGCAGATTTGCACCTCGACCGAGGGCATCGTTGTCGCCGCCAACTACAACTGCCCCGGGCAGCTGGTGATCTCGGGCGCCAAGGAGGCTGTGGAGGCCGCTTGCGAAAAAGCAAAGGCCGCCGGTGCCAAGCGTGCTTTGCTGCTGCCCGTCGGTGGCGCGTTCCACTCGCCGCTGATGACCCCTGCCAAGATCGAACTCGAAAAAGCAATCAACGAAGCACCGTTCCAAACACCAATCTGCCCGATCTACCAGAATGTGGATGCAATGCCCTACACCGATCCGGCGAAGATCAAGGCCAACCTCATCGCGCAGCTCACTGCTCCCGTGCGTTGGACATACATTGTCAAAAATATGCTTGCCGACGGTGTGAGCGAATTCACCGAGCTGGGGCCGGGTACCGTGCTCCAAGGACTGATCAAAAAAGTCAACCCCGAAGCGGTTGTCGAATCGAAAGCAACCCTATAATTAGACACACATCACAATAAAAAGCAACCGATTGATTGTCAGTCGGTTGCTTTTTTATTAAAAGTTTCGTTACAAAATTTATTAAATTTTATTAAAAATAAGTTGGATTTTTTTAATATACTTATTATATTTGCAGTGGTAGTTAAAAAAATGAGAACGGAACGATGACATCACTAACCGAATTTTTCAACAAACACGAAGACGACACCCTAAAAGGCATCATTCACAAAAATAGTATCATCAAGCGAAACATCATCGCTTATATGGCCGTCAATGGCGAATGTACCCTGTCGGAACTGACCAAAGAGCTGCATATCAGCGTACCCACGATCACCAAACTCGTACAAGAATTGGTCGACGAGAGCATCGTGAACGATCTGGGAAAGGTGGAGACCCCGGGCGGACGCCGCCCCAACATCTTCGGATTGGCCAATTCGTCGATCTACTTTGCCGGTGTCAACGTCGGTCGTGACAACATGAAATTCATCATCACCGACCTGCAAAACAACATCATCAAAGAGGAGACCGACACCTCGTTCGAACTGCTCGACCGTCCCCAGTGCATCGAACGCATCTGCGACAACATCGAAAAATTCCTCACCACGTGCGGCGTTGATCGCGGCAAGCTGCTCGGATTGGGTGTCTGTATGACCGGACGCGTCAACCCCGAAACTGGCCGTAGCTACAAATATTTCACCACCAGCGAACAGTCTCTGCGCGACACGCTCGAAGAGCGCATCGGCATCCGTGTGCTGCTCGAAAACGACACACGTGCTCGCTGTTATGCCGAGTACACCTGCGGCAAATCGAAAGATGAAAGCAACGTGCTTTATCTGCATATGGGTCTGGGTGTGGCCATCGGAATCGTCGTGGATGGACAGCTCTACTACGGGAAAAGCGGTTTCGCAGGCGAATTCGGTCACATTCCATTCTTCGACAACGAGATCATCTGTTCGTGCGGTAAAAAAGGGTGTTTGGAGACCGAAGTTTCGGGTATCGCCATCGAAGATAAGATGTGCCGCCTGATCGAAAAAGGGGTCAACACGATCCTCAAAGACAAATACGACCAACAAAAGTCGATCCATATCGACGACATCATCGCCGCCGCCAAGAACGACGACAACCTCTCGATCGAGCTGATCGAGGAGGCCGGCGAGAAGGTCGGCAAGGCCGTCGCTTTCCTGATCAACACCTTCAACCCCGAAACCGTCATTGTCGGTGGCAATATGGCCTCGGCTGGCGACTACATTATGCTTCCGCTGAAGTCCGCGACCAACAAATACTCGCTCAACTTGGTCTACAAAGACACCAAATTCCGCCTGTCAAAGATGACCGAAAATGCCAATGCGTGGGGTGTGGCGATGTTGATTCGCAACAAAATCATCGGACTTTGATCAACCTCGAAGGGGCTACGGTGCGTCTGAGGGCACTCGAACCAAACGACATCGAACAGATGTATGTTTGGGAAAACGATCCCGAAATTTGGCGCGTAAGCGGCACCACAACGCCCTTTTCTCGCCACACACTGGAACACTTCATCGAGCAACAACAATTCGATATATTTCAAACTCGTCAGCAGCGATTGGTCATCGAAACCCTTGCAGGTGTGGCCATTGGAGCACTCGACCTGTTTGATTTCGACCCCCTGAACCACCGCGCCGGAATCGGGATTTTGATCTACGGATCCGAAAACCGCGGCAAAGGCTATGCCGCCGACGCAATCGAAATACTCTGCCGCTACGGCCGTGAAGTGCTATGTCTGCACCAGCTGTGGTGCAACATCGCCGCTGACAATGCCGCCAGTTTGGCACTTTTCCGCAAGGCCGCATTCTCACAGGCCGGCATAAAACGCGACTGGCATTGGACACCCTCGGGCTATCTCGACGAGATTACAATGCAAAAAATCCTATAAGAAAGCGACGCTGGCAATTCGGAAGTTGCTAAATACAAAGGGCGCATCCCGTTTCGGAATGCGCCCTACTTGTATATTGTAAACAGCTTCTTAAAGTCTGCGCGAACCGTCCGAAATCACAACATCGTAAACCTTAGGTTCGTGACCGTATTTGGCAGCAAACTGTTGCTTGGCAGTCGCAATAAAATCATCATAGCGAGCATCTTTGACCAAATTGATGGTGCAGCCGCCGAAGCCACCGCCCATAATACGCGAGCCCGAAACACCGCACTCCTCAGCCAAGGTGACCAAAAAGTCAAGCTCTTCGCAGCTCACTTCATAATCCTTCGACATTCCCCAATGAGTCGCGTACATCCGCTTGCCGACTGTCTCGTAATCAGCCTTTTGGAGAGCCTCGCAAACGTCCAACACGCGGCGTTCCTCGCCGATAACATAGTGCGCACGTTTGTAATCCTCGGCTGAAATTTGGCCTTTCACCGCGTCGAGTTGCTCCATCGTTGCCCCACGCAAGGTCTCTTGTCCCAACACTTTAGCCACACGCTCACACGACGCACGGCGTTGGTTGTAAGGCGATCCGACCAATTCGTGTTTAACCACCGAATCCAACAGCACCAAGCGATAGCCCTTCGGATCAAACGGGAAATATTCGTACTCCAGCGAACGGCAGTCGAGGCGAATCAGACACCCTTTTTTGCCAAATACCGACGCAAATTGATCCATAATGCCGCAATTCACACCGCAGTAGTTGTGCTCGGTGGATTGTCCGATTTTGGCCAACTCAAACTTGTCGATACCGCAGTGATACAGGTCGTTGAGTGCAAAAGCATAGGTCGATTCAAGTGCCGCCGATGACGACATACCGGCTCCCAACGGAACGTCTCCGGCAAAAACTGTGTCGAAACCGCCGATCACACCGCCGCGCTTCTGGATCTCGCGACACACGCCGAAAATATAGCAAGCCCAGCTCTCGGCAGGCTTGTCCTCTTCGCGCAATCCGAATTCAGCATTTTGCTGTAAATCAAGTGCATAAGCACGTACTTTGTCGGTACCATTGAGCCGAATAGCAGCGACAATACCTTTGTCGACAGCTCCCGGGAAGACGAATCCTCCATTATAATCGGTATGCTCACCGATCAGGTTGATGCGACCGGGCGAGGCGAAAAACAGGGCGCCTGCACCATAAAGAGCTTCGAATTTCTTACTGACTTTGTCTTTCATCGTATGATAAGATGCTTTATGTTATCAAAATTGTACGAAGTTAAGAAATAATCTTGTATTGTGAAAATCATTTATTAATTTTGTCACAAACCAATCAATAAACCGAAATGAAACGCATACTTTTTCTCACTGCCACACTGCTTCTAAGCACGCTGCTGGCCGCAGCCCAACCCAAAGTGATCGCACACCGTGGTTATTGGCTCGCTCCGGGTTCTGCCGAAAACTCCATTGCTTCGTTCACCAAAGCCGATTCGATCGGGGTCTTTGGCTCGGAAATGGACGTTTGGATGACTGGGGACAACGGTCTGATTGTCAACCACGACCGCGTCTACGAAGGCACCCAAATTGATATGGAGACGGCCTCCCTCAAACAAATCACCAGCATCGTACTGCCCAACGGCGAAACAATTCCCACCTTGGATGCCTACCTAAAGACGGTGGCCGCCAAACCCCAAACACGGCTGATTTTGGAGATGAAATCACTCTCTGATATGCGGCGTGAAGATATTGAAGTCCAAAAAATCATCAAGGCACTGCGCAAATACGATCTATTGGAACGCACCGATTTCATCGGCTTTTCGATCAACGCCTGCCTCGAATTTCGGAAGTCGCTGCCCGACGCACGCGTCTTTTACCTCGACGGAGATCTCTCACCCAAGAAGATCAAAAGCCTCGGACTGACGGGTATAGACTACTCGACCAAGGTTATGCGCCGTCATCCTGAATGGGTCGACCAAGCACATAAATTGGGACTCGAAGTCAATGTCTGGACGGTAAATTCGACTGAAGATATGAACTATTTCATCGGCCTTGGTGTGGACTACATTACCACCAACTACCCCGAACAACTCCTTGCGCTCCTCAAAAAATAGCGAGACAGGCGTGTTGTTCCGACAGACCACCAAATTGCAAAGCGGTTCTAAAACAGCTTCTAAAAACGTGATGACAATGCAACGTATTGTAGCCCCTTCGATGCTCTCGGCCGACTTCGGCCACTTGGAACGCGACACCCGAATGATTGACCGCAGTGCGGCCGAATGGGTTCATATCGACGTGATGGACGGCGTCTTCGTGCCGAATATTTCGTTTGGATTTCCGGTGTTGAAGGCCATCCGCAAGGCTACCGACAAATGTCTCGACGTGCATCTGATGATCGTCGAGCCGGAGCGTTACGTGGCGCGCTTTGCCGAAGCCGGCTCCGATGTGGTAACCTTCCATTTGGAGGCCACAACCGATCCACAGGGCTGCGCCGCGCTGATTCGCCAAGCCGGAGCCAAGGTAGGTGTGTCGATCAAACCGGCGACGCCGATCGAGGTGCTGCGCCAGATCCTGCCGTGGGTTGATCTGGTGCTGGTGATGAGCGTCGAACCCGGATTCGGAGGGCAATCGTTTATGCCCGCTTCGTTGGAGCGCATCGCGCAGTTGCGTGCAATGGCGCGCGAGCTGTCCACGCCGACGATCATCGAAGTCGATGGCGGCATCTCGTCGCACAATGCCCGGGCGCTCTTCGATGCCGGTGCCGATGTGTTGGTAGCAGGCAACGCCGTCTTCGGGGCAGCAGATCCGTGTGCCGAAATCGAGCGAATTCTCGCTGTCTGACCCCCTCGTCGCATCATAAGTTGTAGAAAATAATTATTTTCTCCTCCTTAAATATTGCTGCGGAGTTCGCAAATCGCCCGAAATATCGGATTTAATCACTACCTTTGTGCCCGCTAATTAAAATGTTGCGTTTCGTGCCAGTGTACGAAACCTCTCTTCTATGATATCTCTTGATAATCTTACCGTAAGTTACGGGGGCTGGACCCTTTTCGACAACATATCGTTTCTGATCAACCCCAAAGACCGCATTGGTTTGGTGGGTAAGAACGGCGCAGGCAAAACCACGTTGCTGCGTATCATCACCGGTGAAGTGCAACCCACATCGGGGGCTGTGACCACCAATGGCGAGTGTACAATCGGCTACCTACCACAACAAATGCGCGTGGCCGACACCACCTCGCTGGTCGAGGAGACCGCCAAGGCCTTCGAAGAGGTGTTGCGTTTGGAGGCCGAAATCGCCTCGCTGACCCACGAGATTACCGTGCGCACCGACTACGAAAGCGCCTCCTACGAGCAACTGATGCACCGTCTGATCGAGGCACAGGATCATTTTCACATTTTAGGCGGTGAGACGCGCGATGCCGACATCGAAAAAACACTGCTCGGACTGGGCTTCCGACGCGAGGATTTCGGCCGAGCTACAAGCGAATTTTCGGGCGGTTGGCGTATGCGTATTGAGCTGGCTAAATTGCTGTTACGTCGTCCGTCGATCTTTCTGTTAGATGAGCCGACCAACCACCTCGACATCGAGTCGATCCAGTGGTTGGAGGATTACCTGCGTAACTACAACGGCGCCGTGCTGCTGATCTCCCACGACCGCGTATTTTTGGACAACGTCACCACGCGGACGGTCGAACTCTCGCTGGGCAAGATCACCGACTACAAAGTTCCCTACACGAAATATTTGGTGCTGCGCGCCGAACGCCGTACGCAGCAGATGGCGGCCTACGAAAATCAGCAAAAGTTGATCGAGAAGACCGAGGAGTTCATCGAAAAATTCCGTTACAAACCCACCAAATCAAATCAGGTGCAGTCGCGCATCAAGCAGCTCGACAAACTCGATCGACTGGAGGTCGAAGAGGAGGATCTCTCGTCGCTCAACATCAAATTTCCACCAGCACCACGCTCGGGGCAAATTGTGGCCGAGATCAACGAGGTTGGTATGTCGTTTGGACAGAAACATATTTTTAGCGGTGCGAATTTCATCATCGAGAAAGGCGACAAAATCGCCCTTGTCGGACGAAATGGCGAGGGTAAAACGACGCTGGCGCGAATGTTGGTCGGGCAACTCACGCCCACCGAAGGGTCTATTCGCGTGGGCGCCAACGTCAACATCGGCTACTACGCACAGAATCAAGACGATATGATGGACGGCGAATTTACGGTCTTCGATACGCTCGACCGGGTGGCTGTGGGCGATATTCGTACGCGTCTGCGCGACATCCTCGCGGCCTTCCTGTTTCGCGGCGAGGACATCGACAAAAAGGTCAAAGTCTTGTCGGGCGGTGAACGCGCGCGGCTGTCAATGGCGCGTATGATGCTCGAACCGCGCAATTTACTGGTGCTGGATGAGCCGACCAACCATATGGATATGCGTTCGAAAGACATTCTCAAAAGTGCCATTATGAAGTACGACGGCACGGTGGTGATCGTCTCCCACGACCGCGAATTTTTGGACGGAATGGTGCAGAAGGTCTACGAGTTCCGCGACGGCGGTGTGCGCGAATACCTTGGCGGCATCTACTATTTTCTTGAAAAACGCAAATTGGAGTCGCTGCAAGAGATTGAACGCAAAGATGTTCCGGTGAAAGCGATCAAAGCACCCAGAACACCCAAAGCGGCGCCGACCATTCAACCCACCAAACCGGCCAAGATCGTACAGCCGACTGTGGCGCCGGTCGTGGCGGCGCCTGCTGTCGTCGAACCTAAGCCCGAACAACCTGCTGCTGTGGCAGATGTGTCGGGCAAAGGCAGCTACGAACTGAAAAAAGAGCAGGAGAAGCAGGTACGCAAAATCCGCCGCGCAGTCGAGTCCGTCGAAGCCGAATTGGCCAGTATCGAGCAGCAGATTGCGGCCTACGATGCCAAATTTGCCGTCGCCTCCGACTACAACGAAACCGATTACAAGCAATACAATGCACTGAAGGCCGATTACGACCGCCAGATGCACGAATGGGAGAAACTCTCCTACGAATTGGAACTCACCGAAGAATAAGAAGCGGTTTTGCTCAAAACGAACAAACTATGGAAAACATTATTTTTGGAATACGTCCCGTTGCCGAGGCGATCGAAGCCGGGAAACAGATTGACAAACTCTATCTGCGCAAGGGCGCCGAGGGACAATTGATGACCGAATTGCGCGATCTTTGTATGCGTCATCACCTTCACGTTCAGGAGGTTCCTGTCGAGAAACTCAATCGCCTGACGCGTGCCAACCACCAAGGTGTTGTGGCGCAGGTTTCGACCGTCGAATATGTCTCGGTCGAAGATATTTTGGAGCGCGTGCCCGACGACGAAACGCCGCTCATCGTGGTCTTCGACGGCGTGACCGATGTGCGTAACTTCGGCGGCATTGCCCGTTCGGCGGAGTGCGCCGGCGTGCACGGATTGATCACCTCACTCAAAAATTCGGCGCCGGTCAACGGCGATGCCATCAAGGCGTCGGCCGGAGCGCTCAATGCGATTCCCGTTTGCCGCGTGGGATCCATACGCAACACAATCAAACAGTTACAATTAGAGGGATTCCAGATCGTCGGTGCAACAGAGAAGAGCAGCAAAGTGCTCTACGACGCCGATTTCAAAAAACCCACGGTCTTGATTATGGGCGCTGAGGATGTCGGCATCTCCAAGGAGGTGCTCAAACTTTGCGACGAGGAGTTGGCCATTCCGCTCATCGGACATATTGCCTCGCTCAACGTCTCGGCGGCAGCGGCCATAATGCTCTTTGAAGTCGTCCGCCAGCGCATCGAAAAATAGTCGAAATATGAACGCCCGGTTGAAGAGTTACCTCTCGCTTGTCGGAAAAGAGCTGCTACGCGTGTTGCAGCGTTATCCGGTAGAGTTGTCGCTAACGCTCTATGGCTGCGTCGGTTGCCTACTCACCCACGAACTCAGCTGGACTTCATCCCTGCCAAAACTCGCGCTGGTACCGTTGTTTGCGGTGTTGGCGCTGGTGATCAACCAGTGCGGACAGGGAGCGTGGCGGCGAATCTATTGGCTCTGCTGGTTGCCTCTTGTGCCCTTGTCGCTGTTTTGGAGCGGATTGGATGCGTGGATGGGCAGCCTGTCGTCGATCATCACCTTCGGGACACTACTGCCACTGTCGCTGCTAATGTGCAGACGCGCAGTGGAGAACGATCAATTTGTCTGTGATGTCATCGTTTGGTTGCGATCGGGGGCACTTGCCGTGTTCTTTGCCAACGTCACGCTCGGACTTTTTTGCGCCATTCTCTACTCTACAACCTATATTTTCGGTCTTTCGGGAACGTGGATCGAACACACGGCACTCGATGCAGTCATCCTCGCAGAGACGTTCGTTGTACCTCTCTTACTGCTTGTTATGATCGACGGTCGGTTGGGGATGAGGGTCTCGGGGAGTCGGATTATTGATGTTCTGTTGAACTATATTGTAACGCCGGCGCTGCTGATCTACACGGCAATTCTCTACCTATATGTAATTCAAATCAGCATTAAATTGTCGTTGCCGCAAGGTGGCATCGCCTACTTGGTTTTTTGGTTTACGTTGCTGGCAATCGGCGTACGCGCGTTGCAATTTCTGCTGCGTAAACGCCTCTACAACTGGTTTTTCAATCATTTCAGTTTGATTGCGCTGCCTTTGCAGGTGCTGTTTTGGATCGGGGTTATCCACCGCATTGGGGAGTACGGTTTCACGCCAATGCGTGTTTTTTTGGTTGTGTGCGGCGGCTTGATGACGCTGTGCGTACTGCTGTTTTTTTCGCAACGAACGGGGCGCTACCTCTATCTGTGCGCTGCCGGATTTGTGAGCTTTGCAGCCTTGGCTTATCTGCCTGTGTTACAGCCCGAACAGATCGCCATTCGCTCACAAGTGCATCGGGCTGAGCAGGCGGCAAAACAGTTGAATTTACGCACAACGGATGGAGCTGTGCACCTTGAATTGATCGCGGCCGACACCGCGCAACAGACAGCATATCTCCGTCTTTATGAGTCACTTACCTACCTTGCACAACACGATAGCGCAGCCTTCGCCAACTTCGGTGTGGATCGAAAAACGCTGAAATTACTGTCGTCGAACACGAGGGTGAACGAACAAGTGCGGTCAATTTCACGCTTAGGTGGACGCGCAACGAAAGGGGTAAGCGGATATAACACGCTCTATACCAACCTTTATACTTGGTCCGAAAACAACAATCCGTATTACAGTTTCAAGAACGACACACTCCGCATCGACTTCGCCAACGCACAGCCGCCTTTTGTTGTGGCAGCTTCCGCACTGTTAGAAAGACAGTTACAGCGGATTGGAGCCGCCAACGACGCAACCTTCGCAACACTTCAAGATGCTAACAAAGAGCTGCTTACCTACTCCGACGATCAAATGCTGATCCTCTTTTCAGACCTGCGCATCGAGCGACGCGATTCTGTATTGCGGCTCACCGATGCGACGATTGATGTGGTAATGACGCGATGATCAGCACAGTTACACATCCCCAACTGGGCGAGATTACCCTCTCTCAAACGCTTCGCGCTCGTCGCATTGCCATCAGCGTGCGCAGCACCGGCGCAGTGCGGATGTCGTATCCTTATGGCGTATCGCAAAAACAAGCGTTAGAATTTTTAGCACAGAAAATCACGTGGATCGAGCAGGCTCGGGTGCGTTTGGCAGCTCGCAAACAGGTGCTGCCAACACTGCCGCCAGCCGAGGCAAAAGCGCGCTTGGAGGAGTTGCGGCACGCGGCCAAAGTGGATTTGCCGCTTCGCACCGAGCGTTTGATGGAGATTACTGGTCTCAAATGCAGCAAGTTAACCATTCGTGCCTCGCGTACCAAATGGGGCAGTTGCTCAGGCTGCAATCACATTTCGCTGAGCCTTTTTCTGATGACCTTGCCCGAGCATCTGCGCGATTACGTCATCATCCACGAACTTTGTCACACGGCGCACCACAACCATTCGCCGCGCTTCCACGCTTTGGTCGATCACCACGTTGCTGGCCACGAAAAAACCCTCAACCGCGAATTGAAAAGCTATTCCATTTTGGGTTAAAACACGGAGGGGAGGAGTAGTTATCTCACCCGAAAATGCCAATCAACTACCGGCGCACTCGAGAGCAAAGAGTGCAAAACGAAAAGGGCAACACACTTTCATACAGTGCATTGCCCTTCAATATTTTAATTGTTTTTCCGTCGATCACGTGTGCCGCGATTACCTTCGCCTCGTCCCGAAGCGTGGTTGTTGTCGGCAGAAGCGACACCCGATGTCCCTTGCGCATAAATACTGCGATCACGATCATCACGGCCACCCTGACCCGAGCCTCCGCGTCCAGAACCGCCACGACCAGAACCTCCGCTGCGACCCGAACCGCCACGTCCTGAACCGCCTCGTCCCGAACCTCCGCGACCTCCGCCCCGTCCAAAACCACTGCGACCAGCATTGGCAGCAGGGTTGTATTTCGGGCCCTCGCCGACGCTTTCAGGCAGCGCAACCTTACGCACTTCGCGTTCGATGAACTTCTCGATGGCGTGGAATTTGCCCTGCTCATCTTCGCAGACGAACGTCACCGCCGCGCCAGTTGCCGCGGCACGAGCCGTGCGGCCAATGCGGTGGATGTAATCCTCCGGATCGTGAGGCACGTCGTAGTTGATAATCAGACCAATATCCTCGATGTCGATGCCGCGCGCCACAATGTCGGTAGCCACCAAAATGTTGATTTTGTTGTTCTTGAAGTTGAGCATTACCTCCTCGCGTTCGGCCTGCTCGAGATCGGAGTGCATCGCCGCCACGTCCAATTTCATCCGCTTGAGTGTATGCGCCAACTCCTTGACTTTGAGCTTCGACGACGAAAAAATGATGGTTTTCGACTCGGTTGGCACTGCGAACATTTCGCGGATAATGCCCAATTTCTGATTCTCGTAGCAGACATAGGCCGACTGGTCGATGGCCGCATTGGGTTTGGAGATGGCGATGTTGACCTCCACCGGATTGTTGAGAATCCCCTTGGCCATTTCGCGGATTTTCGGGGGCAACGTGGCCGAGAACATAATCGTCTGCCGCGTCTTGGGCATATAGGAGACAATCTTCATGATGTCCTCGCTGAAACCCATATCGAGCATTCGATCGGCCTCATCGAGGATCAGATATTCGGCGTGCGAAAGGTCTATACCGCTGTTTTGCAGGTGGGAGATCATCCGCCCGGGGGTGGCAATCACCACGTCGGAACCCATCAGCATACCGCGCTTCTGCACGTCCCAACCCTTGCCGTCGCCGCCGCCATAAACCACAGTGGTCGAGACCGGAAGAAAATAGGAGAAGCCTTGAAATTGCTGGTCGATCTGCTGCGCCAATTCGCGCGTGGGGACGATGATCATCGCCTTGACCACGTTGTCGGGGTTGCCCTCGATGAGCAGCCGATTGAGCAGCGGCAAGGTGTAGGCCGCCGTCTTGCCCGTACCCGTTTGGGCACAGCCGATGATGTCGCGGCCTTCGAGAATAACCGGTATGGTGTGCTCCTGAACGGGAGTCATTTCGTGAAAATTCATTGCTTCGAGTCCGTCGAGGACCTCATCCTCCAACTCAAGTTCGTCAAATTGCATCGTAAAAACTTTTATGGTAATTATTCTTTTATCTCTTCACCCAGCAACGTGGCCGGTGTACAACTGGTAATATGCACGCGCACGTAGTCGCCAACGGCGTGGTCTCCGCAGTCGAAAACCACGACTTTATTTTGGGACGAACGACCCGAAAGCTGCTTCACATCGCGACGCGACTCGCGTTCGACGAGCACTTCGAAATCGCGCCCCACATCGCGCAGGTTGCTCGCGTGGCTCAACTCGGCCTGCAAGGCGATGATCTCGGCCAGTCGCGCCGACTTGACCTCTTCGGGCACATCGTCGGGCAGGTTGCGCGCGGCAAAGGTGCCCGGGCGCTCCGAATACTTGAACATATAGGCAAACGGATAGCCCACTTCGCGCATCAGCGACAGCGTTGCCGCGTGCTCCTCGGCCGTCTCGCCCGAAAAACCGGCAATCAGGTCGGTGGTGATGGTCGCTTCGGGCAGCAGGCGGTGGATGGCGGCCACACGATCCAAGTACCATTCGCGCGTATATTTGCGGTTCATCCGCTCGAGCATCGTCGTTGCCCCCGACTGCGCCGGCAGGTGGATCGAGCGGCAGATGTTGGGCATCGAGGCGATCGTTTCGAGCAGGCGGTCACTGATGTCTTTGGGGTGCGAGGTGGCAAAACGCACGCGCAGCAGCGGCGAAATCTGCGCCACACGCAGCAACAATTCGGGGAAATCGACCTCCCCGGCACGGTACGAATTGACGTTCTGTCCCAGCAGCGTCACCTCGCGGTAACCGTTGGCAAAGAGGCTCTCGGCCTCGGCTACAATGGTTTGCGGATCGCGACTGCGCTCCCGTCCGCGCGTGTAAGGCACCACGCAGTAGGAGCAGAAATTGTTGCATCCGCGCATAATCGACACGAAACCACTCACGCCGTTGTGATCGAGACGCACAGGCGACAGATCGGCATAGGTCTCCTCGGTCGAGAGTTGCACGTTGATGCCTTTCAGCCCCCCTTCGGCCTCACGCACCAAGCGCGGCAGGTCGCGGTAAGCATCGGGACCTGCGACAACATCGGCTCCCTGACGCCCCTCGGCGAGTTTTTCGCGCAGACGTTCGGCCATACAGCCGATCACGCCGATCACCAATCCGCGGTGCGCGCGGCGGTAACGCATCATATCGGCCAGACGTCCCCAGATGCGCTGCTCGGCATTTTCGCGGATCGAGCAGGTGTTGATCAGAATCACGTCGGCCTCGGTGATCTGCTCGGTATAGGTGTAACCGGCCTGCTGCATAATCGACACCACGATCTCGGTGTCGCCGACATTCATTTGGCAGCCGTAAGTTTCGACAAAAAGTTTGCGTCCAGCGCCCTCCAACGGGCGTAATGTATTGGTATCTAACTTGAAATTCACTGTTTCTTATTGGTTTATTCGGCCTGAATGACATCCTTGTCGGGGAAGGCTTTGAAACCCTCGCCATAGGTGTCGTAGGCATCGGTCACCACGACAAATGCCGCAGGATCAATTTCTCGGATTTTATGTTGTACTTGGTGCACCTCCTTGCGGCTGATGACCAGAAAAATCATATCTTTCGCGGCATCGGTATACATTCCTTTTGCCTTGAGGTAGGTGGCACTGCGATCGAGGTCTTCAATGATGAAGCGCTTGAGTTCTTGGTGGTGGTCGCTGATGATAAACAGCAGTTTATCGTAGGAGGCGCCGTCGAGCAGGTAGGCCACCACGCGCGACGAAATGTAGATGGTGATGAGCGAATAGAGCGTCAGCATCCAGCCGTTATGAGCCGCCTCGCCCAGTCCCAAACCAAAGCCGATGACCACCAAACCCGACATAACGACAAAACCGTCGGCCAGCAGAATGCCCGATGAAAATTTGATGCCGAAATACTTCTGCAACAGCATCGCCACGATGTCCGTGCCGCCCGTGGTCGCTTGGTTGCGCACCACCAGCCCCTGACCGATACCCACCACCACCGCACCAATGACGCACGTAAGCAGCAGATCGTGGGAGAGATCCAGTCGTCCGCCCAACAGCAATGCCGGATCGAGACTATGCACCGCAGCCGCATCGGGATAGACCAATTGGGTCAAAATATTCATGAAGCCCGGGGTAAAGAGAGCCGCCAAAACGGTTCGCGTACCGAACTGTCCTCCAAAGACAAACAACGCCGTGAGCATCAGCGGCACGTCGAACATATAACCGAACGTACCGACCTGAATGGAGGGGAAAATGTTGTGGAGCACGATACCCATACCGTAGACACCACCCGGCACAAAGTTATAGGGGTTGATAAACAGCACAAATCCGGCGCCCATCACCGAGCAACCGAAAAAGATCAGAAACCACGAGCGCCACCACGCCCACGAACCCATCGGTTCAAGCAATGCCTTTGCATTCATACGTTATTGATTATCTACGAAACTGTTTCATCTCTCACAAAGATACGACAATCCCCGGAATTACACACACCGCACAAAGGATTTTTTGTGGGCGGCACCGGAATTTGGAATTTTTAACTATATTTGCATAAACAAACTCTTTAGCTTGAGACTATGATTTTAACCTATTATACAGCTACGACGATGATTATCATCGCCTACCTGCTGGGCTCGATTCCGAGCGCCGTGTGGATCGGCAAAAAATATTACGGCGTAGACATTCGCGAACACGGTAGCAAAAATGCCGGTACGACCAATATGCTGCGCGTGTTGGGCAAACGCGCTGCACTACCTGTTTTTGGGCTTGATTTTCTGAAGGGTTTCGTCGCTGTAACCATCATCGAAATGCTCAAATACGACAGCAACATCAACGATATGTGGTTGATCAATATCAAAATCATTGCCGTTTTTGCTGCCGTCTTGGGACACATCTTCCCGATCTTCGCCGGATTCCGCGGCGGCAAGGGGGTGGCCACGTTGGTCGGCGCCGTGACGGGCATCTATCCACCCGTGGCGCTGCTCTGCTTCGGCGTTTGGTTTGTGGTGCTGATGATCTCGCACTTCGTGTCGTTGGCCTCGATGGTGGCCGGTTGCTGCTTTCCGCTCTTCACGCTCATCTCACCCAAAGTCAACCAATCGGTGCCGTTTGTGGTCTTTTCGTTCGTCATTGCCGTGTTGCTGATCTTCACCCATCGCAAAAATATCGAACGCCTCAAATCGGGCACCGAATCCAAACTCTACATCTGGAAACCTCACCACATACACCCCAACGTCGATCAACAACCACCGCAAGAGAAAAAAGAGTAAAAAGCTATGTTACAGGAAAACCTGATCAAAATATACGAAAATAGTTTTCGCGAAAATCGCGAGTTGCCAGCCTTGAGCGACTACTTCAAGGAGGAGAATTTTTCGTATTACGAAATGGCCAAGGAGATCGCCAAACTGCACCTGCTTTTCAAGAAAATCGGCGTCAAAAAGGGCGACAAAATCGCACTCATCGGCCGCAACAATCCCCGTTGGTGCATCACCTATGTCGCCACAATCACCTACGGCGCGGTCATCGTTCCAATCCTGCAAGACTTTGCGCCGGCCGATGTGATCCACATCGTCAACCACTCCGAGAGCCGTCTGCTGTTCTTGGGCGACAACTTTTGGGACGTCATCGAGGAGGATCAGATCAACCGCGTAGAGGCTGTATTTTCGCTCACCGACTTCCACGTCATCTACGAAAAAGACGGCAAGTCGATCACCAAATTCCAGACCGACATCCTCAAATATTACCGGTCAAAATATCCGCGCGGATTCAGCACCAACGACATAAAATATGCCGACGTGCCCAATGATCAGATGGCCCTGCTCAACTACACGTCGGGCACGACGGGTTACTCCAAAGGGGTAATGCTCTCGGTCAACAACCTTACGGGTAATGTGTTGTTTGCCAGCACGGTAGCCAACTCACAGACTGGCGTATGCTATTTTCAAAAGGGTGGGCGCTCACTGTCGTTTTTGCCGTTGGCACACGCCTATGGTTGCGCATTTGACTTTCTGACGCCACTGGCCATCGGTGGACACGTCACGCTGCTGGGACGGATTCCGTCGCCCAAAATTTTGCTCGAAGCGATGGCCGTCGTCCAGCCTACGGTGATCTGCTGCGTGCCGATGATTCTCGAAAAAGTCTATCGCAAGCAGGTACTTCCGTTGCTCGAAAAGGGACCGATGAGTATCGCGATGAAGATTCCGCTGCTCAATACGGCCATCCATACGGTCATCCGCAAAAAGCTGATGGACGCTTTCGGCGGCAACGTCAGCATCTTCGCTGTGGGCGGTGCTCCGATGAACCAAGAGACCGAAGCCTTCCTGATGAAGATCAAATTTCCGCTCACCATCGGCTATGGTATGACCGAATGCGCCCCATTGATCAGTTTTTCGCCCGACAATGAATTCAAAGCCGGCTCCTGCGGTCGCTATATCCACGGACTGTTGGAGGTCAAAATCGACTCATCGGATCCCGAGCAGATCGCCGGTGAGATACTTGTTCGCGGTGAAAACGTGATGCAGGGCTACTACAAAAACGACAAGGACACCCAGAAGGTTCTCGACAGCGAAGGCTGGTTGCACACGGGCGATATGGGGACGATGGATCCCGACGGCACGCTCTACATACGCGGCCGCTCGAAGACGATGATCCTGTCGGGTAGTGGTCAGAATATCTATCCCGAGCAGATCGAGGACAAACTCAACAATATGTATATGGTGCTCGAGTCGCTGATACTCGACGCCGGCGAGGGCAAACTCAAAGCGTTGGTAGTGCCCGACTACGAGCAGGCCGAGGCCGAGGGAATCGACAAAAATGACCTGCCGAAAATTATGGAGGACAATTTGGTGGAACTAAACACATTGCTGGCGACTTTCGAACGTGTGTCGGAGGTTATACTCTACCCCACCGAGTTCGAAAAAACGCCCAAGCGCAGCATCAAACGCTACCTATACAACCCTTCGTTACTCAACAAATAAGCACGGTGCAAACCTCACAAGCAGATTCGCTGAAGGTGAAAAAACGCACATTGACGGTATGAAAATCACAAAAAAACAAACCATCGGCGAGAATCTGCTCTATTTTATGGTTTGGGCGGCCATCATTTTGGTGCCGGTGCTCAACTCGCAAATGATGTCGGAGATGCACGTGAGTTTCGAAAACGTGCTGATTGCTTGGCGAAAAATTGCGCCCTATCTGATCATCTTCCTCATCCACAACAGCATCATCGCGCCGCGGTTGATGATCAAGCACCACTATTGGAAATATCTGGCATCCAACATCATACTCATCATCGGGGTCTTTTGGTTTGTGGACTTTTACGAAGCTCATCTGGCCGGCAACTGGCTCTCGTCACCCATCGACAAGACCCCCATCGAGAGTCACAAGGCCTCATTCACCGATCTGGAGATGTATTGGAATGTGATCTTGGGCTTTTTTATGACAGGTGCCAACACCGGTATCAAGCTAATGTATCAGTCGATACGCGATGAGCAGAAAATGGAGGAGCTTGAGCGGCAGAACTTGCAAGCCGAAATGGATTATCTGACCTATCAGATCAACCCACATTTTTTTATGAACACGCTCAACAACATCCACGCGCTGATCGACATCGACACCGAATACGCCAAGGATGCCATCATCGAACTCTCGAAGATGATGCGCTACGTGCTCTACGAATCGGGGCGTGAGATTATTTCGCTCAACAAAGACATCCAATTTCTCAAAAACTACATCGAGCTAATGCGCATTCGCTACACCAACGATGTGGACATTCGGGTGGAGTATCCGCAAAACCTGCCCGAACAAATCTCCATTCCGCCGCTGCTGCTGATCGTCTTTGTCGAAAACGCCTTCAAGCACGGCGTCAGCTCCAGCCACGCCTCGTTCATCCACCTCAAAATCGAATACGCCGATCACACCGTCACCAGCACCATCAGCAACAGCTGCAAGATAATTCAAGGCGATCGGCAGCCGGCCGGCATCGGTTTGGAAAACGTCGGCAAACGTTTGTCGCTGATCTACGGCGCCGAAAATTACACGCTCGACATCCACGAAGAACAGACAACCTATACCGTAAAACTCGTAATTCCCACGCTCAATGCTTAAATGTATCGCTATCGACGACGAGCCGCTGGCTCTGCGCCAACTGACCAATTACATCTCGAAAATCTCGTGTTTGAACCTCGTCGCCACCTACAACAATGCCATTGAGGCACAGCAAGCACTGGCCACGCAAAGTGTTGACCTGATATTTGTTGACATCAATATGCCCGATTTGAACGGGGTGGATTTTGTGCGTTCGCTGATCGACAAGACGATGATCATCTTCACCACGGCCTACTCCGAATATGCCATCGAAGGATTCAAACTCGACGCGGTGGATTATCTGCTCAAGCCCTTCAGTTTTGCCGACTTCAACCGCTCCGTATCGAAGGCCAACTCGCTCTACGAACTGCGTCACAATCAGCGCCCAAGCACCGAATCGGAAGCGTTGCCCAAAGACCGCGAATACATCTCGGTGAAGGCCGATTACAAGGTGTCGCTCATCAAAATCAGCGACATCATCTACCTCGAAAGCGAGGGCGAATATGTCCGTATGCACCTCGCCAACGGCACCGCGATCACCACGCTCTTTCGGCTCAAAAATATGGAAACAGCACTGCCGTCCGACCAATTTCTGCGCGTACATCGCTCCTACATCGTCAATTTGAGCTACATCAAAGCCTACATCAAAGGCCGTATGTACCTCAGCGACACGGAGTACATACCCATCGGCGAGAACTACAAGGAGACCTTTCAGCGTTACATCGACAAGAAATTCAATAATTTATAGCGCAGTCCCGGCCGTGAAGTTGGGAAAGCCTTTCAGAGGAGCATAGCGCCCGTCGCAATACTCATAGCAATAATGTTTTAGACCATTGGTGAGCACAAGGTAGCGAGCACACAACACCGAATTGTAACGCACCGCTTGCGCCAGCGTCGACTCACCGATGGCAACCTCAGGCGCCTTGCATTCGGCCAGCAGCAACGGCTCGGCACGATCGCCCACCACCACCACATCGGCGCGCTGCGGCTGACCATTGACCGCCACAGCATACTCCTGCACAATGCGCTTCGACGGCACCCCACACGCCGCAATCAGGTAGGCGATCAGATGCTGCCGCACCCACTCTTCAGGCGTGAGTGTGAGGTAGATACCGCGCAAATTGTCCCACACTTCGACCTCTTCGTTGTGATGACGGGCGCGCAGGTGAATGGCCGGAAAATTGAGTTTGGGAAGTGGAGAGGTCATAGGATTAAAAAAAAGAAGTATCTTTGCTTCAACAAATATACGAACTTATGCGGACTATCTTTTCAATCCTGACGCTTTTTTCGCTCTGCGGAGCCGCTGCGCAGGAATATACGCCCTCCTATGGACGCGAAGCATCTCGCGGCGCATTGATCGCCTACCCCACCGAGCAGGAGGCTATGGCGGCCGACAGCACCAACAACCGCTATTTATCGCGCCTGACCGCGTGGACATCCACCGCCAACACCTTCACCACAGCCTTCACCGTCCCCTTCGCTTGGGCGAACCGCCAAGTGCTGCTGCACCTCGATTCGGCATCGGCAGATTACGAAGTTCGCATCAACGGCAAGGCGGTAGCCTACAACGCCAATGGCAATACGCCCACCGACTTCAACATCACGCGCGTGGCCAAAGAGGGACGTAACACCCTCGAAATCGTACTCAGCACCCCCTCGCGTGTAGCGCCGCTCGAAAGCTGGAAAGAGGCGCCGACCCCCTCCATCGGCAGTGCGTGGCTGCTGAGCCAGCCGACCTTGCGCGTGCGCGATGTGCTGACCAAAACGTGGTACGGCGAGGGCGAAGACAAAGACAAGCACGACGGCAGCGACGACGGCTCTGCGATGGCCGAAGTGGCGTTGGTGATTCAGAGCAACGCCCTCAACCCACGCACCTCACGCATTCACTACGAGCTGCTGACCCCCTCGGGCGAAACTGCCGCCGCCGGGCACAAAGATATGACGCTCGATATGCGACGCGAAGATACGCTTCGTTTTATGGCTCGCATACCTTCCAATCTGCTTTGGAGTAGCGAGTTACCAACGCTCTACACCCTGCGCGTGAGAACCCAGCACGAAGGGCGATATGTCGAATATCTGGAGCTTCACCCGGGGTTCCGTGTCGTCTCGCTGCACGACGGACAGCTGTCGATTAACCGACAACCGGTCACACTGCGTGTGCGTAAAGTTCCGGCTCAGATCTCCGACAACCAAATCGCGGCCTTGCGCGAGCAGGGCTACAATGCGCTGCAACTTCAAACGGGCACCATACGCCCCACGTTCTACGACTTCTGCGACCTCCAAGGGCTGTACGTGATCGCACCGCCCCTGATCGACACCCGACGTAGCGGAACCTCACGCCGCATAGGCGGCAATCCGTCGAACAACCCAGCTTGGCTGGCCGCTTATCTCGAACGCACTGCCGACAGCTACAACACCACCAAATTTCATCCGTCGGTGATCGCCTTCACGCTGGCCGAGAAGTCCGCCAACGGCATCAATCTCTACGAAAGCTACCTGAAAATGAAACAGTTCGGCGATTCGCGCCCGTTCATCTACCTCGATGCCGGCGGCGAATGGAACAGCGATCGGCTGAAGTTGCAATAGATGCGGTCACCGCAAAATGGCCTTCCAAACCACCTAAATCAATAAAATACGGAATATTTGTGCTGATTTTTTTGGAGAAATAAAAAATATCTCTACCTTTGCATCCGCATTTGCCTCTTTAGCTCAGTTGGTAGAGCACGACACTCTTAATGTTGGGGTCCCGGGTTCGAGCCCCGGAGGGGGTACAAAAGCAGAAAACGGATAACTTGAAAAAGTTATCCGTTTTGTTTTTGTGCCTCAAACGTTGCACTTGATCCCGAAGTTCTTCATTGGGGATGTTGGGACAAATCAATTTCAACGCTCTCGGCCATTTTCAGAATCTCACCCGTCATATCGGCTAAAAACAGCTAAAACGATGTTGATGTTAATGAAAAAACAAAATTTGATTCGTCCTTGTGATTAACAATTACAGATCAGATATTTATTCGACCAGTTTTTTAATTCCGTATAATTTACATATATCATTCTCTTTGATTCGAAATCCACTACCGTGGTCGTGTGCCTTACCTATATTTCGTCCAGAACTATACGACCCTATACGAATATCATACATTATGATTCCGGCATCTATGAGATCCAAAAAACGTGCAAGAGAAGGTTGAGAGTATATTTCTGCCTTATTGAATTTAAA